>NZ_JBEPNE010000002.1:0-549170 GCF_040546125.1 Pseudomonas sp. UYEF17
TGCCGGGTAGCTATGTTCGGAAGAGATAACCGCTGAAAGCATCTAAGCGGGAAACTTGCCTCAAGATGAGATCTCACTGGGATCTTGAATCCCCTAAAGGGCCGTCGAAGACTACGACGTTGATAGGTTGGGTGTGTAAGCGCTGTGAGGCGTTGAGCTAACCAATACTAATTGCCCGTGAGGCTTGACCATATAACACCCAAGCAATTTGCGCACGAAAGCCAAATTGTGGTGGTGAAGACGAAAGAACCGAAAGTTCGCAACATCACAAATATCGCATATCCGAATTCGCTGGGCTGTCCATCTGGACATTCTGGCAACAGAATTTCTTGACGACCATAGAGCATTGGAACCACCTGATCCCATCCCGAACTCAGCAGTGAAACGATGCATCGCCGATGGTAGTGTGGGGTTTCCCCATGTGAGAGTAGGTCATCGTCAAGATTCATTTCGCAAAACCCCTATCTGCACATGCAGGTAGGGGTTTTGTCTTTCTGGCCCTAAAACCCCCAAGCCTCACCCAAATCCTCCGACCTTGTGCGAATCCCCGGCCTTGTGCGATCCCTGTAGGAGCGGCCTTGTGTCGCGATCGGGCGCGCAGCGGCCGCAATCCAGGCGCCGCAGTTTACCTGTGAGACCCGGGATGCAGGCTTTACGGCCGCTTCGCGCCCGATCGCGACACAAGGCCGCTCCTACAAAGGTCGCGCAGGCCCGCTGTTATGTTGCCTCCCACAATTCGAGCCAGAACACTAGAATAGGCCCACGCACCTATTCAGAAGCGCTATATGCCCAATCCTGTCGAACCTGAAACCTTGGCTCAGTTGCCGCTGGACCAGCTTGTCGCCTGCCATGAATGCGACCTGCTGCTGCGCAAGCCCGTGCTCCAGCATGATGAGAAGGCCCAATGCCCGCGCTGCGGCTACGAGCTCTACGCCCATCGGCACAATGTGGTCAACCGCAGCCTGGCCCTGGTACTCACCGCCTTGCTGCTGTTTGTGCCTGCCAATTTCCTGCCGATCATGCAGCTGCACCTGCTTGGCCAGACATCGGACGATACCGTCTGGAGCGGCGTGCTGGGCCTGTACAACTCGGAAATGCGCGGCGTGGCCGTGGTGGTGTTCCTGTGCAGCATGGCCATCCCTCTGGCAAAACTGCTCTGTCAGCTGGTCGTGCTGCTGAGCATCCGCCTGAACGTGGGGCGTAGTTTCGGCCTGCTGTTCTACCGCATCTATCACCACTTGCGTGACTGGGGCATGCTCGAGGTCTATTTCATGGGCGTGCTGGTGGCCATCGTCAAGCTGGTGGACCTGGCCGAGCTGACCGTAGGCCTGGGGCTGTTCTGCTTCATCAGCCTGTTATTGATCCAGGTGTGGCTCGAGGTGGTGATGTCACCGCACCAGATCTGGAGTGCGCTATCAGGGGAGGACCTGCATGCGGGCGATTGATGCAGGCATTCTTGTCTGCAATGAGTGTCACGAGCTGAACAGGCAACAGCCAGACAGCACTTCACAAACCTGTACACGCTGCGGTGCCATCGTGCATGCCCGTCGGCCGAACAGCATCGCGCGCACCTGGGCGCTGCTGATTGCCGCGTCGATCCTGTACATCCCGGCCAACATGCTGCCGATCATGACCGTGAGCACCCTGGGCCAAGGCAGCCCCGACACGATCATGTCCGGCGTCATCACCTTGCTCAAGCATGGCATGGTGCCCATTGCTGCCGTGGTGTTCATTGCCAGTATCCTGGTGCCCACATTCAAACTGGTGGGCATCGGCTTGCTGTTGTACTCCGTTCAGCGCCGGCAGCCGCTTTCGGCGCGGCAACGGATATTGATGTACCGCTTCATCGAATTCATTGGGCGCTGGTCCATGCTCGATATCTTCGTCATCGCCATCCTGGTGGCGGTGGTGAATTTCGGCCGAATAGCCAGTGTCGAAGCCAACCTGGGCGCTGTCGCCTTTGCAACTGTGGTGATCCTGACAATGCTTGCCGCTTTAACTTTCGATCCCCGACTGATTTGGGATAACACGGAGTCGGATGACGACCATGAGTGACCTGCCAACGGCTAAAACCCGCCCAGCCTCGAACTGGTCGGCCATATGGATCCTGCCTTTGATCGCCTTGATGATCGGTGGCTGGCTTGCGTGGCAGGCTTACCGTGATGCCGGCGTGGAAATTGAGGTTCGCTTCGAGTCGGGCGAGGGTATCGTCGCCAACAAGACCGAGGTGATCTACAAGGGCATGCCGGTTGGCAAGGTCAAAAGCCTGGTGCTCGACGCCAAGGGTGAGAACCAAGGGGTGATCGCCACCATCGAGATGAACAAGGCTGCCGAGCCTCATCTGACCAAAGGTACGCGTTTCTGGCTGGTGAAGCCGAGCGTCAGCCTGGCGGGTATTTCCGGCCTTGAAACCCTGGTGTCAGGCAACTATATCGCCGTCAGCCCGGGGGAGGGGGAGCGCACCAAGCGTTTTACCGCCTTGAAGGTGGCGCCGCCGCTTTCGGACACCGAGCCGGGCCTGCACCTTACCCTCAAGGCCGAGCGGCTGGGGTCGCTCAACCGTGACAGCCCGGTGTTCTACAAGCAGATCCAGGTTGGCCGGGTCAAAAGCTATCGCCTGTCCGAGGACCAGAGCACCGTCGAGATCAAGGTCTTCATCGAGCCGGCCTATGCCAGCCTGGTGCGCAAGCACACGCGTTTCTGGAATGCCAGCGGCGTCAGCATCGATGCCTCGCTCTCGGGCGTGAAAGTGCGTAGCGAATCGCTGTCGAGCATTGTTGCCGGTGGTATCGCCTTTGCCACGCCGGAACACCGCAAGGACAGCCCTCCCACCGACTCGAACCTGCCGTTCCGTCTGTATGAGGACTTCGATGCGGCCCAGGCCGGCATCCGGGTAAAGGTGAAATTGAGCGATTACGAGGGCCTGCAGGCGGGCCGTACACCGGTCATGTACAAGGGCATCCAGGTGGGCTCGCTCAAAGCCCTGACAATGGCAGACAACCTGGCCAGTGCATCGGCCGAGCTTACGCTGGACCCGCTGGCCGAGGATTATCTGGTCGAGGGCACGCAGTTCTGGGTGGTCAAACCATCGATTTCCCTGGCGGGTATCACCGGCCTGGAAGCGCTGGTCAAGGGTAACTACATCGCCATTCGCCCTGGTGAGAAGGGTGCGCGGCCAGAGCGTGAGTTCGAAGCCCGCGCCAAGGCACCGCCGCTCGACCTCAAGGCACCAGGCCTGCACATGGTGCTGTTCGCAGACACCCTGGGTTCGCTGGAAGTCGGTAGCCCGGTCATGTACCGCCAGGTGAAGGTGGGTAGCGTGCAAAGCTACCAGTTCGCCCGCAACAGCAATCGCATCCTGATCGGTGTGCATATCGAGAAGGAATACGAAAAGCTGGTCAACGGTTCGTCGCGCTTCTGGAATGTCAGTGGCATCACCCTGACGGGGGGCCTGTCGGGCATCAAGATCAAGAGTGAATCACTGCAGACCCTGATGGCTGGTGGTATCGCGTTCGATACGCCACGGCCTGATGTGCCGCTCAAACGACACATCCCACGCTTCCGCCTGCATGACAGCCAGGATGCGGTCAACCGCGCGGGTACGTTGATCACCATTCGCGTGGACCGTGCCGACGGCCTCAAGCCAGGCACGGCGATACGCTTCCGCGGCCTGGATGTGGGCAGCGTCGAGAGCGTCGACCTGACCGATGACTTGCAGGCGGTGCTGCTGCGGGCGCGCATTACCGAAGTGGCGGACCGTATCGCCCGCGCCGGTACGCAGTTCTGGGTGGTCAAGCCGGCCTTTGGCCTGGTGCGCACGCAGAACCTCGACACCCTGGTGGGCGGGCAGTACCTGGAAGTGCAGCCGGCTGCCAAGGACCGTGGCCCACAGCGCGATTTCATCGCCTTGGCCGACGCCCCGCAGGTGGCAGGGCCTGAAGTCGGCCTGCCGTTGACGCTGAGCGCTCCGCGCCGTGGCTCGATCAAGCCGGGCGTGCCGGTGACCTACCGTGAGGTTGCGGTGGGCAAGGTGACGGGCTTCGAGTTGGGCCAGAGCGCTGACCGTGTGTTGATCCATATCTTGATCGAACCGCGCTATGCGGCCCTGGTGCGTAGCGGTAGTCGCTTCTGGAACAGCAGCGGCTTCGGTTTCGACTGGGGTCTGGTCAAGGGGGTTACGGTGCGTACCGAGTCGGTGGAGACCATGATCGACGGCGGTATCGCCTTCGCCACGCCGGATGGCGAGCAGATGGGCAACCCGGCACGGCCGCAGCAGACGTTCGCCTTGTTCGACAAGGCCGAGGATGAATGGCTGCAGTGGGCGCCGAAGATACAGATAGCGAAGTAGCACTGGGCAAACACGGCCCTGCTTTTTGTAGGAGCGGCCTTGTGTCGCGATCGGGCTGCGCAGCAGCCCCTCGGTTTCAGCGTCGATGCTGATATTGCTGGGGCTGCTGCGCAGCCCGATCGCGACACAAGGCCGCTCCTACAAAGGCGGATCGGCGATGTTGCATAGGTCGCAGCAGCGAGGCGGCGATGTGCACAAATCGCAGGCAACAAAAAACCGACCCTAGGGTCGGTTTTTCGACTAGCACGTCGCTTAGGCAGCTGCAGCTTCTTTCAGCGCCTTGATGTGGCCATTCAGACGGCCTTTGTGACGAGCAGCCTTGTTCTTGTGGATGATGCCCTTGTCGGCCATACGGTCGATTACAGGCACAGCCAGAACGTAAGCGGCTTGCGCTTTTTCGGCGTCTTTTGCGTCGATGGCCTTGACTACATTCTTGATGTAGGTGCGGACCATGGAACGCAGGCTGGCGTTGTGGCTGCGACGCTTCTCAGCCTGTTTTGCACGTTTCTTGGCGGAAGGTGTGTTGGCCACCGTCGAGCTCCTCGAAAGACTTTAGGTAAATAGCAAACAAAATAGGCCGCGAATCATGCCGATCAGTCGAACGGATGTCAAGGCCACCTGCAAGGTTCCGCCGAGCGGTGCGCCAACAAGAGGGAAATATTCCTTTCTGCTGCGCGACCTGTAAACTCGGGAATTTTTGGCTCCCCTGCGAAGGCGCGGGAGTATCGCACATTCGGACGCTGTCTGGCAGCGTCCTCTGCCCTTGGCGTGAATCTTTTCGATGAACCTGCTCAAATCCCTGGCTGCGGTAAGCTCGATCACCATGATTTCGCGGGTGCTGGGCTTTGTCCGCGACACCATCCTGGCGCGTGTTTTCGGTGCCGGCATCGCCACCGATGCCTTCTTCATCGCCTTCAAGCTGCCCAACCTGCTGCGGCGCATCTTCGCCGAGGGTGCGTTTTCCCAGGCCTTCGTGCCGATCCTGGCCGAATACAAGACCCAGCAAGGCGAGGAGGCGACCCGCACCTTCGTTGCCTATGTCAGTGGCCTGCTGACTCTGGTTCTGGCGCTGGTGACCGCCATTGGCATCCTGGCGGCACCGTGGGTGGTGTGGGCGACCGCACCAGGCTTTGTCGACAGTGCCGAAAAATACGAATTGACCACCGCCCTGTTGCGGGTGACTTTTCCTTATATATTGCTGATCTCGCTGTCGTCCCTGGCCGGGGCGATCCTCAATACCTGGAACCGTTTCTCGGTGCCGGCCTTTACCCCGACCCTGCTGAACGTGGCGATGATTGCCTTCGCCGCGCTGCTCACGCCGTATTTCGACCCGCCGATCATGGCCCTGGCCTGGGGCGTGCTGGCGGGCGGCCTGGCGCAGTTGCTGTACCAGCTGCCAGCGCTGAAGAAGATCGGCATGCTCGTGCTGCCACGCCTGAACCTGCGTGATGCCGGCGTGTGGCGGGTGCTCAAGCAGATGCTGCCGGCGATCCTCGGGGTGTCGGTGAGCCAGATCTCGCTGATCATCAACACCATCTTCGCCTCCTTCCTGGTGGCCGGTTCGGTGTCGTGGATGTATTACGCCGACCGCCTCATGGAGCTGCCTTCCGGCGTGCTGGGGGTGGCCCTGGGCACCATATTGCTGCCCACGCTGGCCAAGACCTACGCCAACAAGGACCGCGAGGAATACTCGCGGATCCTCGACTGGGGCCTGCGCCTGTGCTTCCTGCTGGTGCTGCCATGCACCCTGGCCCTGGCCATCCTCGCCGAGCCACTGACCGTGGCGCTGTTCCAGTACGGCAAGTTCACTGCCGTCGACGCAGCCATGACCCAGAAGGCGCTGATCGCCTATTCCGTGGGCTTGCTGGCGATCATTCTGGTCAAGGTACTGGCACCCGGCTTCTATGCGCAGCAGAATATCCGTACACCGGTGAAGATCGCGGTATTCACCCTGGTCTGCACCCAACTGTTCAACCTGGCCCTGATCGGCCCGCTCGCGCATGCCGGCCTGGCCCTGGCGATCAGCCTGGGGGCCTGCCTGAACGCCGGCCTGCTGTTCTGGAAGCTGCGCAGCCAGCAGCTGTTCCAGCCGCAGCCAGGCTGGGCGATGTTCCTGCTCAAGCTGGTGCTGGCGGTGGGGCTGATGTCGGCGGTATTGCTGGCCGGCATGCATTACCTGCCGGCCTGGGAGCAGGGCAACATGCTCGAGCGCCTGGTGCGCCTGGGGGCTCTGGTACTGGCGGGCATCGTGACCTATTTCGGCTGCCTGTACCTGTGCGGCTTCCGGCCTCGGCATTTCGCCCGCAAGGCCTTGCACTAAGGCAGCGGGCGGGTCAGGCGTCGGTTTTTCGCATTCCACGCCGCCCTTGGGCGCTGCTGCCTGTCACCGGCGCCCGGGTGTGGTTATAATCGGCCACTTTATGAGCAAGAAGCGCGTTATGCAGCTGGTTCGAGGTCTTCACAACCTGCGCCCCGAGCACCGGGGCTGTGTCGCCACCATTGGCAACTTCGACGGGGTTCACCGCGGCCACCAGGCGATCCTGGCGCGCCTGCGCGAGCGCGGCCAGGCCTTGGGCCTGCCGACCTGCGTGGTGATCTTCGAACCGCAACCACGCGAGTACTTCGCCCCCGACACCGCGCCGGCCCGCCTGGCCCGCCTGCGCGACAAGATCGAGCTGCTGGCGGCCGAGGGTATCGACCGGGTGCTGTGCCTGGCATTCAACCAGCGCCTGAGCAAGCTCAGTGCCGATGCCTTCGTCAAGGCCATCCTGGTCGACGGCCTGGGTGTACGCCACCTCGAAGTGGGCGATGACTTCCGCTTCGGCTGCGACCGCGCTGGCGACTTCGCCTTCCTGGTCGAGGCCGGCAAGCAGTACGGCTTCACCGTCGAGGCTGCCAACACGGTGATTCAGGACGGCCTGCGGGTCAGCAGCACCGAAGTGCGCAAGGCCCTGTCCGAAGGCAACTTCGAGCTGGCCGAGCACCTGTTGGGCCGCCCGTACCGCATCAGCGGCCGCGTGTTGCATGGCCAGAAGCTGGCCCGCCAGCTCGGCACACCTACCGCCAACATCCAGCTCAAGCGCCGCCGCGTGCCGCTGTCCGGGGTCTACCTGGCCAGCATCGAAATCGACGGCAAGGCCTGGCCGGGTGTCGGCAATATCGGCGTGCGCCCCACCGTTGCCGGTGACGGGCGCCCGCACCTGGAGATTCATCTGCTGGACTATGCCGGCGACCTTTACGGCCGGCGCCTGACGGTGGAGTTCCACCACAAGCTGCGTGAAGAGCAGCGATTCGCCTCCCTGGAGGCGCTGAAGTCGGCGATCGATGCGGATATCGCCGCCGCACGTGCACATTGGCACGCTCAACCGTTAACGAAGAGCCTGAAATGACCGACTACAAAGCCACGCTTAACCTTCCGGACACCGCCTTCCCCATGAAGGCCGGCCTGCCTCAGCGCGAACCGCAGATCCTGCAGCGCTGGGACAGCATTGGCCTGTACCAGAAGCTGCGCGAAATTGGCAAGGATCGTCCCAAGTTCGTCCTGCACGACGGCCCGCCCTATGCCAACGGCAAGATTCACATCGGTCATGCGCTGAACAAGATCCTCAAGGACATGATCGTCCGTTCCAAGACCCTGGCCGGCTTCGATGCGCCGTACGTGCCAGGCTGGGACTGCCATGGCCTGCCGATCGAGCACAAGGTCGAGGTCACCCACGGCAAGCACCTGTCCGCCGACCGCACCCGCGAGCTGTGCCGCGAGTACGCCGCCGAGCAGATCGAAGGGCAGAAGACCGAGTTCATCCGCCTGGGCGTGCTGGGTGACTGGGACAACCCGTACAAGACCATGAACTTCGCCAACGAGGCCGGCGAAATCCGCGCCCTGGCCGAGATGGTCAAGCAAGGCTTCGTGTTCAAGGGCCTGAAGCCGGTGAACTGGTGCTTCGATTGCGGTTCGGCCCTGGCCGAGGCCGAAGTCGAGTACGCCGACAAGAAATCGCAGACCATCGACGTTGCCTTCCCGGTTGCCGACGAGGCCAAGCTGGCTGCCGCCTTCGGCCTGGCTTCGCTGGCCAAGCCGGCCGCCATCGTGATCTGGACCACCACCCCGTGGACCATCCCGGCCAACCAGGCGCTGAACATCCACCCGGAGTTCAAGTACGCCCTGGTCGACACCGGCGAGCGTCTGCTGGTACTGGCCGAAGAGCTGGTGGAGTCGTGCCTCAAGCGCTACAGCCTGGAAGGCTCGGTCATCGCCACCGCCCAGGGTTCGGCGCTGGAACTGATCAACTTCCGCCACCCGTTCTACGACCGCCTGTCGCCAGTCTACCTGGCCGACTACGTCGAACTGGGCGCCGGTACCGGGGTGGTGCACTCCTCGCCAGCCTACGGTGAAGACGACTTCGTCACCTGCAAGCGCTACGGCATGGTCAACGACGACATCCTCACCCCGGTGCAGAGCAACGGCGTGTACGTCGACTCGCTGCCATTCTTCGGCGGCCAGTTCATCTGGAAGGCCAACCCGGCCATCGTCGAGAAGCTGAGCGAAGTCGGTGCGCTGATGCACACCGAAACCATCAGCCACAGCTACATGCACTGCTGGCGCCACAAGACCCCGCTGATCTACCGCGCCACCGCGCAGTGGTTCGTGGGTATGGACAAGCAGCCGACCACCGGCGAGCCGCTGCGTGAGCGTGCACTGAAAGCCATCGAGGACACCAAGTTCGTGCCGGCCTGGGGCCAGGCGCGCCTGCATTCGATGATCGCCAACCGCCCGGACTGGTGCATCTCGCGTCAGCGCAACTGGGGCGTGCCGATCCCGTTCTTCCTGCACAAGCAGACAGGCGAGCTGCACCCACGCACCGTCGAGCTGATGGAAGCAGTGGCCAAGCGCGTCGAACAGGAAGGCATCGAGGCCTGGTTCAAGCTGGACGCCGCCGAACTGCTGGGCGCTGAAGCCGAGCAGTACGACAAGATCACCGACACCCTGGACGTGTGGTTCGACTCGGGTACCACCCACTGGCACGTGCTGCGTGGCTCGCATGACATCGGCCACGCCACCGGCCCGCGTGCCGACCTGTACCTGGAAGGTTCCGACCAGCACCGCGGCTGGTTCCACTCGTCGTTGCTGACCGGTTGCGCCATCGACGGCCACGCGCCGTACCGCGAGCTGCTGACCCACGGCTTCACCGTGGACGAGAACGGCCGCAAGATGTCCAAGTCGCTGGGCAACACCATCGAGCCGGAGAAGGTCAACAACACCCTGGGTGCCGATATCCTGCGCCTGTGGGTTGCCGCTACCGACTATTCCGGTGAAATGGCCGTTTCCGAGCAGATCCTGCAGCGCAGCGCCGACGCCTACCGCCGTATCCGCAACACTGCACGCTTCCTGCTCTCCAACCTGTCCGGCTTCGACCCGGCCCGCGACCTGCTGGCCCCGGAAGACATGCTGGCGCTGGACCGCTGGGCCGTAGACCGCACCCTGCTGCTGCAACGCGAGCTGGAAGAGCACTACAGCGAGTACCGTTTCTGGAACGTCTACTCCAAGGTGCACAACTTCTGCGTGCAGGAGCTGGGCGGCTTCTACCTCGACATCATCAAGGACCGCCAGTACACCACCGGCGCCAACAGTGTCGCCCGCCGTTCCTGCCAGACCGCGCTGTACCACATCAGCGAGGCGCTGGTGCGCTGGATCGCGCCGATCCTGGCGTTTACCGCCGACGAAATCTGGCAGTATCTGCCAGGCGAGCGCAACGAGTCGGTAATGCTCAACGGCTGGTACCAAGGCCTGAGCGAGCTGCCGGAAGGCACCGAACTGGACCGCGCCTACTGGGACCGCGTGATGGCCGTCAAGGCATCGGTCAACAAGGAGCTGGAAAACCAGCGTACCGCCAAGGTCATCGGCGGCAACCTGCAGGCTGAAGTCACCCTGTACGCCGACGAAGGCCTGAGCGCCGACCTGGGCAAGCTGGGCGACGAACTGCGCTTCGTGCTGATCACCTCGGCTGCCAGCGTGGTGCCGTTCGTGCAGGCGCCGGCCGAAGCCGTGGCCACCGAAGTCGAAGGCCTCAAGCTGCAAGTGGTCAAGTCCGGCCACGCCAAGTGCGGCCGTTGCTGGCACTTCCGCGCCGACGTCGGCAGCCACCCGGAGCACCCGGAAATCTGCGGCCGTTGCGTCGACAACCTGAGCGGTTCCGGCGAGGTGCGCCACTATGCCTAACCCTGCAGCGGGGCGCTTCGGGCGCCTTGCATGGCTTTGGCTGAGCCTGGTGGTACTGGTCCTCGACCAGGCCACCAAGCTGTATTTCAACAATGCCCTGACCATGTATCAGCAGGTTGTCGTCATCCCTGACTACTTCAGCTGGACCCTGGCCTACAACACCGGCGCGGCGTTCAGCTTCCTGGCGGAAAGCTCCGGCTGGCAGCGCTGGCTGTTCGCCCTGATCGCCGTGGTGGTCAGTGCCGTGCTGGTGGTGTGGCTCAAGCGCCTGGGGCGCAACGAGACCTGGCTGGCCGTGGCGTTGGCGCTGGTGCTGGGTGGCGCGATCGGCAACCTGTACGACCGCGTCGTGCTCGGCCATGTGGTCGACTTCATCCTGGTGCACTGGCAGAACCGCCATTACTTCCCGGCCTTCAACCTGGCCGACAGCGCCATTACCGTTGGTGCGGTGATGCTGGCGCTGGATATGTTCAAGAGCAAGAAGTCCGAGGATCCGGTCCATGACTGACACCCGTATCGGCCAGAACACCGAAGTCACCCTGCACTTCGCGCTGCACCTGGAAAACGGCGACACCGTCGACAGCACGTTCGACAAGGCCCCGGCCACCTTCAAGGTTGGCGATGGCAACCTGCTGCCAGGTTTCGAGAACGCGCTGTTCGGCTTCAAGGGCGGTGACAAGCGTACCGTCGTGGTGGCCCCGGAGAACGCCTTCGGTCAGCCCAACCCGCAGAACGTGCAAGTCATGCCGCGGTCCCAGTTCGAGGGCATGGAGTTGTCCGAAGGGCTGTTGATCATCTTCAACGACGCCGCCAACACCGAGCTGCCAGGTGTGGTCAAAGCGTTCGATGACGACCAGGTGACCATCGACTTCAATCACCCATTGGCTGGCAAGACCCTGACCTTCGAGGTGGAGATCCTCGAGGTGAAGGCCCTGTAAGCCTGGAGCCGAGCATGCAAATCAAACTCGCCAACCCTCGCGGCTTCTGCGCGGGGGTCGACCGGGCGATCGAGATCGTCAACCGCGCGCTGGAAGTCTTCGGCCCGCCGATCTATGTGCGTCACGAAGTGGTGCACAACAAGTTCGTGGTGGAAGACCTGCGCAACCGCGGCGCCATCTTCGTCGAAGAGCTGGACCAGGTACCGGACGATGTCATCGTCATCTTCAGCGCCCACGGTGTTTCCCAGGCCGTGCGCCAGGAAGCCGCTGGCCGTGGCCTGAAAGTGTTCGATGCCACCTGCCCGCTGGTGACCAAGGTGCACATCGAAGTGGCCAAGTACAGCCGCGACGGCCGTGAGTGCATCCTCATCGGCCACGAAGGGCACCCGGAAGTCGAAGGCACCATGGGCCAGTACGACGCCAGCAACGGTGGCGCCATCTACCTCGTCGAAGACGAGGAGGATGTTGCCAACCTGCAGGTGAAGGACCCGGACCACCTGGCGTTCGTCACCCAGACCACGCTGTCGATGGACGACACCAGCCGCGTCATCGACGCCCTGCGTGCGCGCTTCCCGAACATTGGCGGCCCGCGCAAGGACGACATCTGCTACGCCACCCAGAACCGCCAGGACGCGGTCAAGCAACTGGCGGACGAGTGCGACGTGGTACTGGTGGTCGGCAGCCCGAACAGCTCCAACTCCAACCGCCTGCGCGAGCTGGCCGAGCGCATGGGCACCCCGGCCTACCTGATCGACGGTGCCGAGGACCTGCAGCGTGGCTGGTTCGAGCAGAAGGCGCGGGTCGGCATCACCGCCGGTGCTTCGGCCCCCGAAGTGCTGGTGCGTGGTGTGATCGAGCAGCTCAAGGCTTGGGGCGCCAGCGGTGCTGAAGAGCTGGATGGGCGGGAAGAGAACATCACCTTCTCCATGCCCAAGGAGCTGCGGGTTCGGTCACTGATCTGACCGCAGTTTGCGCGATCCCCATGTAGGAGCGGCCTTGTGTCGCGAACGGGCTGCAAAGCAGCCCCAGGATTTCAGCCTTAGAGCTGATATTGCCGGGGCCGCTTTGCGGCCCGTTCGCGACACAAGGCCGCTCCTACATTGACCGCGCTGATCTGCTAGTGGTGTCTTTGCATCGGGAGTCTTTTGGCTCACCCATCTTTACCTTGACCCTGCCAGTCGATGCCATCACCACTTGATACTGGCTAGTTGCGGTCAAGCGCTCGCAAATCTCCATCGTTGAACCTAACCAATTACTGGTTGCCCCAAGCGGAACCCCTTGCGCACTGAATTTCAGCTGCTCACCGCGATTGCTCGTGATCTTCAGCGGCCGTGAAAGACGCTGCTCACGCAGCACCTGATGGTTATGCTCCAGCATCACCCGCCAACCATTCCCCCAATTGCCGTCCAACGCCTGCACCAACACCGGCTGGTTTTGCAACATGGCATGGCTGCGCGCACTGCGCAGCGCCTGCGCCAGGTCTCGCGCAGCTGCCGCCCTGTGTAGGTCGTCGCTCAATCTGGCGTAGGCCGGCATGCCGAGCTGTGTCAGCAATACGGCCACCGCCAGGGCCGACAACATTTGTATCAGTGTTACACCTCGTTGCTTCACCGTGCATTCCTCCCTGGAAGTGCTTGGCTGTAGCTTCACGGTCGTTGGACCGGCGGTCCAGTCGCCCGGGTTCAATGCATTTGCAGGAAAAGTCGCAGGAGGTGCAGGGATGCACGCAAGACAACAGGGCATGACGCTTCTGGAAGTGTTGTTGGCGGTGGGTGTGGTGGCCGTGGGTATGTTCGCAGCGGCAGGCCTGCAACTGCAGGCATTGCAGGCAGCGGAGGACGCGCGCCGCGATGGGCAGGCGGCAATGGCGGCGCACAGTGACCATGAAAGGGGGCGGCCATGAGCCGCGCCCAGCGTGGTTTCGGCTTGCTTGAGCTGATGCTGGCGCTGACCATCGGGTTGCTGCTGTTGGTGGCGGCCAGCCAGCTATTCGCCTCGGCCCACCATACTTGGCGGCTGCAAAGCACGGCAGTGCGCATGCAGGATGAGGCTCGCCTGGCATTGCTGCGAATGGCCCAGGATATCCGCATGACCGGGATGTTCGGCTGCTTGCGACTGCAGCCAAAGCACTTCGGCAGTTCGAGCGCAGAGCACGCATTCGCCCGGCCGATGGAAGTCGAAGCATCCACCCTTAGCCTGGTCGTGGCGGAGTTACCTGGGCAAGCCGGTGGGCCGCAGTGGTTCCTGCACACGGACTGTACTAGCAAAGTGTCTGTGGACGATGAGTTGAAGGAGGGCTACCCACAGGTTCACCCCATCAGCAGATATGTCTACCAACTCGAGGGCAATACGCTGAGATTCAAACGCAAAAACAGCACATTCCAGCCGCTGGTTGAAAATGTGCGGTCAATGCGTTTGCAGCGTGTGCAAATGGCACAGGGGGAGCGGGTGGACATTGCCCTGACGCTTTACGAACCCACGCTCGAACTTGAACAGCACCATGAACTGAGCGTCGCAGTCCGCAACCCGGTGCCGGCTTCATGAGTCGTCAGCGTGGCATAGTCCTGTTATTGGCCCTGGTCTTGAGCATGCTGCTGGGGCTGCTTGCGGCGTCGGCCCTGCGTGATGCGCTGGCGCAAACGCGAATGACCGGCTATCTGAGCGAAGGCCTGCTGGCGCTGGAGCAGGCCGAGGCCACGCTGCTGGCAGGGGCAGGCGAGCTCGAGCGGGATCCCCCCGACCCTTGCGAGGCGTGCCCGCCACCCGCTCGACCGCATGACCTGAGCGGGCAGTGGCAGCGCACGCCAACCGGCTATTTCCATTTGCAGAATCTGGGTACCAGCGAACACGCGGCGCATATGCCGGAAGGGCAGCAGGTCACCCTGTACCGCGTCACCGCCGTCAGCCTGCAAACCCAGTCACGGCATGTGCTGGAAGCGGTCTATGCCATGGGCGAGGACACGACCCGGCGCATTGCCTGGCGCCAGAGATTGCGAGGAGACTGACATGCAGCAAGGCTTGAGCCTGATCGAGTTGTTGATTGTGCTGGCCGTGACCGGCATTCTGGCAGCCATTGCCTACCCCAGTTACAGCGACCAGCTACGGCGAGCCGCACGCAGCGAAGTGGTTGGCCTGCTGCATGATGCTGCCCTGCGCCTGGAGCGCCACCGCGTACGCACTGGCCAATACGCCGAGGGCGACCCGGCCTTGCCCGACGGTACCCGCTATTACAGCCTGCAGGCCCAGCGCGACAGCGACACCTTCACGCTGCGCGCCCGGCGGCTACCGAGCGGGCTGATGGCGCAGGACCGCTGTGGCGATTTCCAGCTCGACCAGGCCGGCGTGCAGCGCAATCCGGGTGCCGTCGAAGGCAGCGTGCACTGCTGGGGAAGCTGAAGGTTGAATGATGCCCGGTGCATCGCGGATTTACTTCAGGTGTTGGATCGACAGATGAGCAAGCAAGTAGTGGTGGTCGGTGGCGGGGTGATCGGCCTGCTGACGGCATTCAACCTGGCGGCGAAGGTCGGGCAGGTGGTGGTGTGTGATCAGGGTGAGGTCGGCCGTGAGTCGTCCTGGGCCGGCGGTGGCATCGTCTCGCCGCTGTACCCGTGGCGCTACAGCCCTGCCGTGACCGCCTTGGCACACTGGTCGCAAGACTTTTATCCACAGCTGGGCGAGCGTTTGTTCGCCAGCACCGGCGTCGACCCCGAAGTGCACACTACCGGCCTGTACTGGCTCGACCTGGACGACGAGGCCGAAGCGCTGGCCTGGGCCGAGCGTGAGCAGCGGCCGCTGAGTGCCGTGGATATCTCGGCGGCCTATGACGCGGTGCCGGTGCTGGGCCCGGGCTTCAAGCGTGCCATCTACATGGCCGGCGTGGCCAACGTGCGCAACCCGCGCCTGGTGAAGTCGCTCAAGGCGGCGTTGCTGGCGTTGCCCAACGTGACTTTGCGTGAGCACTGCCAGATTACCGGCTTCGCCGAGCAAGGCGGTCGCGTGACCGGTGTGCAGACGGCAGACGGCGTGCTGGCGGCGGATGAGGTGGTACTCAGTGCCGGCGCCTGGAGTGGCGACCTGCTGCGTACGCTCGGCCTGGAATTGCCGGTGGAGCCGGTGAAGGGCCAGATGATTTTGTTCAAATGTGCCGAAGACTTCCTGCCGAGCATGGTGTTGGCCAAGGGGCGCTATGCGATCCCGCGGCGCGACGGGCATATTCTGGTGGGTAGCACGCTGGAGCATGCCGGGTACGACAAGACCCCGACCGAGGAGGCGTTGGAGAGCCTGAAGGCCTCGGCGGTGGAGTTGCTGCCTGAGCTCGAGGGGGCCACGGTGGTGGCGCATTGGGCCGGGCTGCGGCCGGGGTCGCCGGAAGGTATTCCGTACATCGGGCCGGTGCCGGGGCATGCGGGGCTGTGGTTGAACTGCGGGCATTACCGCAACGGGCTGGTGCTGGCGCCGGCTTCGTGCCAGCTGTTTACCGACCTGTTGACCGGGGCAGAGCCGATCATTGACCCGGCGCCGTATGCGCCAGCCGGGCGGTTGAGCTGAGATTGCCGGGGCCGCGTTGCGGCCCTTTCGCGACACAAGGCCGCTCCTACAGGGGCCTCGTACTCCCTGTAGGAGCGGCCTTGTGTCGCGAAAGGGCTGCAAAGCAGCCCCAGTTTCTAGCGGGATTGCCCCGGCCCTTGCTGCAGGTGCGCCTGGCTGCAATACCACTCGTTGCCCTGCTGCAGCGCCCGGTCATTGGGCAGGTGTACGCCGCAATGGGCGCAGCGCACCATCTTCAGCGGCGCATCGAGCTTCGCCTCGGGGTGCGACTGTTGGCTGGCTTTGAACTTGCGCCACAGCCAGAACGCGGCGGCGATCAGGGCGATCCAGAAAAGTAGGCGAACCATGGTGTCCAGCTTGTCGGTTGAAGAAGCCGACAGTCTAGGACGCGGCCAATAAAAAAGGGAGGCCCAAGCCTCCCTTTCATGTACCGCTGCGTATCAGTCGAACAGACCAAAGGTCATGTAGCTGAACCAGGAGCGGTCTTTCTCGGCTTCCTTCGGCCCTTCCGGCACGATCGGGTCACCGTTTTCGTCAGTCGGCAGCAGCTCACGCGGCATCTCGTCACGCGCGTCCTGGAACTGCTTGACCACGTCCTGGTTGGCGCGGGTTTCACCCGGCGGCAGCGGGGTGTCGGTTTCGATCAGGCCCAGGGTCGCCTTGGACAGCCAGCCGCGGCCGTCAGACTCGGTCTGCTTTGGCTGGAACTCGCCATCTGCCAGGCTCGGGTGGTCCGGGTAGTTGAGCTTGAGGGTTTCCAGGCTGGTGGCGGCCAGTTCGTCCAGGTGCATCTTCTGGTACGCCTCGACCATCACCGCCAGGCCGTCGCCGACCGATGGGGTTTCCTGGAAGTTCTCCACCACGTAGCGGCCACGGTTGGCGGCGGCTACATAGGCCTGGCGGCTCAGGTAGTAGTCGGCCACGTGGATTTCGTACGAGGCCAGCAGGTTGCGCAGGTAGATCATGCGCTGCTTGGCGTCGGGCGCGTAGCGGCTGTTGGGGAAGCGGCTGGTCAGCTGGGCGAACTCGTTGTACGAGTCGCGGGCAGCACCCGGGTCACGCTTGGTCATGTCCAGCGGCAGGAAGCGCGCTACCAGGCCACGGTCCTGGTCGAACGAGGTCAGGCCCTTGAGGTAGTAGGCATAGTCGACGTTCGGGTGCTGCGGGTGCAGGCGGATGAAGCGCTCGGCAGCCGACTTGGCAGCCTCGGGCTCGGAGTTCTTGTAGTTGGCGTAGATCAGCTCGAGCTGCGCCTGGTCGGCATAGCGGCCGAACGGGTAGCGCGACTCCAGGGCCTTGAGCTTGTTCACGGCGCTGGTGTAGCTGGAGTTGTCCAGGTCAGCTTGCGCCTGCTGATACAGCTCGGCCTCGCTGAGGTTCTCGTCAATCACTTCTTTATTGGAGGAACAGGCCGCGGTGAGCCCGAGGATGGCGATCAGCAGCAGGTGTTTCACTTGCATGGCGGCTTGCGTCCCTTTGACGGCCGCTGTCTTGGGCGGTGCCGTCCTGTTATGATGAGCGCCCCGGCCAACCCCGGGACAAAAGAAGTCGTATTTAACCACAAGCTCGCAGCCGAAACCAAAGGCTGTGCGCCCGCCGAATCGAGCATGTCCGAGATCATTCAACTTAGCGCAGAGGTCCCGTCCGAACTGGGCGGTCAACGCCTCGACCAGGTCGCCGCCCAATTGTTCGCCGAGTACTCGCGTTCCCGGCTGACTTCGTGGATCAAAGAAGGCCGCCTGACGGTCGATGGTGCCGTGGTGCGCCCTCGAGACCTCGTCTATGGTGGCTCGCAACTTGTCCTGGAGGCCGAGCAAGAGGCCCAGGGCGAGTGGGTCGCCGAAGATATCGAGCTGGATATCGTCTACGAAGACGACCATATCATGGTGATCAACAAGCCTGCCGGGCTGGTTGTGCACCCGGCCGCCGGGCATGCCAGCGGGACTTTGCTCAATGCACTGCTGCACCACGTGCCTGACATCGTCAACGTACCGCGCGCCGGTATCGTCCACCGCCTGGACAAGGACACCACCGGCCTGATGGTGGTGGCCAAGACCTTGCAGGCACAGACCCGGCTGGTCGAGCAGATGCAGGCGCGCAAGGTCAGCCGCATCTACGAGTGCATTGTGATTGGCGTGGTCACTGCCGGCGGCAAGATCGATGCCCCGATCGGCCGCCACGGCGGCATGCGCCAGCGCATGGCGGTCACCGACGGCGGCAAGCCGGCGGTCAGCCACTACCGTGTGCTCAAGCGCTTCCGCTCGCACACCCACGTGCGGGTCAAGCTGGAAACCGGCCGTACCCACCAGATTCGCGTGCACATGGCTCACGTTGGCTTCCCGTTGGTCGGCGACCAGACCTACGGCGGGCGCTTCCGCATTCCGCCGGCAGCCAGCCCGACCATGGTCGAGGCGGTGAAAACCTTCCCGCGCCAGGCACTGCATGCGCGCTTCCTGGCATTGGCCCACCCGATTACCGGTGAAGTCATGAAGTGGGAATCGCCGCTGCCGGATGACTTCGTCTGGTTGCTGTCGCTGCTGAACCAGGACCGCGAGAGCTTTGTCGGATGAGTGGCCTGACGCAGTCGCTGCTGTTCCCCGACTGGCCAGCCCCGGCCTCGGTGCGCGCCTGTGTCACCACCCGCCAGGGCGGCGTCAGCCTGCCGCCCTATGAAACCTTCAACCTTGGTGACCATGTAGGGGACGACCCTGCCGCGGTGGCCGAGAACCGTCGTCGCCTGAGCGACGAATTCGCTATCCAGCCGGCCTGGCTCAAGCAGGTGCATGGGCTGGTGGTGGCGGATGCCGACCCGGCCGTGGTGGCCGAGGCCGACGCCAGCTGGACTGACCAGCCTGGCATTGCCTGCACCGTGATGACTGCCGATTGCCTGCCTGCGCTGTTCTGCGACCGGGCCGGTACCCGCGTGGCCGCGGCGCATGCTGGCTGGCGCGGGCTTGCCGGTGGTGTGCTGGAGGCCACCTTGGATCGCCTGGCACTGCCGCCCGAGGAGGTGCTGGTGTGGTTGGGGCCGGCGATTGGCCCGCAGGCGTTCGAAGTGGGGCTGGAGGTGCGCGATGCCTTTACGGCGGTGCACCCGGAAGCGGCCAGAGCCTTTGTCGATGGTGCCCGGCCGGGCAAGTTGATGGCCGATATCTATGAGCTGGCGCGTATTCGTTTGGCGGCGCGTGGGGTGACTGCTGTTCATGGCGGTGGCTTGTGCACGGTCAGCGATGAGCGGTTCTTCTCCTATCGCCGTACCCCGCAGGGTGGGCGCTTTGCTTCCCTGGTGTGGCTGGAGCCGCGCTAGCCTGCACCGGCCTCTTCGCGGGTGAACCCGCTCCCACAGGATAATCACAGCCCCTGAGAGCGGAGCAGTACTTGTGGGAGCGGGTTCACCCGCGAATGGCCCAGCACGAATCCAACAGGTTGACCCCGGTCAACCCCGCTACGCTTGAATCTTCCAGAATCAGCCTTATCTATAAGGTCATCTCAGGCAGGTTTCTTCATAAACAGGCGCTGTCCATCGCTCCGACCTGCCCTTTAAAGGAAGGTACCCCATGCGAATAGACCGTTTGACCAGCAAGCTGCAGCTTGCAATATCCGATGCCCAATCCCTGGCCGTTGGCATGGACCACCCTGCCATCGAGCCCGTGCACCTGTTGCAGGCACTGCTCGAGCAGCAGGGCGGTTCGATCAAGCCGCTGCTGATGCAGGTAGGCTTCGACATCAACAGCCTGCGCCAGGCGCTGGTGAAAGAACTCGACCAGCTGCCGAAAATCCAGAACCCCACCGGCGACGTGAACATGTCGCAGGACCTGGCGCGCCTGCTCAACCAGGCCGACCGCCTGGCCCAGCAGAAGGGTGACCAGTTCATTTCCAGCGAGCTGGTGCTGCTGGCCGCCATGGACGAGAACAGCAAGCTCGGCAAGCTGTTGTTGAGCCAGGGCGTGACCAAGAAGGCCCTGGAAAATGCCATCAACAACCTGCGCGGCGGCGCGGCCGTCAACGACGCCAACGCCGAGGAATCGCGCCAGGCGCTGGACAAGTACACCGTCGACCTGACCAAGCGTGCCGAAGAAGGCAAGCTGGACCCGGTGATCGGCCGTGACGACGAAATTCGCCGTACCGTGCAGGTGCTGCAACGCCGTACCAAGAACAACCCGGTGCTGATCGGTGAGCCTGGCGTAGGCAAGACCGCCATCGCCGAAGGCCTGGCCCAGCGCATCATCAATGGTGAAGTGCCCGACGGCCTCAAGGGCAAGCGCCTGCTGGCGCTGGACATGGGCGCGCTGATTGCCGGTGCCAAGTACCGCGGCGAGTTCGAAGAGCGCCTCAAAGGCCTGCTGAACGAGCTGTCCAAGCAGGAAGGCCAGATCATCCTGTTCATTGACGAACTGCACACCATGGTCGGCGCCGGCAAAGGCGAGGGCGCCATGGATGCCGGCAACATGCTCAAGCCGGCCCTGGCCCGTGGCGAGCTGCACTGCGTTGGCGCCACCACGCTGAACGAGTACCGCCAGTTCATCGAAAAGGACGCGGCCCTGGAACGCCGCTTCCAGAAGGTGCTGGTCGAGGAGCCGAGCGAGGAAGACACCATCGCCATCCTGCGTGGCCTGAAGGAGCGCTATGAAGTGCACCACAAGGTGGCCATCACCGACGGAGCCATCATTGCTGCGGCCAAGCTCAGCCATCGTTACATCACCGACCGCCAGCTGCCGGACAAGGCCATCGACCTGATCGACGAAGCGGCCAGCCGCATCCGCATGGAGATCGACTCCAAGCCGGAAGTGCTCGACCGCCTCGACCGTCGCCTGATCCAGCTGAAGGTGGAATCGCAGGCGCTGAAGAAGGAAGAAGACGAAGCGGCGAAAAAACGTCTGGAGAAGCTGACCGAGGAAATCGACCGGTTGGAGCGTGAATACGCCGACCTGGAAGAAATCTGGGCCTCCGAGAAGGCCGAGGTGCAGGGCTCGGCGCAGATCCAGCAAAAGATCGAGCAGGCCCGCCAGGAACTGGAGACCGCCCGTCGCAAAGGCGACCTGAGCCGCATGGCCGAGCTGCAGTACGGGGTGATCCCGGACCTGGAGCGCAGCCTGCAGATGGTCGACCAGCACGGCAAGACCGAAAACCAGTTGCTGCGCAACAAGGTCACCGAGGAAGAAATTGCCGAAGTGGTGTCGAAGTGGACCGGTATCCCGGTGGCCAAGATGCTCGAAGGCGAGCGTGAAAAGCTGCTGAAGATGGAAGAGCTGCTGCACCAGCGCGTGATCGGCCAGGGCGAGGCGGTAACCGCGGTGGCCAACGCCGTGCGCCGTTCGCGTGCCGGGCTGTCCGACCCGAACCGGCCGAGTGGCTCGTTCCTGTTCCTTGGCCCGACCGGGGTGGGCAAGACCGAGCTGTGCAAGGCGCTGGCCGAGTTCCTGTTCGACACCGAAGAGGCGATGGTGCGCATCGACATGTCCGAGTTCATGGAGAAGCATTCCGTGGCTCGCCTGATCGGTGCCCCACCAGGCTATGTAGGGTATGAAGAGGGCGGTTACCTGACCGAGGCAGTACGGCGCAAGCCATACTCGGTGGTGCTGCTGGACGAGGTGGAGAAGGCCCACCCGGATGTGTTCAACGTGCTGCTGCAGGTGCTGGAAGACGGCCGCCTGACCGACAGCCACGGGCGCACCGTGGACTTCCGCAACACCGTGATCGTGATGACCTCCAACCTGGGCTCGGCGCAGATCCAGGAACTGGTGGGTGATCGCGAGGCACAGCGTGCGGCGGTGATGGATGCGGTGGGTTCGCACTTCCGTCCGGAGTTCATCAACCGTATCGACGAAGTGGTGGTGTTCGAGCCATTGGGCCGCGAGCAGATTGCCGGCATTACCGAAATCCAGCTGGGCCGCCTGCGCAGCCGCCTGCTGGAGCGCGAACTGTCGCTGAGCTTGAGCCCGGAGGCGTTGGACAAGCTGATTGCCGTGGGTTACGACCCGGTGTATGGCGCACGGCCGCTGAAGCGGGCGATCCAGCGCTGGATCGAAAACCCGTTGGCGCAGTTGATCCTGGCAGGCAAGTTCATGCCGGGGACGGCGATTACCGCCAAGGTGGAGGGCGACGAAATCGTCTTCGCCTGATCTGTTTCACCATGAGCCCCGCATCTGCGGGGCTTTTTTTGCCTGTGCCGTACCTGTGGGAGCGGGCAGGCCCGCGAAGAGGCCCTCACAGCCCCAGCAAATCCGGGCCTTTCCGGCTTCCCGTATAACTAGCTGAAATTTTTGAAATTTCTGCTTGCATCTAAAAACGAGTGCCCCTAATATACGCCGCGTTGTCAGGCACTAAGCGAATCACCAGCAACATCGGTGACCGCAAAACAACTTACAAATCAGTAAGTTGAATGAAAAAAAGTGGTTGACAAGCAAAACGAAGAATGTAGAATAGCCGGCCTCAGCAGCGACAACGCGAAAGCGGGTAGCCAAAGAGACCGAAGCTAACACAAGCTTCGAAGCTGTAAAGATGTACCGAAGTTCAGTTCCGCGATAGCTCAGTCGGTAGAGCAAATGACTGTTAATCATTGGGTCCCTGGTTCGAGTCCAGGTCGCGGAGCCAATCTCGGGGTGTAGCGCAGTCCGGTAGCGCGCCTGCTTTGGGAGCAGGATGTCAGGAGTTCGAATCCCCTCACCCCGACCATTTTCCGGGTCGTTAGCTCAGTTGGTAGAGCAGTTGGCTTTTAACCAATTGGTCGTAGGTTCGAATCCTACACGACCCACCATGTAAAAAGGGCATCTCAAGCGAGATGCCCTTTTTCTTTAAGTATCACGGGGTGTAGCGCAGTCCGGTAGCGCGCCTGCTTTGGGAGCAGGATGTCAGGAGTTCGAATCCCCTCACCCCGACCATTTCCGGGTCGTTAGCTCAGTTGGTAGAGCAGTTGGCTTTTAACCAATTGGTCGTAGGTTCGAATCCTACACGACCCACCATGAAAAAAAGGGCATCTCGCATGAGATGCCCTTTTTTTTGCCAGAATTTTGGGCCTGCGTTGCAGGCCATCGCGACACAAGGCCGCTCCTACAGCAAGCAGATATTGCGCGGTCTTTTGTAGGAGCGGCCTTGTGTCGCGAAAGGGGCGCAAAGCGCCCCCAGCAATCTTCAGTGTCAGTGCAACTTCAACCTAGGCTCGGTACCCCGGCCAATCTTGCTACCCAGCATCATCAACGCCGTACGGAAGAACCCGTACAACGCCATCTGGTGCATCCGGTACAGCGACACGTAGAACATCCGCGCCAGCCAGCCCTCCAGCTTCACGCTGCCCATCAGGTTACCCATCAGGTTGCCCACCGCCGAGAAGCGCGACAGCGACACCAGCGAACCGTAGTCCTTGTACTCATAGGTCGGCAGCGCCTTGTTCTCCAGCCGCGCCTTCAAACTCTGCGCCAGCATCGAAGCCTGCTGATGCGCCGCTTGGGCACGTGGCGGCACGTTGCGGTCGCTACCCGGTTGCGGGCAGGCGGCGCAGTCACCAAAGGCAAAGATATTGTCGTCGCGCGTGGTCTGCAGGGTAGGGCGCACCACCAGCTGGTTGATACGGTTGGTTTCCAGGCCATCGATGTCCTTGAGGAAACCCGGCGCACGGATACCGGCCGCCCACACCTTCAGGCTGGCCTGGATCACTTCACCGTCCTTGGTTTTCAAGCCATCCTCGGTCACTTCACTGACGGCGGCATTGGTCATCACCTTCACCCCGAGCTTTTCCAGGGTCTTGTGCACCGGCACGCTGATGCGCTCTGGCAGTGCCGGCAACACGCGCGGGCCCGCCTCGATAATGGTGATGTGCATGTCCTTGGGCTGGATGCGGTCCAGGCCATAGGCCGCCAGTTCGTGGGCCGCGTGATGCAGCTCGGCGGCCAGTTCCACACCGGTGGCACCGGCGCCGACGATGGCCACGCTGATCTTCTCGCTCGCTACATCACCGGCATGGGCACGCAGGTAGTGGTTGAGCAACTGCTGGTGGAAACGCTCGGCCTGCTTGCGGGTGTCGAGGAACAGGCAGTGCTGCGCCGCGCCCAGGGTGCCGAAGTCGTTGGTGTTGGAACCCACGGCAATGACCAGGGTGTCGTAGCCCAGGGTGCGCGCAGGCAGCAGCTCGCGGCCCTCTTCGTCGAGGGTGGCGGCCAGTTGAATCTGTTTGCCTTCACGGTCCAGGCCGCTCATGCGCCCCAGCTGGAAGTTGAAGTGGTTCCACTTGGCCTGGGCCACGTAGTTCAGTTCGTCTTCCGAGGAGTTCAGCGAGCCGGCGGCCACTTCGTGCAGCAGGGGCTTCCAGATGTGCGTGAGGTTGGCGTCGACCAGGGTAATCTCGGCCTGCTTGCGCTTGCCCAGGCTTTTACCCAGGCGGGTCGCCAGTTCCAGGCCGCCGGCGCCGCCGCCGACAATCACGATGCGATGAGTCATGGGGATATCTCATAAGGTTTACGGAATTCGTGGCCCCGGGGGCCGGCCGCAAACTGCACGAGGGGAGGGCGAGCGCGAAGCAGCTCATAGCACCAGTCCACTGAGCAGGCGGCTGATGAGACCCAACCCGATGGTCACGGCCACCACCAGCACAAGGAGCAGCCACGGCCGGAAGGGCCTGCGCTCGACTTGGTGCTGGGGGGCTCGCAGATACTCATCGACACGACGCTGATCTTCCGGATTCAGGCGGCTGGTCATGGTAGGGCCTCGTCAGGTAGACGTTTGTGACTGCGTAAACGCTACAGCGTTCACGCAAGCGCTTGAAACAAATGATAATGCTTTCTATATCTGGCGCCGAGTGTACGCCATCGCAAACATTCGCTGCACTGGATCAAAGACTGATGCCCACGTCGAACACAATGCTGCGGCCCAGGTTGCCGCGCAGGAAGTCGGGCGCGTCGGGGTGGGCGAACAGCACCCGGGCAAAGGTCGGCCCCACCAGCGACAGCGAGCGCCAACCCTGGCGCAGGTATTCGGTGGGCGGCGGGAAGTGGGTGTTGAGGTCGAGCACTTCGCGCTTGAGGCTGGCGAAGGCAATGATGTCCAGCTCGTTCAGCTCCAGCCCGCGTTCCCGGTAGTTGTGCGCCTTCTTGCGCAAGGTCGGCGCCAGCCGCCCCAGCAGCTCGGTGGCACTGATGCGCCGCGGGCGCGCCTCGCGGCGTACAAGCTGCGCCAGGGAGAACGCACTACGGCGGCGCTGCAGTTCTTCGCGCCATTCATCGTTTAGCCGGCGGCCCTCGTCGAGCACGAAAAACACCTCGAACGCCGCATCGCGGAACAGCACATCTGGCGGTTCTTGCCCGGCCGGGGTGAAGTCCTCGCTGCGGTAGGGGATGTTCAGCCCCTGCAACAGGCGTTGGCACACCCAACGCTCCCGCTCCCACTTGCGGGCGTTGGAGAGAAAGGCATTGGCTTGTTCCGCCTGGATGGTAAGCAGGCGCAGGTAGTCTGAGTCATCCATGCAGACAAGCTTAGCCGCTAATCGATGACGATAAGATGCTGTTTGTGCGCAGGAATCAGCCCGGTACCGGCGCACTGTTGCGCTACCCCTGCCAGATGAAACGGAGAATGGGTGTAGACTCGGCTTTATCCACATGGCTGCAAGGGGCATTCCTCAGGTGATCAGCGCGCAGGTGTTGTCCGGCACCACCCTTACGCTTGGCTGGCTGGGATATGTGCCGTTGCTGATCTGGGCGGTCAGCCAGGTGCGCTGGGTTGAGCTGTTCACTGACCGGCGCCGCCAGCATCTGCTGTTTGGCACGGTGTTCTGCCTGTTTGCCTTGTGGTTGGTGCGACGCGATTTCGATACCGGGGTGTCGTACCACTTCATTGGCATGACGGCGGTCACGCTGTTGCTGGACTGGCCACTGGCGGTGCTGGGCGGGTTCATGGCCCAGCTCGGCTTGCTGGCGCTGGGGCGCCAGGACCTGGCGGCGCTGGGGGTGAATGGCTTGTTGCTGGTTGGCCTGCCGGTGCTGATAGCCGAGGCGTGCGCGATAGGGGTCGAGCGCGCCCAGCCGCGGAACCTGTTTGTGTATATCTTCTGTTCGGGGTTCTTCCCGGCGGCACTGACCGTGCTGGCGTGCCTGTCGGCTGCGTTGGGGCTGTTGTGGCTGGACGGGCGCTTCGCCATGCCGGAGTGGCTCAGCGATTTTGTCGGCTACCTGTGGCTGATGATGTTCCCCGAAGCGTTCATCAACGGCACGGTGATCAGCGCGCTGGTGGTGTTTTGCCCGGAGTGGCTGGAAACCTTCAACCGCACGCGGTATCTGCAGGCGCCGTGGAAGGAGGATGATCGATAAGTAACCAGGCCTCCGCAGCAGCGCGATCCTTGCTTGTAGGAGCGGCCTTGTGTCGCGAAAGGGCTGCGAAGCAGCCCCGGCGATCTTTGAGTTAACGCTGAAATCGGGGGCCGCTTTGCGGCCCATCGCGACACAAGGCCGCTCCTACAGGTACCGCGTCAGTCTTGAGGCTTGTGGGGTCGCCTGTGGGAGCGGGCATGCCCGCGAAGAGGCCCGCACAGCCACTTGGCTATCGGATCAATGCCGCGGCTCCAGGTCCCCCGAGTACAGCTCGTCTTCAGACTCTTCCGCCCCCGGAATCTTGTGCTCCTCCGCCGCCCAGGCGCCCAGGTCGATCAGCTTGCAACGGTCCGAACAGAACGGCCGGAACGGGCTTTTCTCGTTCCATTCCACAGGTGCGCCACAGGTCGGGCAATCGACGGTCAATGGCTGGCTCATGGCTGGCCTCCTCGTAAAGTCAGGTAAAAGTGGTGCAGGCGGTCAATCTGCTGATGCAGCGCGGCCAGGTCGCCGTCATTGACCACCACATCATCGGCATGGCGCAGGCGCTCCTCGCGGGCCAGCTGGGCCTTGAGAATGGCCTGCACCTGCTCGGCGCTGGTGTTGTCACGCGCCAGGGTACGCGCCACCTGCAGCTCCTGCGGCGCATCGATCACCAGCACCCGCTGGGTTTTCTGGTACTGGCCCGACTCGATCAGCAACGGCGACACATACACCGCATACGGCGACTCCGCCTTGGCCAGGTAGCTGAAAATCTCCTGCCCGATCAGCGGGTGCAGCAATTGCTCCAGCCATTTGCGCTGCGCCGGGTCGGCGAAGATCAGCTGGCGCAGGGCCGCACGATCGAGTTGGCCGTCCGCCTGCAGCACGCCGGCGCCGAAGCGCTCGACGATGCTGGCCAAGGCCGGGCGGCCAGGCTCGACAACCCAACGCGCCGCTTGGTCGGCATCGACCAGGTGCACGCCAAGCTCGACGAAACGCTCGGCAGCGGCGCTCTTGCCGCTACCAATGCCGCCGGTCAGGCCGAGAATCCAGGGGGTAAAGGCCGCAGTGGTCATCAGAATCCAAGCAGTTGTGTGTATGAAGCGTATATTTCATCACCCCAGAGCACGGCAATCCACCCCGCAATCGCCAGATAGGGGCCGAACGGGATCGCCGTACCCATGGCATGGCGGCGCAGACGCAGCAGGCACAGCCCAGCCAGCGCCCCAACCACTGACGACAGCAGCAAGGTCAACGGCAACACCTGCCAGCCACCCCAGGCCCCGATCAGCGCCATCAGCTTGAAGTCGCCATAGCCCATGCCTTCCTTGCCAGTGACCAGCTTGAACAGCCAATACACCGTCCAAAGGCTGAGGTACCCGGCCACCGCGCCCCACAGCGCGCTGCTCAGCGGAATGTAGAGGCCGAAGGCGTTGACGATCAGCCCCAGCCACAGCATCGGCAGCACCAGCGCATCCGGCAGCAACTGGTGCTCGGCATCGATCAGGCTCAGGGCCAGCAGGCACCAGGTCAGCGGCAGTGCCAGCAAGGCCTCGGGCGAAGCACCAAAGCGCCAGGCCACCACCAGCGACAGCAGCGCGCTGGCCACCTCCACCAACGGGTAGCGCGGGCTGATACGGGTTTTGCAGGCTGAGCAACGCCCGCGCAAGGCCAGGTAGCTGATGATCGGAATGTTTTCCCACGCGCGAATTCGATGCGCGCAATGCGGGCAGCGCGAGGCAGGTAGCCACAGGTCGAAACGCTCGTGCGGCGTGATCGGCAACTCCAGCATTTCCTGCGCCTCCCGCTGCCATTGCCGCTCCAGCATGATCGGCAGGCGGTACACCAGCACATTGAGAAAACTGCCCACCACTAGGCCGAGCACCGTGGCCAGAGTGAGAAAGTACGCCGGCTGCTCAGCCAGCAAAGTCCATAAAGTCATGTTCAGATCAAGCTACCCAACTGGAAGATCGGCAGGTACATCGCCACCACCAGGCCGCCCACCAACAGGCCCAGGACCAGCACGATGGCCGGCTCCAGCAGGCTGGTCAACTGGTCCAGCGCCTGGCTGACCTGTTCCTCGTAATGGCAGGCGGCTTTTTCCAGCATCTGGTCCAGCGTGCCACTGGATTCCCCGATGGCCGTCAGTTGAACCAGCAGCGGCGGAAACAGCGGCTCAGCGGCCATCGCCTGGTGCAGCCCCTGCCCATTGGCCATACCCTGGCGCAGCCGCAACACCGCCTGTTCATGCAGGTCGCCACCACTGACCCTGGCCACCGTGCCCAGCGCATCCAGCAACGGCACCCCGGCGGAGTAGGACGTTGCCAGGCTGCGAGCAAACCGCGCCAGCGCCGCCTGCCCCAGCAGCGTGCCGAACACCGGCAAACCCAGCACCCGGCGAGATATCCACAGGCGTGCTGGCGCGTGCTGTCGGTAGAGCTGGCGCATGGCAACACCCAGCACCACGCCCATCACCAGCAACAACGGCGCAAACCGGCTCAGCCCTGTGGACAAGTCGATCACCCATTGGGTAAATGCCGGCAACGCCACGCCCATGCCAGAGAACATGCTCTCGAATTTCGGAATCACCTCCAGCAACAGGATCGCCGACACCCCCAGCCCCGTCAGCAACAGCAGCAGCGGGTAGATCATCGCCTTGCGCACCTTCTTGTGCAGCACCCGACGCTGCTCCAGCATGCCTGCCAGCTGTTCCAGTTGCCGGTCGAGCGTGCCGGACTGCTCCCCCACCCGCACCAGGTTGCAGTACAACGCATCGAACCACCCCGGGTGGCGCTGCAACGCATCCGCCAGCCCCAGGCCCGAGGCCACATCCTGTTTCAATCTATCCAGCAATGCCGCCTGCGCCGCATCACAGCCACTGCGCCCCATCACCTCGAACGCCTGCAGCAGCGGCACCCCGGCCTTGAGCAAGGTCGCCAGCTGCCGGCTGAACCCAGCCGGGTCGGCCTTTGCCCGCCGTTTCGGCAAACTGAACGTCAGCCCACCGGCAGGCCGCAAACTGGCGACCTTGATGCCCTGGCGAATAAGCCCGGCACGCACATAAGCCGGGCTGCGCCCGGACGTTTGCCCGCTGACCGGCGCGCCGTTGGCGTCGGTGCCGTGCCAGGTGTAGAGGAGTGTGGATTGGGTCATGCAAAGGTCCTTTTTCTGCCCGTGCGACAAGCCTGGAAACAGCTTGCCGCGCCCATGCAAGGGCGTGCGTCCGAGATGCTCACTAGAGTAGTTCAGCGAAGACGACGCCCGAGCGGGCAGGGGTGACAAAAGGTGTCTGTTCAGGCCTACTGCGCCGCTGCCAGCCGGGGTCGAGCCTGACCTCAACGAGTACGCGTATCAAAAAGGAAAACGTTCATGAAAGGGCAACGCGGTATCACCCTGATCGAACTGATGATCGTCGTCGCGATCATCGGCATTCTGGCGACCATCGCCTTACCGATGTACACCAACCACCAGTCACGCTCCAAGGCCGCGGCCGGGTTGCTGGAGATCAGCGCGCTGAAGACGGCGATGGACCTGCGGTTGAATGATGGGAAGGATGTTGCGGATGTAGCCGCGCTGGGTGGCCAGCCAGCGACGTCGCACTGTGCGATCACGGCTAGCGGCAAGGCGGCGGATGGCACTGGGAGCATCGTTTGCACGCTGGTGGATGCGCCGGCTACTGTGCTCGGCAAGGCACTGACCCTGACGCGTTCGGCTACCGGGTGGGCGTGTACGACCAACATCGAGGAAGACCTTGCGCCGAAGGGGTGCAAGGCGCCTTGAGGGTGGGGCAATAAACTAGCGGAAACAGGGGTTTGCGCAACGGGTGCGAGCAGTGGTACGTTGCGCTACACGCCGGTGTAGCTCAGTCGGTAGAGCAGCGCACTCGTAACGCGAAGGTCGCAGGTTCGATTCCTGTCTCCGGCACCAGAGACTAGTTTCCAGAAGTCTATGACTGTCTACGAAACACCCCGCAAAGCCCGCCTAGAGCGGGCTTTGTTGTTTCTGTCTGTCTCGTTTTGTCTCTGGGCATATACGCGATTTAGGGATATGGTTAGGGATATCTCGGTTCGACAAGGAAACGTATCCCTATGGCGCGCACAGTGGTGCCTCTCACCGATCCCAAATGTGATGCGGCCAAACCACGGGAGAAGGACTACAAGCTGTTCGATGGCAAGGGCCTCTACCTGCTGGTGAAGCCGTCAGGGGTCAAGACCTGGCGTATGAAGTACACCAAACCTGATGGCCGGGATGGTTTAGCAACGTTTGGCAACTATCCGGCGCTCGGCTTGAAAGCGGCTAGGGAGCGACGCGCTCAGGCGCTTGAGCTCCTTGCTGCTGGGAAAGACCCCATCGAGCAGGCGCGCTTGGACAAACAGGAAGCGGCTAACGCCCGGGCGAATACATTCCGTTTGCTTGCTCAGGAATGGCACGCGGCCTGCGCTCGTAAGTGGACACCTGGTCATGCTGCCACCGTATGGCGACGGATCGAATCACACCTGTTGCCCAACCTCGGTGATCGTCCGGTCGCGGAGCTGAAAACACGGGATCTGCTCGTCCCGCTGAAAGCGGCAGAAAAGCGGGATACCTTAGATACGGCTGCACGCCTACGTCAGTACATGACGGGCATCCTCCGCATGGCAGTTCAGCATGGGCACCTGGACTTCAATCCTGCGATCGATCTGCAAGGCGCCACTGCTACTCGCAAAACAGCGCATCGGCCTGCCCTGCCATTTGATCGGTTACCTGAGCTTCTGCAGCGGATAGATGCCGACAGTGGGCGCGGCCTGACCAAGCTCGCGGTGCAGCTGACCTTGCTGGTGTTCATCCGCTCCAGTGAGCTTCGGTTCGCTCGCTGGGGAGAGATCGACATGGGGAGGTTGATGTGGGAAATCCCTGGCGAAAGATTGGCTATTGAGGGTGTGAAGAACTCCCATCGAGGCTCCAAGATGAGCACGCCACACCTGGTGCCGCTCAGCCGACAGGCTGTAGAGGTGCTGGAGAGAATTCGTAACCTCACTGGTCGTTTCGATCTGGTGTTTGCGGGTGACCACAATCATTGGAAACCCATGAGCGAGAACACCGTGAACAAAGCGCTGCGGCGAATGGGGTATGACACCAAAGCAGAGGTATGCGGCCATGGTTTCCGGACAATGGCCTGCTCCGCACTGGTTGAGTCTGGGCTTTGGAGTAAAGACGCGGTCGAACGGCAAATGAGCCATCAGGAGAGAAACACGGTGCGTGCCGCCTACATTCACAAAGCGGAGCACTTACAAGAGCGGAGGCTTATGGTGCAATGGTGGGCCGACTATCTGGATGCCAATCGCTGGGATGCAATCACTCCCTATGATTTTGCCCATGGGAGGTCCCTCCATCCATGAAGCAGACTGAGATGATGGTGGGGGGCATGACGATGCTTGTCCAATCAAAAGCCGGTGTACTAGGTGTAACCCGTGTAACGGATCAGGCCAAGCCGCTGAAATCATTGGGGATTAGGCACGTAACACCGACCAAAATATTTTCGTACACTCGGTGTAACCTCGCCATCCTGTGTAACGCGAAAAGCCCCTCGCCCGCCTGCCGGCTTATGTGCATGCTCTCTCAGGCAAATCGCGGGCTCGGCGCAAACTGCTGGGGCGTGGGGGAATGCGATGCAGCCTGACTCGTTGTCCATTGATGGCCTGGCCATCCACCCGACCCGGACTGAATCCAGCACGATAAGGGAGCATCTGAAGAACCTCCCAGTTTTCAGCGATTACGCTTCAGAGGTAGATGCCGTACTGAACATCATGGATCACTGTCGCCAGTGGCTCCCGGAGGAAGTCGGCGCAGAGCTGAGCAATGCTGCCTTGCAATACAATGATGCTATCTATCAGGTGATTTCTCACTATGGGGCTAGGCAGCTTGTAACTCAGTTCCGCAGCTACACCGGCCTAGAAACAGCGGCAGACGTACAAGTTATTGCTGCTTTCGCACTGGCAAATGCTGTCCATGCCTTATGCGGCCTGGCCGAGCACCTGATTGCTCAAGGTCAAGAAATACCTGCTCTTGAGTACTACCAGATGCACCTTTACTGCATTGAGGACTACGTGCCTGGTGCTAGTGCTTGGCTAGATCCTGAAGCAAGCGCAGCATGCTGCGAGATAGGTAACTTGGCCAGCGCAGCGTCGAGGCATGCAGACAGAAAAATCGACGGTGTGTTGAGTGGTATTGCTCGTCGTACGGAGCTCGCCAGCCGTGATCGGGCCATAGAGGGAAAGGCCCTGGAGCTCGTCCGTGCAGGTACAGCTAGGCACAATCTGAACAGCAAGCTGCGTGCCTGGCAGGAGCGCGAAACAGGGGCGTCGATATCGAAAGTTCAGATGGGTGAAGTCCTCAAACGCATTCCCTGGCTCATGTAAACCAATCCAGTTCACCACCAAAAAAGTAAAGTGAACGTTCGCGACTAAGCAGCTTGTCCATAGTCTGGGCCCTGTAAAACCAATACAGGGATACAGCTATGACACTCCAACCCGCATTGCTGAGCGGCTCTGCAATCGACCAGTCGTCCAGGCTCATTCGCATGAAAGAAGTTGTAGAGCTCGTGGGGCTTGCACGCCCAACGATCTACAAGCTGATGAGTCAACCTGAAAGCACCTTCCCTCAGCCTGTGAAACTCACTGACAGCACCGCCCGCGGCGCTCCCGTGGCTTGGGTTCTTTCTGAAGTTCAGGCCTGGACGCGCGCTCGTATCGCTGCGCGTGACAAGGTGGCCGCATGACGCCAATTTTCCTCCCTCACGCAGCGCTCGATGCAATCGACGAACTGGGCCAAAAGGCTCCAACACATGGGCGGTTAGCGCGCTTGCAAAAACTGCGGGACGAAGCGCTGGCCAAAGGGGCGCACGTTCTGCTGCTGATTTGGCCGACTCTCGATTGGGGGCTACTGGCTATCGAGACGCCTGGCGACGTGACGATTCGAGATGCGGCTCAGTTGGTACCTAACGTGCTCGCTAATCCTGATGCACTAGGGCAGATGTACGAGAAGGCGCGGCATGGCCGCAATCTCACCTGGCTCAAGCTTGAGCGCCGCCCGGGCGCTGCTCACTAACGAGAACGCCCCCGGCTGCAACCGAGGGCGTCTGAGGATATTCACTTTGCTCGCCTACTCTATGCCATGGCCCAGAGCCATGCAACCCGCCCGCACCTATCAGCTTGCGCCTCGTCGGTTCACACGTTACTCTTCGCAGGTCGCTGCAAATTCAGCGGCCGGGTTTGGCGACCCGACGAAATCAAGGCGCACAAGCGCCCCTATCACGAATGCTGGCGCTTTTTTTGTGCCCGCATTCCTGTGTTATGGCGGCTGTGCGTGGGAGACCTTCGGGTCTGCCGGGTTCCTTGATTCCCGGTTCGCCAACCTGCGCACAGCTGCCACCCTAAATCGTTTGGCGACGATTAGTGGCAGTTCCTCAAATCAAGGAGCTCCGCCCATGCACGCCCTCAATCCGTCTGCCCTCCAGAACCACATTGCTGCCCTGAAGGCCCGTGCCATTGCGGCACTGCACGCCGACTCGTCCCTCTCTGTCCGCTTGGCGCGTTACAACGCTGCTATGGCACGTGCTCGCGCCCTGGAAGCAAACGGGGGTGCCCAATGACCAATCCAACACAGCACTTTTCTCAGCCAGAAGACCTGCTATGCATCACAGCAAATGCGCCGGTAGGCGTCCCGATTGATGCGCTCACCTGCGCCATTGAGCGAGCCCAAGCAGTGCTGTGCTTGGTAGAGGATCAGTTTGAGAGTGAGCACGGGCAACGCCTGGCTAATAGTGTGATCCTCGGCGCCCTCTGGGATGTGCGCGGAACGCTGGAGCAGATTCGTACCCTGGTCGTGCATGCCGATGACTCGACCTCCCATGTCGCTGAAGGGGGCCGGAAATGAACGGGCACTTTCAGGTCAATACCGTAGGTGGGGTCACCTTCTCTAAGCACAACTCGTTGAGTCAACCGCTCTTCAAGGTGTGCCCTGGTGTTTCCGGTGAGGAAGCATTGGAGCAGGCATCGGTGCTCATGAACTGCGTAAACAAACTGACCCAGCTGGCTGGTGTGAGCGACGACAACAATGCACTGGTGTGGGCGGCACATTATCTGGGCGAGCAGGCTAAAGCGCTTGTCGATGATGTGACCACTGGGATTCAGATTGCCGAGGGTGGCCAAGCATGAGCAGGAGCACCCCCAACTCCCGGCATCCGACCTTTGCCCAAGTCAAAGCGGCCTCCCTCGCAGCGATTGACCGTGTGCTAGCCCACTGGCTTCCCAATGGCAAGCGCGTAGACGGTGGCAAGGAGTACACCGCCCCCAACCCAACAAGAGCGGACAAGCATGCAGGTTCGCTCAAGGTGAACTTGGCCAAAGCCACCTGGTGCGACTTCGCCACCGGCGACAAAGGCGGTGATTTGATCGACCTGGTGCGCTACCTTGATCGCGGCACCGATGTGGAAGCTTGCAATCAGCTGGCGGCTTTCCTCGGTGTCGAGGCAACGAATAGCACCAATGTCACACCACCCACTGGCCAGGCCAAAAAGCCTGAGTGGGTGCCCGTGTTGCCTATTCCTGTGCAGGCAATGCAGAAGGTGCTGCAAGCGCACCGGCAGCACGGTAAACCTTCCAAGGTTTGGATTTACCGTGACGCCAACGGTCAGCCACTTATGGTGCTGTACCGCTTTGACCTAGGGCCGGATGGGAGCGGCACGGCGCGCAAAGTCTTCGCGCCTCTCACCTGGTGTAAACACTCTGCTAACGGCTCGCTGGCCTGGCGCTGGCAGGGCTTATCGGAGCCACGCCCGCTCCTGCGCCTTGATGATCTGGCAAAACGTCCTTCGGCACCAGTCGTATTGTGCGAGGGTGAAAAGGCCGCCGATGCCGCTGCCGAGCTGTTGCCCGAGCATGTTGCCACCTGCTGGCCTAACGGGACGAACTCTTGGCAGAAGGCTGATTTCGCGGAGCTAGTCGGGCGTGACGTATTGCTGTGGCCAGATAACGACGCTCCTGGCTTGAAGTGCATGGATGCCTTGGCCGATCACCTTCGGAAGCTTGGAGCTGCCTCGGTTCAGACGGTAGCTTTGACTGTATTCAGGCAACTGCCCGGTATGGACGGTGAGCGCCCCACTTTTGCGCAAGGCGGTGAGTGGCGCGAAGGTGACGATGCTGCGGATGCCCAATCCAAAGGCTGGACAGCCCAACACTTGTTGGAGCTGCAACGCACCGGGGAGCTTTTTGCCCTCTCACCTGCCGCCACGCCCAAACCCACCAAGCAGAGCAAAGCCACTGATCAGGCCAAGCCCCAATCCGAGAAGAAAACTGCTCCAGCCCCGAGCGGCTTTCGTGTCACAAAGGATGGGGTGTTCTATGCCGGTGAGGATGGCGAAGCACGACCGATTTGTTCACGGCTAGAGATCTTGGCTCGCACCCGTGACGAAAAGGGCCACGGTTGGGGCCTGCTGGTAGAGTTCGATGATCCCGACGGGGCCAGCAAGCGCCTTAATATTCCGGCCAGGGCAATGGCGGGCGACTTTGGCAAGGAAGTGCTTGCGCCACTGGTTGATATGGGGCTGCGCCTGGCACCCGTGCGCACCGCTCGCAATTCGCGCAACGACCTACAGAGCTACCTGCAAGGTTATGACGGTTCCGAGCGCGCCCGCTTGGTCACTCGCTTGGGCTGGCATGGGGACGCCTATCTGGTGCCGGATCGGCAGATAGGGGCCAGTACTGAATATCTCCATTTCTACGAGGCCGGCGCCCAGCTCCCGCCCGTCACTCAATCGGGCACGCTGGAGCAGTGGCAACAGCAAATCGGTGCCTTGTGTGTGGGCAATAACCGCCTGGCATTCGTTGTGTGCGTCGCTTTTGCTGGGGCAGTGCTGCATTTGCTCGGGCATGAATCGGGCGGTTTCCATCTGTACGGCGACAGCTCGGGCGGAAAGACCACCCACTTGCAAGTCGCGGCCTCAGTTTGGGGTGGACCGCGCCTGGTGCGCTCCTGGCGCTCTACTGATAACGCCCTGGAAAGTATCGCGGCAGCGCACTCGGACGGATTGCTGGTGCTCGATGAGATCGGGATGTGTGACCCGAGAATCATCGGGGAAACGGTCTATATGTTGGGCAACGGCACCGGCAAAGCCCGGGCTAACGACCGTGGGCTGAGCGGTCGCCAGATACAAGAATGGCGAGTGCTGTTCCTTTCCACGGGAGAGAAGACCCTTGCGCAGCACATGGCCGAAGCAAACAAGGATTTGAAAGCGGGTATGGAAGTGCGGCTATTAGCCGTGCCGGCTGACGCCGGAAAAGGACTGGGGTTGTTCGAGGCGCTGCATGGTTTTGACGATGCCGCTGCGCTTTCGGATGCGCTGAAAGCCCGTGTGGCCAAAACCTATGGATCACCTGCCCTGGCATTCCTGTCGGCCCTGTGCGATCCGACCAAGTTGCGCGCCTATACAGCCATGGTCCGCAGCACAATGGAGCGTTTCACTGCTGAAGCGCTCCCTGCCAGTGCTAGCGGCCAGGCCCAGCGAGCCGCAAGCCGCTTCGGTTTGGCAGCGGCTGCGGGAGAGCTGGCCACCGCCCTGGGCGTTACGGGATGGCCGGACGGTTTGGCACTCGACTCCGCCCGCGTATGCCTGAATGCCTGGCTTGCTGAGCGGGGTGGGGCTGGAAACATGGAAGGTGATGCGATTCTCGCACGCCTGCGCCAGGTGATTGAGCGTTTTGGAGAGAGCCGCTTTACACGCTGGGAATCGACGGCTGCCAAAGTAGATGAACATGGCCCCCGCACTATTGACCGGCTCGGCTTTCGGAAGTCGATGGAGCACGGCATGGGTGATACGTCGCACACGACGACAACCTATTACGTACTTCCCGAAGCTTGGCGCTCTGAAATCTTCCGAGGCATGAACCTCAATGCAGTGAACAAAGAGCTGCTGAGGCGTCGGGTATTAGAGCCTGGCAAAGATGGCAAAGCCTCCACCTCAGTGCGCCTGCCCGGCCTCGGACTACAGCGCTGCTACGTCGTCGTGATGATCCCTGAACCGGCTGAGAACGAAGCACAGGCCGCTTGAACCACTACCTCTAAACCCACGAGGTAGTGTCGGCAACATATGGCCTTGCCAGCCTCGCACAAACCACTTCCAATCATTAGGTATTGATTATGAAAGAACTGAAAAAGCAGCGTGACGAATTGATTGCAGAGCGGGATTCTCTCGAAGATAGCATTCCGGGCCTGAGAGCTGCGTGGGAGGCAACACCGAGTAACTGGGACCGTCATGGCAATTGTATTGGCAGCCCTGAAAGTACGGCGGCTATGAATAAGCTTTCCAGCGCAGAGGGTCGCTTGCGCAGTATTCCTGGTGCTATTGAGCGAATTGAACGCGAGATCAGCTATCAGGAAAGTTTGGCGAATGCGAAGCAGGCCAAGACAAAGGCTCGCCAAGTCATGTCAGATTCAGTTAACACGGTAGCTTCACTGGAGAGTACTCGTACGCTTATTCTTGAGCGCCTACAAGCGATCCAAAAAGAATCAAATCTAGCCATCGAGAGGGCGCAGCAAGCTGAGATTGAGGCTGCGAACCTCTACGCACGCAACGTCGCAACCGGTAATAGTGAGGGCGAACAGGCTGCAAGCACCGCGATGGAGAGAGCTAGCACCTTGCTCATTGAGGCTGATGAACATGCAAGGCGCCAAGAACTGATTGTCGCTGCATTGCAGGCGGAAATTGAGGCGCTCGATGCTCAGATCTCCAAGGTTAAGCAGGAGTCTAGCCAAGCTCAGGACAGCGCTCTACGCGCAACCGCTTTGGCCCTCGGCGATGAATGGAATCGCTTGGCCAAGCAACTTGCCGCTGTGGGCTCTCGAATTCTCGCCGCAGACCATCATCGAGGTAGCGGGAGCATGATGTTGTCAGACCTGTCGATCCCGCTCTTCGGCCCCTCAGGTAGAGGGCTCGACCGCGACGATCTGCTAGAAGGGGCTGAAGGCATCACCCTAAAAGACCTGATCGAAGCGTAACCCCGAAACAGCCCGCATATGCGGGCTGTTTGCTGTTGCAATAGTGTCGGCATTCCAGGTGTTGATTTGGTCGAAGGGCGCCCGATTGAAAATACCGGAACCCACTCTCTACGTTGTTAGGAGGCGCGCCACTTATCGGTATTGCTATAGGATCCAATTTTTTGCTAGCCTCGCCTGTGGCTTACGGGCAGATTTTGGGTCGCGTATCGCGATCAGTGAAAAAATGGTCCGAATGGATTGCCCTTGGTGAAGACTCGTCGATTCTCTACGGTCCTTGCAGTGCCTAGGAGTGCCCGTAAGCCTTCTTACTTTTTGAACATTAGTGCGCAATGATAAAAATAAGTGCTCTACGTGCAATAAAAACTAAGCCCGAGCTTGCTTTGCTCATGGGGATTAATGAGTCGCACCTTACTAATGTTCTATACAGGATGAGGCTTGAAAACCAATACAAGAGTTTCACGATAGCAAAAAAAAGTGGCGGCGTTCGTACTATATACGCTCCGTCAGATGACCTTAAGCCTATACAGGCAGCTCTGTCCCTTCTGCTCCAGGACTGTATTCAAGAAATTAATAAATCTAAGGGAGATGGTTTTAGATCGACATTGTCGCACGGGTTTGTTCGAGAGCGATCAATTCTTACGAATGCGGTGATGCATTTGAGTCAGAAGAATGTTTTGAACATCGATCTGAAAGATTTCTTTGAAAGTTTTAATTTCGGTCGTGTTCGAGGATTTTTTATTGCGAACAAAAACTTTCAGTTGGATCCAGCGGTTGCAACTGTAATTGCGCAGATCGCGTGCTATGACAATAAGCTGCCCCAAGGTAGTCCGTGCTCTCCTGTTATAACGAATTTAATCACGCACTCTCTTGACATTAGATTGGCCTCTCTGGCTAAAGAGAATTCTTGTACCTATAGCAGGTATGCCGATGATATAACAATTTCGACTAGAAAAAAGGAGTTTCCCTCCAGTTTGATGGTCGAGGGTAACGGCGGCTATGTCCCTGGTAAAAGATTGCAATCTGAGATTAAACGAGCTGGGTTTGAGATCAATAGTTCAAAGACGAGGATTCAATATAAAGATTCACGTCAAGATGTGACTGGGTTAATCGTCAACAAAAAACCAGCAGTTAAGAGTGAGTACTGGCGAACTGTCAGGTCTCAGTGTCATTCGCTATTTCAGACTGGAGCTTTTACGGAGAATGCGTCGGGTACTCCCGAAGAAGGTAATATTTTCGTGCTTGAGGGGCGGTTAAATTTCATTGATCAAATTGATTTGTTTAATCGGAAGAGAAATAAGTCAAAGTTGGCGCTAGATCATGAATCCTTGCAGAGAAAAACAAATACTCGAAAGCTTTTGAATGGTCGCGAGCTCACATTTAGCAGGTTCTTGTACTACAAGCTATTCTATGGAAATGATAAGCCAACTATTATTTGTGAAGGAAAAACAGACAATATATATCTTAAGTCAGCTATAAGTCGGTTGGCAGGCGCTTATCCTAAACTAGCTAAGCCAAAGACCAAGAATGATCCATACGAGCTACTAGTACGGTTCGTAAACTATACTGAGCGCACTAGATTTTTGCTTGAGCTGGCTGGTGGTACTCCTTATTTGAAGGAGTTTGTTTTAGGTTTTGATGAACATTTTAAGTACTATAAAGCCCCGGTTCCGGCGCAGCCGGTTATTCTAGTGCTTGATAATGATGATGGGTTCGGAAAAATTGAAGGGGTTTTGAGAGGTAAAAAGTACAGTCCTACTATTTTTCCTGCAACGATACCGGCCAATGACTTCAGGAAAGCAGATTTCATCCATGTAGTTCATAATTTATATATTATTTTGACGCCTCCAGGCGCGAAAGGTGAACATACTTCAATCGAAGATCTTTTCCCGCAAGCTGTCAGGGATGTAGAGTTGGGTGGAAAAAAATTCAATAAAGAAAATGAGATTGACGTTGCTACCGAATATGGTAAGGAATTCTTTGCAAGCAAGGTTGTTGTGCCGAACAGAAATACGATTGATTTCTCAGGCTTCAATATTATCTTGGCTAGGGTAGTGCGGTGTATGGAGCATTTCGCAACTATTATTCTCACGAAGTAATAATTAGCTTTTTAGCTCTATTTGGGCGGTTGTCGCTCTGGCCGTTTTTCCTGCGGTTTGGCTAAGAAACAATGGGGCTTGACCTGCTATAGTTTAGTATGATCCGACTTTAGTATTAAAAGCTGTTACCGATTTGTACCTAAAGATACCAAGTGGCCGTATTGGGCCAGAGCGGACCTGGTGGAGAGAACTAACCGGCGAAAGCTGCCGTCCCCACATATCTAAATCTGAGTCGACATATTGGCCCGATACAGAATCCAAGTATTCCAGACCAGAGCCCTCACCTCAAGGGCTCTGGTTTTGGCTATCACGTTGTAATGGTGGTTTCCAGCGTGACTTCTACAGGTTGAAGAATCTGGTACTTCTGCCTGATTAAATTATAGATGTCTGGGATCTCGTCAACCTGAACACTTATAATCAGCGCGTAGTTGACGTCTGGTGCCGAGCTTGGTGATACGCCACGGCTACTCTCACGTGCGTGGTATTCGATGTCGAAGACCGGGCCAACAAGTGAGTCCTCACCGTCAAAACTCCTGTCGCGGTGCAAACAGGTTTCCCACTTATGTGCATCATCTCGATACTGCCTTTCAGTCATCTTGTACTGAGAGCCGCGACCAAAAAAGTCTTTACTTGTTTCGATGCCGGCACCGGCCTTCGGGCGGAATACCACGCCCATTCCAGAGCGTGTATAGTTGATGGTGTGCTCTGGGTCGGTATGCGCTTGGATACAAAATGTAGCTTTAATCTTTGCTTTGCCTGTGATTGGAATATCGGGGAAGGGAATAGGGCAGCGGAGATATTGGCCCTTTTCCAGCTGCCCTTGGAAGATTATTGTTGCGCTGCCATCCTCGCACTCAAGAAGTGTGAGTGGATCCTCTTGGAATCGCCCCCAACCTATTTCGTTGCGGCTGATCCTGCGTTTGTATTCGGCATGATGAACAAGTAGGGCCTTAAGGGCGATTGCGGTCATCTCATATGACGTTGAGCAGGCAACCCCCGCGGCCGTCCTCAGCGTCAGCGGCGCTGAGTAACTGGTCCCCTGTACGCCCACCGTACTTCCGAGAAGAGGATTGAATACCTTAAATGGTTCTGAGGTAGAGCCACCGAAGGCAATTCCATCGGGCTTTACATAGCCTGGGCTTCTTCCTGGTCCAATACAGCTGTACTCAGCGCGTTTCCATTTTGTACAGCTGGTATCTGCCGCTCCGATCGCAAGGGCGTTCACCATGTCCCCTGGGGGCTGAATCCTGTTGGCTCCGTCCACATCACCATCATTGCCAACTGCGACAGTCGCCAGAATGCCATGGCGCGAGCAAACTTGGTCGAGCGTTGCTGTCCAGGCATGGACCTCTTCATCATTAATTGGCATGCGAGGGCCAAGACTCAGGTTGGCGAACTTGTATTCACCGGAGTCCAGTGCATCCCGAATCTTTATCAGCACGTCGAAAAGGTCAGGATCTCTGCCTGAAATGGGCGAGAGCACGCGGTAGTGATGTACATTCATGTAGGGGCGCTTGAGTTCGTCAGTTTCAGAAGCAAGCCTGCCGAACAGGAAGGTCGACGTGACTTCGTTGCCATGCATAAGCAACTGCCCATTTGTCTCGTCTGTATCTTCGTAGTAGTACTCGGTAGCCCATCCGGAGAGATCGCTTGTGCCTAGGCCGCCATCAAAAATTGCTGCGGATCTTTCTGGGGCGATAGCAGCCAAGCTGGGCAGTGTCGTGCTGAAGTTGGCCAGTGTGGAGCGGGCCATTGTTGGATGCGCGATACGAAGCTCTGGCATAGGCCTAGCTACGCGCAGGAATGTGTGACTGGCAATTGCGATCATAGCCTTCGAGGATGCATAGACAGGTATGAAAGTGAGTCCTCCAACCTTGATTCTCCGCTTGAGGTCTGCTTTGCCTGAGTGTGCTCTCACAAATTCGGCGAAAGAGGCAACGATGTCTTCTTCGTCCGGTCCGGCATGCAGAGCGACCTCAAAGGCATGTTGCTCGCTATCCTGCGGAAGCTGGCCTCTTATTTTGCTTTCGTTGTTGATCCAGCGGATTGACTCGATTTCCTTGAGCTCTTTCTCCAGCGAGCTTGGAATGGAACTCGCCTCAAGTAGGGTACGCAGATTAGCGACGGCGCTTTCAGTGCCGGCAATGAATAGGGTCGCAGTGGCCTGGATTTTTCCGGCGTCGCGAATATCTGTGACCTGCCTTGGAATAATCGATGTTTCTTTGCTCCCAACATCGCGTAGTCCAGCTTTTTTGAGGATACTTTTGGGGAAATAGGACCTCCCCAAAAAAGCTGGATGAAGAGTTAACTCAAACACTCCCTCCCCACGCGGCTTGGCCGCTTTGGGGAGAGCAGAAAGAGAGTTCTGAACCTGCTCAAGAGAGGAAGAGATCTCGGCGCGGACCTCCTCAATGGTGTAGGGGAACTTCTTGGGTCCAGAGCCACGCTTGATTGCTTGGGCTGTTGTCAGTGCTTCGCCCTTCCCTAAAAGCAGGTTCCGTTCAGACATTGGTACTCTCCTTGAATTCTTTTAAGACTTTCCCGACCGTGGGATGGGATACATTCAGCTCGCCAGCGATTTTGCGCTGAGATAAACCCTGCAAAGATAATTGGATAATCCTCATATCCCTGGTCTTGTGGGCCGATTCGCTAAAGGCAAAGGCTTTGAGCGAGATATCAATAATGGTGTCATTGATTGATCGCTGATCCAGAACTGCCCTTTTTTTGGCCGTAAGAACAATTCTATTGATGTCTGAAAATGAGTTGCCCAGCAAATGAGCCGCCAACTGTTGAGCGATCTTCGGAGACACCTTAGCGTCAATTAGAATCCCTTCAATGAGTTGAATTGGGGGGTTATCAAAGCGGAGCGTTGCTTCAAACCTTCGCCACGCTGCTGGGTCTAGCATGTCTGGATGGTTCGTCGCAGCAATCAGTACAGAGGTTGAGGGCCACTCGTCGATGGCTTGTAGCAAAACGTTGACGAGCCGTTTGAGCTCACCAACATCTTTATCGTCATCGCGCCTTTTGGCAATCGCGTCGAATTCATCCAAAAACAGAATGCAAGGGATGCTCTTGGCGTGTTCGATTACTGCTTTGATATTCGTCCCCGTCTTGCCCAGCAGGCTCGACATCACTGAGGCAAGGTCCAGCGTGTATATGGGAAGCTCAAGCTTACTGGCTATCCAATGTGCCGCCAGCGTTTTACCCACTCCCGGTGGACCAGTGAAAATCATAGAACGTATAGGTTCAAGTCCCGCTGTTAGAAGCTCTTTGTAGCTTTTTCTCTCTTGAATGATTTCTAGCAGTTGTTGCTCGAGGACGCTTTCCCACTTGGGCTCGAACCCAAGCAGAACGTCCGCGCCCTCTTTCAAGAGGCTACGTCGAGAGTCCGAATCTACGGGTGCTGCTATGCGAGGTCCACCTCGCGTTCCACTGTCGGCGGCAAGGAGCTCGGCTAGGCGAGTAGCAAGATCTGGTTGCGTCTTCTTAAGTTTGCTCGCGATTTGGCGGCCTATGAGAGCGAAGGCCGCCGCGTTGCCTCGCACTCCTTGCTGGTAAAGAGATTCAAGGTCTTTCTCGGCTATGGTTACCACGATACCCCCGTTATTGCTACGCTTTTCCAGTGTGGTAAGTTTTCTGGCTTAAAAATTACCACAGATTTACCGTGTTCTCCATTTTTCATTTCGGGAATTCAGGGCGACATGGGGCGAGACTGAGCCCCTCAGCGCCGGCGGCTTGCATCACTAGCTCGCATTTCAAAGAATTGTCATCCCGGCTTGATGTTGATGCTAGGTAGGTGGCGGGCTAGTGGCGACTGGCGCTCGGCACCAGGTCACCAGGTCACCAGGTGCAGAGGCCAGCACGGACCTTGATCGTTGCCGATGCTCTGCCCCCAATTTGCGATCGCAATCCTTCATTCTGGATGCCCTGGCGGCTCGAGGCACACGGTCCACCACCCAACACTTAGTCAGTGCTGCTGTCTATGAAACCTATGAAGCTGGTAGGCAACCTCTCTGAGGCAGGGCACAACCCCACACAGCTACCTGCGAGGCATGCGTACACCTCGTCTGCTTAGCCATGGTTACACCGGATCATTTGTTACACCGCAACAGCACAGAAATGAGATTGACGTGTACGGTCTCATAAGCCTTAAAAATCAATGACTTGAGGCTTAGCGTTACACGTATCACACCTGTTACACCGATTTTTAGCAGTAGCTTAATAATGGCCCCATGCCCCTGTTCAAATGTGCCTTCAGCGGCAGGAGTAGTCCCAACCCTCCCGTTTGTAGGACGCCGGGGACCCTGAGAGATGAGGCCAGATACGGGGCAGGAAACCCGCGCTTCTTCGTTAGCGGCAGGTTCACCAGCTTAGTGAACTGGTGAACAGGTGAACTGGGGAGGGGTAATCCTATCCAGCCCCTGCCTTACCTCTGATTCGATAGTTGCCAGGGTTTGGCCTTTGGTCCAACCAGGGGCCCTCCGACTAGTACTCCATGGCCCGACTTCGAGTCTCAAACTGTTCATGTATCTGCGACCGGCTCGTCAATCCATGCAGACGCAGGTAACCTGCCCATCCTCCTAGGCAATCACAAAGGACTACTGATGGCCACAAAGGTCAGTAACCCACTTACCGTCGTCGCGATTTTCTCCACCTTGGCTGAGGGCTTCGCAACAATATCGCTGATCAATCTCCCTCCCGAGATCCAGTCTATTTTCGTTTACTTCGTGATGGCGTTCCCGATCTTGATAGTCGGGATTTTTTTCGCATTGCTGAATTGGAACCACACCGTTCTGTACGCTCCGAGTGACTTTGAGGATGAGGAAATGTACCTCGAGTCCCTTCGCCTGAAGGAAGCAGTAAAGCAGGAGGTCATTGGCAGCTTGACTACGGTGGTTGGGGATGAGGTGGCACTTTCGGCTGAGCAAGTCCAGCGCATCACTGAGAAAGTGGGAGGGGCGGTTGAGCAGGCGTCGATGGAGTCGCGGAAAGATAAAATTTTGAGTCTGCTCGTCGATGGGGAGCTGTCCACACAAGACGTCTACGAGAGGATGAACGTCAGTAAGGTCTACGTTTATCGGTTGCTTGGCGAATTGAATGCGGATGGAAGGATCGTCCAGCGTAAAGAAGGGCGGCACGCGTTCTGGTCTCTTCCCTAGATGAATTCAGGTTTAGGGATACATTTAGGGATACGTTAGCCTGCTGTTCTGGGCGGCCCCCAACAAATACAGGGTTTTAGTGGCATTATTCGATTCCTGTCTCCGCACCAGAATGAGCTGGCGAGTTTCAGGTTCTCTAGCTTCGGCTCGCCCCCGTCCTGACTTTTGCCTACAGTTTTCCGCGACCATTCATACAACGGACAACCTTGCATTAGAGCCCCCACAGCGATACCTTGCTCCAGTCGCGGCCAGTTCCGCGACCGGGTTTGGCGACCCGAACGAAAAGGCGCAACGGCGCCCCGACCACGATTGCAGGCGCTTTTTTTGCGTCCGCAGTTTCGTGTAATGGCGGCTGTGCGTGGGAGACCTTCGGGTCTGCCGAGCTCCTTTTCCTCGGTTCGCCAACCTGCGTACAGCTGCCACCCTAACCGTTTGGCGACGGTCAGCGTGGTGCTTCAACCGAAAAGGACTGCATGCATGCCTACCTCACGTTCATCCAAGATCCTCGCATCCGTTCTCCACCGTCGCTCCTTGACGGCCCTCAGCGATCTCACCTCCAGCCAATCCCGCTCCGTCTCCGCCCAATCGGAGGCACGCCATGACTGACCAAGAACGCCTATCCACCATCCAAAGCTATGCCTGGACCCTCGAACTGCTAGGCGAAGCCCTGGTCCAGCACGACGAAATGCTGGAGTGCGAACACAACCCACACCTGAGCTTTCGCAACACTGCCGGTATCCATCAGGCGATCCGGATCATCAGCCGTTTGGCCAGTGAGCAGTGTGGGAAGGTGATGGAGCGAAACGGGCAGGACCCTGTTAGTTAGGCAGGATCATTGATGAGCGGCGGGGCCAGATATAACCATTGCGGCTGGCCCTCTGCTCAAGGCCGCCTGGTGGTTTATTTCTGTCGGGTAGGGTTATGGGGCTGCTGCGCAGCCCATCGCAGGCAAGCCAGCTCCTACAGGGGGCGCATTAATTCATGGATATGTGTTTTACCTGTGGCAGGGTGCAGGTGGTGGTGTGGATGGCACTGGTACCTGAGCACGACAAGCTGGCTTACCGGAAGAAAGTGGATTTTGTTGTTTGGCGGATTCGAGGCTGGCGGATCGTTCTGGCCCAGGTGCGGGTTGGCCTTTTGCTCGGTGGCCGGAAGTATTTCAGATGCGTTGTTGGGGCTGCTGCGCAGCCCATCGCGACGCAAGGCCGCTCCTACAAGTACGGCGTGATTTTTGAATAATGGTCATGGTAAGTGGCGGTGGGGATAGCACGGGCTTCGCCCGTGTTCGCGAGTGAACTCGCTCCTACAGGAGTAGTGATGGCTTCAGATCACTGGGCACTGGCGTCCGATTCGTGCTCGTCGGCAAAGGCCATGAACATCTTCAGGTCGAGCACATCGAGTCTGATCTGGGCAATGAAGGCCGAGAAGGCCAGGTTGGCGGCGAGGCGGCGCATGTCGCTGGCCCAGGCTGGTACATAGGTCGGCGCTCGGAGCCAGCCAGACTCGAACAGCGGCGCAAGGCGCACGGTATCGGCCAGGCTCAGGCGCCCAGCAAACAGGTGGCCCACCAGCTCCGGGCGGTTGTCACGGATCGCCACGCGCAGCAGGGTATGCACGCCCAGCAAGCCGGTCAGGTAGGCGGCGTCCTTGGTAAAGGCCGAGCCGCCACGCAGATCGGCACCGCGGAAAATCCGTTGGGTGGAGCGGAAGGACTCTTCCGGCGACTGACCGGCTTGCAGAAAACCTTCGAATACCTGGATGAAATCCGCGCCATCCAGGGCCTGCTGCACCGCGAGCACGCGCAGGGCAACACGGCGCAAGCGGTTGATGTCCATGCTGCCAGTGAACAACTCGGCCAGCGTGGCAATGCCCTCCTGGGTCTGGGTGGTGCGCGGCGCACCAAGGCCCAGGCACTTGAGGTTGGGCTGGTTGGCGCCATTCTGTGCGGTGGCCACATGCACGAAGGCTTCGTGCTGCAACAGTTGCTGCTTGTCCAGTTCGCTGAACAGGGCACTGGCACGCAACCGGATGCGGCTGCTCCCGGCGATCGCTTTGGCGGCCAGGGCCGGGTCCAGCACGATCCTGATCCGGCCGGCACCGAAGAAGCGGTCCAGCTCCGGCTGCATCCAGGCGGCGAAATCCTCGGCTGGGATGTCGGCTTCGCTCGGCGGAATCTGGTCACCGCCGAGCAGGGCGTCGGTGGTCGTGAGGAAGAAACGGGCCGCGTCGAGCATGGTCAGTTTCTGCTTGGGGTAGAAAAAGTCCGGGCGGCGGTACAGCGCCGAGGAATATTGGGTAAATGCGGGCGTGCCGATGGCCCCCAGCATGCGCCCGGCGGTGGCATAGCTACGCGCTGTTGTGGCCAGGAAGTGCCCGGCCGGGTGCCCCTGATCGCACTGCCCGATAAAAGCCTCCAGTGCGGCAATGTCGGCGCTGTGGTCGCGTGGTTGCAGCGCCACCTTGGGCAACTGCGCCTTGCCGGTGCGCCATTGCCTCAGGAAGTCCTGTTCGACGCCGTCCGGCCAGGCCAGTGCCTCGAGCACGCGGATTTTGCGAGTCAGCCCTGGCAATGCGGAATCGAGTTCGGGCAGCGAGGCAGCACTCATGGAGGTGTCCTTGAGAGACCAGCTTTGATCGCAACAGCATAGTTGTTGCCGACCCGCTGCGCGGCAGCAGCGAGAGCCTCACATCACCTTCGAGTGGCCTTTTCGCCTCAGCGGGCAATACTTCTGTGTATTGCAGGCGTGTTCCTGGTGGCGCGCGCCGCTGGGAGGTGTCACGTGAACAAACTGACAATCGTGGGTGCCGGCATGGTCGGCGAGGCGGCGGCGCAGATCATCGCCCGGGAAGAGTTGTGCCGGGAGTTGGTGTTGATGGATGTGCAGGGTGAGTTGGCCCAGGGCAAGGCGCTGGACGTGTGGCAGGCGGCAGTCGAGTCGGGTTCCGATACCCGGGTTCACGGCGGGGCCAAGGCTGACATGCTGGGCGGGTCTGAGCTGGTGGTCATTACCGCAGGCGTGCCGCGCAAGCCGGGGCAGTCGCGTCAGGACGTGCTGAGCATCAACCTGCCGATTATCGATAGCATCATGGCGGACATCAAACAGCATGCGCCAACGGCGACGGTGCTGGTGGTGTCGAACCCGGTCGATGTGCTGACCTATCGCGCCTGGAGCCTCAGCGGGCAGGGGCGCAGCAAGGTGTTCGGCCAGGCGGGGGTGCTGGATACCGCGCGCATGAAGTGTTTCATCGCCGAGCAGACCGGGTTTTCTGCCCGGGATATCACGGCGCTGGTCCTGGGCGGGCATGGCGACAGCATGGTGCCGCTGATGCGCTATTGCCAGATCGGCTCGGTGCCGCTGTCGCACTTCCTTTCCAGCGAGCAGATCGAGCAGATCGTCGAACGCACCCGCAAGGGTGGTGGCGAGATCCTGGGGCTGAAGAAGCTGGGTAGCGCCTGCGATGCGCCGGGCGTGGCGATTGCGCAGATGGTGGATGCGATCGCCAATGGGCGAAACCGCATCTTGCCGGCGGTGGCGATTCTGGAGGGCGAGTACGGGCGAACGGATATCGCCATGGGTGTGCCCTGTGTACTGGCAGGGGAGGGGCTGGCGCGGGTGATCGAGTTGCCGCTGGATGCGCAGGAGCAGCTGATGTTCGACCATTCTGCAGATCAGGTGGCGCGGGATATCGCTGAGATGAAGGCGCTGTGAATGGGGAAATGCTTGATCGCCGACGCGCAGCCGGCGATCAAGCCCAATTGTACCTGTGGTCAGATCGCGGCCAGCTCCAGTGACAGCTCAGGATGCTTGAGGATCAGGCGCATCAGGCACAACACACCGCCTGGCGGCACGAAGCGACCTTGCTCCCAGTCACGCAGCGTTGCGACCGGTGTTGCGATACGCTCGGCGAATGATGCTTGGGTCAGCCCACAGCGTTCGCGGGCCTGGCGAACCAGAATCTGCTCCGGCGTGGTTACTCGACCAGCGCCAATATTGGCCTCCTTGAGCGCTTGGCGCAGGTCAGGCAATGGCTCACCCGCATCAGCCTCAATGGCCTTGGCAACACTTTCTACATCGATGTCACGCATTTCACACCACCTTGCTGATTTCAGCGGGGCTCATGTTGGCACGTTCAGCCTTCGCATAAACCGTAAGCAACAGCACAATTTCATCTTCATTCAGGTTGAAGTAGATCACCCGTGTGCCACCGGACTTACCAGAACCTGCGCGGGTCCATCGAACTTTTCGTGCGCCGTCCGCACCGGGTACTACATCCCCCGCGAGCGGATTGACCGCAATCCAGTCGATGAAAGCCACGCGTTCTTCGTCAGACCACAATTTGGCAGCGGCTCTTTGGAACGTAGGCGTTTCAATTACTGTATGCATATGAATGTACGGGATTCCCTTATAGCATGCAACGTTGAATACGGATGCTCAAAGGGCGGAACGGCGATGGGATGAACGCTGTAGCGTGCCAGGTCAACCCTGGCGCCAGCCACTGAACCCGCTCCCTGAGCTCATCGAGCACATGCTGCATGCGCTCGTCCGGATCATTCTCCAGACTTGGTAGCAGGGAGGCCTTGTCGGTTGATTTGCCGGATATGTCCGAAGTGGCGTTCGAGCAGATTTCTACTCGGGCGTTTGAGTGATCATTCGCCTCGCTGTGGCGAAGTGAGGCTTCGACTTCTGGGATCTTGGGGCCGCGTCGCGGCCCTTTCGCGACACAAGGCCGCTCCCACAGGTACAGCGACAACCTCGAGATCAGCGCTGCACCTGTGGGAGCCGGCTTGCCGGCGATGAGGCCAGCGCAGGCATAACAGACAGTTGCTCTGGCGTGCGCTGGCGGTTCAGCGCACCAGCAGCGGCACTGCCCGTACGTAAACCAGTTCACACACCAGTTCCACCAGCGTCTGGGTAATCACCGCAGCGGCGGCCAGCCCGCGCATTTCTTCTGGCAGCGCCAGCGCCAATGGCAGCACCACCAGCGAGTTGCGCGTGGCGGCGCTGAAGGTTACCGAGCGTGCCTCGGTCACTGGCAAGCGCAGCAAGCGCGATGCAACGAACCCGAGCACCGGCGCCAACAGCATGAAGCCGATGTACACCGGAATCACCGGCAGCAAACGGTCGAAATCACGCAGCACCACGGCAATCTGCGAGGCGATCACTACCACCAGCACCAGGGCCATGGCGGGTACCGGCATCCACGCCCAGGCGTCGTTCCAGGTCGAGACCGTGCGCGAGCGACGGGCGCCGGCGCTGGTGAGCACGGCAAGCGCCATAGGCAGCACGATCAGCAGCATGAAGGCTTCCACGAACGGGGTGATGGAGATGGCCACATTGCTGCTGTCACCCAGCATCAGGGCCAGGTAGAGCGGCAGCAGTGCCAGTTGCACCAACAGCAGCACGGGGGTGGCGGCCAAGGTCAGGCGGGAGTCGCCTTTGCCGATGTGGGTGAACACCACCACGTAGTCGATGCACGGCGTCAGCAACACCAGCAGCGCGCCGATGAGGATCGCCGGGTGTTCGACCAGCCCACGGGTGATGGCCCATACCAGCAGCGGCACGAGGATGAAGTTGGCCAGCAGCAGGGCGGCGATGAAGCGGCGGTTGCTCAGGCCTTGGCGCAGGTCGAGGAAGGGGATCTGCAGGAACATCGCGTACATAAGCACGGCGATGGCGGGGGTGACCAGCGCTTCCAGGAGCTGCGCAGCGTCGCTGGTCAGCAGGCCGAACGTGACGGCGGCGAGCACGGCGACGAAGTAGATCGGGACCTGGTGGGTTTCGAGTTGCTCTCTGGTCAAGGTACGGCCTGTGCTCGGTGGTATGGAGGAGGCACAGGGTAATACCTGCTGCCAGTAGGGGGCGCGGTTTTTTGTGGGAGCGGCCTTGTGTCGCGAAAGGACCGCAAAGCGGTCCCGGCGATCTCGATGGTGAAAGTGCAATCGTGGGGCCGCTGCGCGCCCCTTTCGCGACACAAGGCCGCTCCCACAATGACCGCATCGACTTCAAGTCATGCCGCCTGAGTCAAACGAAAAAGCCCGGCACTAGGCCGGGCTTTTTCCTGTCAGGCAATCGCCAATCAGTTGCCGTAAACCGGCAGCTTCTTGCAGATGGCCTTGACCTTCTCACGCACGGCGTCGATCACCGCTTCGTTGTTCAGGTCAGCCAGGATGTCGCAGATCCAGCCAGCCAGCTCGCGGCACTCGGCTTCCTTGAAACCACGGGTGGTGACGGCTGGGGTGCCGAAACGCAGGCCCGAGGTGACGAACGGGGAACGTGGGTCGTTCGGTACCGAGTTCTTGTTTACGGTGATGAAGGCTTTGCCCAGGGCGGCGTCAGCGTCCTTGCCGGAGATTTCCTGCTTGATCAGCGACAGCAGGAACAGGTGGTTCTGGGTGCCACCGGAAACCACGTCGAAACCACGTTCGATGAACACGCTGGCCATGGCCTGGGCGTTCTTCACGACCTGCTGCTGGTAAGCCTTGAACTCAGGCTGCAGGGCTTCCTTGAAGCAGATGGCCTTGGCAGCGATGACGTGCTCCAGCGGGCCACCCTGGGCGCCAGGGAAGACGGCGGAGTTCAGCTTCTTCTCGATCTCTTCGTTCTTGCGAGCGAGGATCAGGCCGCCGCGCGGGCCGCGCAGGGTCTTGTGGGTGGTGGTGGTGACCACGTCGGCGAACGGAACTGGGTTCGGGTACACGCCAGCGGCAACCAGGCCGGCAACGTGGGCCATGTCGACGAACAGGTAGGCACCGACCTTGTCGGCGATGGCGCGGAAGCGGGCGAAGTCCAGCACCTGCGAGTAGGCCGAGAAGCCGGCAACGATCATCTTCGGCTTGTGCTCGACAGCCAGGCGCTCGACTTCGTCGTAGTCGATCAGGCCGTTGCCGTCGATGCCGTACTGGATGGCGTTGTACAGCTTGCCCGAGGAGCTTACCGAAGCACCGTGGGTCAGGTGGCCACCGTGGGCCAGGCTCATGCCCAGGATGGTGTCACCGGCCGACAGCAGGGCCAGGTAGACGGCGGCGTTGGCCTGGGAGCCGGCGTGCGGCTGGACGTTGGCGTAGTCGGCGCCGAACAGTTCCTTGGCACGGTCGATGGCCAGTTGCTCGACGACGTCGACGTACTCGCAACCACCGTAGTAGCGCTTGCCCGGGTAGCCTTCGGCGTACTTGTTGGTCAGGACCGAGCCCTGGGCCTCCATGACTGCCGGGCTGGTGTAGTTTTCCGAAGCGATCAGCTCGATATGCTCTTCCTGGCGCAGAGCTTCTTGCTGCATGGCTTCGAAGAGCTCGGCGTCGTACTTGGCAATGGTCAAATCACGGCTGAACATGGCGGTCCTCAAGGATCGGGGTGAATTGGGGGGGCATTCTAACCGATTGATTCGCGGCTGGCATATGAAGTGGCATCAAGTCGCGGACCAATGGGCTTCATGTTGCATCCCGCGCCGTGTCTGGGCTGGGCGGGGGTTGGAGTTGACTCGCAGGTCCGTTTTTACAGGTGCGCTTCTCAGCCCGGGCGCGGTCCCTGTAGGAGCGGCCTTGTGTCGCGAAAGGGGCGCGCAGCGGCCCCGTGATTGCAGCGTTGCCGCCGAAATTGTCGGGACCGCGTTGCGGTCCTTTCGCGACACAAGGCCGCTCCTACAGAGTCCGCGCACGCCAGGAGGCGTCGGGGTCAATGGAACATGAAGAGCTTCTCGTTGGCGAACTGCGCCTCGAACTGATGCGCCGGCATCGGCCGCCCGAACAGGTAGCCCTGCACCTCGTCGCAACCATGCTCGCGCAGGAACTCCAGCTGCTCGTGGGTCTCCACCCCTTCGGCAATTACCGCCAGGTTGAGGCTGTGGGCCATGGCGATGATCGCCCGGGCAATCTGCGCATCCTGCTCGCCTTCGGGCAGGCCGTCGACGAAGGTGCGGTCGATCTTCAACACGTCGATCGGGAACTGCTTGAGGTAGTTCAGCGACGAGTAGCCGGTGCCGAAGTCGTCCACCGCGATGCTCAGGCCGAGGTTTTTCAGGCTGGCGAGAATCTGCATGGCTTCGTTCACTTCGCGCATCAGGATGCTTTCGGTCAGCTCCAGCTCCAGGCACGCCGGTGGCAGGCCGGTTTCTTCCAGAATGGTGGCGATGCGCGTGCCCAGCTGGCCGTCGGAGAACTGCCGCGCCGAGATGTTCACCGACACCTTGGGCACGCGCACCTTGGCCTTGTGCCAGGCCTTGAGCTGGCGGCTGGCCTCGCGCAGCACCCAGTCGCCCACGTCCACCACCAGGCCCAGTTCTTCGATCACCGGGATGAAATCGCCCGGCGGCACCAGGCCGCGGGTCGGGTGGCGCCAGCGCAGCAGGGCTTCGGCGCCGGTCAGGCGCTTGCCGTCGCCGCTGAACTGCGGCTGGTAGTAGAGGATGAACTCGTTCTGCTCCATGGCGTGGCGCAGGTCGCTCTCCAGCTCCAGGCGTTCCAGGGCACTGGCGTTCATCTCCGCCTGGTAGAACTGGAAGTTGTTCTTGCCGCGCTCCTTGGCGTGGTACATGGCGGTGTCGGCGTTTTTCATCAGCTGGCTCAGCTCGCTGCCGTCCTGCGGGCTGAGGGCGATGCCGATACTGGCGGTAACGAAGAACTCGCGGTTTTCCAGCACGAACGGCCGCACCAGGCTGCCGAGGATGTTCTCGGCCACGTGGATGGCGCGGTTGAGTGCCATCTCGCGGGTAGCGCGCGGTTGCAGCAGCAGGGTGAACTCGTCGCCGCCCATGCGCGCCACGGTGTCGTCGTTGTCCACGCAGGCCAGCAGGCGCTGGGCCATGTCCTTGAGCATGCGGTCGCCGGCAGCGTGGCCGAGGGAGTCGTTGATCGGCTTGAAGCGGTCCAGGTCGAGGAACATCAGCACCACCCAGGCCTTTTGCCGCTCGGCCTGCTGCAGGGCGTTGTACAGGCGGTCCTGGAACAACGTGCGGTTGGGCAGGTGGGTGAGGGCGTCGTAGTAGGCCAGGCGGTGGATGCGCTGTTCGCTGGCCTTGCGCTCGCTGATGTCGGTGAAGAAGCACACGTAGCTGGCCAGGTCGCCTTCGTCGTCCAGCACCGCGGTAATACCGACCCAGGCCGGGTAGTGGTCGCCGTCGCGGCGCTTGAGCCACACCTCGCCCTCCCAGCTGCCGCGCTGGTACAGCTGCTTGACCACGTAGCGCAGGTGGCCTTCCTGCTGCTCGTCGACGGTAAGCATGCCCGGCAACTGGTCGAGCACCTCGCTGACGGCGTAGCCACTGACGCGGCTGAACGCTTCGTTGGCCTGGACGATATAGCCGGCCGGGTCGGTGATGAGGATGGCCGAGGTGGAGTGCTCGAATACCGTCGCGGCCATGCGCAGGTCTTTTTCAGCGCGGCGTTGCTGGCTGATGTCGCGGCCCACCCCGAGCACGCCTTCGAAGCGTTCTTCATCGTCCCACACCAGCACCAGGCGCAGTTCGATGGGGATCTTGCGGCCATCGGCGCGCAGGCAGTCGAACAGGAACAGCTGGGTGGGCAGCTGGCTGCGTAGCTGGGCCAGCTGGGCCGGGTCGCCCATGGCCTTGCTGACGCGCTCCATCAGGCTGTAGATACCGGTGAGCTGGGACGGGTTGGCGACGATCGACTGCCAGCCGTTGGCGAAGATCCAGTCGGCCTGGTAGCCCAGCACGCCCTGCACCGAGGGGCTTACGTAGTTGAGCTGGAGCAGCCTGTCGGTGGAGAAGATCACGTCGCTGATGCTTTCGGCGAGCATGCGGTAGCGTTGTTCGCTGTCGCGCAGTGACTGGCTGGCCTCGATCTGCACGGTCACGTCCTTGCCCACGCCGATGATGCGCGTCACCAGGCCGTCGGCGTCGCGGGTCAGCACTTGTTCGCGGATGTCGTAGCAGCGCCAGCCGCCATCACGGTGGCGGAAGCGCAGCTGGCAGTGCAGCGGCTGGTCATGGCCGCTGTCGCGCTGTTGCTGGCGCAGCGCCTGGTAGTGCGCGGCGTCCTCGGGGTGCAGCAGCAGCTCCCAGAAGCGGTCGCCCATCTGCGCCAGCTCGGTACGGTCGTAGCCCAGCGTCTGGCCGAGGTGGCGGTTGCTGAAAATCATCCGCTGGCTGAGCACGTCCTGCACGTACAGCTGGTCGGGCACGGTGCGCACCACATCCGACCAGAAGCTTTCGCGCTCCAGCAACGACAGCTCCACCTGCTTGCGGCTGGTGATGTCGCTGATGCTGAGGATGACTGCCTGGTAATCGCGGCGCTGCTGCGGCAGGCGGGCCATCAGCCACAGGTGCAGCTCGCCTCCCAGCGGCGCCGGCAGGCGCACTTCCAGCTCCAGCAGCTGGCGCTGCTCGATCAGCGCGTCGATCAGCTGCATGCCGATGCTGTCGCGGCCATCGCCCGTGCCGTCGATCAGGCGCTGCCAGGCACCTTCGTGGCTGTCGATATTCAACAACTGGCGAGCCACCTGGTTGATCTCGGTGATCTTCAGCTCCAGCAGCAGCGAGCGGCGCAGGTTGGGGTCCAGGGCCAGGCTGTGCTTGAGCGCGGCGCGGTTGCGCAGGTGGTAGCGGTCGAGTTGGCCGGGCAGGCTGGACAGGTCGAGCACGCACAAGGCCACGCCGGTGCCTTCGAAGATTTCCTGGTAGCGCCGGCGGTCTTCCTGCAGCGCCCGTTGGCGGCGGCGCATGTTGATCAGGGCCAGCACCGGCAGCAGGGCGCAGAACAGCACCAGCAGGCATTTGCCGAGCAGCGCCGGCAGCAGCTTCTGCTGGGCCAGCTTGGCGTCGAACAGGCCGCGCAACTGCCAGGTACTGTTGTCGATGAAGGCCAGCATCACGCTTTGCAGCGGCTCGTTGCTGGTATCGGCCGGCGCATGGCTTTGCAGTACCTCGCCGTTGCGGCTGTTTTCCAGCAGCCACAGCGGGTGGCCGGCACCATCCAGATGGAGGGTGAGGGTGCGGTAATAGTCCGGCGACAGGCGTAGCAGCCAGTAGCCGCGGCCCTGTTCGGTGGCCTGGCGTAGCAACAGGTAGAGGGTGCGGTTGTCGGCCGAATTGGTGAAGAAGTACGGGCTGCCCTGGTTCAGCCTGAGCAGCTCGTCAAGCAAATGGCGGTCGGGGCTGCCGGCCAGGCTGTCGGCCTGCACCTGCCCGGTAGCGTCCAGCCAGGCAATGCTCTGAAGGGCCGGCAGGCGCTCGCGCAGGGTACCCAGCAGGCTGGGCAGGGCCGAGGGCGTCGGCGCCTTGACGTAGGGCTGCACCACATTCACGGCCTGCTGGGCCTTGAACGCCATGTTCAGGCTCAGGTGGTCGGCCAGTTCCGCGGTGGCGTCCAGGCTCTGTTTGCGCAGGTCGGCCTGGGTATGGTTGAACTGGGCGAACAGCTGCCACAGCAGCAGGCCCAGCAGGATCAGGGCCAGCAGCGCCAGCGCACCCTTGATCGACCCGCGCAGCGAGGCGACGGGCGCCTGTGGCGCGGAACGCAATGACGACGGATGAGTAAGATTGGTCAAGCGTTGATCCTGCGATTGGGCTGGCGATGGCAGGGATGGATCATGCACGGTGTGTGCCGGTGTCTGGTTGCCAGACCGCGGTGGCGCACTATAAGGCCGGACACCCGAAACGAGCTAGCATGCCTAGGATTATGGCAAAGTGCCAGCCAATGTGACCGGTGGTGCCTGCCCGGTGGTTCGGCAAGCCCCTGCAACCTGTGCGAGAATAGCGCCCGCTTCAAATGACAACGCATCGGAGATGTTCGGTTTTGGTTACTCACTTTTCCTCCAATGGCCTCGATTCCGCCTGCGGGCGCAGCAGTCAGACCCTTGTCAGCACTGCCGTGACCGAGGACGTATCCTGCAAGTCTTGCCAGCGTTCGCTGAGCAAACCCGAGGCGGCAGCTGTCGCCAAGAGCAAGAGCCCATCGCTGGCTGAACTGCGCAAGACCGCCAAGGCGGCAGTTGAGCCGGTGGTGGCTGTGGCTGCGGCCAGCAAGCCCGCCGCCAAGGTCGTCGGTACTGCGCCTGCGGCGGCCAAACCGGCCCAGGTGGTCGAACAGCAGCCTGCCCGCAGCGGTGGCTTCAGCGTGAAATCGGCCTGGGCCGCGCGCCTGGCCGAGCAGGGCGAGCGCTGCCGGTTGCCGCGCGGCAAGGCCAGGCAGCGTCACGTCTGAGCCATCTCAAGACCTGTGCGGTCCCTGTGTGGGGCTTCAGCCGCGAAGAGGCCGGCACAGGTCATGAGTTTTCCAATCATTCAATCGATCCTGCCTCCACCTTCAACCCTTGCTTATCCGGGTACAAGGCAGTCAACTCAAGGCCGGCAATGACCTGCTGTTGTCCGCCGGACGCGACATCCAGCTTGAGGCTGCTGCCAATACGCAAAAGCTCGATGGCAAGAACAGCAGCAGTGGCGGCGCCATCGGCGCCAGCATTGGTGTAGGTTCCGAAGGTGCCGGTCTCAGCATCTTCGCCAATGCCAACAAGGGTGCCGGCAACGAGAAAGGCAACGGCACGACCTGGACCGAAACCACACTGGACGCCGGCAATGAGGCGACCCTGCTCAGCGGGCGGGACACGGCGCTCAAAGGGGCGCAGGTCAACGCCGCGAAAATCACCGCCGACGTAGGGCGCGACCTGACGCTGCAAAGCCTGCAGGACACCGACAACTACAAGTCCAAACAGGCCAATGTCAGCGGTGGGTTGAGCGTCACCATCATCGGCGCTGTCGACGCTAGCGGCCGGGCTTTCGGGCGGTCTGGTGGAAGGTAATAGCGCTGGGGCTGTCGCGGGTGCCGGTGCGGGCCGTAACGCGGTTGAAAACAACCTGCTGGCGAACAAATAGGGCGTTGAACGGCTGGATGCCGCCAGCCGTGCGTTGTATGAGAAGCTCAAGGCCGCCGGTATTGGCAGTATTGATGAGTTGCACGAGCGGTATAAAGCCTGTGGTGGAAATGGCGGCTGCGAGGTTGGTATTCGTGATGAGTACCGGCAGCAGGAGAAACAGGCTGGGGAAAAGCTGGTTGAGCTGTACCAGAGCGGCAGGCTGAGCAAAGCGGAATATGACCTTCTGGTAACGGATTACGCCCTTGCGATGATGAGGGGGGTAGTGGACGCGCAGAAGAGCGACGCGGACGCGAGCTTCCTTGATGTCTATGCGCTGTCGGGCAGCGATTGGTCGCCAATGGGCGTTGTTGCGAATCCGTATGTGAACGCGATCAGAGCGAGCGAGCTGATTGCGGAATGGAAAGGGCAAGGGTTAACTGAAGAGGCAATCAATGAACGGGCACGTCAGGATGGCTTGCTCGGCTCGACCTTGGCGCCGGTGGATATGCCAGGGATCATTAGCCTTGTCGATAAAGGTGCTACGCGGGATGATGTAGTAAAATTAGCGGCGGTGGTGATACTAGGCAAAGCTACCAGCGGTACAAAAGGTACTGCAACAGATCCGAAAGTCACCATCAAAGATCACTATGATCATCACTTGAATATGGTGGATGACATAAAGGATCAACTTTCGTCTCAAGGGTTCAGAGTCAGCGAAAAGGAAATATCATTCGGTAGCTCCTGCGGAACTGGTCGTTGTAGGCCAGATATCGTGGCCATCAGCACCTGATGGGACCTTGAGAATTATTGAGGTTAAGACAGGGGGCGCGGACTTGAGTATTCGTCAGTCAGAAATTTTTCCTCAAATAAAAGATGGGGCTTAAATTCCAAGGGGGAAAGTTGCCGAAAGTTTTGGCCTCACGCCAGGCGTTCCACTAAAGGGTCAAGGTTATCCTAACGGTATCCCTATTGAAATAATGAATTTTCCTGGTGCTAAGTTATGAAGGAAAAAGATGTGGCTTCAGTTTTGACGGAGCAGGGCTGGGTTTGTAGCAAGGATGAAGTCGGGGATTATTTTTGCGTGACAGATGTTGATGGGGTTAAACTTCAAGTAATCCCGTCTGTGAAGAAGCGCTCGGATCATTTTCGGGTGTCACTTATGCCATCGGTTTCGACCAAAGAATTCTCGGAAACTGTTGCGTTTGTGCGGGGAGAGGGGAGCGGATATTCACCGGTAATAGTCAGTAATGAGCCTCCAGAGAAGTTGCCTGATTTTTCTAGTGATGATGTTCTCAGGATGTCTGAGAAAGCCATGTCTTGGGCACGCTCTCAAAATATTGAGTCCGGCCTGATGGTTTATAGAAGTCTGCCGACTGACAGTAAAGGTGCGATGCCCCTTCGGCACTTGGCTGCATTGGCAATAGCTGGTGACGTTGAACGATTGGACGGTTACAAGAAGAGCTTTGAGATGGGGGACAGGCTTGGTTTTGTACCCTACATTACTGATGGCATGATTGATCGGGCAGTCTTGAAAGCCAAACTTGCAAAATAGATTTTTTCTTGAGCGCTACACACCTTTGACACCGGCCTTGGGCCGGTGTTGTATTTCGCTTTACGTTCAAAACCGTCCCATCCTTCGCTACGCGTTTTGTTTGCTTTGGTGGATATCCGGCGCACTCTAGCGCCAGTATTTTCAGTTGCTTTTGCACCCTGATTGCACTCTTTCTGCATCCTATCTGCACTCAAGTTGCACCCCTTTTGCACCCACCTCTGACGACCTACGGTCTATCTGCTCAATACGCCCTTTTTGAGCATGATTTTTCGCTCCTTAACAGGATCAAAATCTCAATACACATCACGCACCTCTTGCGAGGTGAGTATTTTCTTATGTATCAATTAGTTATCCGACTTCTGTCTTCTAGGCTCTGTACGAAATCCCGAGAAACCCAATTGCCGCCCTTCGGAAGCTGAAATTCTGCAGGGTTCCCGGCCATCTACGGAAAGGAATTCTGTGATGGCAAAGCGTTACGAACTCTCGGACGAGGCCTGGGATGTGGTCTCTGATCTCTTCATCGAAACTCATGGTCGGGGGCGACCGCGTCTAAGCGACCGCCTGATGCTCGATGGCGTGCTCTGGGTGCTCTGCTCGGGCGCTGCGTGGCGAGACATGCCGGAGCGCTTCGGCCCATGGTCAACGCTGTATCAACGGTTTCGCGGCTGGCGAAACCAAGGGACGTTCGATCAGATGCTCAAGTGCTTACACCTGAGATTGAATGAGCAAGGCTTGATTGATCTGCAAACCTGGATGATCGACTCAACCGCAGTACGTGCAACCCCAGCCTCATCTGGCGCTCGGAAAAAAGGGGGCCTGACGAACCTGCCGATCACGCTCTAGGCCCCAGTCGCGGTGGCCCGACAACTAAGATCCACTTGCTCTGCGACGCCAACGGGACACCGTTGCGCTTCCTCCTCTCTGGCGGTCAAGCCAGTGACATCAGCTACGCACAACCACTGCTGGACGAAGTCAGCATTCCATCGAACCAACGTGGCCGCCCGCGCAAGCGCCGCAAATGGTTGCTCGCCGACAAGGGCTACGACGCCGAAACGCTGCGCCGTTACTGCGACCAGTACCGTATGCAACCCGTCATCCCGATGCGCTCAATGAAGCGCAAACCCAAGCCTGGCTTACCCAGACTGTTTGATCGGCCCAAATACTGACAGCGCAACATCATTGAGCGTATTTTTGGCTGGCTGAAAGAGAATCGCCGCATCGTCACACGCTTCGACAAGCTCGCGAAAAGCTATGCCGCCATGGTCTCACTGGCTTGTCCCATGCGGTGTTTGCGACATCTCTTTTCGTACGGAGCCTAGTATATTCAACGGACCTGGGGAGAGGTTGAACCTCCTTCCCATGAATGGAAACTTGAATAAAGGTACTTGGAAATCTATGGGGAATACATGGGCGTCCGCATTCAAGGAGGGAAAGCAAGTTAACGTAAAGATTGAGGCTATTTATTTTGGCAATACTGTTCGGCCAGAAAGCTTTAACGTGCAGTATTCAATAGGTATTGCTCGTCCAAAAGAAATTTTATTTAAAAACTCACTGGGTGTAAATTGATGCGTAGTGATGATGATATCTATAATGACATTGGGGGTATTCTTTTTGAGATTGCTCCCGATGGAGCCTGTAAAGTTATTATGCGTGCACAACTATCCCAGGAGCTAGATAGCTGTGAGTATGAGTATGACTACATTGATGAACAAGGTAACGTTGCCTGGTTTACGGCAGGCGGGCGAGTCAATACAGATATTTTAGATCTTTTAATGGAGTTGCGTCGTTGGTATGTTGAGAATGAACTGACAGGAGGGCTGCCAGCGTGGAGTGGCTGTGAGGTGGCCTTGGACTTGATTAAATTTAAAATTTGCATCGACTTTATGTACGTACATCCTACCCCAGGTGTTTCAGGGCCAAGGCCTCAGCGGATAGTTGTTGGGAAGGGTGGTGAGATGTACTACGCTGCAGATCATTACAAAACATTTATCCCAGTCAATAAATAAAACAAGGAGTGGAAATGCTGCCATTCAAGTACTCCGATCTCACACCCTCATTCGACGCTGCGGAAGTTTTTTATGTCCGTATTGATCCGAAAATTTCTCTCTCGGAAGAGCTGTTGAGCGCGCTATATTACCAGCTATGGCTTCCAGGGTATTTTGGATTCAATTGGGATGCACTCTACGACTGTTTGAGAGATCTTGAATGGATTCCATGCAGCAAGGTGGTTCTTGTGCATGAAGTTATTCCAAACGTGCCAGTAGATGACCTGAAGGTTTATCTGGAGGTGTTGCGCGACGCGGCTCTTGACTGGGGGCGAGATGAGGCGCATCAATTGGAGGTTTTCTTCCGGCCGACTGACCGAAGTGCAGTGGAGGCACTTTTAATGAGCTAATTCAAGTGGTGCAAAAGGAATAGGGAACGCTACAGAGGCGGGCTCTGTTTTTACTCGGTAACGTAATTTTTGGTCAAAAGATCCTATTCAGTTTAGTGGGAATAAGGTCTATCAGCGGAATGATTTATTTGATCCTAATTTGCAAGCTAGTTGGCGTGAAGGTGGCAGAGTCATAACAGGTAGTAATGTTGAGCGTATGGCCTCTGGTCGAGCGCCCATAGGTGTAGATGGCAAGTTGGTGAACCTGCACCATATGACGCAAACACAGTCAGGGCCTATTGCAGAAATGACGCAAAGTTTTCACCAAGCCAATAGCGCAACTATTCACATTAACCCTAATACAATTCCTTGTGGTATTGATAGGGCAGCTTTTGATAAGTGGAAGGTGCAGTACTGGAAGCAACGATCTGCAGACTTTAGGAATTGAGAATGAGCCAAGTTACGACGCATCAAATTGAGGATTTAGTATCACTGCATCCTGATATCGTGTGCTTTGGTAGCCAGGCCGATTGCGTGGGTGATGACTGGATTGAGAAGGCCGAGCAGCGGCTAGGGCTTGAACTGCCAGGGTCGTACAAGTGGTTTTTAAAGACGTATGCGGGTGGCGAGATTGGTACTGAAGAAATTTACAGTATCTATGGCGTGGACTTTGAGGGTGTCAATGGAGGGGATATTGTCTATCAGCATATTGTGGGCATAAAAAATAATCTGGTAGATGGCAAAAGGCTTGTGATTAGCGAAACTGATATGGGGGAAGTCTTTTTCTTTGACTATTCAAAGTTTAAAGATGGTGAGTGTCCCGTGAATCTTCGACTTCCGTCTGGTGAAGATGTTAATTACGCTTCAGATTTTTATGAGTTTTTATATAAACGAATTTCTGCTCATATTTGATAGGTGTCCTCATTCTGCACCGGCCATGCGCCGGTGTTGTTTTATCTGCTTACTGCAAAATCTCCTTTCCTTCGCTGCTTGCTTTGGTCGTGGCCTGAGCGATCAGGGCATCGAGCATCTGCGCAACAGAGTGTGGGTGATGCCGTGTTCTTTGCGCAGGCGGGCAATTCGCTCGCCCACGGCAATGAAAAATTCACGTTCTTCGCTGCTGATGCTCAGTCCGCAGGCCAAGCCCCGTCTTCGCCTATACCAGAGGGTCATACTCCGCTTTGCTCAGCCTCCCTTCATCCAATGATGAACATGACTGCCTTTCTGCCACCCAGCAGGCGAACAGTTGAGCGTGTCGCACGTAGTTGAGATGATAGCCAGCTTGGCAGCGGCGACGACTGGCGCAGGCGCCACAGGAGCGAGCAGCCTGCCGGCTCTGAGCGTCATGGCGAGGTCGATTTTTTGAAGCGAGAACATGAGGTAGGGCGGAAAAGGCTGCTTCACTGCGTTGCACCACCCAGCGACCGCATCCAGACCCCCGGCCAATCCTCGCCTGCGCAACGGATCATTTTCATGGCGAGAAGGCTGTTTACGCGTTTTTGCAGCCCAAATTAACAGCGCGACGCCAGACAACGAATTTTTTGGCAATGGCAGCCCGGTCAAATTCACGTGGGCTGCCCGGTATTTCTTAACCTTTAGACTGGGGTATCCAGAATGGCTCAATACGTCTACACCATGCATCGGCTGAGCAAGGTCGTGCCGCCGAAGCGGGAAATTCTCAAGAACATTTCCCTGTCGTTCTTCCCGGGCGCCAAGATCGGCGTGCTCGGCCTGAACGGCGCCGGTAAATCGACCCTGCTGCGGATCATGGCGGGCGTCGACAAGGAATTCGACGGCGAAGCCCGTCCGATGCCCGACATCAACGTTGGCTACCTGCCGCAGGAACCGCAACTGGACCCGAACAAGTCGGTGCGCGAAGTGGTCGAGGAAGCGGTCAGCGTGATCAAGGACGCCCAGGCGCGCCTGGACGAGGTCTATGCTGCCTACGCCGAACCGGATGCCGACTTCGACAAGCTGGCCGCCGAGCAGGCCAAGCTGGAAGCCATCCTGCAGGCCGCTGACGGCCACAACCTTGAGCGCCAGCTGGACGTTGCCGCCGACGCCCTGCGCCTGCCGGCCTGGGACGCACGCATCGAGCACCTGTCCGGTGGTGAGAAGCGCCGCGTGGCCCTGTGCCGCCTGCTGCTGTCGGCCCCCGACATGCTGCTGCTGGACGAGCCGACCAACCACCTGGACGCCGATTCGGTGGCCTGGCTGGAGCGCTTCCTGCACGACTTCCCGGGCACCGTGGTAGCCATTACCCACGACCGTTACTTCCTCGACAACGTTGCTGGCTGGATCCTGGAACTGGACCGCGGCGCCGGCATCCCGTACGAAGGCAACTACTCGGGCTGGCTGGAAGCCAAGTCCGAGCGCCTGGCGCAGGAATCCAAGCAGCAGAGCGCCCACGAGAAGGCCATGAAAGAAGAACTGGAATGGGTGCGCAAAGGCGCCAAGGCCCGCCAGTCCAAGTCCAAGGCCCGTCTGCAGCGCTTTGAAGAAATGCAGTCGCAGGAATTCCAGAAGCGCAGCGAAACCAACGAGATCTACATCCCGGCCGGTCCGCGCCTGGGCGACAAGGTCATCGAGTTCAAGAACGTCACCAAGGGTTACGGCGACCGCGTGCTGATCGACAACCTGTCGTTCTCCATGCCTAAAGGCGCCATCGTCGGTGTGATCGGTGGTAACGGTGCCGGTAAGTCGACCCTGTTCCGCATGCTGATGGGCAAGGAACAACCGGACTCGGGCAGCATCGAGATCGGTGAAACCGTGCAGCTGGCCTGCGTCGACCAGAGCCGCGAGGACCTGGACGGCGGCAAGACCGTGTTCCAGCAGGTTTCCGACGGCTCCGACATGATCCGCATCGGCAACTACGAGATCCCGTCGCGTACCTATGTGGGCCGCTTCAACTTCAAGGGTGGCGACCAGCAGAAGTTCGTCAAGGACCTGTCCGGTGGTGAGCGTGGCCGCCTGCACCTGGCCCTGACCCTGAAGGAGGGCGGTAACGTCCTGCTGCTCGACGAACCGTCCAACGACCTCGACGTCGAAACCCTGCGTTCGCTGGAAGAAGCCCTGCTGGACTTCCCGGGCGCGGCGATCGTGATCTCCCACGACCGTTGGTTCCTGGACCGTGTGGCTACCCACATCCTGGCGTACGAAGACGACTCGAACGTGGTGTTCTTCGAGGGTAACTACACCGAGTACGAAGCTGACCGCAAGAAGCGCCTGGGCGATGCTGCTGCCCAGCCGCACCGTGTACGGCACAAGAAGCTGGCCCAGTAAGCCGGTGTTCTGATGCACAAGAATGGGGCCCTTTGAGGCCCCATTTTTGTGCTTGACTGGAAAGTGGTGCTGGCTTCTTCGCGGGTAAACCCGCTCCCACAGGGATGCCCATAGCTCTCGGGCTTGCGCAGCTCCTCTGTGGGAGCGGGTTTACCCGAAGAGGCCAACACTGATAGCGAATTTGTATACAGTTATAGAAAACGCACCAAATAATTTCAAAAAAACGACATTTCGCCCTATTCCGGTGCGATTGCTTCTTGGTACATTCCTGAAAAAAACCAATAAGTCCAATCCTCTTGGTGAGATGTCTACCATGATCGAATCTGTCGACAATTTCCTCGCGCGCCTGAAGCAACGCGACCCGGCCCAACCTGAATTCCACCAGGCTGTGGAAGAAGTACTGCGCAGCCTGTGGCCATTCCTCGAGGCCAACCCGCATTACCTGCAGGCCGGCATTCTGGAGCGCATGGTCGAGCCCGAGCGCGCCGTGCTGTTCCGCGTGTCCTGGGTCGATGACCAGGGCAAGGTGCAGGTCAACCGCGGCTACCGCATCCAGATGAGCAGCGCCATCGGCCCGTACAAGGGCGGCCTGCGCTTCCACCCGTCGGTCAACCTGGGCGTGCTCAAGTTCCTGGCCTTCGAGCAGGTGTTCAAGAACTCCCTCACTTCGCTGCCCATGGGCGGCGGCAAAGGCGGCTCGGACTTCGACCCCAAAGGCAAGAGCGATGCCGAAGTCATGCGCTTCTGCCAGGCGTTCATGAGCGAGCTGTACCGCCACATTGGCGCTGACCTGGACGTCCCGGCCGGTGATATCGGCGTGGGTGCTCGCGAAATCGGCTTCATGTTCGGCCAGTACAAGCGCCTGGCCAACCAGTTCACTTCGGTGCTGACCGGCAAGGGCATGACCTACGGCGGCAGCCTGATACGCCCGGAAGCCACCGGCTACGGCTGCGTGTACTTCGCCGAGGAAATGCTCAAGCGCCAGGACAAACGTATCGATGGCTGCCGCGTGGCGATTTCTGGTTCGGGTAACGTGGCCCAGTATGCTGCGCGCAAGGTCATGGACCTGGGCGGCAAGGTGATTTCGCTGTCCGACTCCGAAGGCACCCTGTACGCCGAAGCCGGCCTGACCGATGCCCAGTGGGATGCGGTTATGGAGCTGAAGAACGTCAAGCGTGGCCGCATCAGCGAACTGGCCGCGCAGTTCGGCCTGGAGTTCCGCAAGGGCCAGACCCCGTGGAGCCTGCCGTGCGACATCGCCCTGCCGTGTGCCACGCAGAACGAGCTGGACGCCGAAGACGCCCGCACCTTGCTGCGCAATGGCTGCATCTGCGTGGCCGAAGGCGCCAACATGCCGACCACCCTGGAGGCTGTGGATATCTTCCTGGAAGCGGGCATCCTGTACGCCCCGGGCAAGGCCTCCAACGCCGGCGGCGTGGCCGTGTCGGGCCTGGAAATGTCGCAGAACGCCATGCGCCTGCTGTGGACTGCCGGTGAGGTGGACAGCAAGCTGCACAACATCATGCAGTCGATTCACCATGCTTGCGTGCATTACGGTGAAGAGGCGGATGGCAGCATCAACTACGTCAAAGGTGCGAACATCGCAGGCTTCGTGAAAGTGGCTGATGCGATGCTGGCGCAGGGCGTCGTTTGATCTGAGGCCGTTGGGGCCGCTTTGCGGCCCTTTCGCGACACAAGGCCGCTCCTACAGGTATCGCGCATGTTCAGAAATGACGCGGTTCTTGTAGGAGCGGCCTTGTGTCGCGATGGGCTGCAAAGCAGCCCCCAGGCCCCTCAATCTTCACCAAAAACCTCAACCACTTCGATCACCTGCTCCCCCACCGGCCGCCGCCAGACCACCTCATCCCCAGGCCCCGCCCCGAGCAAAGCCCTCCCCAACGGCGAACCCCAGTTGATCAACCCCCGCCCGGCATCCGCCTCATCCTCGCCCACCAGCCGCACCACATGTTCCTGGTCCTGCCCATCGACAAACCGCACCCGGCTACCAATCTGCACCTTGCTGTGCGACGTCGCCGCCGGCACCACCTGGGCACTCTGCACCCGCGCGCTGAAGTAGCGCAGGTCCCGTTCGGTATCCGCCAGCCGCTGCTTGTCGCCACGTTCGCCCTGTGCCTGCAGTTCGCTGCGCAGGGCGTTCAGTTCGGCCACGCGCTCCTGCAGCTGGCGCATGCCGCTGGCGGTCACGTAGTTGGGTTGCTCACTGACCCGTCGCTCGACTGGCTGATCAGCCTGGGCAGCGGCCTGGTCTTCGTTGACGAATGCTCGGCTCATGCGTGGCCTCCTTGTGCAGGAGACCATCATCGCAGGCCGCCGGTTTCAAGGGATGTCCGTTTGCGACTCAGTTGTGGCGATAGGCGCGTGCGGCGTCGCGGTCCTTTTCCTGCTCCCAGTCGCGCTCGCGCTGGTCCCAGAAGCGCTCGTGGTACTGGCGCTGTTCTTCGCTGTTCTGCATGGCGTGGCACTGGCGAAAACCGTCGTCCCAGCCGCTTTCGTACTGGCGCTCGTGGAGGTAGCGCGGCACGTCCTTGCGAAAGCCACCGACCATCAGCCCTGCCGCCTGGCGGCCGCTGCTGCAGCCGTCCTGGAAGCCATCGGCATAGGCGGGGGGATAGCCCTGGTTGACCATCTGCTCGTGGGTGGTTTCGCAACCAGACAGCAACAACGCCATGCACACGCCAAACCAGTACCGCGACATAACCACAAAACCCTCCGGTTGATACTGGAAAGTCTAGGTGGCGATTTGTCGGGGGGCCGTCAAAACCGTGTCAAAGAGTCGGTTGGTTCACACAGGTTCTGCCCTGGCGCGGTCCTGTAGGAGCGGCCTTGTGTCGCGAAAGGGCCGCAGAGCGGCCCCAGGATTTCAGCGATGATGCAAAAATTGCCGGGGCCGCTTTGCGGCCCTTTCGCGACACAAGGCCGCTCCTACAAAGTCTGCGTAGGGCCGATCAGTAGTGATACCACTTCAACTCCAGCATCACCTCGTTCTGCGCCGTAGCCAGGTGGCTGAACTCCCGCGAAGCACTCAACCGCAGGCCCAGGTTCTGGCTGATCTCCCACTGCTGGTTCAGGCTCACACTGCGCCGTACCTCGCCATTGGTGAAGTAGTCGCCCTTGGCCTCCAGCGTCATGTTGCCCAGCCCGTTGCGCCACAGCAGCCCGCCATTGAAGCCCGCCGCCGGGGCGATGAACTGGGCGAAATCATTGTGGTGCTCGACCCGCACCGTGCCCAGGGCAAAGCCCAGCAACCCGTCGGCCAGTTGCCAGGTGCCGCCGGCCCCGCCGTTCACATGGCTCACCAGCACTTCGTCATCATGCTTGCCCGGCACCCGCTCCAGCCCGCCGGCCACCTGCCACGACCAAGGCTTGAGCAGCTTGTTGCGCGGCGTCAGCGAGCGGATGGTGGCCAGGTCCAGGCGCTGCACCTGCCAGTCGTTGCCTTCGTACTGGCGCAGCTTCAGCTGCAGGATCTCGATCTGCGCCCCCAGCGGGAAGCCATAGGCGTTGTCATTCAGGTCGTGGTAGGCCATGCGCAGGCCGTACTCGGCGTAGGCGCGGTCTTCGCGGGAGCCCACGCCAAGCTGCCAGGTGCGCGAGTCATGGCCGTCCTCGGGCAGGCCCGGGCGCTCGATCTGCAGGGGCGGTGGCGGGTTGCTGTTGATTGCCCGCAGCAGTTCGAAGCTGCGTTTCGCCTGCCCAGGGTCGCGCTCCTGGCCATTGGCGCGGTAACGCTCCAGGCGGTACGCGGCATCCTGCACCAGCGCCTGGCGCTGGCGGGGGAGGGCCTTGAACTCGGGGCTCTGCAGGTGCGCGGTGTCGGCGCTTGCAGCCAGCACCTGGCGCTTTTCGTCGTGATCGAGCGGCTCGGCCCGAGCCAGCAGTTCACGTTCGCGAGAGGGGCGGTACGTCTCGCTGGCGACCATGCCGGACTGCTTCACGGCCTTCACCGTGTCGGTCGGGATGGCGGTCAGCGGGAACTGCGAGGTCAGGTCCAGGCTCGGCCGGGCCACCTGCAGCAGCTCCAGCAGGCGGTACGAGCAGTTTTCGTCGAAGAAGAAGTAGTCGAACTGGACCTGCTTCAGCTCCCACACATGTTCGACCATGCGCCCGGTTTCTTCCGGGGTCAGGTCCAGCTGGTACTCCCACAGGTCGCGGTTTTCCAGGCTGCGGTATTCGGACAGTTTTTCCTGGTAGGGCATCAGCGCGAACAGGCCCGGGTAGCCGCCCATCAGGCCCTTCCAGGCGTACAGGATGCTGTTGTCGCTGCCTTCGATGTAGGCACCGAAGTTGATCGCGTAGCTCAGCAACGTGGTGTCGTCGCTGCGGGCGTTGGACTGGTCGATGCGCAGCAAGGTGTGGCCGAACATCGATGACGGGCTGTTCAGGTAGGCCGCCGGGAAGATCAGCGCCGCACTGTGCGGGTCGATCGACTGGTACCAGGTGGTGAACTCCTGACAGTCCGGTTGCGGCAAGTCTTGCAGGTCGAGCTGTTCGCGCAGCCAGCGGGTGCGCGCCGGGAATACGCACTGGGCATGTTTGTCGCCGAGGCTGGCCGGGGCGTACAGCGCTTCGACCGTGGCTTGCAGCTCCTGGTCGGGGTGGTGCGCGCCATCCTCGGCGAGGAAGAACGCATCATCGTCCACATAGCTGCGCCAGCCACCCAGCTTGGCGGTTTCGTAATGGCCCAGGGCAATCCAGTAAGGGGTGTTGGCCAGTTGCTGGACACGGCCTTGGTCCAGCACGGGCGCGGCATGAACAGGGGCGCAGGCACACAGCGCCAGGGATACGAAACGTTTGAGCATGTCGGGCAACTACTTCTTAACGATGCCGAAAAAAGGCGAAACCCGCCCCGGGGCCGGGGCGGGAGCAGCTGCACTCAGGCCTCGGTTGCGTATTTGGCCAGGCGTGGGTCGTTCTTCAGAACAGCCAGGGTGTTGCTGTGGACGGTTTCGGCAGTGACGTCGGCGCTGCTGAAGATCTGGTTGAAGTGCTGGTGGGTGACCGATGCGAAGTAGCCACGGTCTTCCGGGGCCACGCCGAGAACCACGGCATAGGTGGTCAGTGCTTCGCCCTGGCCCATGGCCATGTCTTCGGAAAGCTCATTCATCATGCCGTTCATGGCGAACCAGGACTTGCCGCCGTAGGTCAGCGAGGCCTTGGTCGAGCAGCCGTTGGTGCCGGAGGTCATGCCGAAGGTGGCGTTACCGGAGGTGCCGTTGGTGGTGGAAGCCAGGAAGTGTGCCGGAGTGCCGCGCTGGCCTTCGAACAACATGTTGCCCCAGCCGCAGTTCGGGCCGCCTGGCGCTTCGGCCATGGCATTGATCGAGACCACGGTGAACAGAGTACCCAGAAGAATCCGTTTCATAGCATTTGTTCTCTATTTGACTTAACCAAGGGTCAGGGTTTCTGGCAACTCGGTTGCCAGGTCGGGAAAGCTTTTCACCCACCCGCGCAGCTTGGAGTTTAGGCACGATCTAAGAGTTGCGTTGTTGATTGCGAAAAATTTGCTGTTACATGACCCGCACCGGCTGCGACATAAAGTCCCGTGGAGCCTTGCAAGGCGCGCGCGGGCAGCGCCAGAATGCTGCGTATCTGCCCCGCCGAAGTAAGGAAACCCAATGCCCGATCCTGTCGCTGCGCGCCTGCGTCTCGCGCCTGAAGCCCTGACCCGGCGTTTCTCCCCCGAGCAGTTTGCCTTTACCAATACCGACGATCTGGAGCCGTTTCGCGGAGTCCTGGGCCAGGAGCGTGCTGTCGAGGCCCTGCAGTTCGGCGTGGCCATGCCGCGCCCTGGTTACAACGTGTACGTGATGGGCGAGCCCGGCACCGGCCGCTTCTCGTTCGTAAAGCGCTACCTCAAGGCCGAGGGCAAGCGCCAGCAGACCCCGGCCGACTGGGTCTACGTCAACCACTTCGATGACACCCGTGAACCCCGCGCACTGGAGTTGCCGTCCGGCAGCGCCGGGGCGTTCATCGCGGACATGAACGGGCTGATCGACAACCTGTTGTCGACCTTCCCGGCGGTGTTCGAGCACCCGTCGTACCAGCAGAAGAAAGGCGCCATCGACCGCGCCTTCAACCAGCGTTACGACCGCGCCCTGGATGTGATCGAGCGCGCCTCGCTGGAAAAGGACGTGGCCCTGTACCGCGACGCCAGCAACGTCGCCTTCACCCCGATGGCCGACGGCAAGGCGCTGGATGAAGCCGAATTCGCCCAGTTGCCGGAAGAGGTGCGCGAGCAGTTCCACGAGGATATTGCCCTGCTCGAGGAACGCCTGAACGAAGAACTGGCCAGCCTGCCGCAATGGAAACGCGAGTCGAACAACCAACTGCGCCAGCTCAACGAAGAAACCATCACCCTGGCCCTGCAGCCATTGCTGGCGCCGCTGTCGGAGAAGTACGCCGAGAACGCTGCGGTCTGCGCCTACCTGCAGTCGGTACAGCTGAACTTGCTGCGTACCGTGGTCGAGCAACTGGTCGATGACAGCAAGACCGACGCGGCCGCGCGCAAGCTGCTGGAAGAGCAGTACGCCCCAAGCCTGGTGGTCGGCCACCACGCCGACGGCGGTGCGCCGATGGTGTTCGAGCCGCACCCGACCTACGACAACCTGTTTGGCCGTATCGAATACAGCACCGACCAGGGTGCGCTGTACACCTCGTACCGCCAGCTGCGCCCGGGCGCACTGCACCGCGCCAACGGCGGCTTCCTGATTCTGGAAGCCGAGAAGATGCTGGGCGAGCCGTTCGTCTGGGACGCGCTCAAGCGTGCGCTGCAGTCGCGCAAGTTGAAGATGGAGTCGCCACTGGGCGAGCTGGGCCGGGTGGCCACCGTCAGCCTGACGCCGCAGATGATCCCGCTGAACATCAAGCTGGTCATCATCGGTTCCCGTCAGCTGTATTACGCGCTGCAGGACCACGACCCGGACTTCCAGGAGATGTTCCGGGTGCTGGTGGACTTCGACGAAGACATGCCCATGGTCGACGAGAACCTGGAGCAGTTCGCCCAGCTGTTGCGCACCCGCACCAACGAAGAGGGCATGGCGCCACTGACCAGTGACGCGGTGGCGCGCCTGGCCACCTACAGCGCCCGCCTGGCAGAAAACCAGTCGCGCCTGTCGGCACGTATCGGCGACTTGTTCCAGCTGGTCAGCGAAGCCGATTTCATCCGCCAGCTGGCCAGTGACGAAATGACCGACGCCGGGCACATCGAGCGTGCGCTCAAGGCCAAGGCCACCCGCACCGGGCGTGTTTCGCAGCGGGTGCTGGACGACATGCTCGCCGGCATCATCCTGATCGACACCGAAGGCGCGGCCATCGGCAAGTGCAACGGCCTGACCGTGCTGGAAGTGGGGGATTCGGCGTTCGGTATGCCGGCGCGCATCTCCGCCACCGTGTACCCGGGCGGCAGCGGTATCGTCGACATCGAGCGTGAGGTCAACCTCGGCCAGCCGATCCACTCCAAGGGTGTGATGATCCTCACCGGCTACCTGGGCAGCCGCTATGCCCAGGAGTTCCCGCTGGCGATCTCGGCGAGCATCGCCCTGGAACAGTCCTACGGCTATGTGGACGGTGACAGCGCCTCGCTGGGCGAAGCCTGCACGCTGATCTCGGCCTTGTCGCGCACGCCGCTCAAGCAGTGCTTCGCCATTACCGGCTCGATCAACCAGTTTGGTGAAGTGCAGGCGGTGGGTGGGGTAAACGAAAAGATCGAGGGCTTCTTCCGCCTGTGCGAGGCGCGTGGCCTGACCGGCGAGCAGGGGGTGATCATCCCGCGTGCCAACGTCGCTACGCTGATGCTCGACGAGCGTGTGCTGCAGGCAGTGGAGAACGGCATGTTCCACGTGTACGCGGTCAGCCAGGCCGACGAGGCGTTGAGCCTGCTGGTGGGCGAGGAGGCCGGTGTGCTGGATGACAAGGGCCAGTTCACCGAGGGCAGCGTCAACGCCCGGGTGGTGGAGCGCCTGCGTGAGATTGCCGAGATGATCAGCGAGGAAGAAATCGAGAAGGCGGAGAAAGAACGCCTGGAAGAGGTAATTGCCCAGGCCAAGCCAGCCTGAGTCAAGAAACCGGCGCTAGCGGCGATGTGCTACCGTTCAGCGCCGGTTTTCCATCTTTCTATACCGTTCTTCTATGCTGGAACTTAAGGACGGTATCAGCGTTCAGGATGGAAACAGCCTGAGGTTCAGGCTGAACAAGGCTTTTTGGAGGGGGCGCGGCCATGCGCAATCTCAGCCTCACACGCCAGTGCCTGGGCCTGGTGACCCGCATCGAATGCAGCATCCGTCCGCTGGCCGGGGACAACGGCATGTGGACGCTGCTGTTCGCCGCCGGCATGGCCGGTGAACAACCGTCCGCGATCAAGGCCCAAGGGCCGTTCCATGGGCCGCTGGTGGCCGAGTCTGTGCTCAATGCCATTGTCGACAGCCTGACCTTGCATGGGTACCAGGTGGCCGAGGATCCGCAGATCTGGTGTTTGCATTTGCAGGCGCAGTTGCGGCGGATCAACGGGGAGCGGTGTCGGAATCTGGGGGATTACCAGTTTCATCCTGAGACCTGATTGATGCAGGGGGCCGCTTTGCGGCCCATCGCGACACAAGGCCGCTCCTACAAGGGACCGCGATCTCTTGTAGGAGCGGCCTTGTGTCGCGATGGGCTGCAAAGCAGCCCCATTCACCGGGCTTTTGCTGTAACAGGTGGCTGGCTATACTCGCCGTCGCTTTTTTAGTCACCTGATGAGTCCCGACACTCCATGGAACGTATCCTCGAAAACGCGATGTATGCCTCGCGCTGGCTGCTCGCCCCCATCTACTTCGGCCTGTCCCTCGGCCTGCTGGCCCTGGCGCTGAAATTCTTCCAGGAAGTGGTCCACGTCCTGCCCAACGTCTTCGCCCTCAGCGAAGCCGACCTGATCCTGGTGATCCTGTCACTGATCGACATGTCGCTGGTGGGCGGCCTGCTGGTGATGGTGATGATCTCCGGCTACGAGAACTTCGTCTCGCAACTGGACATCGACGAGAGCAAGGAAAAGCTCAACTGGCTGGGCAAGATGGACTCTTCGTCGTTGAAGATGAAGGTTGCCGCGTCGATCGTGGCCATTTCGTCCATCCATCTGCTGCGGGTGTTCATGGATGCACAGAACATCTCCACCGATTACCTGATGTGGTACGTGATCATCCACATGACCTTCGTGGTCTCGGCATTCTGCATGGGCTACCTGGACAAGCTGACCAAGCACTGAGCCTGTCAGGCCTCTTCGCAAACCCTGTGGGAGCGGGCAAGCCCGCGAAGAGGCCGGCACGGTCCACCTGACGAGCGGCGTCAGTCATGCCTTGTGCATTCTCCCTTTCTGTACAAAAAATGAGCTCTCATGCGTGGTTCCCATCGCGAGGTGCTCTCATGAACCTGCATCAGCTCAACACCGAGGCCAGGGCTGGCCATGTCGACGAACTGAACCTGATCGCCATCGAAGGCGGTGACTACCTGCTCGAGGCCCGGATCAAAGGCCACCCCCACCCCCTGTCCGATGCCCGTGGTGAACGCTTGCGCGTGCATTCGGTGGAGGACGCGCGCAAGTTGCTGCAAACCATCCCCATGGTCTCGATGAACCTGGTGCACTGGTCGGTGCAGGACGAAATGTGCGGTATGGGCACGCACCCGGAAGAAGACTTGAAGGTGCCGATTTCCCAGCGCTCGGCCTGGTAGCTGCTCGCAGCGCCCCAGTGTGCTAGGCTGCTCGCCCTTTTCATCAAGGGCGCGGCTTCACTGCGCCCTGCAGTGGAGCACGACAATGTCCGAACTCAACCTGTCCACCGACGAAACTCGCGTCAGCTACGGCATCGGCCGTCAGCTGGGCGGCCAGCTGCGCGACAACCCGCCACCAGGCGTCAGCCTGGAAGCCATCCTGGCCGGCCTGACCGACGCCTTCAACGGCGCCGACAGCCGCGTCAGCGAAGCCGACCTGTCGGCCAGCTTCAAGGTCATCCGCGACGTGATGCAAGCCGAAGCAGCCGCCAAGGCTGAAGCCGCTGCTGCTGCTGGCAAGGCATTCCTGGTCGAGAACGCCAAGCGTGACGGCATCACCACCCTGGCTTCGGGCCTTCAGTTCGAAGTACTGACCGCAGGCGAAGGCGCCAAGCCGACCCGCGAAGACAACGTGCGCACCCACTACCACGGCACCCTGATCGACGGCACTGTGTTCGACAGCTCCTACGACCGTGGTCAGCCGGCTGAATTCCCGGTAGGTGGTGTGATCGCTGGCTGGACCGAAGCCCTGCAGCTGATGAACGCTGGCAGCAAATGGCGCCTGTACGTGCCGAGCGAGCTGGCCTACGGCGCCCAAGGCGTTGGCAGCATCCCGCCGCACAGCGTGCTGGTGTTCGACGTCGAGCTGCTCGACGTTCTGTAATGCCACTGGGGCCGCTTTGCGGCCCATTCGCGACACAAGGCCGCTCCTACAGGGGAACGCAAACACCTGTAGGAGCGGCCTTGTGTCGCGATCGAGGGCGAAGCCCTCGCCAGGTCCGTCAGTTCCAGTCTGTTCCCCCGGGGCGCAACGCCCGCGCATAGCAGAACAGAAACAGATTCCGCACCAGTTCCTTGAGCACCCCCGGTTCACTCGAGTTCAGCCCGCTCATGTCCAGGTCGCCCTGGTCGCGCAGCTCGTCGAGCGCTTCTTCTTCAAGCACCGCGCACACTTCGCCGGTTTCCCGATGAAGAATGCGCAGGTAGGGGTGAGGGCGGTCCAGCCAGGCGTCGATCAGATAAGTCATGGCTATTCTCCTTGGATAGCAGTCCCAATGAGAATAATTCTTATTATCCGAATAGCAAGCGCCAATTGGCGGTTTTTTGGAAAATCAGACCTTGCGTACGAACTCGGACTTCAGCTTCATGGCGCCGATGCCGTCGATCTTGCAGTCGATGTCGTGGTCGCCATCGCACAGGCGGATGTTCTTGACCTTGGTGCCGACCTTGACCACCAGGGACGAGCCCTTGACCTTGAGGTCCTTGATCACGGTGACGGTGTCGCCATCCTGCAGGATGTTGCCGACCGAGTCCTTCTTCACCACCTCGTCGCTGGCCACTTCGGCATCGCCGCTGGCCGACCACTCGTGGGCGCATTCCGGGCAGATCAGCTGAGTGCCATCCTCATAGGTGTATTCGGAGTTGCATTTCGGGCAGGGTGGCAGAGTGCTCACTTCGGTTCCTCAAACAAACAGACGGGCGGTTAAAAACCCGAATTGTATAAGGTATTTTTTCAGAAGTGATTATGTCCGGACAAAAGCATTCGCGGGCTTGCCCGCTCCCACACGATCTGCGCTACCTTTGAGGCTTGCGCGGTCCCTGTGGGAGCGGGCAAGCCCGCGAAGAATACGACTCGGTCTATCAGTGAGTACGCGCGACCGCAAACTCGCTAAGCTCGACCAGCGCATCACGATATTCGCTGGCCGGCAGCACTTCCAGGCACTGGATGGCACGCTTCACATAGTCACGCGCCAGCTCCGCCGTGTACTTCAGCGCACCCGACTCCTCGACCGCCACGCGAATCTGCTCCAGGTCTTCCAGGCCACCCTTCTGGATCGCCTGGCGCACCAGCGCAGCCTGTTCGGCGGTGCCTTCGCGCATGGTGTAGATCAGCGGCAGGGTAGGCTTGCCTTCGGCCAGGTCGTCACCGACGTTCTTGCCCAAGGTCTGCGAGTCGCCCTTGTAGTCCAGCAGGTCGTCGACCAGCTGGAACGCCACGCCCAGGTGGTCACCGAAGGTACGCAGGGCCTCGCGCTGTTCGTCGGTGGCTTCGGCCAGCGCGGCGGCGCTGTGGGTCGAAGCTTCGAACAGCATCGCGGTCTTGCCGCGGATGACCTCCATGTAGACTTCCTCGGTGGTGCTGGCGTCGCGTACCCGCGACAGCTGCAGCACTTCACCCTCGGCAATCACGCGGGTGGCCTTGGACAGGATCTGCATGACCGGCATCGAGCCCAGTTCGACCATCATCTCGAACGAGCGCGAATAGAGGAAGTCGCCCACCAGCACGCTCGGCGCATTGCCCCACAGGGCATTGGCGGTGGAGCGGCCACGGCGCATGCCGGACATGTCGACCACGTCGTCGTGCAGCAGGGTAGCGGTGTGCAGGAATTCGATGGTGGCAGCCAGCAGGCGCAGGTCGTCGCCTTCGCGGCCCAGGGCCTTGCCACACAGCAGCACCAGCAGGGGGCGCAGGCGCTTGCCACCGGCGGACGTGATATAGTCGCCGATCTTCGATACCAGCGGCACGCGCGAGGTCAGCTGCTTCTTGATGATCTCGTCGACGGCGCTGAAATCATCAGCCACCGCGCGGTAGAAGGATTGGGGTTGCATCGGCTGCTCCAGTGAGGTTGCGCGGCATGCTAGGTCGCAGGTCCCGGTGTGTCAAGGCGCGGTGCCAGCGCCCCGGGGGCGGTACTTGCAAGCAAAACCGCGGTTGCGTACAATCGCGCACCCTAACTTCCTGGGCAGCACCTGCCTTACGCAATTGCGCCGGGCCGTTCCAGCCCTGTGCAGCCATGCCAGCCAATACTCATCATATAAAGCGCTGGGTGAGCAGGATTATCGGAGAAATACCATGTCTTACGCAGTAATCGTTACCGGCGGCAAGCAGTACAAAGTCGCTGAAGGTGAATTCCTCAAGATCGAAAAACTGGAAGTCGCCACTGGCGAATCCGTGACCTTCGATCGCGTCCTGCTGGTCGCCAACGGTGAAGAAGTCACCATCGGTGCTCCAGTTGTTGCTGGCGCCAAAGTAGTGGCCGAAGTCGTTTCGCAAGGCCGCCACGACAAGGTTCGCATCATCAAGTTCCGTCGTCGTAAGCACCACATGAAGCGTATGGGCCACCGCCAGTGGTTCACCGAGATCAAAATCACCGGTATCCAGGCTTAATCCCCTAGATCCCCTGAATTTATTTGGAGAATTGAACCATGGCTCACAAGAAGGCTGGTGGTAGTACTCGTAACGGTCGCGACTCAGAATCGAAACGCCTTGGCGTGAAGATGTATGGCGGCCAGGTTATCAAGCCAGGCAACATCATCGTCCGTCAGCGCGGCACCGAATTCCACGCTGGCTACGGTGTTGGCATGGGCAAGGATCACACCTTGTTCGCCAAGATCGAAGGCGTGATCAAGTTCGAGAAAAAAGGCGAGTTCATGCGCCGTTACGTGAGCATCGTCGCCGCTTAATCGCGACGTCGCTCCAGAAGCCCCGTCATGCGACGGGGCTTTTTCGTTTGTGGTGAGCCTCTTGCAAAGCTGTTTGTATGGGCTGCCGGCGTGGGTTTCTACGGTCGTACGGGGCCGCCGCGCTCATTTTTGCAAGAGCCTCAGGTTTTTCAGGTATTCAACTCGCCAGCAGGCGAGAGGCGGTTTTGAATGAAGTTTGTTGACGAAGTATCCATTCGGGTCAAGGCCGGTGACGGCGGCAACGGTTGCATGAGCTTCCGTCGCGAGAAGTTCATCGAGAACGGTGGCCCCAACGGTGGTGACGGTGGCGACGGTGGTTCGGTGTACATGATCGCCGACGAAAACCTCAACACCCTGGTCGACTATCGCTACACCCGTCACCACGAGGCCCAGCGTGGCGCTAACGGCGGCAGCACCGACTGCACCGGCAAGAAGGGCGACGACCTGTACCTGCGTGTGCCGGTCGGCACTACCGTGATCGACGCCTCCACCCAGGAAGTGATCGGTGACCTGGTCACCCCGGGCCAGAAACTGATGGTCGCCCAAGGCGGCTGGCACGGCCTGGGCAACACCCGCTTCAAGTCCAGCACCAACCGTGCACCGCGCCAGACCACCCCGGGCAAGCCAGGTGACCAGCGTGACCTGAAGATGGAAATGAAAGTGCTGGCCGACGTCGGCCTGCTGGGCCTGCCGAACGCCGGCAAGAGTACCTTCATTCGCTCGGTTTCGGCCGCCAAGCCGAAAGTGGCCGACTACCCGTTCACCACCCTGGTGCCGAACCTGGGCGTGGTCAGCGTCGACCGCTGGAAGAGCTTCGTCATCGCCGACATCCCCGGTCTGATCGAAGGTGCTTCCGAAGGCGCCGGCCTGGGTATCCGCTTCCTCAAGCACCTGGCGCGTACCCGCGTGCTGCTGCACCTGGTGGACATGGCGCCGCTGGACGAAAGCAGCCCGGCCGATGCCGCCGAAGTCATCGTCAACGAGCTGACCCGCTTCAGCCCGTCGCTGGCCGAGCGTGAGCGCTGGCTGGTGCTGAACAAGGCCGACATGGTCATGGAAGACGAGCGCGACGAGCGGGTCAAGGAAGTGGTCGAGCGCCTGCAGTGGGAAGGCCCGGTCTACGTGATTTCGGCCATCTCCAAGCAAGGCACCGAAAAGCTCAGCCACGACTTGATGCGCTACCTCGAAGACCGCGCCGACCGCCTGGCCAACGACCCGGCCTACGCCGAAGAGCTGGCTGACCTTGACCAGCGCATCGAAGACGAAGCCCGTGCCCAGCTGCAGGCCCTGGACGACGCCCGTACCCTGCGCCGTACCGGCGTCAAGAGCGTGCACGACATTGGCGACGATGACGGTTGGGACGATGATTTCGAGGACGACGAAGACGGCCCGGAAATCATTTACGTGCGCGACTGACCGGTTGCAGTACACTAAACGCCGCTCTTTGGAGCGGCGTTTTTGTATCCACGGTATCTACAGATTCGACATAGGTTGGAAGAAGATGCGAAGCAAGGTGACGGGCGCCAAGCGCTGGGTCGTGAAGATTGGCAGTGCTCTGCTGACCGCCGATGGCAAAGGCCTCGACCGCGGTGCCATGGCCGTTTGGGTCGAGCAGATGGTCGCGCTGCGTGAGGCAGGCGTGGAGTTGGTACTGGTCTCCTCCGGGGCCGTGGCTGCCGGCATGAGCCAGCTGGGCTGGACGTCGCGACCGAGTGCGATGAACGAGCTGCAGGCGGCTGCCTCGATCGGCCAGATGCGCCTGGTGCAGGCCTGGGAGTCGAGCTTCGGCGAGCACGGCAAGCACACCGCGCAGATCCTGCTGACCCATGACGACCTGTCCGACCGCAAGCGCTACCTGAACGCCCGCAGCACCCTGCGCACGCTGGTCGACCTGGGCGTGGTGCCGGTGATCAACGAAAACGATACCGTGGTTACCGACGAGATCCGTTTCGGCGACAACGACACCCTGGCGGCGCTGGTGGCCAACCTGGTCGAGGCTGACCTGCTGGTGATCCTCACCGACCGCGATGGCATGTTCGATGCCGACCCGCGCAACAACCCCGACGCCCAGCTGATCTACGAGGCCCGCGCCGACGACCCGGCACTGGACGCCGTGGCCGGCGGTACCGGTGGCGCCCTGGGCCGTGGCGGCATGCAGACCAAGCTGCGCGCCGCGCGCCTGGCAGCCCGTTCCGGTGCTCACACCATCATCATCGGTGGCCGCATCGAGCGCGTGCTGGATCGCCTCAAGGCTGGCGAGCGTCTGGGTACCTTGCTGTCGCCCGAGCGCGGCATGCTTGCCGCGCGCAAGCAGTGGCTGGCCGGCCACCTGCAGACCCGTGGCACCCTGGTGCTGGATGCCGGTGCCGTGCAGGCGCTGCGCCAGGCCAACAAGAGCCTGCTGCCGGTTGGCGTGAAGACCGTGCAGGGCAGCTTCCGCCGTGGCGAGATGGTGGTGTGCGTAGGCCCGGATGGCCTGGAAGTGGCCCGCGGGCTGGCCAACTACAGCGCCCTGGAGGCGCAGAAGATCATCGGCCAGCCATCCGATGCCATCGAAAGCCTGCTGGGCTACAGCGCAGAACCGGAGTTGGTGCACCGCGACAACCTGGTGCTGGTATGAGCGTGCTGAAGCGGGTAATCGGCGTGGCGGCATTGGTGCTGCCAATACTGGCCGGGGCCGAGGAAATCGGCCAGGTATCTACCGTATTCAAGTTCCTCGGGCCGAATGACCGTATTGTGGTCGAGGCGTTCGACGACCCCAAGGTCGAGGGCGTGACCTGCTACCTGTCGCGGGCCAAGACCGGCGGCGTGAAGGGTGGGTTGGGGCTGGCGGAGGACCGGGCGGAGGCATCGATTGCCTGTCGTCAGGTCGGGCCGATCAGCTTCAAGGGTGAGCTGAAGGATGGCGAGGAAGTGTTCAAGGAACGCACCTCGCTGGTGTTCAAGACCATGCAGGTGGTGCGCTTCCTGGACAAGAAGCGCAATACGCTGGTGTACCTGGTGTACAGCGACCGCATGATCGAAGGCAGCCCGCAGAATGCGGTGACCGCGATTCCGATTCTGCCTTGGGCTCATTGATAGCCTGGTAGATCCTGGGAGGCCTTTGGCCTCCATCGCGACACAAGGCCGCTCCTACAGGGGGACGCGAATCCCTGTAGGAGCGGCCTTGTGTCGCGATAGGGCCGCAAAGCGGCCCCACTACTCCGATATCAGGCCAATTCCTCGGCCTGATGATCCTCACGCACAACAGCCTTCACCTCATCCCGACGGCTGATGAACTTCCAGTCCGCCTCGTCGATGTAGATGCCATTCGGCCCACTGCCACCTTCCAGGTCGATCGCCACGCGTGCAGACACCTGCGGCTTCACGCTCGCCAGGATCGGTACGAAGCCCAGCTGCAGGCTGGTTTCCAGCAGCGCAGCCTGGTTGCGTTCGTCGATGTCCGCCGCTTCGTCCAGGTAGTACGGCAGGCGGATGCGCCCGGCCAGGTCGCGGTCCATCAGGTGCAGCAACAGGTACATGTTGGTCAGCGCCTTGATGGTCATGGTGGTGCCGTTGGATGCCGCGCCGTCGATGTCGGCATGGATCACCGGCTGGCCGTTGACCTTGGTGATCTCGAACGCCAGCTCGAACAGGTCCTTCAGGCCCAGCTGGTTGTGGTTGGCTGCCACCAACCGTGCCAGGTATTCCTTGGCCTCTTCGTTCTTGTTGTCCTGCTCGGCGCTCTGGGTCAGGTCGAACACCGACAGGGTTTCGCCTTCTTCGTACTGGCCGGCGCTGTGGATGATCTGGTCAATGTGCTTGAGCGCTTCCTTGTTCGGCGCCAGCACCACGCGGAAGCTCTCCAGGTTGGATACCTGGCGCTTGTTGATCTCGCGGTTGAACAGGGCCAGCTGGTGCTCGAGGCTGTCGTAGTCGCTGCGGATGTTGCGCAGGGTCCGGGCGATGTCGGTGACCGCGGCGCGGCGGGCCTTGGCCAAGGTCAGGGCTTCGTCGGTGCGGTGCGCATAGGCATTCACCAGCAGTTGCAGGCGGCGTTCCATGTCGTCTTCGCTGTCGAACTTGGCCACGCCTTTCAGGCGCACCTGGGCGTACAGCGCCTCGATCTGGTTGTCCACCCGCTGCAGGCTCTGCCAGCTGTCCTGGTAGTCGTTGAGCAGTGGCAGCAGGTTGTCCATCGAGTCGTCGATGGCTTCCATGTACGGCGTGCCGTAGGGCAGGTCGGCCGGCAGCAGCTGGCGACGGCGCAGGGCGTCTTCCAGGGTGCGCTGCTTGGCCTCGAGGTCGCCGATCTGCCGGCCGACCAGTTGCAGCTTGGCCGACAGCTGCTGGACGCGTTCGGTGAAGGCGTCGCTGGAGCGCTTGAGTTCGTCCTGGGCGGCTTCGAGCTGCGACAGCTGCTCCAGCTTCTCGGGCTCTTCGGCGGCCAGGGTTTCGCTGCGGCGGAAGTCTTCCAGCGCTTTCTGCGCGTCCAGTACTTCCTGGTACAGGGCCTCGGTCTGCGCCTTGGAGGCGGAGCGGTCGGCGGCCACGGCCTGCTGGGTCTTGAGCTGCTTCAGCTCTTTTTCCAGGCGCTCTTTCTGGTCACGCAGGGCAGCACGGTCGGCCAGGGCCTGCAGCGCCGGTGGGTCGATGTGCGACAGGTCGATGGACAGGCCCGGGGCTTCGAAGCGTTCGCCCTTGAAGCCGTCGAGTACCGCTTCCAGCGATTTTACCCACAGGTCGCTGTCGTCCAGTTCGATACCGCGGTCACCCAGCGGCAGGCTGAACAGCGCGCCATTGAACAGGCGCATCAGGCGGTCGACGTCCTGCTGCGAGAACTCTTCGCGCAGGCGGGCGTAGCTGTTGTTGTCGGCGTGGTCGAGCTGCTGCTTGACCTGCTTCAGGCGCTTTTCCAGGTCGCGGACGCGTTCGTCCAGGTCTTCGGCGCTGAACTGCCGCGACTGGGCCAGGGCGCCGGCCAGTTCGTCGTGGGCGTCCTTGGCCGCCAGCAGTTGCTGCTCCAGCACCTTGACGTCATCGACCAGGGCGAAGCGGTGCTTGAGCACCGACAGCTCGCCCAGCCAGCGCTGGATACCGGTGATTTCACGCTCCAGGCGCATCAGCTCCTGAGTACCGCCGCGCTGGTCGTTCTGCAGGCGGTCCTGCTCGCCACGGTAGTGCTCGGCCTGGATCACCAGCTCTTCCTTGCGCGCCATGGCGTATTCCTGCCAGGTGCCCAGCAGGGTGTCGAGCACTGGCGAAATGCGGTGCAGCTTGCCGCGCAGGATGTCGCGCTGGGCCACGCCACCGGCCAGGGCCTCGACCAGCGGGCCGGCGGCGACCAGGGCGTTGTAGTCCTGTTCCATGCGGCGCACGTCGCGGAAGGCTTCCTCGCACGCGGCGATATAGTCGACGCTACCAGAGCGCAGGCTGTGCTCGAAGGCGTCGAGGAACAGTTGCTTGAGCTTGGCGGCGGTGATTTCGCGCATGTGCAGCAGGTTGATGAACAGCGCGCGGAAGGTTTTCAGGCTTTGCTCGCTGGTCGAGCGCAGCGGGATCATGGTCAGGTCCAGCGGCACCGAGGTGTGGCCACCGACCAGCAGACGACGCAGTTCGTCCGGCTTCAGCTCGTAGGCCTTGATCCCCAGGCGCTCGAGGTTGGTGAACAGCTCTTTCTGGCGCAGGCAGGTGTCGTTCTTCTGGTAGTGGGCCAGGTCCAGTTCGCCCTTGTAGGCAAAGAACTGGTGGCCGAAACCGCCGCCCGGGCCGCGGCCGACAACGCCGATGACGTGCGGGCCGTGGGGCAGGCTCAGTTCGCAGAGAATGTACGAGGTGTCGCTGGCGAAGTAGAAGCGGCGCGACTGCTCGAGGCTGTACTTGCCGAAGCTCATGTCCGACATGCGCGCCAGGATCGGGAACTGCAGGGCGTTGATCGACGCCGATTTACCCAGGTTGTTGGCACCGTATACCGACAGTGGGTGCTCCAGCGGGAACAGGCCAAGGCTGTAGCCGGCGGTGTTGAGCAGTGCGAAGCGGCGGATGCCGTAGCGTTCCTGGCTCATGCGTCAATCTCCTGTTGCTCTTCGCGGATCGCCCGGGCCAGGGCTTCCTCTTCGCTTTCCTCGCCCTCGAAGGGGCTGAGGTCGAGCGGGTCGTCGGTGCGGTTGAGTTCTTCGGGGCTTTCTTCCTCGACCAGTACCGGGGTCGGCAGCGGTAGGTCGCTGTGCAGCGTGGCCGCCAGGTCGCGGTCCTGCTGCACGGCCAGGCACACGTCGAGGAAGCGATGCATCGGTGGCAGGAAGCGGTAGATGCCGCCTTCCTCGAAGGCGAAGCCGAGCTGGGTCATGCGGCGCAGGATTTTTTCTTCCAGCTCGTCCACGGTCTGCACTTCGGCCTGCAGGAACAGGTCGCGGTACTTGTCCAGCAGCGAGGGCAGTTCGTCACGGCCGATGCTGCCGCCATCGAGCACGGCCATCGGGTCGCGGCCCTGGTCGGCCAGGTGTTCGACCAGGATGAAGGTGAACAGCGACAGGCGTTGCGCGGTCTTGTTGACCTGCGCGGCGGTCATGTCCGGCACGAAGTAGTAGAAGCCACGGGTGTCGCACACCAGTTCGAAGCCCAGGGCCTTGAACAGGGTGCGGTACTGGTCCTGGAAGTTCGACAGCTGGGCGTACAGCTCGGGGTCGCGGCGGCTGACGTGGAAGCCTTTGAACAGCTCGCGGAAGATCGGCGCGAGCTGGGACAGTTCGGAAAGATCAAGATGCATGGGCTGGGCTCGCGTTGGATTCGGTAGGCGCGCTGGCGGCGTCTTCGCGGCTGGAGGTCAGGGCGAACGAGCGCAGGCTGACCAGGTGTTCCTGGGTGATGTACTCGCGGCGGTCGAGGCGTTCGCGCTTGAAGCGCTTTTCCCGCGACAGGCGCGAGAACCAGTACAGCAGCTCGTCGGTGGCGCCTTCGGGTTCCTGCTCCAGCAGCCAGACCATCAGGTCGGGCAGCGGCAGGGCCTGTTCGCAGCGTTCGGCCATTTCCTTGACCGTGCGCGGTGCACGGGGCAGGGCGCCGGACTGGGTCTTGTGGGCCTTGGGGAAGCGCGCCGGCTTGGGCTCGAAGCGGGCCAGGGCGTAGACATAGGCCTCGACCTGGCTGGCGCTGCCGAGGAAGGTGCTTTGCGGGCGGGTGAACATCGGCATGGCCGCTTGCGGTACGGCGTCGATGCCCCTGCGCCGGATCACCGACAGGGCCAGTGCGGCGCCACGGGTCACGGCGTTGTGCCGGCGGGCTTCCTCACGCAGCGGCAGCAGCAGTTCGCGGGCGTGGCGCAGGGTCAGCTGGGCGCTGGTCTGCATTTCCAGGATGCGCGCGTGGGTGCGCAGCAGCATGTCGTCGTCGACCAGGTGGCCCAGGCGCGCCTGTTCGCCCAGCAGCTTCAGCAGCACGGTCTCGACCTTGCGCACGCCCTGTTCGAAGGCGCCGTCGGCGTTGACCAGCTGGATCATCGGCTCGACGTACTCGTCCCAGGTCGCCAGTACTTCGGCATAGCGCTGGCGCAGCGGGATCTGGCGGTTGCTGGTCTTGGCCCGCTCGGCCACGGCCACCAGTGCCTGCTCGTCGTTGTCGAGCTTCTTCAGTACATCGCGCACGCGCATGTCGAGCAGGCGCAGCTGACGCGCCAGGTCGTCGCTGTCACGGTTGTCGAAGGCGTCCTGGATATGCCCGGCCAGGCGCTCCAGGTGGCGCAGGTAGGCTTCGATCTCCAGGCACAGGCCCAGCCGGTGTTCGCGGCGCAGGTAGGCGAGGAAATCGTGGATCTGCGCGTTGAGCTCGAAACGGTTCGGGCTCTTGGCCACCGGGACCAGGATATCCAGGCGGATCCACACGTCGAGCAGCTGGGTGATGTCCTGCGGGGTGCTCTCGACCTGCTGGCGGGCCACATGCTGACGCAATTCGACCAGGCTCAGGGTGCCCTGGTCGAAACGCTCGCACAGCGGCTCGATCAGGGCCCAGTGTTCGGCTAGGGCGCGCAGGACGCGCTTGGGTTCGATCATTGGCTTCGACTCGTTGCCAAGAAAAAGGGAGCGATTGTACTGCATACGGGGGGGAGGTTTTCACCCCTTGGTCTGTAATGAGAAATAGCCTTGTGTGTATATGGGTATGGTTCGGTTTTTGTAGTGGCATTTAGATCGAGCGCCGCCCGCGCGGCGCTTCGCAGCACAAGGCTGCTCCTACATCTGTTTCGGGCCAATTATTTCTGAAGGAGCGGCGCGCGGCCCTTTGGTGTTCACCTCGATATCGTGCAGGGCAAACAAGGCGGCCGCGTGCGCGGGGACAGGCGTGACTGGCCAGAAACAAATGTAGGAGCAGCCTTGTGCTGCGAAGCGCCGCGCGGGCGGCGCTCGGTCTGATAGGCGCTGCAAAAACCAAGGCGTACACGTTAGAATGGCCCTTTGTCTCCACCCCTCGGAACCCCGCCCCTTGCTCACCGAACCCCGTCGCCGCGCCTACCTTTCCGCCATGCAAGTGGTGCACTGGCTGCCGCGCGCCGAACTGCCGTTCGCCGCACCGTCGCGGCCCGAGCTGCTGCTGCCGGTGGCGCCGGTCGAGGACCTCGATTTCGACGTCAGGCCGGCACCGGCTGCCAACGAGGCGCCAGTCACCTCCCAGGCCCGCTCCGGCGAGCGACCGAAAATCGAGATTCCGCGCCCGAGCAATGCGCCCAAGCCGGCCGCCAAGCCCGCCGAGGCCGAGGAGCAGGCCGCGCCACCGCGCCCGGCCCCGGTGCCGCCCCCGCGCTTCTCGTTGCAGTTGCTGCGAGCCGGCAGCTGCCTGCTGCTGGTGGAGTTGGCCACCGGCCAGCCGTTCCAGAGCCGCGACCCGTCCTACCTGCTGCTCAAGGACATGCTGCGCGCCGCCGGCCTGCCCGACGCCCCGCAGATCATCGGCGAGCCGGTACGCTGGCCGCTGCTGGTGCGCGGCAACATGGACCAGGGCCCGGAGGCGGCGCGCGATTTCGTCCAGGGCTTTGTCCAGGCGCGCCTGGAAGACGCCCCGTGCACCTGCCTGTGGCTGGTCGGCCTGCCGGCGCTGCGCTTTGCCGCCAATGTCGACGGCGAAGCCTATTACCAAACCCTGAAGCTCGAGGGCCTGGGCGAAGCCTGGGCCTTGCCGGGCCTTGAACTGTTGATGGACGAGCCGCAGCGCAAGGCGGACGTCTGGAAAGCCATGCGCCAGCTGATGGCGCGCTGGAAGAGCGTTGAATGAGTGACTCGATCAGCTTCCGCCCGATGACCGAGGCGGATCTGGATGCCGTACTTAAGATCGAATATGCCGCGTTCAGTCATCCCTGGACCCGCGGGATCTTTCAGGATGCGCTCAAGTCGTACGAAGTCTGGCTGATGTTCGACGGCCAGCAGCAGGTGGGCCATGGCGTGATCAACGTGATCATCGACGAGGCGCACCTGCTCAACATCACCGTCAAGCCGGAAAACCAGGGCCGCGGCCTGGGCCTGCGCCTGCTCGAGCACCTGATGGCCCGGGCCTACCAGCTCAATGGCCGGGAGTGCTTCCTGGAAGTGCGCGCCAGCAACCAGTCGGCCTATCGTTTGTACGAGCGCTACGGTTTCAACGAAATCGGCCGCCGCCGCGACTATTACCCGGTTGCCGGTGGCCGTGAAGACGCCCTGGTGATGGCCTGCACCCTGCTCGAGGACTGACCTTGCAGGGGCTGGCGCTGTCACGCAGGCAAACCCTGATGAGGCAACGACCATGCACGACCTGCAGGAACTGATCGACAACAACGCCCGCTGGGCCGACGCGATCAACCAGCGCGACCCCGACTTCTTCGCCAAGCTGGCCCGCCAGCAGACTCCCGAATTCCTCTGGATTGGCTGCTCCGACGCCCGCGTGCCGGCCAACGAAATCGTCGGCATGCTGCCGGGCGATCTGTTCGTCCACCGCAACGTTGCCAACGTGGTGCTGCACACTGACCTCAACTGCCTGTCGGTGATCCAGTACGCGGTGGAAGTACTGAAAGTGCGGCACATCCTGGTCACCGGCCACTACGGTTGCGGTGGCGTGCGCGCCGCCATGCAGGATCGCCAGCTGGGCCTGATCGACGGCTGGCTGCGCTCGATCCGCGACCTGTATTACGAAAAGCGCGCCGAGCTGGCCAAGCTGGACAACGAAGAGGCCAGGGTCGACCGCCTGTGCGAACTGAACGTCATCCAGCAGGTCGCCAACGTGGCTCATACCAGCATCGTGCAGAACGCCTGGCACCGTGGTCAGGAACTGTCGGTGCATGGCTGCATATATGGCATCAAGGATGGCCGGTGGAAGAGCCTGGACACCACCATCAGCGGCTTCGCCCAGCTGCCGCCGCAGTATCGGTTGCGGGCGTTGGAGTAGCAGTTTGTCGCAACTCTCCTTGCGGCAACCCGGGTTTTGAAACGGCTTTCATCATCACCAGTACGCGGGCTTCAGTGCCGGTTTTTTCTGGGTAGGAACCCGATCGGGAAACTGATGGGAGGCTAGTTCGTCCTCCGTTACCATCTGGCGCATCCAGTGGGCGTTATTTCTGAGTGAGCCCGGCAGCGTTCGCTTCATGCCTTTCCGATGCGGCAGGATCACACCCAATCGCAAATCGGGGAAGTCTTCGCGGATGGCTCTCAATGCTGGTGTCAGGTCGGTGTCAGCGGAAACCAATACCAGTTGTTGGACTCGCTGATCCGCTGGGAGCCTACTTTCTTGGGCTGCGAGTCGATACATGCTGATGGCGATGTGTACATCCGTTTCTTTTTCCTCCAGCTTCCAGATAGCCACCTGGTCGAGCCTGGAAGGTGGCGTTTCCTTGTTGACGAAGCGAGGCGCGTTGCGCGGCTCGAGTTGATGCCGGCCGTAATGCACGTCGACACCTTGCGCGATCAAGGCGCGCAGGTAGCTATCCTGCGCCTCTTTTGAAAGGTTCCCGCGGCTGGCGAGCGATGGCTTAACCCCGGAAGTAAAAAAGCTGATGGCTGTCAGTTCGCTGTCAGGTTGTTCGACGCAGAGAATGTGCTTCAGTAAGGCAGGCAGGTTCAGCCACTTGTAGCTTGTGCCTGCCACCAGGCCATAGAACACGTTGTAGCCATCAACAAAACAGGCAGTACGCAAGGGTTTCATTTCCCTGAAAACGAAAAAACCGGCACTAGGCCGGTTTTCTCACCCCAACAGCCGACGAACTGAATCATCGCGTACGAGGCTGAGTAGTGAATGGAATTATGCCACCGTGGCTGAGTCAGTCAACGGGTGTGCATGATCCGGCGAGCAGTTACAGGGCAATGATGGCTGACAATGGCCGATCTTGGGGGATCAATAACTAGGAAGTGTGTTTCCCGGCGTTGCACACGAAATGGCCTGGAACATAAGCATTGAACACGTTAGGCGAAGGAGCCGATATGGGCAGCACAAGGTGCTGGTTGCTGACGCTGGGTTTGGCGTTGGGCGGAGTGGCCCACGCCGACGAACGCGACCTGTGGATGTTCGCCCAGTGGGCTGGCGACCATCACACTCGTCCCTTCCGTGAAATGCTGGTGGATGCTCGCCTTTACGGCATAGTGCCTATCCATCAGCTGCTGCGTTCGGCTTCGGACTGGAAGCTGTGCCACGCGTCCCCCTTCGCCGTGCCGCCTGCCAGCAACTGGCCGGCAGTGCGTTCTACGCTCTCGCTGATCAAGGCGCTCGACGACCAGGGCATCCTGCGCCAGTTTGAGGTGGTTTCGGCCTATCGAGACCCGCGCCTGAATGTCTGCGCCGGCGGGGCTGCCAACAGCGCCCATACCCGGGCGTTCGCCGTCGATATCCTGCTACCCGGCTGGGCGGACCCCAACCCGCTGTGCCGTTTCTGGCAGCAGTATGGCCAGGCCTGGAACATGGGCCTGGGGCGCTATCCGTCCGGGCGGATTCATGTGGATACCGCGGGTTACCGCACCTGGGGTGGTGACGGCCGTGCAGGTTCGTCGTTCTGTATCAAACCCAGATGAGCCAGGCAGCTCTTGCATTCGCCCATCACCCACGTGGCGAAGCGCTGGCGCTTGCCGTCGTCTTCCAGCGGCTGAGGGCTGAGCAGGTGGTAGGCCGAGCCGTCACGCACAAAACCGAACGGCGCCTGCAACTGCCCGCTGTCGAGTTCGTCGCGCACCATGAGGGCTGAGGCCATGGCCAGGCCCAGGCCTGCGCTGGCGGCCTGAATCGACAGGTAGAAGTGCTCGTAGTCGCTGCGCTCGGTATGCCGGGCCTGCTGGCCACTCAGGCGCAGCCAGTTGGGCCAGGCGCCGGGGCGGGTGGCGCTGTGCAGCAGGCGCTGGCCTTCAAGTTGGATGGGTGTGGTGGGGTGGCAGACCGGGCCGATCCATTCGTCGCAGATCTTCTGGTTGTACAGCTGCTTGTCCCAGTGGAAGTCATCGCGGCGAATTGCCAGGTCGACCCCACTGCGGGCGAAGTCCAGTGGCCCGCCTGCGGCCACCAGGTGCAACTGCAGGTCGGGATGGGTGGCATGGAAGCGGGGCAGGCGCGGGATCAGCCAGCGCATGGCGATGGTCGGCTCGCACGACAGCACCAGCACGTTGTCGCGGGCCTGTTGTTGCAAGCGCTGCACGGCGCCTTCGAGCTGCTCGAAAATCGCCTGGGTGGTGCCCTGCAAGGCACGGCCGGCAGGGGTGAGGAAAATGGCCCGGTTGCGGCGCTCGAACAACTCCACACCAAGGCTTTCTTCAAGCAGGCGCACCTGGCGGCTGACTGCGCCATGGGTGACGTGCAGGTGCTCGGCGGCGCGCACGAAGCTTTCGGTTTCGGCGGCGATCTCGAAGTAGCGGAAGGCATTGAGTGGCGGCAGTTTCATGGCATCCCTGTTTGCCTGTGCTGGCCTCTTCGCGGGTAAACCCGCTCCCACAGGGACTTCACCAAACCTGAGGGCGGCGCATCACCTGTGGGAGCGGGTTTACCCGCGAAGAGGCCAGCACAGGCGCTATGTATCTGTGAAGAAAACTATCAGATTTGCCTCACTATAAATCGATTTTTCCTCGGCTATAAGCTCTCGATAATTACCTGGTCTGTGCATTTCCATCGCCTATCGAGAGCCACCAGCATGACCGAACTCATTGCCGTCGCCCTGTTCACCCTGCTTGCCGTCATCAGCCCCGGTGCCGACTTCGCCATGGTCACCCGCAGCAGTTATGCACAGGGCCGCAAGGCCGGGCTGGCTGCTGCCGTGGGCATTGCCCTGGGGGTGCAGGTTCACGTTCTGTACACGGTGCTGGGCATCGCGGTGATCATCAGCCAGAGCCCGGCTCTGTTCCTGGGCATGAAAGTGCTGGGCGCGGGTTACCTGGTCTACCTGGGTTACCAGTCGCTGACCAACACCCGGCGCATCAGCCTCGACGGGGTTGCCGCATCCGCCGCCAGCGTAACGCAGGCCCTGCGCACGGGCTTTCTGACCAACGCCCTCAACCCCAAGACCATGCTGTTCGTCATCAGTGCCTTCACCCAGGTGGTGCAGCCTGGCAGCTCGCTGGCGCTGGATTTTGCCTACGGCGCTTTCATGTCCGTTGCCCACTGGCTGTGGTTCAGCCTGGTGGCGGTGTTTTTCTCCAGCACGGCATTGCGCAAGGCGATGATCGAGCGGCAAAGGCTGGTGGACCGGGTAATCGGCCTGGCGCTGATCGGGTTGGGCCTGGCTGTGGTGGTGACCGGCATGCGTTGAGGTAGCGATTGCATGGCCTGTGGGGGAGGGGGCGGGCCTGTGGTATTTTTCGCAGGCAAAGAAAAAGGGCTTACCTTGCGGTAAGCCCTTCGTCTTGTTTGGTGGCTACACAGGGACTTGAACCCCGGACCCCAGCATTATGAATGCTATGCTCTAACCAACTGAGCTATGTAGCCGATGGCGCGCATTATTCTCTTGAACGGCCCCCCTGTCAACACTCATTTCAAAAAAAATTTACACGCTTTCAAAAACTTAGCGGCCATGCCCCGGTTCTGCCTTGCCCAACGGCATGTCGCCGGCTTTCTACTGCCCGTTGCGCCAGCCATCGGTGCCCTTGAGGTCGGCTTTCTGTAACGGGCCGATACGCCCGCCATCGAAGGCTACCCGCTCGCCCGCCGATACAAGGCACTGTTCGCCACCCTGGATAACCATGGCCTTGCCACTGAACACCACCAGTTCGTCATGCCCGGCATGGCGGGCGACCTGCAGGCGGGTACCGAACACCTGGATGCGCGCATCGCCCACTGTCACCTCCATGGCCCGGCCGTCGAGCATCACTTCCAGGTATACCCGGCCCTGCACCAGCTGCAGCTGGCGCGTGCGGCCGCGCAGGTCGGCGTTCATCGCGCTGGCGGTGCCCAGGTGCAGGGTGGTGCCATCGGCCAGGCGGATACTGCGGCGTTCACCTGCATCGGTGTGCAATTCGCTGCCCAGGCGCTGCATCAGCGGCCAGTACAGGTAGGCTGCAGCAGCCAGCCCCAGCAGGAATAGCAGCGCCAGCCATTTGCCCATATGGCTGCGGCGCGTGTTGATCTGCCGAGGGCGGGGGCGGTCAGGCTGCAGCTGATTGGCGAGCATCTGGCTCATGGGTTCGATCTGCTCGCGATAGGGGCCGTTTCGCCCAACGATTACAGGGGTATGGGCCGAGGATGCTAATTATATTGATAACCATTTTCAAGCGCATCGCGACAGAGGGATAAAAAAGGTAGCTATGTATCTATTTGTTTCCCGATAATCGGATCCCAAACTGCTGACGGAGATTCAGGCACATGGCTATCAGTAGCGCCTCCACGGCGTCCACCAGTGCGGCGGCGAGCCAAGCCACGCCGCTGGTGATGCGCATCATCGGTTTCTGCGCCCTGGCGCACCTGATCAATGACCTGATCCAGTCGGTGCTGCCGGCGATCTACCCGATGCTCAAGGCCAACTACGACCTGAGCTTCGCCCAGATCGGCATGATTACCCTGACGTTCCAGATCACCGCCTCGCTGCTGCAGCCTTGGGTCGGCTTTTTCACCGATCGCCGACCGGCGCCGAACCTGCTGCCGCTGGGCACCCTGTGTACCCTGGTGGGTATAGTGATGCTGGCCTTCGTCGGCAGCTTCCCCATGATTCTGCTGGCCTCGGCGCTGGTGGGGATCGGCTCGTCGACCTTCCACCCGGAAACCTCGCGTATTGCGCGCCTGGCCTCGGGCGGGCGCTTCGGCCTGGCCCAGTCGACCTTCCAGGTCGGCGGCAACACCGGCTCTGCGCTGGGCCCACTGCTGGCGGCGGCCATTGTCATTCCGTTCGGGCAGAGCCACGTAGCCTGGTTCGGCCTGGCTGCGCTGTTCTTCCTCGGCGTCACCCTGATGCTGCGTGGCTGGTACAAGGAGCACCTAAACCAGGCCAAGGCGCGCAAGGCAGTGCAGGCGACCCACGGCATCTCGCGCGGGCGGGTGGTCGCGGCGCTGATCGTGCTGGGCCTGCTGGTGTTCTCCAAGTACTTCTACATGGCCAGCTTTACCAGCTACTTCACCTTCTACCTGATCGAGAAGTTCGATGTGTCGGTGGCCAGCTCGCAGCTGCACCTGTTCCTGTTCCTCGGTGCGGTGGCGGCAGGTACCTTCTTTGGCGGGCCGATCGGTGACCGCATCGGGCGCAAGGCGGTGATCTGGTTCTCGATCCTCGGAGTGGCGCCGTTCACCCTGGTACTGCCGTATGCCGACCTGTTCTGGACCACCGTGTTGAGCGTGGTGATCGGCTTTATCCTGGCTTCGGCGTTTTCCGCGATCGTGGTGTATGCGCAGGAGCTGGTGCCGGGCAGCGTGGGCATGATTGCCGGGATCTTCTTCGGGCTGATGTTCGGCTTTGGTGGCATCGGTGCAGCCTTGCTGGGGTATGTGGCGGACCTGCGTGGCATCGAGTACGTGTACGAGGTGTGTTCGTTCCTGCCGTTGTTCGGGTTGCTGGCGGTGTTCTTGCCAAGTACCGGCAAGCGCTGATATTGCCGGGGCTGCTTTGCAGCCCATCGCGACACAAGGCCGCTCCTACAGGGGGCTGCGTACTGTTGTAGGAGCGGCCTTGTGTCGCGAAAGGGCCTCGTAGAGGCCCCCTGGGCAATTGACGAGCCAACCTGCGGTGGCCTAGAGTCCGCCTTTCCCCAACCACCTGCGTAGTAGTCAAAGCGATGTGCCGTAACCAGTCCCTGCCAAACGCCCGCCAGCCTGCCTTCCAGGCCCTGCGTCGCGCGTGGCCGAGCGATACGGTGCTCAAGCGTCGCCGCAGCGTGCTGTTTGCCTTCACCTTCTCGCCACACCTCGCCTGAACTGATCTGCGCTTTCGCGTCGCTCGCCGCCCTGGCGTGCGCGCCTGTGTCTGCACGTCTTTTCGGTTTGCAAGGAGTGGTACATGAACATGCGTTTGCTGGCGGGCCTGTTGTTCGCCGTTTCGGTCGTGGGTTTCAGTTTGGGGGCCAGCCTGCCGCTGGTGTCGTTGCGCCTGCATGAAGCCGGTGCGAGCACCCTGGAAATCGGCATCATCTCGGCCATCCCCGCTGCGGGCATGATGCTCTCGGCGTTCCTGGTCGACGCCTGCTGTCGCCACCTTACCCGGCGCACCATCTACCTGCTGTGCTTCAGCCTGTGCACGCTCAGCATTGGCTTGCTCGAGTCTGCGTTCGGCTCGCTGTGGCTGCTGGCGCTTTTGCGCCTGGGCCTGGGGCTGGGCATGGGTATCGCCATCATCCTCGGCGAGTCGTGGGTCAACGAACTGTGCCCGGAGCACAACCGCGGCAAGATCATGGCCCTGTACGCCACCAGCTTCACCGGCTTCCAGGTGCTCGGCCCGGCCATGCTGGCGGTGCTGGGCGCCGACAGCCCGTGGATCACCGGTGTGGTCACCGCCTGCTATGGCCTGGCGCTGCTGTGCATCGTGCTGACCGTGCCCAACGACCATGTGGAACATGAAGAGGGTGAAAAGAGCTTCGGCCTGGCCGGTTTCTTCCGTGTGGCGCCGGCGTTGTGCGTGGCGGTGCTGTTCTTCTCGTTCTTCGATGCCGTGGTGCTGTCGCTGCTGCCGGTGTATGCCACCAGCCATGGCTTTGCCGTGGGCGTGGCGGCGCTGATGGTGACCGTGGTGTTTGCCGGTGACATGTTGTTCCAGTTGCCGCTTGGCTGGTTGGCCGACCGGGTGGAGCGCACCGGGCTGCACCTGGTATGCGGGCTGCTGGCGATGGCGATCGGTATCGGCCTGCCCTGGCTGCTGAACCTGACCTGGCTGCTGTGGCCGCTGCTGGTGCTGCTGGGCGCCGTGGCAGGCGGCATCTATACCCTGGCGCTGGTGTTGATCGGGCAGCGCTTCAAGGGGCAGGACCTGGTTACCGCCAATGCCAGCGTGGGCTTGCTGTGGGGTGTGGGTAGCCTGGTCGGGCCGCTGGTCAGCGGTGCGGCGATGGATGTGGCGCCGCATGGTCTGCCCATCGCGCTGGCGCTGATGGCCGGGTTGTTCGTGTGCTTTGCCCGGCAGTCGTACCGGCGCGCGGGGCGGTTGCGGGCGGTGGCGGACTGAGGTCCTCCAGGGCTGCGCGGTCCCTGTAGGAGCGGCCTTGTGTCGCGAAAGGGCCGCAAAGCGGCCCCAGCAATCTGGCCGGCGCAGTTGAAACCCTGGGGCCGCTTCGCGGCCCTTTCGCGACACAAGGCCGCTCCCACAAGGCGACCGTGTTGCCCTGTCAGAAACTCCCGCGCAAGGTCACCGACATATTGCGCGGCTCCCCCCAGTAGTACCCCGTCGCCGTGGTACCGATCTGCCGGTAGTACTTCTTGTCGAAGATGTTGTTGGCGTTCAGTTGCACTGAGTAGTTGTCGTTGATGCGATAACCGAGCATGCCGTTGTACACCGCATACCCCGCCTGGGTCGCCTTGGCCGTGCCGCTTTCGGAATAGATATCGCTCTGCGCCTGCACGCCGCCGCCAATGGTCCAGGCATCCAGCGTGCCCGGCAGGCGGTAGCTGGTGAACAGTCGCAGCATGTGCTCCGGGTCGGTGGTGCGGATCGCGTTGCCATTGGTAGCTGCCGAGTTCTTCAGGTACTCGGTGGTGTTGTAGGTGTAGCCACCGGTGACCTGCCAGCCCGGCAGCACTTCGCCGGAAATCTCCAGGTCGATGCCCTCGCTGCGGCTCTTGCCCGAGGCGATCTTGCAGCGGCCGGTGGTGCCGTTGCAGCCGATCTCCGTGGACATGTCATCCACCGGCGTACCCACCTGGTTGATACGGAAAAACGCCAGGCTGGTGTTCAACCGGCCATCGTAGAACTCGCCCTTGATGCCCGTTTCGTAGGCTTCGCCGATGATCGGGTCGAGCACCGAGTTGTTCTTGTCCACCACTGTCTGCGGGCTGAATATCTCGGTGTAGCTGGCGTACACGCTGAAGTTGTCATTCAGGTCGTAGATCAGCGCCGCGTACGGCACGATCTTCTCATCGACGCTGAACTTGCCGTTTGCACCGGTGTTGTTTTCCTGCTCGTAGTCGTACCAGTTGGCCCGCGCGCCGATGATCGCGGTCAGCGGTTCGGCCAGCGAAATGCGCCAGGTGGCGTGTGCGGCTTGCTGGGTGGTACGGGTGCGCACCGGGTGTGCGGTGATGTCGATGTCCGGCTCTGGCAGGCTGGTTTTCGGGTCCCAGTAGCGGATGTCGTACAGCCCGGAAATTACCCGGTTGGTGGCCGACGCGTAGGAGTCGTTGCGAATCCGTTCGACGCCGACCATCAGCTCGTGGGTGCGGCCAAACAGGTCGAACGGGCCGTTGAGGGTGGCGCTCAGGTTGTTCTGCAGGCTCTCGCCGCCGTCGCCTTCGGTAACCTGATATTGCATCAGGTACGGGTTGCCGGTGGGGTTCAGGTTGGCCGGTGCGCGCTCCATGTAGGTTTGCTTGAAACCATGGTCCTCCAGCTCGAAGTGGGTACGCAGGGCCATCAGCTTCAGGGTCCAGTCGTTGTCGAAGCGGTGTTCCAGTTCGGCAAAAGTGTTCAGGTTGCTGCGGTCCCAGCGGTTCCAGTCGGCGCCCAGGTAGGTGCTGCGGCCGAAGGGCAGGGGGGCGCCGCTGGCGTCGGCGGGCAGGTTGCCCCAGGCGCCAGTGGCGTCGAGCTTGGTCCACTCGACACCGGTGGTCAGCGTGGTGCTGTCGTCCAGGTCGAAGGCCAGCGAGCCGCCGAACGCTTCCTTGCGCTCCATGCGCGAGTCCTGGAACAGGTCGCGGTCGTCATGCACGGCGATCACCCGCCCGCGTACGTTGCCGGTTTCGGTCAGCGGGCCGGAGATATCGGCCACATAGCGCTGGGCATTCCATGAGCCCAGGGTCACGCTGCCCGTAGCCTGGAAGTCATGGGTCGGGCGCTTGCGCACCAGGTTCACCGTGCCCGACGGGTTGCCGGCGCCACGCAGCATGCCGGTGGCGCCGCGCAGCACTTCGGCGCGGTCGATGAACGCCGAGTCGGTCTGGATGAACGAACCGCCACCGCTGCTCTGCACCACGGTGGCGCCGTCATACTGGATGGCATCGATGGCAAAGCCACGCGAGTAGTACTGCACCCGCTCGCTGTCGGTGTAGTTGACCACCACGCCGGGTGTCTGCTCCAGCAGGTTGGTCAGGTTGGTGATGTACTGGTCATCGATGCGCTGGCGGGTTATCACACTGACCGATTGCGGGGTATGGCGCAGGGTTTGCGGCATCTTGCCGATGGTCACTTCGCCGGTAGTGTAGGAGCCGGTGTGCTCGGTGGTTTCGCCCAGGCGGTCGCTGGAAATGCTCGTCGCGCCCAGCTCAAGGGCGTTTCCCACATCCAGCGCCGGGATCAGCAGGAAGCTGGTTGCGCTTTCCTGCTGGACCTGCACGTTGCTGCCCTGCAACAGGATCGACAGCGCCCCCGCACTGTCATGCCGGCCCTGCACGCCGCGGGTGGTCTTGCCCTGCAGGCTGTTCGCGTCGAACGACAGGCTCAGGCCGCCCTGGCGGGCCAACTGGTCCAGCGCCGGGGCCAGCGGGCCGGCCGGGATGTTCCAGTCGGTCTGCTGGCTCTGGCTGGCCGCTGCAGCCTGGGCCATGGCCGGGAAGGCACCGCCAGCTGCCAGGCCAAGGCCGAACACGGCCGCGCGCACGGCACGGCGCAGCCTGTCGTTGCGAGGGGAACACGGGGCAATCATGAAGCGCTCCTGAAGGTTGTGAAGACCACTTTTCGGGTTTTGTTCCTTCAGGCCGGACGAGAATGAGATTCCACCTCATTTATTTTCAGAAATTTTTCAGGCCGCACCGATGCTCACCCAATAACGCGTGCGGTAGTCGACCCGCACCGGCAGGCTGCGGGTGAGTAGCTGCAGGATCTGCCCGGTGTCGGCCAACTGGTAGGTACCGGACACCTTCAGGTCTGCCACTTCGGGGGCACAGCGCAGCAGGCCTGGGCGGTAACGCGCCAGCTCGGCGATGAACTCGCCCAGCGGCATCTGCTGCACGCTGAGCACGCCGTCGGTCCAGCCCCAGGGGTCGCTGTGCAGCGTCACCGCCTGGAAGCTGCCGCTGGCCCACACCTGCAAGGTTTCGCCTGGCAGCACCCGACGTGGCGAGGCCGAGGTGGGGAACAGCGTGACGTCGCCCCGGCGTACCGCCAGCAACAGGCCCTGGTCGTTCTCGCGCAGCAGCAGTTGGCCGTCGAGGGTGGCCAGTTGGCCAATGTGGGTGTCGATGCGGAACGGGCGGTTATCGTTGGGGTTGCTGTCCAGGCTCACCTCGCCACGCACCAGTTGCAGCCGGCGCTGCTCGGCGCTGTAACGCAGGTCGATGGCGCTGGCGGTATTGAGCTGGATGCGGCTGCCATCGCTGCCTTGCAACTGGCGGCGTTCGCCGGTGGCAGTGCTGCTGTCGGCCAGCAGCTGGGGTATGCCCAACGGTTCGCGCGCGGCCCAGCCCAGGCTGCCGCCCACGGCCAGCACGGCCAGCAGCTTGAGGTGGTCGCGGCGGCTGATGCGCTGGCGCTGGCTGCCATCCAGAGTGCGGCGGCTCAGGCCCTTGGGCAGCCCGGCCAGTTCGTCACTGAGGTGGCTGACCCGCTGCCAGGCCAAGGGGTTGTCCGGATGGCTGGCCAGCCAGTGCTGGAACTGCTGCTCGGTACGCGGGCAGGGGCTGTCGAAGCGCAGCTTCACCAGCCAGTCGATGGCCTGGTCGACCTGCGCCTGCGCGGGCGCGCTGTCAGGCGTCGGCATAGCGCAACCGGTAGCAGACGCCCAGGGCCTTGGCCAGGTCCCGCTCGACGGTGGCCCGCGACACACCCAGGCGCAGGGCGATCTGCACGATGCTCAAACCATCGAGCTGAGCCAGCAGGAAAGCCTGGCGGGCACGCGGTTTCAGCTGGTGCAGGGCACGGTCGAGGCGCGCCAGGGTATCCAGGATGACCAGTCGATCTTCTTCGCTGGGCACTTCGGCTTCGGGCAGGTGAGCCAGGCTTTCCTGGTAGGCCCGTTCCAGCGCGCGGCGGCGGAACTGGTCGATCATCAGGCCACGGGCGATGCTGCTGAGGTAGGCGCGTGGCTCCTTCAGCGGCGAAAGCTGGCGGGCCCGCAACAGCCGCACGAAGGTATCCTGGGCCAGGTCGGCGGCGTGCTCGCTGCAACCTACCCGGCTGCGCAGCCAGCCGCTGAGCCAACGGTGGTGGGCCTGGTAGAGCAGAGCGACCTCGGTCGGCTTGAGCGTGTCGTTGATCTGCATCTTGGCGAAGGCCCGGTCCTGTGGATATATGCGATTGTGAATAGTTCTCAATTCTATGCGGGGACGATGGCGCGGAGCAATGGCACGCCAGGAATTAGCCGCGCAAGAACCGGCGTTTGCCCGATGAACGGCTGCGCTAAGCTGGACCTGCAATCGACTTGATGGAGGTGCCATGATCCGGGCCGACCTTTCGCCTGACGCGTACCGCGAGGCCACCGAATACCTGGCGGCGCTCGACCCGGACTGGTCGCGGCATATCGCGGCGACCGGGCCTTGCCTGCACCAGGCCACGCCGGGGCGTGAGCCTTACGAAGTGTTGGTACGGGCGATTGCCTACCAGCAACTGCATGCCCGTGCTGCCGAGGCAATTCTTGGGCGCTTGCTGGCGTTGTTCCCGGAGGCTGCGTTCCCGGGGCCGGAGCAGTTGTTGGCGGTTACACCAGAAACCATGCGCGCCTGTGGTTTTTCCGCGAGCAAGATGGCGACGATCCAGGGTATTGCCCAGGGCCGGCTGGATGGCCTGGTGCCGAGCCGGGACGAGGCACTGGCCATGGCTGACGAGGCGTTGATCGAACGGCTGGTGGCATTGCGCGGGGTAGGGCGGTGGACGGTGGAGATGTTGCTGATCTACAGCCTGGCGCGTTCGGACGTTCTGCCGGTCGACGATTTTGGCGTGCGCGAGGGGTATCGGCGGCTGAAGGGGCTGGACAAGGCGCCGACGCCGGCGCAAATGCGTTCGCTGGGTGGCGGCTGGCGGCCATACCGTACCGTGGCGGCCTGGTACCTGTGGCGGGCCTGAGGTCTTGCACCGCCTGTGCCGGCCCTTTCGCGGGCACGCCCGCTCCCACAGGGATTTCCACAGCCTTGAAGGTCTATGCAGTACCTGAAGTTGTAGGTAAACCGGCCTCAAAGGCATGGCACAACATCCGAAACCGACACGGTACCTGTGGGAGCGGGCATGCCCGCGAAGAGGCCGGCACAAGCAACAACCTATCTGGACATTTACCAATGAACCCCTACACCACCCCCGACCAACGCTGGCAAGCCGTAGAATCCCGCGAAACCGCCGCCACCGGCCACTTCGTCTACGCCGTGCGCACCACCGGCATCTACTGCCACCCCGGCTGCAAATCGCGCCTCGCCAAGCGAACCAACGTCGAGTTCTACGACACCCCAGCCGCCGCCGAAGCCGCCGGCTACCGCGCCTGCAAACGTTGCACCGCCACCACCACCAGCGCCACCCGCCACAGCCAGCTGGTCACCCGCGCCTGCCGGCTGATCGAAGCCAGCGACCCCGCGCCCAGCCTCGATCAACTCAGCGCCCAACTGGCCGTCAGCCCTTTCCACCTGCACCGCCTGTTCAAGGCCGAAACCGGCCTCACCCCCAAGGCCTACGCAACCGCTTTCCGTGCCCGGCGCCTGCGCGCGCACCTGGAAGATGGCCAGCGCTCTGTCACCGATGCCATCTATGACGCCGGCTACAACTCCAACAGCCGTTTCTACGAAAGCGCCGACCAGCGCCTGGGCATGCGCCCGCGGCAATACCGCGCCGGCGGCGCCGGGGCAACCATCCACTTCGCCCTCGGCCAGTGCTCTTTGGGCGCGATCCTGGTGGCCCAGAGCGAGAAGGGCATTTGCGCGATCCTGCTGGGCGACGACCCCGAGGCCCTGCTGCGCGACCTGCAGGACCAGTTCCCCAAGGCCCACCTGGTCGGTGGCGACAGTGCCTACGAACGGTTGGTCGCCGAGGTGGTGGGCTTCGTCGAAGCCCCGGCGCTGGGCTTGGCCTTGCCCCTGGATGTGCAAGGCACTGCGTTCCAGGAACGGGTGTGGCAGGCCCTGCGCGAGGTGCCGGCCGGCAGCCGGGTCAGCTACACCGACATCGCCGAGCGCATCGGCGCGCCCAAGGCGGTGCGTGCGGTGGCCATGGCCTGCGCGGCCAACCACATCGCTGTGGCCATCCCATGTCATCGGGTGGTGCGCCGCGACGGCGACATCAGCGGCTACCGCTGGGGCGTCGAGCGCAAACAGCAACTGCTCAAACGAGAAACGGCACTCTCCTGATTGCCTGAAGCCGCGTAGAATCCCCCGCCAAATCGAATTGTAAAGAGGAATATTCGATGAGGCGTGTCAGCCTTGCCCGTTTTTGCCCAGGCCTGATGGTTTTGATGGCCTTGATGCTGGCCATTGCCAGCCCGGCCTGGTCGGCCCCGGCCACGCCCTTGTCCAATCTGGCGGTTGCCGAAGCGAACGTGCTGGATGAAAACGCCAGCATCGAGCAGTTGAGCGATCGACTGGACCAGATCCGCCAGGGTGTCACCAGCGAGGCCAACGACGATCTGCTGTCGCAACTGCGCCTGGGCGCCATGCAGGTCCAGCGCCAGGCCGATGCGTTAAGTGCCCTGCGCACCACGGATGTGGAGAAAGTCGACGACAAGCTCAAGGTCATCGGGCCGGTCCAGCCGGACGAGGCCGCCACCCTGACCCAGCAGCGCAAGGAGCTGGAGGCCGAGAAGAAGGCCTTGGTAGCCCAACGGGACCAGGCAACCAAGCTGACCCAGTCGGCCCGCGACCTGTCCACGCAAATCGTCAACCTGCGCCGCAGCCAGTTCAACTCGCAGATCACCAGCCGCGCGGCCTCACCGCTGAGCCCGGCGTTCTGGCAGAGCATCATTCGCCCCACCCAGGACGACGTGGCACGCCTGCGCGACCTGCGTGGCGAGACGGCCGATGCCATCGGCAGTGCCTTCAGCGCCGAAAATCGCTGGCTGTTCATTACCAGCCTGGTGGCGGCAATCCTGGTCTGGACCTTGGTGCGCCGCGTGCTCGAGCGCCTGCTGGCCGACGCCATGGTCAGCTGGCTACCCGAAGGCCGCCTGCGCCGCAGTGCGTTGGCGCTGGGCGTGAGCCTGGCAACCCTGGGTACCATCGCCGGTTCGGTCTCGCTGCTGCGATGGGGGCTGGAGAGCAGCGCCGAGCTGGGCGCCGATATTGCCAGCCTGGCCAACCATGTACTTGCCCTGGTGGTGTTCAGCGCCTTCATCACCGGCCTGGGCCGCGCCATGCTGATGCTGCAACGCCCCTCCTGGCGCCTGCCGCCGATTCACGACGAAGTGGCCAGCGCCCTGGGCTGGTTCCCCAAGGTGCTGGCGTTGGCGCTGATGGTCATGATGACCATGGAACGCATCAACAGCGTGATCGGTGCCAGCCTGGCGCTGACCGTGGCGGTCAACGGCCTGACCGCGCTGGTTGTGGCGGTTACCTTCGCCGGTGCGCTGCTGCGTTACCGTCGCACCCTGCGCAAGCATGACCTGGAGCGCCCCACGGGCCTGGCCGGGCTGATCCCGTTCGTGATGGTGATCTGGCTGACGCTGATCCTGCTGGCCCTGCTCGCCGGTTACCTGACACTCGCCTACTTCCTCACCGCCAAGCTGCTGTGGGTCAGCCTGGTGATCACCTGTGCCTACCTGCTGACCACGTTCTTTGGCGACCTCTGCGAAACCCTGCTGTCGCCCCGCCAGCCCGGCGGCCTGGCGCTGGCCTCGACCCTGGGCCTGGCGCCGCGTCACCAGGCGCAGGCCAGCACCATCCTGGCCGGCATCGGCCGCACCGTGGTGCTGTTCCTGGCGTTGTTGCTGGCACTGATGCCATCGGGCACCAGCCCCAGCGAGCTGCTGCTGAGCCTGGGTGATTGGGACGAGACCGGCGGCAAGCTGCTGGGCAACATGAACATTGTCCCCCAGGACATTCTGTTGGCAGTGGTGATGTTCCTCAGCGGCCTGTTCGCCATCCGCGTGGTCAAGCGTTGGCTGAGCGATCGCCTGCTGCCGGAAACCGACATGGACGCCGGCATGCGTGCCTCGCTGGTGACCCTGGTGGGTTACCTGGGCTTCATCTTCCTGGCCATGCTGGTGATGTCGACCCTGCGCATCAACCTCACCAGCCTGACCTGGGTGGTCAGTGCCCTGTCGGTGGGTATCGGTTTCGGCTTGCAGCAGATCGTGCAGAACTTCATTTCCGGCCTGATCCTGCTGACCGAGCGCCCGGTCAAGGTGGGCGACTGGGTCAGCCTGGCGGGCGTCGAGGGCGACATTCGCCGTATCAACGTGCGCGCCACCGAGATCCAGATGTCCGACCGCTCGACGGTTATCGTGCCCAACTCGCAGTTCATCTCGCAGAACGTGCGCAACGTGACCATGGGCAATGCCCTTGGCGTGGTCGGCATTACCCTGACCATGCCGCTGGAGACCGATGCCAACCGCGTGCGTGAACTGCTGCTGGCGGCTTACCAGGAGCACGAGGCGATTCTGGATGCGCCGGCCACCTCGGTCACCTTCAAGGACCTGACCAGCAGCGGCATGGTGATAGGTGTGAGTGGTTACGTGGCGGGGCCACGGCAGGTATCCGGTACGCGCAGTGACCTGCTGTTTACCATCCTTGGGCGCCTGCGTGATGAAGGTATTGCCCTGTCGTCGCCGCAGAGCATGGTGTTGGTGCAAGAGAATGCACGGCCGGCTGACGAGCCGGTGTGAGCATCGGGGGCTGCGTTGCAGCCCATCGCGACACAAGGCCGCTCCTACAGGAAATGTGCAGTCCCTGTAGGAGCGGCCTTGTGTCGCGATAGGGGCGCAAGGCGCCCCCAATCCTCAATGCTGCTTGGCCTGCCTGATCCTCAGCAAAATCACCAGCAACACCAACAGCACAGGCGGCGCCATGGCCAACAGCCCATCCCGCGCCGTCAGCCCCAACCCCAGCACATTCAGCCCGCCATACAGCAGCTTGAACAAGTTCAGCAGGTAGTAGGTGATGGCAATGATCGACAGCCCCTCCACCGCCCGCTGGATCTTCACCTGGGCATCGGCCCGGGCATTGAGGCTGCGCAGGATCTCGGCGTTCTGTTCTTCCATCTCCACTTGTACCCGTGCCTGCAACAGGTCGCCCAGGTTGGCCACATTCTTCGCCAACTGCTCCAGGCGCTGCTCGGTGGCCGCGCAGTAGCGCACGGTCGGTTTGAACCGGCGTTCGATGAACACCCCCAGGCGCTGGCAGTCGCCCACATGGCTTTCCCGCAGCTCGCCCAGGCGCTCGAACACCAGTTGCGCATAGGCTTGCGTGGCGCCGAAGCGGTGGCGGGTTTTCACCGTGCGGCTGACCACCTGGCGTGACAGGTGGGCAATGGCCTCCAGCAACCCTTTGGAATCATGGCCATCGACCCCGGCACTGCGCTCCGAGAGGCTGACCAGGTTCTTGTCGAAGGCATCCAGTTCCTGGCTCAGGTCCTTGGCCGTGGTCAGGGTCAGCGAGGCCATCATGCGGTAGGTCTCGATTTCCAGCAGACGGCGGATCATGCGGCCCTGGCGGTAGGCATTGAGGCGACGGTTGATGAACAGGAAGCGGTTGGTGCCGTCCTCGGTCAGGCGAAAATCGCTCCACACCACCGCATCGCCACCGCCGACGCAGGAGCCGCACGGGTCCTTGAAACCGTAGTGGGGCAGGTCCAGTTCGTGTTCGTCACGGACCAGCACCTGCACCGCATTGATCACTTGCGCCGCTTGCGGGGCGATAGCCTCGGCCAGCACCGGCGGCAGCGTTTGCCACTCGGTGTCGGCGGCAGTGCAGGGCACCACCAGGGTCAGGGTGAAGAACTCGGTGTGCCGTTCCCACTTGAACGGATGGCCATCCAGGCGGGTGATGCCTTGGGCGGCAGCGGTGTCCAGGGCATCCGGGCAGCAGCGTTGCAGCAGTGCCGCACAGGCAGCATCGCCGCCGAGCAAGGCCAGGTGGAAGACATGCGCCGGGCCGTCGAAATACAGCGACGGGCGGGCGTGCAGTTCGTTGTGCAAGGCGGTGCGTTGAGGGTGCATGGGTGGTCCGGCCTGGTGTTGTGATTGTGGGGGTACCAGGAAGTGGGACTTTGCGGGGGGAGGGGAAAGTCACGCGGGCGCAGAGTTTTGTGTCGCCTGTGCCGGCCTCTTCGCGGGCAAGCCCGCTCCCACAGGTAGCACGCTGCCCTTCAGGCCTGCGCCGCAAAGAAGTCCCGGTATCATTACTGTTCGGGCTTTTCAGCGAACAGCTGATCTGCGATTTGCTTCCCTCGCTCCATGCCTTCAGGTGTCAACCGAACTGATTTCGCCTTGCCCCGCGGTTGAGTAATAAAGCCCTGCTCATGCAGATTGTTCATTACCTCGAAGTCAAAACCTTTCCAGGCACTGCCTCCGTTGAAGCTGAAGGTGGCTAACAGGGCAAGTACAGCTTCTTCGATCAACTTGTCGTCATAGGTCATGATCTCGGCCTCGTTCAGTGCAGCATCTATGTGTCGCTGCCAGCGACATGTTTGCCAAACGTGTTCTCGAAATGGCGTTTTTGCGACACATCCTGTGAAGCCTGTACCGGCCTCTTCGCGGGCAAGCCCGCTCCCACAGGTACGGTGCTGCCCTTCAGGCCTGCGCTATCCCTGTGGGAGCGGGCTTGCCCGCGAAGAGGCCGGTGAACCCGGCATCAACTCCAGGCCTTATTCGCGGTTCAACAGCAACTGGTTGAGCGCCCGGGTCATTTGCACGTTATGCACAGTATTGACCAACAACCCGATGCCCGGTTCGCCAGCGTTGGCGCAGATGTATTCGTCGAGGCTGTCCTCGATGCCAAGCAGCAACTGCGAGACGTATCGCAGTGCCTCGGGTGAGGGCAAGTCGTTGTTGATGGTGTAGAACGGGCGGGAGCCAGGTTTTACAGGTGGATCGGGCACAAGTTTATTCATTGCGTTTCCCCAGGTCGGTCAGGAGCTACCACCCCATTCCCTCTCACAGGATCGGGTGGCAGCCGTACGCGGGGTGAGAGACCGGAGACCTAGGAACCCGGCCAGGACCAAGCCTGCCCGCGCACAGCTACCGTTGAGGTTGCAACCAGATCAGCACGGGCTCTCACACCCGGTCGCCATTTGTGACGACCCGGGGAAATTAGCCCTGATGCTCCTGTTCAACAACAGAGAAACGGCTGCGGCGCGGGTAGGATAATTCCCAAGCTACTTCCAGCTGAAGCATTTGGTTTCAGGTTGGGAAAAGTCTTACATCTGAGGGGCCAAGGCGAGGGCTTCGTCCTCGATCGCCGGCAAGCCAGCTCCCACAGGGATTGCATATGGCTTGCCGGCGAAAGGGCCGCAAAGCGGCCCCGGAAACCTCAACCCAGACAGCGCGTCACATGCTTGACCGATTGGTAGGCCGACAACCCCCAAGGCCCCAGCTCACGCCCGATCCCGCTGCCCTTGGTGCCACCCCACGAGGTCTCGACGAACACCGCCTGCACCGAGTTGATCCACACATGGCCAACCTCCAGCGCATCGGCCACCCGCTCGGCGCGCTCCAGGTCGGCGGAGCACACCGTAGCCACCAGCCCGAAGCGGCTATCGTTGGCCTCGGCAATCGCCTGTTCCTCGGTCGCAAAGCGACGCGCGCACAGCACCGGGCCAAAGATTTCCTCGGTCCACAGGCGGCTGTCTTTCGGCACATCGGCATACAGCGTCGGGCTGACGAACCAGCCATCACGGTCCAGCGCCTTGCCACCGGCCAGACACTGCAGGCCTTCCTCACGCGCCGTGGCAAAGTAGCCGGCCACCTTCAGCCACTGCGCCTGGCTGGTCAGCGGCCCCATTTCGACCTCTTCGGTCAATGGATTACCGACCCGTAGCTGTTCCAGTGCGGCCTGCAAACGCGGCAGCAATGCATCGGCAATGCCGTCCTGCACCAGCAGCCGCGAAGTGGCCGAGCACATCTGCCCGGCGTTCCAGGTAATGCCGGCGACGATCCACTCCACCGCCTGGCCCACGTCGCAATCATCGAACACCACGATCGCCGACTTGCCGCCCAGCTCCAGCGTCACTGGCCGGCACTGCGCCGAAGCGCTGCGCATTACCTGGCTGCCGACACTATTGCTGCCGGTGAACGACAGCTTGTCCAGGCCATTGTGGTTGCTCAGCGCAGCACCGGTCTCGGCCTTGCCGTTGACGATGTTCAGCACCCCGGGCGGCAGCCCCAGGGCATCGGCGATCTGGCCGTAGGCCTGTTCGATCAGCGGGGTGACTTCCGACGGCTTGAGCACCACGGTGCAACCGGCGGCCAGGGCCGGGGCGAGCTTCCAGGCGCTGGTCACCAGCGGGAAGTTCCATGGCACGATCAGGCCGACCACGCCCACCGGTTCCAGGCGGGTACGAGCGCTGAAGCCCGGCGCAGCCAACGGCACTTCAATGTTCTTCGATGGCAGTTGCTCGGCCAGTTCGGCGTAGTAGCCGAAGGTGGCGATAGCGTCGTCCAGGTCGATTTCCGCCTCGTGACGTGGCTTGCCGTTGTTGCGCATCTGCAAGGTGATCAACGCTTCGCGGCGCTGCCCGAGCTGTTCGGCAAAGCCGCGCAGGTAGGCGGCGCGTTCGCTGGCGCTGGTGTTTTTCCAGGCGGGCAGGGCGCCACGGGCAGCGGTCACGGCCTGGTCTACCTGGGCGACGCTGGCGGCCATCAGTTCGGCAAACGGTTGCCCAAGGGCCGGGTCATTGACGCTGATGCAGTCGCTGCCCTGGCCTTCGACCCAGCGGCCGGCAATGTAGTGGGAAGTGGTCATGGTCGGTTTCCAGTCAGGCCATTTCGGCGGTGGTTACCGGCGTGTGCGCGGTGCTTTTGCAACGCACCCAACGCGGGCCCTGGGGGCCATACACTCCGGCAGGTTCGGGGAACAGGTTGAGCAGCAGCAGGTACAGCACGCCGGCCAGCCCCAGGGTGACAGGCAGGCTCAGGTCGATGCCGCCGGCCAGGTTGCCCAGCGGGCCGACGAACTGCCCTGGCAGGTTGACGAAGCACAGGCCCACCGCCGCGCTGGGGATCCACGCCCCCATGCCGCGCCAGTTCCAGCCATGCAGGAACCAGTAGTGGCCGCCACGCTGGCCGCGGGTGAACACCTGCAGGTCGTCGGCATGGTAGAAGCCGCGGCGGGTGATCAGGCCGAGGATCATGATCACCATCCACGGGCTGGTGCAGGTGATGATCAGCACGGCGAAGGTCGACACGCTCTGCACCAGGTTGAAGGTGAAGCGGCCGACGAAGATGAAGCCGATCGCCAGCACGCCGATCAGCAGTGTGGCGCCGGCACGGCTGAGCAGGCGTGGGAACACGCTGGACATGTCCAGGCCGGTGCCGTACAGCGCCGTGGTGCCGGTGGACATGCCGCCGATCACCGCAATCAGGCACACCGGCAGGAAGAACCAGCTTGGCGCCACCGCCAGCAGGCCACCGACGTAGTTGTTGGCGGCGATGTAGTCCGGTGCCTGGGTGGCCACCAGGGTGGCGGTGCACAGGCCGAACAGGAACGGGATCAGTGTCGCGCCCTGGGCCGCGATCACCGCCAGCATGATGCGCGCCTTGGGCGTTTCACGCGGGATGTAGCGCGACCAGTCGCCGAGGAACGCACCGAACGACACCGGGTTGCTCATGGCCAGGATCGCCGCACCGACGAATGCCGCCCAGAAGCCCGCCTGACCGAGGTTTACGCTGCCCGCATAACCAGCGTCGAACGGCCCGGCAAAGGCAACGATGCCCAGCAGGAACAGCAGGCTCGAGGCCCACACGGCGATCTTGTTGACCCACAGCATGAAGCGGAAGCCGAAGATGCACACCACCAGCACCAGCACCGCGAACAGGCCATAGGCCAGGCCCAGGGTCAGGTCGGTTTCCGGCAGGCCGGCCAGGCGCTTGGCGCCGCCGACCAGGGCGTCGCCCGAGCTCCACACCGACAGCGAAAAGAACGCCACCGCGGTGAGCAGCGACAGGAACGAACCGACGATGCGCCCGTGCACGCCAAAGTGCGCACCCGACGATACTGCGTTGTTGGTGCCGTTGAGGGCGCCGAACAGGCCCATGGGCGCAAGGATCAGCGCGCCCACGCCGACGCCGAGCAGGATCGCCCACACTCCGGCCTGGAACGACAGCCCGAACAGCACCGGGAAGCTGCCCAGCACGGCCGTGGCGAAGGTATTGGCGCCGCCGAAGATCAGGCGGAACAGGTCCAGCGGGGAGGCGTCGCGTTGATCGTCGGGGATCTGTTCGACGCCGTTGGTCTCGATACCGGTCGAGTGGCTCATGGTGATGCTCCAGCGCGGTTGTTGTGGGCCGGCGCAGTACGCGGGCCTTATTGTGGGTGCGATGGCAGGGCGGCAGGGCCGCGTAAATGGATGATCAGGCCGGCGATACGACCGACAGGTGCTCGTGGCAGGCCAGCCACCTTTCGCCGTGGCGGCGGAAGACGATGGTCTCGCGCTCGCTCAACTGGTGTTCTTCGCCGGCGATGCGGATGTGCGTGGCCACATCATGCATGAAGATCGCCACGTCACCTTGCAGGCTCACCTGGGCATTGCCCGATTCGCAGGCGAGCACCGCAAACCCGTCGGCCTGCCACTGGGCCCAGAGTTGCTCGTAGGCATGGCGCGACAGCAGCGGTTGCGGCAGGGTGTGGAAAAGGAAGGTGGCGTCTTCGCTGAAGCAGGCGAAATAGCGAGCGGTGTCGTTGCTGGCGAACGCCGCAACGAGGTCGGCGGCGGCTTGCCGTACCTGGAGTGTCTGGTCCACGGGAGTGGCCTCACGGTTCTTGTGATTGTGGTGAAGCGATTCTGGTGGCGGTTGGCGAGGGGAAAAATCGCTGCGGGCAAATAATCAGTTCAGGAATTTGTGAAGTGATGGCTGCGCTTTCTTTACCCCCGCGTGATCTGTGGATTAAGGTGGCAGCTGATCCCCATGGGCTGTAGGCAATGAGCAATTACCAACCACCACTGACGGTGACCCCCCGCATTCTGGCTCTGGTTGCCGAAATCAGCGAGCAAGTGGGATTGTTGACTGCCTACCGTGATGGCGCGCTGACGCCACAGCTGCGCCGAGGCAACCGTATCCGCACCATCCAGGCGTCGCTCGCCATCGAGAACAACACCCTGAGCGTGGAGCAGGTAACCGCTTTGCTGGATGGCAAGCGGGTTCTGGGCTTGCCACGTGAAATCCAGGAAGTCCGTAACGCGTTCGCGACCTACGATGCGATGCCTGGTTGGCGCGCTGAGTCCCAGGACGATCTGCTCACTGCGCACGGCATGCTGATGCATGGGCTTATAGATGACGCTGGCCGCTACCGGCGTGGAGGGGTGGGCATCTATCGCGGCACTCGCCTTCTGCATATGGCGCCACCGGCCAGTCGGGTGGCGACGCTGGTGCAGGATTTGTTGCACTGGCTCGCGAACAACGATTGGCATCCGCTGATTACCAGTTGTGTATTCCACTACGAGTTTGAATTCATCCACCCATTTGCTGACGGTAATGGGCGGATGGGACGGTTATGGCAGACCCTTCTCCTCAGCCAGTGGCGGCCGGTGTTGGCGTACCTGCCGGTGGAAACCGTTATTCGTGAGCAGCAGGACGCTTACTACGCTGCCCTGGCCGCCGCCGACCAAGCTGCTGAAGCAACCCTATTTGTCGAATTCATGCTCGAAGCCTTGTTGCAGGCGCTTATCGAAGCAGAAGACAGTGACCAAGTAACCGACCAAGTAACCGACCAAGTAACCGACCAAGTAACCGACCAAGTAGCGAGTCTCTTGAATGTGCTGCCTGCAGGCGTTGCTTTGAAGAGCAGCGAATTGATGCACCAGCTGGGCCTCTCGCACCGTGCCACATTCCGCAAGAGTTACTTGTACCCGGCACTCGCTGCCGGGTTGATCGAAATGACCGATCCCGGATCACCACGGAGCCCCAAACAGCAGTATCGGCGGGTTGCAAGGTAGGTTTCGCGCCGCGCACCTTGTGGGAGCGGGCGTGCCCGTTCTCATAAGGCTGCACATAACTCATTGAATTAGCAGGGACCCTGTGGGAGCGGCTTTAGCCGCGAACACCGGCGCAGCCGGTGCCAGGCACCGCGTTGGATTCTTCGCGGCTAAAGCCGCTCCCACAGGGGATTGCGGCAACTTTTAGAATTTGAGCAAGACAGTTGCTCCCACAGGGTATGCGGACCGCTTGCAAATTCGTCTCTCTACGCGACAGCGCAGCCCAAAGGGCTTTCCGCTATCCAGCTGTCATCTGACTGCAACGAATATTCAGCACCCTTTCTGCCATCTCCCCGTGCCTCATTGCGAGTTCGAATGGGCCATCCCGCGCTGCATCTGCCACAGGACCACGACCTGTTCGGCCTGCTCTACGCCTTCGCCTTCCGCCCTGGCCAGCCGGGGCGCGAAATCGATTCGGCGCAGTTGTTGCGCACGCTTGGCCAGCCGCTGGAGCCTGGCGAGTTTCTGTGGGTGCACCTGAACCTGGCCCACGCTGCCTGCGAACGCTGGCTGCGCACCCACCTGCAATTGCCCGAAGCCTTCTTCGAAACCCTGCGCGAAGGTTCGCGCTCGACCCGTATCGAACACGCCGACTCGGCGCTGCTGGCAGTGGTCAACGATGTGGTGTTCAACTTCGGCCTGGTGTCCTCGGACATCTCCACGCTGTGGGCCTGCGCCAGCAGCCAGTTGCTGGTGAGCGCGCGGTTGCAGCCGCTGCATTCGGTGGACAAGCTGCGCTCGTCGGTCAAGCATGGCGAGCGCTTTCATTCGTCCATCGAGTTGCTGGTCCATCTGTTGCGCGACCAGGGTGATGTGCTGACCCAGATCGTGCGTGAAACCACCACCAGCGTCGACCGCATCGAAGACCAGTTGCTGTCTCAGCGCCTGAGCGACAACCGCGCCGAACTGGGCAGCATGCGCCGGGTGCTGGTGCGCCTGCAGCGCCTGCTGGCGCTGGAACCGGGGGCGCTGCTGCGCCTGCTCAACCGGCCGCCCGACTGGCTGCAGGAACAGGACATACGCCAGCTGCGGGCGGCCACAGAAGAGTTCACCCTGGTGATCAGCGACCTCACCGCCCTCGGTGAGCGGATCAAGCTGCTGCAGGAAGAAATCGCCGCCAAGCTCAACGAACAGACCAACCGCACCCTGTTCACCCTGACCGTGGTGACCGTGCTGGCGCTGCCCATCAACATCATCGCCGGTTTCTTCGGCATGAACGTCGGGGGTGTGCCGCTGGCGGAAAACCCCCATGGTTTCTGGGTGCTGGTGGCCCTGGTGGCGACCTTCACCGTGCTGGTGGGGCGCTGGGCGTTTCGCAAGCGGCGCGAGTACTGAAGCGACAATCGTCGGTCAGTTCGCCTCCCGCACTGCACTGAGGAACGCCCGGGTCCGCTCCTGTTGCGGGTTTTCGTAGATCTGCGCCGGCGTCCCCTGTTCGTGGATCTGCCCCTTGTAGAAGAAGCACACTCGATCCGCGAACTCCCTGGCAAAGCCCATCTGATGCGTCACCATCAGCATGGTCAGGTTGTGCTCGCTGCCCAACCGGCGGATCACGTTCAGCACTTCGCCACACAGTTCCGGGTCCAGCGCCGAGGTCACTTCGTCGAACAGCATCACCTTGGGCCGCATCGCCAGCGCCCGGGCAATCGCCACGCGCTGTTGCTGGCCACCGGACAACTGCGACGGGTAATGCTCGAACTTGTTGCCCAGGCCAACCATCTCCAGCAGCTCGGCAGCCCGTTCGCGCGCCTCGGCCGGCTTCACGCCCAACACCTGGACCGGGGCCTCGATCACGTTCTGCAAGGCACTCATGTGCGGGAACAGGTTGAAACTCTGGAACACCATGCCGATCTTCGCCCGCACTTTGCGTACATGGCGCTCGTTGGCGATGAGCTGCGCGCCGTTGCGCCCGGGCATGTGGGTGAGCGATTCGCCATCGACTTCGATCATGCCCTGGTCGATGCCCTCAAGCGTCATCAGTACCCGCAGCAACGTCGACTTGCCCGAGCCGCTGGGGCCGATGATCGCCACCTTTTCGCCGGGGGCGACATCGAGGTTGAGGCCGTCGAGCACGGTGAAGCTGCCGTAGCGTTTGGTCACGTCCCTGAAGCTGACGATCGGTTGGGCAATGGCCGGTGTGGGCATGTGGGTGCCCAGCGGCTGGGTGGCGGTGGCAGTGGCGAAGTGGGTCACAGGGGCGATCATCAGCGGAGCTCCAGGCGCACTTCAAGGCGCCGAACGAGGTAGGCCAGAGCGACGCTCAAGGCCAGGAAGAACAGACCGACCAGGGTGATCGGCTCGAGGTAGCGGAAGCTTTCGGAGCCGATGTTCTTGGCCTGCTGCATGATTTCCACCACGGTGATGGCCGACAGCACCGGGGTGTCCTTGAGCATGGCGATCAGGTAGTTGCCCAATGGCGGCAGGATCGGCCGAATCGCCTGGGGCAGGATGACTGCCCGGTAGGCGGTCCACGGCGCGAAGTTGAGGGCGACCACCGCTTCCCATTGGCTGCGCGCCACCGAGTCGAGGCCGCCGCGGTAAACCTCGGCCAGGTAACAGGCGTAGTGCACGCCGATACCGATGATGCCGGCCTGCATGGCCGTCATGTTGACCCCGTAGTTGGGCAGCACGTAGTAGAGGAAATACACCTGGATCAGCAGCGGCGTACTGCGGATGAACTCGATCAGCAATGCCACCGGCCACGACAGCCAGGCCTGGCGGCTGCGTCGGGCGATGGCCAGAAACAGGCCCAGCACCACTGCGATCAGGAAGCCAACCAAGGTGATGCCCAGGGTTTTCAGCGACGCCTGCAGCAAGTCGGGCAGGATTTGCGCGACGTAGTTCCAGTCCCAGAAATTCATGACAGGCTCCCCCGCAGGCGACCGCGGCTCAGGCGCCGTTCGACCCGACGCATGAGGAAGTTGATGACCTGCGCCAGGACGAAGTAGAGCAGCAGGGTGAGGCTGAAGATTTCCAGGGTCTGGAAGGTCGCCTGGTCCAGCTGACGGGCGCGGAAGCTAAGGTCCGACAGGGTGATCAGCGACACCAGCGAGGTGTTCTTCAGCAGTTCGATCAGCAGGTTGGTGCCAGGTGCGATGGCCGCCAGCAATGCCTGCGGCAGGATGATCCGCCGGAAGCGGATGGTGGCGGGCATGTTCAGCGCGGTGCAGGCTTCGTACTGCCCCTTGGCCACCGAGCTGATCGCCCCGCGCATCACTTCGGCACCGTAGGCACCGATATGCAGCCCGAGGCCGACGATGGCCACGGTGTAGGCGCTGAGTTCGAGGTTGAACGGTGGCAGCGGCAATACGAAGAACAGCCAGAACAACTGCACCAGCAACGAGGTGCCGCGGAACAGCTCGATGTAGGCCACGCACAGCCAGCTCAATGGCCGCCATGACGAACGCCGGCCGAGGGCGGCGAGGATCGCGGCGACGATGGCCAGCAGCGAGCCGAAGAAGGTGACCTGGATGGTGATCCAGGCGCCTTGCAGTAACAACGGTATCAATTCACCCATGGTTCGACCTGAATAATCGGTTTACACAGGGAATGGCACGGCAAGCGCCATGCCACCTCGATTCACTGCTGGGCACAGAGCTCGGCGGCGGTCTTGTCAGTCACGTTGCTGCGGTCGAAGCCGAACGGCGCGACGGTCTTCAGATGCTCCTCGCTGCCCAGCCACTTCTTCATCTCGGCGTTGACCGCGTCGCGCAGGGCTTTGTCCTCGGGGCGGAAGGCCAGGGCACCGTAGCCGGTATGGGCCGGGTCATCGGTGAAGTCGCTGATTGCCTCGACCTTGTCGCCACCCTTTTTTGCCAGGCCCTTCATGGTCAGCTGGGTGCCCACGGCAGCATCGGCGCGGCCGGCGCGCACGGCCTGCAACTGGGCGGTGGTGTCCGGCACCTGAAGGATCTGCGCATCCGTGATGCCGGAGTCGCGGGCATAGGCGAGGTTGACCGTGCCGGCCATGATCGCCAGCTTCACGTCCGGGTTCCTGGCGATGTCGGCGTAGCTGTGCAGGTTCTTCGGATTGCCCTGTGCCACCAGCAGGGTGTCGGGCAGGGCGTACTGCGGGTCGGTGAAGATCACCTGCTTGCAGCGTGCCGGGGTGATGTACATGCCGGCGGCAATCACATCGAAGCGCCCGGCGCGCAAGCCCGGGATCAACGAACCCCACTCGGTGAGCACGCCATCGACCTGTTTGATGCCCATTTTCCCGAAGATGATCTTGGCGATTTCCGGTGACTCCCCGGTTACCCGGCCATCGGTCTCGGTGAAGGCGAACGGGGTTTCGTTGGCGTAGCCGATGCGGATGTGGCTGGTTTCCTTGATTTCGTCCAGGCTGGCGGCCTGGGCGCTGGCAAGCACACCGAAGGTGGCACAGGCTATCAGCAGGCGCTGGAAGGGGCGTGGAACGTTGAAAGGCTGGCTCATCAATGAAGCTCCTGTTTGTTATAAAAACCGTCGTCGACGGCTCTGTGTTAGGAGGCAGTGGAGCAAAACAGCGAAAGCAGGTCGGTCTTTTGTTCGAAGCTGCCGGGCAGCGGGAGTTCGACCTTGGGCCGAGCATACAAAAGCTGAAACGGCGATGGCATTGCACTAGGACAATTGCCCGAAGCACTTGTACGGGGGATGCTGTGACCCTGGCCCCGGCAAGTGAAGCGAACATCATGATGCACAGTTGGAAGGCAGCCCTGGACGCCGCCCGCATCGGCGAGTCCAAATACAAGATCCTGGTCCAGGCCGTCACCGGCGAGATCGAGCGCGGCGTATTGGTACATGACCAGCGCCTGCCACCGCAGCGGCAGGTAGCCGATGCCCTGGGCATCAGCGTGCAGACCGTGACCAATGCCTACAAGGAACTGGAGCGCCAAGGCCTGGTGCGTTGCGAGATCGGCCGTGGCAGTTTCGTCAGCCGGCGCATGAGCGACCGTGTGTCGGATGACATCATCGACCTGCCCGAGCGAACCCTGGTCGACTTCTCCATCACCCGCATCCTGCACACCCAGGTGCATGAGCGCATCTGGCGCGACACCTGCGCCGAGCTGGCTTTGGAGGAGGAGCAGCCGTGGATCCATGCCTACCGGCCCATCGCCGGTTTCGAGAGCCACCGCGAGGCGGCGGTGCGCTGGCTTGCCGGCCTGGGCATGCAGGTCGAGCGTGACGATGTGCTGGTCACCAACGGCGCCGCCCACGCCATCTTCCTGGCCCTGGCCTCGCTGGCCGGGCCGGATGATGTGGTGCTGTGCGAGGGGTTGACCGACCATGGCGTGATCGGCAATTCACAGGTGCTCGGTTTTACCCTCAAAGGCCTGGAGATGGACCGCGAGGGTATCAACCCGGAGCATTTCGAGGACATCTGCAGCAACGAGCGGGTGACCGCGCTGGTGTGCACACCCAACCTCAACAACCCGACCGTCAGCCTGATGCCCGACAGCCGCCGCCAGGAGATTGCCGAAATTGCCCGGCGCTTTGGTGTGCATATCATCGAAGATGACGTTTACGGGCCGCTACTGGGTGGCAGCCATGCCAGGCCACTCAGTTCCTATGCGCCGGAGCTGTCGTTCTACTGCACCAGCATGACCAAGTCGGTGCTTACCGGCCTGCGCGTGGGCTATCTGGCCATGCCCAAGCGCCTGGCGCTGCGCACCGAGAGCATCTTGCGGGTCAACAGCTGGATGGCCACGCCCTTGGTGGCGGAGATTGCATCGCGCTGGATCAACGACGGGCGCGCGGCGCAGCTGGTGGCGCTGCAGCGCACCTTGCTGGGCGAGCGTCAGGCGTTGTTGCGTGAATACCTGGGGGATTATGTGCGTGGTCAGCACGCCCATGCCCTGGGGGCGTGGCTGAACATTCCCGAGCGCTGGGAAGTGGACAGCCTGGTGCGTGCCTTGCGCCGCCTGCAGATTGCGGTGACGCCGCCGGAGCCGTTCCTGGTGCGCGGTACACCGCGGCCACGGGCCGTGCGCTTGTGCGTGGGCGCCGAGTGTTCCGAGGCAAAGTTGCGCCAGGCCTTTGGCGATATGCGGGAGTTGTTCGGGCAGTATCCGCAGATCCACGAGCTTTGAGCGGCCTGTACCGGCCTCTTCGCGGGTAAACCCGCTCCCACAGGTTCCGTGCGAGGTTCAGGAAATGCGCGATTCCTGGACTGCCCCCGAAAAGTTGGACAGTTTTAGCCAGTGGCCTGAATCCTGTAGCTGACAGGGCTCAGGCCATTGAGTTTCAGCCTGATGCGGTCATGGTTGTAGTAATGGATGTACTCCTCCAGGCCCGCCTTCAGCTGTTCGACGCTTTCAAAGCGCTTCAGGTAGAAGAACTCTGACTTCAGTGTGCCGAAGAAGCTTTCCATCGCTGCATTATCCAGACAATTGCCCTTGCGAGACATGCTCTGCTTCACACCGCGCGCTGCGAGCTTATGGCGGTATTGGGGCTGCTGGTAATGCCATCCCTGGTCTGAGTGGATCACTAGCTTGGGCTTTTCACCCAACCCATCGAGCGCCTTTTCCAGCATGTTCCCGACCAAGCCATAGGTAGGCCGGCAAGCTGTTTCATAGGCGATGATCTCACCGTTGTACAAGTCCATCACGGGCGACAGGTAGAGCTTTTGTTGGGCCACTTTGAACTCAGTGACATCGGTCACCCACTTCTGGTTGGGGCGTTGCGCGACGAAATTACGCTCCAGCAAATTCATTGCCACCTTGCCGACAATGCCGCGATAGGATCGATACTTCTTCGGGCGTACAACGGACTGCAAACCAACCTCAGCCATCAACCGTTCAATGACCTTCTTGTTGACCAAGGTCCCCTGATTCCTGATGGCAAGGGCAATGCGGCGGTAGCCATACAGCCCTTTCTCCTCGTGATAGACACGCTGCACCAACTCCTTGAGCGAGGCGTGCCTGTCCGGCTTTTGCTGGCACTTGACCTGGTAATAAAAGGTACTGCGTGCCAATCCCACCATCTGCAAGAGGTCAGGCAGCGGATATTTATGTCTGAATTTGCAGACGATCAGGGCTTTTTCGTCCGTTTTCGCTCCTTCTCCTCTCGCAGAGCCTTTAACTCCTTTAGGACATCATTCTCCATGCGCAGATACTCGAGCTCGCTCAACAACTGCTCACGAGATTTCTCTGCGTCATTGGTGTCTGTCGGCTTGATGGGCTTAATTTTCTTCGGCACGGCTGATTTTCTTTGTTTGGCGAGAGTGGTTACAGGACTGCCACTGTAGTGCTGCCGCAGCCAAATGCCTATCTGTGAGGACTGTCCAAGGTCAAAGTGCGCCGCTGTTTGGCGCAGGGACAGGCGATGCTCAAGCATGTACTTGAGCACCCGCCGCTTGAATTCCTCGGTGTAGCGGCGACCATGCGAGCGAGGGCTGAGGCTGGCATCGACTTGGTAGCCAGAAACCCAGCGCCGAAGCAGGCTGAAATCGATGCCAAAGTGTTGTGCCACCTTGCGAAAGCCCCAGCTGCCCTCTAGGTAAGCGGTGATAGCCGTGAGCTTGAACTGCTCTGTGTATTTACCCATAGATCCCCCAAGGGTTGGATTGGTGTCCAACTTCTTGGGGGCAGTCCATTCCTGTGGGAGCGGGTTTACCCGCGAAGAGGACGCTGCAGGCAAAAACAAATTCCCCGGCAAATTGCCCTAGTACATTCATCACGACAATTTTCGCCTCATACACTCCGCCCAACATCAGCTCACTTGTTGGGTCCCGGTCATGTCAGCGCTCTCGCTTCACGATCTCTACCTCGCCCGCCAGCGTATCCACGGCCTGGTGCGCAGCACGCCGCTGGAACTTTCCCCCAGCCTGTCACGGCACCTGGGCACGGCGGTCTACCTGAAGCTCGAAGCCCTGCAGACCACCGGCAGCTTCAAGCTGCGCGGCGCCAGCAATGCCATCGCCGCACTCAGCGCGGAACAACGCGCTTGCGGCGTGGTTACGGCCTCCACCGGTAATCACGGCCGGGCGGTGGCCCACGCTGCTGCACAACTGGGCGTGAAGGCAACCGTGTTTCTTTCGCAACTGGTGCCAGCCAACAAGGTCCAGGCCATCCGCGACCTGGGCGCCGAAGTGTGCATCGTCGGCCACTCCCAGGACGATGCCCAGCAGGCCGCGCAACAACATGCCGAGCAACAGGGCGCAACGCTCATTCCACCTTTCGATCACCCTCAGGTCATCGCCGGCCAGGGCACGCTGGGCCTGGAAATCATCGAGCAGTTGCCTGAGGTGGAGCAGGTGCTGATTCCGCTCTCCGGTGGTGGCCTGTTCGCGGGTGTGGCGTTGGCCATGAAAAGCATCAAGCCGGCGATCACCACCCATGGCATCAGCATGCAGCGCGGTGCGGCGATGTACGCCAGCCTGCAGGCCAGCAGGCCAGTCGAGGTAGAGGAGCTGCCGACACTCGCCGACTCGCTTGGTGGCGGCATCGGCCTGGGCAACCAGCACACTCTGAGCATGACCCAGCGTCTGCTCGACCAACTCCACCTGCTGCCGGAAGCGTCGATCGCCAATGGCATTCGCCACGCCTACCAGCACGAACGGTTGGTACTCGAAGGTGCCGGCGCAGTCGGCATCGCCGCGCTGCTCGACGGCCTGGTGACGGCCCGCGGCCCGGTCGTGGTGGTGGTCAGCGGGCGCAACGTCGACAGCGCACAGCATCAGCGCGTCATCAACGGCGGCGACGCCTGAAATTCACGTTTCCTTCACTGGAGGTATTCGAATGCCGGCCATCACCTTGCTCAGCGAAGCCGACCTGCGTAGCTGCATCACCCTCGACCGCAACGCGATCGATGCCATCGAGCAGGCCTTTGCCCTGCTTGCCACGGCCAAGGTGGCGATGCCGCCGATCCTGCGCCTGGATGTGCCCGAGCACAACGGCGAGGTGGACGTGAAAACCGCCTACCTGCCTGGGCTGGAGCGTTTCGCGATCAAGGTCAGCCCGGGCTTTTTCGACAACCCCAAGCTTGGCCTGCCCAGCCTCAACGGCATGATGATACTGCTGTCGGCCCGCACTGGCCTGCTCGATGCCTTGCTCCTCGACAACGGCTACCTCACCGCTGTGCGCACCGCTGCAGCCGGTGCGGTAGCTGCACGCTGGCTGTCGCGGCAGGACAGCCGCAGCGTGGCCTTGATCGGCAGTGGCGAACAGGCACGCCTGCAGCTGCAGGCACTGCGCCTGGTGCGGCCGATCGAGCAGGTCAAGGTGTGGGGGCGCGATGCGCAGAGAACCGCAGCGTTATGTGATGACCTGGGGCGTGATGGGCAACTGCAGGTACAGGCCTGCGACAGTGTCGACCAGGCCATGCAGGCGGTCGATATCGCCATCACCTGCACCCCCAGCCGCGAGCCGCTGATCCAGCCGCATCACCTGCAACCGGGGCTGCACATCACTGCCATGGGCTCGGATGCCGAGCACAAGAACGAGATCGCGCCCATGGCCCTGGCCCGGCTCGACCGTTATGTCGCCGACCGCCTGAGCCAGACCCGGGTGCTGGGTGAACTGCACCACGCCTTGCGCGCTGGCGCGGTCAGCGAACAGGCCGTTCATTCCGAACTGGGCCAGATCATCGCCGGCCTGCACCCGGGCCGTGTGCAGGCCGAAGAGGTCACCCTGTGCGACCTGACCGGCACCGGGGCCCAGGACACCGCCATCGCCAACCTTGCCTACGAACGCGCAATCGCCGCCCACAAAGGCCTGGCGTTTCACAGCTGACAGTTTTCGCAACCCACTCACAAGAAGGGCATCCGTATGTCACAGACAGTGGTCAACCTGCCGTTCGGTCGGCAGGAGTACGCCCAGCGCCTGGCCAAGACCCGCGCTGCCATGCAGGCGCAGGGCCTGGAGCTTTTGCTGGTTACCGATCCATCGAACATGGCCTGGCTTACCGGCTATGACGGCTGGTCGTTCTATGTGCACCAGTGCGTGCTGCTGGCGCTCGATGGCGAGCCGATCTGGTTTGGCCGCGGCCAGGACGCCAATGGCGCAAGGCGCACGGTGTTCATGCAGCACGACAACATCGTCGGCTACCCGGACATCTATGTGCAGTCACGCGAGCGCCACCCGATGGACTACCTGTGCCAGGAGGTGATTCTGGCCAAGGGCTGGGGCGGCCTGAGCATCGGCGTCGAGATGGACAACTACTACTTCAGCGCGGCGGCCTACCAGGCGCTGTGCAAGCACCTGCCACAGGCGCGTTTCAGCGATGCCGCCGGGCTGGTCAACTGGCAGCGGGCGGTCAAGTCGCCGCAGGAAATCGAATACATGCGTATCGCCGCGCGCATCGTCGAACAGATGCACGGGTGCATCCTGGAACGCATCGAGCCCGGCATGCGCAAGAACGAGCTGGTAGCCGAGATCTACCGCAGCGGCATCCTCGGTGTCGATGGCCATGGCGGCGACTACCCGGCCATCGTGCCGTTGTTGCCGACTGGCGCTGATGCCAGCGCGCCGCACCTTACCTGGGACGATTCACCGTTCACCCGCGGCGCCGGCACGTTCTTCGAGATTGCCGGCTGCTACAAGCGCTACCACTGCCCGCTGTCGCGCACCGTGTACCTGGGCAAGCCGCCGCAACACTTTCTCGATGGCGAAAAGGCGGTGGTCGAAGGTATCGCGGCCGGCCTCGATGCCGCGCGGCCAGGCAACACCACCGGTGACATCGCCAGGGCGTTCTTCCGCGTGCTGGAGAAGTTCGGCATACACAAGGACAGCCGCTGTGGTTACCCGATCGGTATCAGCTACCCGCCAGATTGGGGCGAGCGCACCATGAGCCTGCGCCCGAGCGACACCAGCGTGCTGCAACCGGGCATGACCTTCCACTTCATGCCGGGGCTGTGGATGGACGACTGGGGCCTGGAGATCACCGAAAGCATCCTCATCACCGAGACCGGGGTCGAGACCCTGTGCAACGTGCCGCGCCAGCTGTTCGTGAAGGACTGACCCATGAATGCGATCGCACAGGCCGCCGCCACGGTGGCCAACCCCATCACCTGTACCTTGGATTTCGAGCAGGACGGCGTGCAGCACGGCTTCCTCAAGCTGCCGTACTCGCGTGACGACTCGGCCTGGGGGGCGGTGATGATTCCGCTGACGGTGGTCAGGAACGGCAATGGCCCGACAGCCTTGCTCACGGGTGGCAATCACGGTGACGAATACGAAGGCCCTGTGGCGCTGAGCAAGCTGGCCCAGCAGCTGCAGGCCGGGCAGGTAAGCGGGCGGGTGATCATCGTGCCGTTCATGAACACACCGGCGTTCCAGGCGGGCACCCGCACCTCGCCGATCGACCGGGGCAACCTCAACCGCAGCTTCCCTGGCCGGCCTGATGGCAGCGTGACGGAAAAGATCGCCGACTATTTCCGCCGCACCTTGCTGCCGTTGGCCGATATCGTCCTGGACATCCACTCCGGTGGTCGCACCCTCGACTTCCTGCCGTTCGCTGCATGCCATGTGCTGCCCGACAAGGCCCAGCAGGCCCGTTGTGAAGCCGGCATGCAGGCCTTCGCCGCGCCCTACAGCATGCGCATGCTCGAGCTGGATGCGCAGGCGATGTACGACACCGCGGCAGAAGAGCAGGGCAAGGTGTTCATCACCACCGAACTGGGCGGTGGTGGCACCTCCACGGCGAAAAGCGTGGCCCTGGCGGAGCGCGGCGTGCGCAATGTGCTGATTCACGCCGGCATCCTCGCCGGCGAAGTGGAGCAGGGCGAGACAACCCTGCTGGACATGCCCGATGGCGATTGCTTCATCGCCAGCGAGCACGACGGCTTGCTGGAGATGTGCCGCGACCTGGGCGAAACGGTCAGCCAGGGCGAAGTGATCGCCCGTATCCATGACATCCGCCGCACCGGCAGCGCCCCGGTCGAGTACCGCGCCCGACGCAATGGCTTGCTCGCAGCCCGGCACTTTCCCGGCCTGGTGCAGTGCGGCGACACCCTGGCGGTGATCGCCGACGTACTGGCCTGAACCTGGCGCCACGACAACGAGGTATGGAGAACAGTCATGTCACACCACTACCCATTCAACAGCCTGTGCCACGTCGATGGCCAATGGCTGCACAGCCACAGTGGCAACAGCGTCGCCGTGCATGACCCGGCCAACCGCCAGGTCATCGGCCATGTGCCGCTGCTCGACCATGAGCAGATCGTCGCCGCGGTGGATGCCGCCCAGCGGGCTTTCCCGGCCTGGCGTCAGCAGAGCCTGGACAGCCGCGCTGCGCTGTTGCGGCGCTGGGCCGAATTGATGCTCGAGCACCAGGAGGCTCTGGCGCGCATTCTCAGCGAGGAACAGGGCAAGCCGCTGGCCGAAGCACGCGGTGAAATCGCCTATGCGGCAAGCTTCATTCCCTGGTTTGCCGAGGAGGCCCGGCGCCTCAACGGGCAGACCATCCCCAGCCATATTCCGGGTGCCCAGCTGAGTACGCTGAAGGAGCCCGTCGGGGTCTGCGCGCTGCTCACCCCGTGGAACTTCCCCAGCGCCATGATCACCCGCAAGGCGGCTGCGGCGTTGGCGGCCGGCTGCACGGTGGTGGTCAAACCAGCCCACGAAACACCGTTCTCGGCGCTGGCCCTGGCCCAGCTGGCAGAGGACGCCGGCTTCCCACCGGGGGTGTTCAACGTGGTGATCGGCGAGCCGCAGATGGCCATGGAAACCCTGGTGCGCGACAGCCGCGTGCGGACGGTCAGCTTCACCGGCTCGACCCGGGTCGGCAAGCTGGTGCTGCAAGCCGCGGCTCAGGATGTGAAGAAAGTGGCGCTGGAACTGGGCGGCAACGCGCCATTCATCGTCTGCGCCGATGCCGACCTGGAGCTGGCCGTGCGGGTGGCCGTGGCCGCCAAGTTCCAGACGTCTGGCCAGGACTGCTGCGCGGCCAACCGGATCATGGTGCAGCGGCCGTTGTACGAAGCATTCCTGGCGCGCTTCGCCGAAGCGGTGCGGGCGCTGAAGGTTGGCCCGGCGATGGTCGATGGTGAGGAGACGGCCGCAGAGGTCGGCCCGTTGATGCACCAGGCCGCCTTCGATGCCACCCAGGCCCGTGTCGAGGACGCCCTGCAGCGTGGCGCCCGGCGCCTGGTCGGTGGCGAGGGCCATGCGCTGGGTGGCTGGTTCTTCCAGCCGACGGTGCTCGCCGATGTCACGCCGGCGATGCGCATCTACCAGGAAGAAAACTTCGCGCCGATTGCCGGGGTCATGCCGTTCGACACGCTGGAGCAGGCCATCACCATGGCCAATGACACCGAGTACGGCCTGGCTGCCTACATCGTCGGCAACCGCCTCGATATCGTGCACCCGCTGGTGCGCCGGCTCGACCACGCGATGGTGGCGATCAACGGCGTCAAGTTCACCGGCCACCCCATCCCGTTCGGCGGCATGAAGGCCTCGGGCCTGGGCCGCGAAGGCGGCAGCGAGGGCTTCGAACCCTTCGTCGAAACCAAATACGTTTGCTTGCACCACCACGGTCAGTTCTAAGGAGTGTTTGCCATGAGCCAAGATTTCAGCCAGCTGTTCGAACAGGACCGCGCCCACTTCATGCACCCCTCGACCCACGCCCATGACCACGCCAGCGGCGCGCTCAAGGGCCGGATCATCACCGGTGCCGAAGGCATCCGCCTGCGTGACCATGAAGGCCGCGAACTGATCGACGCCTTCGCCGGCCTGTACTGCGTGAACATCGGTTACGGGCGTACCGAGGTCGCTGACGCCATCCATCGCCAGGCCAAGGAGCTGGCGTATTACCACACCTATGTCGGCCACTCGACCGAAGCGATCATCGAGCTTTCCAGCCGCATCATCGACTGGGCGCCGGCCGGGATGAAAAAGGTCTATTACGGCCTGTCGGGGTCCGATGCCAACGAGACCCAGGTCAAGCTGGTGCGCTACTACAACAACATCCTCGGTCGCCCACTCAAGAAGAAGATCATCTCTCGCGACCGCGGCTATCACGGCTCGGGCATCATGACCGGCAGCCTTACCGGCCTGCCCAGCTTCCACCAGCATTTCGACCTGCCGGTGGAGGGCGTCAAGCATACGGTCTGCCCGCACTGGTACCGCAAGGCACCAGCCGGCATGGATGAGCAGGCCTTCGTGCGCTATTGCGCCGACGAGCTGGAGCAACTGATCCTGGCCGAAGGGCCCGACACCGTCGCCGCGTTCATTGGCGAGCCGCTGATGGGTACCGGTGGCATCATCGTGCCGCCAAAGGGCTACTGGAAGGCGATCCAGGCCGTGCTCGATCGCTACGACGTGCTGCTGATCGCCGACGAAGTGGTGTGCGCCTTCGGCCGCCTGGGCTCGAAGATGGGCAGCCAGCGCTACGACATCCGCCCGGACCTGATCACCACGGCCAAGGGCCTGACCAGCGCCTATGCGCCGCTGTCGGCAGTGATCGTTGGTGAGAAGGTGTGGAACGTGATCGAAGAAGGCTCGCAGAAGGCCGGCCCGATGGGCCACGGCTGGACCTACTCCGGGCACCCGATCTGCGCGGCGGCGGCGCTGGCCAACCTGGATATTCTCGAGCGCGAGAACCTGACCGAGAATGCCGAAGTGGTGGGGGCATACCTGAACCGGCGCATGCGCGAAACCTTCGAAGGCCACCCGCTGGTAGGTGAAGTACGGGGTGACGGCATGCTTTGCGCGGTCGAGTTCATGGCCGATCGCGAGGCGCGCACGGCGTTCGACCCGGCGTTGAAAGTCGGGCCACAGGTGTCGGCAGCGTGCCTTGAGCGCGGGATGATCGCCCGGGCCATGCCGCATGGTGACATTCTCGGTTTTGCACCGCCGTTGGTGCTGAACCAGGAGGATGCCGAAAAGATCGTCGCCATCACCAAGGCGGCGGTCGATGAGGTGGCTGGCAAGGTGCTCGGCTGAGCATTGCAGGGGCCGCCATGCGGCCCCATCGCCGGCCTCGGCAGGCGAACCGACTGACGGTCCCACCCACCCCGCATCCTTGCCTACGCTGATAGTCCAACCCGCTGAAGCAAGGAGAACCGTCATGGCCTTCCAATACAAGCGTCTGGACAAGAACAACGCCGCCGTGCTGCTGGTTGACCACCAGACCGGCCTGCTCTCGCTGGTAAGGGACATCGACCCCGACCGCTTCAAGAACAACGTCCTGGCCCTGTCGGACCTGGCCAAGTACTTCAAGCTGCCGACCATTCTCACCACCAGTTTCGAGACCGGCCCCAACGGCCCGCTGGTGCCCGAACTGAAAGAGCAGTTCCCCGACGCCCCGTACATCGCCCGGCCTGGCAACATCAACGCCTGGGACAACGAGGACTTCGTCAAGGCCGTCAAGGCCACCGGCAAGAAGCAGTTGCTGATCGCCGGCGTGGTGACCGAAGTGTGCGTGGCCTTCCCGGCACTGTCGGCGCTGGAGGAGGGCTTCGAGGTATTTGTCGTCACCGATGCCTCCGGCACCTTCAACGAACTGACCCGTGACTCGGCCTGGCGGCGCATGGAGGCCGCCGGGGCGCAACTGATGACCTGGTTCGGCGTGGCCTGCGAACTGCACCGTGACTGGCGCAACGACATCGAAGGGCTGGGGACCCTGTTCTCCAACCATATTCCGGATTACCGCAACCTGATGACCAGCTACAACAAACTGGCCAAGTAGTTCGGCCTCGAAGGCACCCCCGTACCTTGTGGGAGCGGGTTCACCCGCGAATGCGTCGGTAGCTTCAATGACGCATTCGCGGGTAAACCCGCTCCCACCCCCTCCCCGGAACACTCACCAGCACTCGCAGAATCAATGAGATAGAAGCAAGCCTGCGAAATCCACAAGCGAAGCGGCAAACTGCCATGGATCGACCATACTGACTCTTCATTCGCCCTCAGGAGAGTGCCATGTCGAAGTCGTCCAGGAAAAAAGACCTCAAGGACCAGCCGGAGAAACTGGGCGGCAAGGCGTACGAGAAGGCACTCAAGCAGCTGCATGTGGAACTGGTGAAGCTGCAGGAATGGGTGGTGGCCAAGGGCCTGAAGGTGTGCATTGTCTTCGAGGGCCGCGATGGCGCCGGCAAGGGCGGTACCATCAAGGCCATTACCGAGCGCGTCAGCCCGCGAGTATTCCGCGTGGTGGCGCTGCCGGCACCGACCGAGCGGGAAAAGACCCAGATGTATGTGCAACGCTACCTGGGCCACCTGCCTGCCGCGGGCGAGGTAGTGATCTTCGACCGCAGCTGGTACAACCGCGCCGGTGTCGAGCGGGTGATGGGCTTTTGCAGCGAAGAACAGAGCAGCAAGTTTCTCACCGTGGTGCCGCTGTTCGAAAAGATGATGGTCGAGTCGGGGATCATCCTCATCAAGTACTGGCTGGAGGTCAGCGCCGAAGAGCAGACCCGCCGCCTGCAGGACCGCATCAACGATGGCCGCAAGCTGTGGAAGCTGTCACCGATGGACCTCAAGTCGTACACCCGCTGGGATGAATACACCCGGGCCCGCGATGACATGTTCGCCGCCTCCGATTCGTCCTGGGCACCATGGTTCATGGCCCATTCCAACGACAAGCGCCGTGCCCGGCTGAATATCATCAGCCATCTGCTGACGCGCATTCCCTACAAGGACATCACCCGTGACGGGCTGGTGAAATTGCCCAAGCGCGGCAAGATCGGCAAATACAAGGCCGTCAACTACCCGTTCAAAGTCGTCGAAGAGCGTTTCTGATCTCTCCCCGCGGGGAGCAGCGAGGGTGCGAGCCTATGCCACATGATGGCAGCCTGTTGCAGGCGACGGTGGTGTTCCTGCTGGCCGTGGTGCTTCTGGTACCGCTGGCGCAGCGTTTGAAAATGGGGGCGGTGCCCGGCTATCTGCTGGCGGGCATCCTGATAGGGCCATCGGTATTTGGCCTGCTGAACAACCCGGATAACGTGGCACGCCTGTCGGAGATGGGTGTGGTGATGTTGCTGTTCGTCATCGGCCTGGAGCTTTCGCCGCGGCGTTTGTGGGGCATGCGCCGGGCGCTGTTTGGCGTCGGCTCGCTACAAGTGGGCCTGAGTGCTGTAGTGCTTGGCCTGCTGGCGTACTGGCTGTTCGGCCAGTCGAAGCCGGCTGCCATCGTGCTGGGCCTGGGCCTTGCGCTGTCGTCCACCGCGTTTGGCCTGCAGGTACTGGCCGAGCGCAAGGACCTGGGCAAGCCGCACGGCCGCCTGGCCGTGGCGATCCTGCTGTTCCAGGACATTGCCGCGATCCCGCTGATTGCCGTGGTGCCGCTGCTCGGTGGTGATGTCAGCACCGCCGACGAAGGTGCCTGGCCGGTGCTGGCGGTGGTGGTTGGCATTGGTGTGCTGATCATCTTTGGCCGCTACCTGTTGACCCCTGTCTTCAAATGGACAGTCGGTTCGGGCCTGCCCGAGCTGTCGACCGCTACCGCCTTGCTGGTGGTGCTGGGCACCGCCTGGGTGATGGAGCACGTGGGCGTGTCGATGGCGCTCGGGGCATTTCTGGCGGGCGTGTTGATGGCCGAGTCGCCTTTCCGCCACGAACTGGAAACCCAGATCGAGCCCATCAAGGGTTTGCTGCTGGGGCTGTTCTTCGTTGGCGTGGGGATGAGCGCCGACCTGCGCTTGCTGTTCGGCATGCCGTTAATGGTGCTGGGGCTGACCCTGCTGCTGGTGGTCATCAAGTTGCCGCTGCTGTATGGCTTGGGCCGCACGGCGGGTGGGCTGAACCAGGCCCAGGCGCTGTGCCTGGGCGTGGTGCTGGCCTCTGGCGGCGAGTTTGCCTTCGTGGTGTTCAAGCTGGCGCTGGACCATCAGGTGCTGGCGCAGCAGGTGCATGACCTGCTGGTGCTGGCCATCACCTTGTCGATGGCGGTAGTGCCGTTGGTAATGATGGCCCTGGCGCGCCAGTTGCGTGACGACAGCCCGTCACAAGCAACCCCTGAAGCGGGCCACTGAATCGCGCCACACGGCGCACCTGGAGTTCGGAGGTGATGCATGCAACCGGGTATCAAGCTGGACAGCCGCCTGTCGCGGGGCTTGCTCGATGTGCTCATCAAGGCCGGCCTGGTGGCTGCGCTGGTGATATTCGCCTTCCAGACGTTCCAGCCGTTCCTGGAGCTGATGCTGTGGTCGGTGATCCTGGCGGTGACCTTGTACCCGCTGTATTGCCGCATCCAGCGCCGCACAGGGCTCAAGGACGGGCTTTCGGCGACGCTGGTCGTTCTGCTGGTACTGGTCGTGCTGCTGGTGCCGATCTACCTGGTGGTGATGTCCATCGGCGAGTCGGTGGACAGCCTGGTGACGTTGCTGAAAAGCGGTGCCTGGAGCGTGCCGGCACCTCCCGATTCGGTGGCGGCCTGGCCGCTGATCGGGCCGAAGGTGCATGCCCTGTGGCTGGCAGCCTCGGAAAACATGGCCGGTGTGCTGAACCAGTGGATGCCCCAGCTCAAGGATGCCGGGCGCACGGTGCTGGGGGCTGCAGCCAGCGCAGGCGGCGCGTTCCTGTTGTTCATCGCGGCGATCATCGTCTCGGGCATCATCATGGCGTTCGGTGACCGCGGCGAAATCGCGGCGCAGCGTATAGCCATGCGGGTGTCGGGCGAGGAGCGCGGCAAGCCACTGGCCAAGCTGTGCACCGCCACCATTCGCGCGGTGGCCCAGGGCGTGATCGGCATTGCCTTCATCCAGATGCTGCTGATCGGTGTCGGCTTCGTCATCAAAGGGGTACCGGGGGCCGGGATGCTGGCCATCGTCATCCTCATGCTGGGGATTGCCCAGGCACCGGCCACGTTGATCACGGTGCCGGTGATCATCTACATCTTCAACGTCGAAGGCTTTACCGTGGCGACCATCATCTTCGCCATCTACAGCTTCGTCGCCGGGCTTGCCGACAACGTGCTCAAGCCGCTGCTGCTGGGGCGCGGGGTGGACGTGCCGATGCCGGTGGTGCTGATCGGGGCACTGGGCGGCATGGTGGTCAAAGGCATCATCGGCCTGTTCATCGGCCCGGTGATCCTGGGCGTCACTTATGTACTGTTCTGGCAGTGGGTGGCGCTGCAGGTGCCGGAAAACCCCGTCGAGCCGTCGGCGTGAGCCAAGGCCTGCCATGCCCGGACGCCTCTGTGGTTGTGCACTGAGCCTGGCTGCCACGTTGGTGGGCTGTACCCAGGTCGGCCCGGATTTCCAGCCGCCGCAGGACCCATGGCTGAGCACCTGGAACACCCCGCTGCTGGAGCAGGCCGGGCAGCAGGTCGCGGCGCCCGACCTGCGCCAGTGGTGGGCCGTGTTCGCCGACCCGGCCCTGGACGCCTTGATCGCCGAGGCCGATGCCAACAACAGCAACCTGCGCGTGACCGGCTTGCGCATTGCCGAAGCCCGCGCCCAGTTGGCCATCGTGCAGACCGGGCGTTATCCACAGCTGCAGCAGCTGCGCGCCCAGAGCCTGTACCTCAAGCAGGACCAGTCCGGCACCGCCACCGCTCGTGATTCGGTATTCTGGCAATCCAGCGTGGGCTTCGACATCGGCTGGGAAATCGACTTCTGGGGGCGCTTCAGCCGCGCCATCGAAAGCGCCGACGCCGTCTACTTCGCCTCCCAGGCCAATTACGCCGATGCCATGTTGCTGTTGCGTGCGCAGGTGGCCGACACCTACTTTGCCCTGCGCACCACCGAGGCGCGGCTGGATATCGCCGAAGAAAACGCCCGCCGCCAGGCGCGCAGCCTGGAGATAACCGAGCGGCTGTTCCGTCATGGCGAAAACGACGAACTCGACTGGCAACAGGCGCGCACCCAGTACCTGGCTACCCAGGCCACCATCCCCGAGTTTCAGAACCAGCTCAATGCCCTGCGCAACGTGCTGTGCTCGCTGCTGGGTCGGCCGCCCGGGCCGCTGCCACAACTGGATGCCGGCCACGGCCAGTTGCCGTTGCCGGACCGTGCCGTGCTGCAGGGCGTGCCCGCCAGCCTGCTGCAGCGCCGCCCGGACATCCGCGCCGCCGAGCAGGCGGTGGCGGCGCAGTCGGCACTGGTCGGGGTGGCCGAGGCCGACCTTTATCCACAACTGAGCCTGCTGGGCAGCGTCGGCTGGAGCTTCGTCACGGCCAATCACCTGCCCGATACCTTCGACATCGCCGCCGGGCCCAGCCTGATCTGGAACCCGTTCGACTACGGCCGGCGCAAGAACGCCGTGCGCGTGGAAGATGCCCGCTTGCAGCAGCTGATCGAGCTGTATCACCAAGGTGTGCGCGAAGCCGCCCGCGAGGCCGACGATGCCGCCAGCGGGCTGGTGCGCTCGCTGCAGAGCGCAAGCATCCGCGACCAGGCCTCGCAGGCCGCGCAGCGCTCGCTGAGCCTGGCCAGCTCGCAGTACCGCGAAGGCTTTGCCGACTTCCAGCGGGTGCTCGACGCCCAGCAACTGCTGCTGCAGCAACAGGACGGCTACCTGGTCAGCCGCGGTAATGCCGTCAGCAGCCTGGTGACGTTGTACAAGGCCCTTGGCGGCGGCTGGGACGCCAGCCGCGCACCGATCGACCCGGCCACCCGCCAGCAGATGCAGCAACGCACAGATTGGGGCGAACTGCTCGATGAGCCGGGCCCCAGCGCACATGCACAAGGTGAAACGAAATGAGCGACGCTACGCCGACGCCACCCCCGCCAGCCCCCGATCGCGGCATGCGCTGGGTGCTGCTGCTGATTGCCGTGAGCCTGCTGTGGTACCTGCTGGCCGACCGTTTCACGCCCTATACCCAGCAGGCCCGCCTGCAGGCGTACGTGGTGCCGGTGAGTGCCGAGGTGGCCGGGCAGGTGAAGCGTGTGGCGGTGGGCAACAACCAGGAAGTACGCAAGGGCGATGTACTGTTCGAACTGGACCAGGAGCAGTACCGCATCGCCCTGGCCCGCGCCGAAGCCGACCTGGACGCGGTACGCCGGCAGATCGGTGCCCACACCGCTGGCATCGACTCGGCCCAGGCGGCGCTGGTGGCGGCCCAGGCCAACGAGCGCAAGGCGCGGCAGGACGCCGAGCGGCTCAAGCGCCTGATCGATGAAGACCCGGGCACGGTGTCGGTGCGCCGTCTGGAGGGTGCCCAGGCCAACCGCGACCAGGCCATCAGCCAGGTCGCGGCAGCCCGTGCCGAAGTGGAGCGGGCCCGTGAGCAGCAGGGCGGGGCGCAGGACGACAACGCCCAACTGCGCAGCGCGGCGGCCAATGTGGAAAAAGCCCGGCTGGACCTGGCGCGCACCGTGGTACGCGCCGATGCAAACGGGCTGATCACCGACCTGCGCACCGACGTTGGCCACTATGTCGGCGCCGGCAGCCCGATGATGACCCTGATCGCCATCCATGACGTGTGGATAAGTGCCGACATGACCGAGAACAACCTCGGTCGGCTGCGCCCAGAAACCCCGGTGCTGGTAGTGCTCGATGCGCTGCCTGGCACAGTGTTGAAGGGGCGCATTCGCAGCATCGGCTACGGCGTGAGCGTGGGCCAGAGCAACCCGCCGGGCACGTTGCCGACCGTGCAGAACAGCCGCGAGTGGCTGCGCTCTGCGCAGCGCTTCCCGGTGATCGTCGAACTGGAGCGTGACCAGTTGCAGGACAAGAGCGGTTTGCGGGTCGGCGGCCAGGCCGAAGTCATGGCCCTGCCAACCGAGGGCAACCCTTTGAACCTGTTGGGCCGGCTTTTCATGTGGCTGATGAGCTGGCTGTCGTATGCCTATTGAGCTGCGCCGCCTGCGCGCCCTGCGCCTGGCCTGGGGCGTGGCGCTGTGCCTGGCGGTGAGTTTCGGCATCGGCTTGCCGGTGCCGATCCTGGCGCCGGTGTTCGCGGTGTTGTTGCTGGCCATGCGCAGCCAGCCCTTGCCCCTGCGTGCGGCCCCGGCCCTGGCGGTGCTGGTGCTGCTTGCCTGCGGTAGCGGGCTGCTGCTGATTCCGCTGCTGCGCCATGCCCCGGTGAGTGGGGTGTTGCTGGTGGGGGTGGGGGTTTTCCTGACCTTGCGTTATGCGCTGAAAGGCGGCAACGGCCTGCTGGCCAATTTGCTGGTGATCGGCTTGACCATGATCGCTGCCGCCGGCACCAGCGACTTCAGCTTGGCGCTGTCGGTGGTCGAAGCGCTGGCCAAAGGCATGCTGCTAGCGGTGCTGGGTACCGCGGCAGCGCATGTGCTGTTTCCAGAGCCGGCCGATGCGCCGGCGCAACCGGCACCGCCTCTGCTCGACAGTGACCAGGTGAGCTGGGTCGCCTTGCGTGCCACGCTGATCGTCATGCCGGCCTTTTTGCTGGCGCTGATCGCACCGGACCAGTACATGCCGCTGATCATGAAGGCAGTGAGCCTGGGGCAGCAGGCCGGCGAGACCCGCGCGCGGCATGCCAGCCGCGAGTTGATCGGCTCGACCTTGCTTGCCGGGTTGCTGGCGATACTGATGTGGGGCGCGTTGAGCCTGTTCGTGCACCTGTGGATGTTTTTCCTGTGGGTGCTGCTCTTCGTTCTCTGGCAGGGGCGCAGGCTCTACCGTGCGGTGGATACCAGGCAAAGCCCGGCGTACTGGGTGAGCTGCCTGACGACCATGCTGATCTTGCTGGGGCAGTCGGTGCAGGACAGCGCGGGCGGGCAGGATGTGTACCGCGCCTTTGGCGTGCGCATGGCGCTGTTTCTGGCGGTGTCGGTGTATGCCAGTGCCATGCTGATCTGGATCGACCGGCTTCGGATGCGGCGTGGGCTTCTTCGCGGGTGAACCCGCTCCCACAGGTATCGCGTTGCCCATGGGATCACGCAATTCTTGTGGGAGCGGGTTTACCCGCGAAGAGGCCAGCCCAGGAAAACCTAGGGCTTCCAGTCAACCCCACTCTCTTCCAGGTAGGCATCCACCGCTGCCCCAACAGTGGGATGAAACGCCGACTCCCCCATATGCTCGAACAACTCGAACTGCCGCATCTTGTCCTTTACCGGATCTTTCATCTCGGCAAACTGCAACTCCACCCCCCGCGCCTCCAGCGCCCGGTCCAACTCGGCCAGCATGTCCGCCGAGGTGATATCGATGCTGGTCACCGGCTCTGCCGCAATCACCAGCCGTTGAACCGGGGTAGGCGATGCATCCACCGCCGCCATCACCGTGCTCTGGAACTGCTCGGCATTGGCAAAGAACAGCGGCGCATCCCAACGCAGCAGCACCAGCCCCGGAATGCGTCGGGCCTGTGGATAACGCTGCACATCATGGTAACCGCGGGTGCCATCCACCCGTCCCAGCACCGCATGATGCGGCCGCCAGCCGTCCCACAGGAACTCGATCACCGATATCGCCACGGCAATGCAGATGCCAGGAATGGCCCCGAATACCGCTACGCCGACGAAGCAGGTGAACGACAGCCAGAACTCCCATTGCTGCATGCGGAAGATGCGCTTGAGGTCGGCAAACTCGAACAGGCCTAACGCTGCGGCAATCACCACCGCCGCCAGGGCGCTGTTGGGCAGGTGTTGCATCAGGTTGGGCGCCACCAGCAGCAACAGCGTCACCGCCAGCGCGCCGATGATGCCGGTGAGCTGGGTCTGCGAGCCGGCCGCTTCGGCCACGGGGGTGCGTGACGAACTGCTGCTGATAGGGATGCCCTGGAACAGCCCCGAGGCCAGGTTGGCCACGCCCAGGCCGAACATTTCCTGGTTGGGGTTGACCGGGGTCTTCATGCGCGCGGCGTAGGAACGTGACAGCACGCTGGTATCGGCGAACGACACCAGTGCCACCGCGATGCCGCCGAGCAGCACCTCCACCAGGTCAATATCGCTGACCCAGGGGAACACGAAACTGGGCAGCCCCTGCGGCAGTTCGCCGAGTACTTTCACGCCTTGCTGGTCGAGCCCCAGCAGGCTTACCGCCAGCGTGGCCAGTACCACAGCAATGAGAATGCCCGGCAAGCGCTTGAACGGCTTGAGCAGCAGGATCAGCGCCAGGCTACCGCCACCGACCACGAAACTTGGCCAATGGCCCTGGCCGGCGAGCAAGGCCTGGATCAGGTTCCAGGTATCCCGCAGCGGGCCCTGGCTGTCGACCGACAGGCCGAACAGTTTGGGCAACTGGCTGATCAGCACCGTGAGGGCGATGCCGTTCATGTAGCCATAGCGGATCGGCTTGGACAGCAACTCTGTGATGAAGCCCAGGCGCAGCAGACCGGCGATCACGCAGAACGCCCCGGCCACCAGGGCCATCATGCTGGCGATGGCGATTGCCCGTTGCGGGTCGCTGGCGGCGTACTGCACCACCACCGCCAGAATCGGCGCGGCCAGTGCCGAGTCCGGGCCCAGCACCAGGATGCGGCTGGGGCCGAACAGGGCATAGGCCAGCAGCGGGATGATGGTGGCGTACAGCCCGTAGATGCCGGGTACGCCAGACGCTTCGGCATAGGCGATGCCCACCGGCACCAGCATGGTGGTGAGCACCAGGCCGGCGGCGATGTCTTTGGGCAGCCAGGCGGGTTGGTAGTGGAGCAGGGTGACCAGGCCGGGTAACCAGCGTTGCCAGTCGAGGCGGGGTTTTTCAGGCATGGGGCGTGCGTCCGGGGGAGGGTGCTGAATCACAGCTTAGATGCTGAATTCCGGGGCCGCTCTGCGGCCCTTTCGCTTTGATGCGAGGTCCGGAAAATGCGCGGTACCTGTGGGAGCGGGCATGCCCGCGAACACCGGCGCAGCCGGTGCCATGCACCGCGTTGGATTCTTCGCGGCTAAAGCCGCTCCCACAGTGGGCGCGTGCTGCTTGCCAGATGCCAGAAAAAACAAAACCCCTTGAGGCGTTGGCCTCAAGGGGTTCGTGGGTACTGCAGTCTGGCGCTTAGACGTTGAAGCGGAAGTGCATCACGTCACCGTCCTTGACGATGTAGTCCTTGCCTTCCAAACGCCATTTACCGGCTTCCTTGGCACCGCTCTCACCCTTGAACTGGATGAAGTCGTCATAGGCCACCACTTCAGCGCGGATGAAGCCTTTTTCGAAGTCGGTGTGGATCACGCCAGCGGCTTGTGGTGCAGTGGCACCGACGCGCACGGTCCAGGCACGTACTTCCTGCACGCCGGCAGTGAAGTAGGTCTGCAGGTTCAGCAGCTCGTAACCGGCGCGGATAACGCGGTTCAGGCCAGGCTCTTCCAGGCCCAGGGCCTCGAGGAACATGTCCTTCTCTTCACCGTCTTCCAGTTCGGCGATTTCCGCTTCGATCTTGTTGCACACCGGCACCACTACCGCGCCTTCTTCCTCGGCGATGGCCTTGACCACGTCCAGGTGCGGGTTGTTGTCGAAGCCGTCTTCGGCCACGTTGGCGATGTACATGACCGGCTTGCTGGTCAGCAGGTGGAAGCCGCGGATGACCGCCTTGTCTTCGGCGCTCATGTTCTTCATCAGGCTGCGCGCAGGCTTGCCTTCGGTGAAGTGCGGGATCAGCTGTTCGAGGATGGCCTTCTGCGCCAGGGCTTCCTTGTCGCCGCCCTTGGCGTTGCGGGCAACCTTCTGCAGTTGCTTCTCGCAGCTGTCGAGGTCGGCGAAGATCAGCTCGAGGTCGATGATCTCGATGTCACGCTTGGGGTCGACGCTGTTGGAAACGTGGATCACGTTCTCGTCTTCGAAGCAGCGCACCACGTGGGCAATGGCGTCGGTCTCGCGGATGTTGGCGAGGAACTTGTTGCCCAGGCCTTCGCCCTTCGAGGCACCAGCCACCAGGCCGGCGATGTCGACGAACTCCATGGTGGTCGGCAGGATGCGGTTTGGCTTGACGATCTCAGCCAAGGCATTCAAGCGCGCATCGGGCATCGGCACGATGCCGCTGTTAGGCTCGATGGTGCAGAAGGGGAAGTTCTCCGCCGCGATGCCAGACTTGGTCAGGGCGTTGAACAGGGTGGACTTGCCGACGTTGGGCAGGCCGACGATGCCGCAATTGAAACCCATGGGTATTCCCCTCTCTAAAGGAAATCAGGCCTTCTGGCTGTGCAGCTCGCGCATCGCCTTGGCGAAGTCGCCGGCAAGCACGTCCGGCAGCACGCCGAGGGCAAAATCGATGCTGGCGTCGAGCTTCTCCTGCTCGGCGCGCGGCGCGCGGCCCAGGACGAAGTTGGAGACCAGTTTGGCGTCGCCCGGGTGGCCGATGCCAAGCCGCAGGCGGTGGAAGTCGTTCTGGTTGCCGAGCTGCGCGATGATGTCGCGCAGGCCGTTGTGCCCACCATGGCCACCGCCGCGCTTGAGCTTGGCGACGCCCGGGGGCAGGTCGAGTTCGTCATGCGCCACCAGGATCGCTTCCGGCTTGATGCGGAAGAAATTGGCCAAGGCCGCCACGGACTGGCCGCTACGGTTCATGTAGGTGGTGGGGATGAGCAGACGAACGTCGTTGCCCTGATGGCTGAACTTAGCCGTCAGGCCGAAATATTTGCGGTCAGCGGTCAACGAGACGCGCTGGGCGCTGGCAATGCGTTCAACGAAAAGAGCCCCTGCGTTATGCCGGGTCTGTTCGTATTCGGGGCCGGGGTTACCCAGGCCGACGATCAACTGGATGGCGGTCACGTCAGGGGCTCTTCCTTGGAGTTGGTGGGTTACAGGGCGCGCGGCACTGTAACCCGATCAACGCCGGCGTGCGAGTGGATTACTCGGCAGCGCCTTCTGCTTCTGGAGCAACGCGTGGAGCGTGAACGTTGGCAACAGCTTTGTCATCACCGTGGGCCAGAGCTACGAACTCTACGCCTTTCGGAGCTTTCAGGTCCGACAGGTGGATGATGGTGCCGATTTCAGCGTTGGCCAGGTCGACTTCGATGAACTCAGGCAGGTCTTTGGCTTCGCAGGAAACTTCGATCTCGGCTTCTACGTGGGAGATCTCGCCGCCTTTCTTGACCGGGGCTTCTTCGTTGATGAAGTGAACCGGTACCTTGGCGGTCAGTTTCTGGCCAGCAACGACGCGAACGAAGTCGGCGTGCATGATGAAACCTTTGGCCGGGTGGCGCTGCAGAGCCTTGACCACGACGTTTTGCTTGGCGCCGTCGACGTTCAGTTCCAGAACGTGGCTGAAGGCAGCCTCGTTTTCGAACAGCTTGGTGATTTCCTTGGCCAGGATGGTCAGGGACTGGGCGTCCTGGTTACCACCGTAGACAACGGCTGGGATGTTGGCGGAGTGACGCAGGCGGCGGCTCGCACCTTTCCCCAGGTCAGTACGCGCTTGGGCGTTCAGAGTGAATTCGGTCATTTTGTTTCTCCAAAATAGCCCCCCGAGGGCGTTTGCGACCAGCGCCAACGGGGATGGCAAAAAAGCCCCGCCCCAACAACCAGTGTTGGGGCGGGGCGCTTTTCGTCAGCGTGTGTTCCGCTTAGCGGAACATCGCGCTGATCGATTCTTCGTTGCTGATGCGGCGGACCGCTTCAGCGACAACCGGTGCGATATCCAGTTGGCGGATACGGTCACAGGCTTGAGCAGCGGCGGACAGCGGAACGGTGTTGGTCACCACCAGCTCGTCCAGTACCGACTTCTCGATGTTCTCGATCGCGCGGCCCGACAGGACAGGGTGCGTGCAGTAGGCGTAAACCTTGGCAGCGCCGTGTTCTTTCAGGGCTTTGGCCGCGTGGCACAGGGTGCCGGCGGTGTCGACCATGTCGTCTACCAGGATGCAGGTGCGCCCTTCGACGTCGCCGATGATGTGCATCACCTCGGAGTGGTTAGCCTTCTCGCGGCGCTTGTCGATGATACCCAGGTCGACGCCCAGGGACTTGGCGACGGCACGTGCGCGCACGACACCACCGATGTCCGGGGAGACGATCATCAGGTTCTCGAAACGCTGGTCCTCGATATCGTCGACCAGTACGGGCGAGCCGTAGATGTTGTCGACCGGGATATCGAAGAAACCCTGGATCTGGTCAGCGTGCAGGTCGACGGTGAGTACACGGTCGATACCTACGACAGTGAGCATGTCAGCGACGACTTTGGCGCTGATGGCTACACGTGCCGAACGCGGACGGCGGTCCTGGCGGGCGTATCCGAAGTAAGGAATCACGGCGGTGATTCGGGATGCTGAGGAGCGGCGGAAGGCGTCGGCCATCACTACCAGTTCCATCAGGTTATCGTTGGTCGGGGCACAGGTCGGCTGAATAATGAAGACGTCTTTACCGCGGACATTCTCATTGATCTCAGTGCTGATCTCGCCGTCGGAGAACTTACCGACAGAGACGTCACCGAGAGGGATATGCAGCTGACGTACGACACGCCGAGCCAGATCGGGGTTGGCATTCCCCGTAAAGACCATCATCTTGGACACGCGCAGTACCTGAAGGCTGAGGGTAACCTGGATGAGTATAAGGAAAATGGCAGGGGCGGCTGGATTCGAACCAACGCATGGCAGGATCAAAACCTGCTGCCTTACCGCTTGGCGACGCCCCTGTATCTGTTGCTGCGAACGCTTATGCGCTCGACTTCTTGACCAGACTTTGCAGCTTGCGATGCAACATCGAAACGTTGCTTCCTTTCGCCACAAACCCTGTTTGGGTCGCTGAAAGAAGGGCCAGAACTTTATCAGCTTCGGCTTTGCTTGGGAAGGCCCCAAACACACAACTTCCAGTACCGGTCAGTCGAGCCTCAGTGAATTTACCCAGTGAATTCAACGCATTGCGAACTTCCGGGTAACTCTGCTCTACCACCGGTTGGCAGTCATTTCGACTGTTTCCCTCGGGAACGGGGCGCATCTTAAGGGGGAGCGAATCACGTGTCAACTGTGGATGTGAAAAAATTTCTACTGTGCTGACAGACACTTGCGGCACAAGCACGACATACCACGGCTCTTCCGGGTCAACCGGGGTCAATTGTTCACCCACGCCCTGGGCGAATGCCGCGTGGCCGCGCACGAATACTGGTACGTCGGCGCCCAGGCTCAGGCCTAGTGCGGCCAGGCGGTCTTCGTCCCAGTCCAGTTGCCACAGGTGGGCGAGGGCCAACAGGGTAGTGGCGGCATCCGAGCTGCCACCGCCGATGCCGCCGCCCATGGGCAGCACCTTGGTCAGCCAGATGTCGGCGCCCATCGTCGTGCCGGATTGTTCCTGCAGCTTGCGCGCGGCACGCACGATCAGGTTGCTGTCGTGCGGCACCGCCTCGATCTCGGTATGCAGGCGGATCACGCCGTCGTCACGCACGGCAAAGCTCAGTTCGTCGCCGTGATCGAGAAACTGGAACACGGTTTCCAGCTCGTGATAGCCGTCCGCACGGCGGCCGATGATGTGCAGCCACAGGTTGAGCTTGGCCGGAGCGGGCAGGGTGAGGGTCTGCATGTATCAGTGCCCCAGCTGGCGGGGTTGCCAGTCCTTGACCACCAGTGTCACGTCGAGGTCCTTGCCGTGCAGCTTCATACGCTCGGGCAGCCAGTAGCCGTTCTGTTCCGTGTAGCTCAGGTATTGCACCTGCCAGCCGTCCTGGTCGAGGCTGGCCAGGCGGCTGTCGCCGTCCAGAGTCAGCTTGCTCTTGCTGTCGGGGGCCGGCAGGCCGCGGACCCACCAGACCAGGTGTGAGACCGGCAACTGCCAGCCCAGTTGTTCTTCCAGCAGGGCTTCGGGGCTGAGGGCCTCGTAGCGGCCCTGGTTGGCCACTTCCAGTACCACGCCGCCGGGGCGGCCGGTCAGGCGAGCGGCGCCACGGCCCAGCGGGCCGGCCAGGCGAATGTCGTAGTAGTCCTGGCGTTGCAGCCAGAACAACGTGCCGCTGCCGGAGTCGCGCGGGGCACGGATGCCGACCTTGCCGTTGATCTGCCAGCCATCGAGGCTGCTCAGTTGCTCTTTATGGGCGCGCCACTGTTGCGGGTCGCCGTGGCCCTGCAGGGCCTCGCGGCTACCGAAGCCGGCACAGCCGGCCAGCAGGGCGATAAGGGTGAAGGTAATGCAATGGCGCAGGAACATGGCGTTAGAGAGTCTCGGATCCGGTCAGGCGCAGGATTGTCTTGCGCAGGATGGGGCTGTCGGCCTGGGCTTCGAAGCCCTTGGCCCAGACCTGGCGGGCTTCGCGGCGCTTGCCGTTGGCCCATAGCACTTCGCCCAGGTGGGCGGCCACTTCGTGGTCGGGGAAGCTGGCAAAGGCCTTGCGCAGATAGGTTTCAGCCTCGTCGAGGTTGCCCAGGCGGTAATTGACCCAGCCCAGGCTGTCGAGCACCGCCGGGTCGTCCGGGGTCAGCTGATGAGCCTTGTCGATCAGCGCCTTGGCTTCGCTGTAGCGGGTGGTGCGGTCGGCCAGGGTGTAGCCGAGGGCGTTCAGGGCCATGGCGTTTTCCGGTTCGCGGGCGATGATGGCGCGCAGGTCTTTTTCCATCTGCGGCAGGTCGTCACGCTTTTCGGCCAGCATGGCGCGGGTGTACAGCAGGTTGAGGTCGTCCGGGTAGCGCTGGATGGCTTGCTGCAGCACCTGGCTGGCCTGGGCGTCCTTGTTGTTGTTGCTGTAGCTTTCCGATTCGATCAGGAACAGCTGGATGGCGTAGTCCGGTTGGGCTTCACGGGCATCGGCGAGCAGGCGTGAGGCTTCGGTACCACGGCCGTTGGCGATCAGGATGTCAGCCTGGCGCAGTTGCGCCGGCAGGTAGTCGGGGCCCGGGCCGACCAGGGCGTATTCACGCAGGGCGCCTGCAGGGTCGTGGCGCTCCTCGCGGATGCGGCCCAGGTTCAGGTGCGCGGCGTCGACGTTGCTGTCGCGCTCGATCAGCTCCTGCAGGTAGCCTTCGGCTTCATCCCAGTCCTTGTTCTCCAGGCACACCAGGGCCAGCGAATAGCGCAGCTCGTCGTCCTCGGGGTATTGCTGGACCAGGCTGAGGAACTCGCCCTTGGCATCGGCGATGCGGTCCTGTTCGACCAGGGTGCGGGCGTAGGTCAGGCGCAGGCGCTTGTCGTCCGGGTTGTCGCGAATCGCCCCGCGCAGCAGTGGCAGGGCCTCCGGGCCGCGATCCAGGGCTTGCAGCAGGCGCGCGCGCAGCAGGATCGGGGCGATTTCGCCGTTTTGCGGCGGGTGCGACTCGAGCAGTTCCAAGGCTTCTTCGGCCTTGCCGTCCTGGTTCAGCAACAGGGCCTTGCCGAACACCAGTTGACCGTTGTCCGGGTACTTCACCAGCAGGCGTTCGAAGCTTTGCAGCAGGCCGTCGCGGGTGCTCTGGTCGGTTTCGGCGGCGGACAGGGCGAGGAAATCGAAATGGGTGTCGCCCTGGCCCTGCAGGACCTTTTCCATGTACGTCATGGAGTCGTCATATCGGCCGGCGCGGGCAAGCTGGATGGCGGCGGCGCGCTGGGCATCGAGGTTCTGCGGGTCGTTGCGGGCCCAGACCAGGGCGTTGTCCAGTGCCGGTTCGTCGGCGCCGAGGTATTCGGCAATGCGGTAGGCGCGCTCGGAAACCCCGGGGTCCTGGGTTTTCGCGGCCTGGTCGGTGTAGTTGGCCAGGGCGATGTCGAAGCGGTTGCGCTGGCCGGCCAGCTCCGCCACCAGCAGGCTATAGAGCGTGTCCTGCTTGAACGAGCCATACACCACGGGCTTTTCCGCCTCGCTCTTGCCGGCCTCGGCGACGGGGGGCTCGGCCTTTTGCGGGGCCAGGCTCTGGCAGCCCTGGAGCAGGGCGAAGGCAAGCAGCAATGCGTATGGTTTGTTCATAGAAGGCTTTAAGAGGACTCACCGGCGGTCGGAGCATGATGACACAAGCGCGGGGGCAAACCCACCTGCGAAGGTATGAAGCCGCGCTTCGCTTATGCAGACCGCGCTGTGCCCGCGCGGTTCGCCGCAGAGCCTGCCACGGCGCCCAGAACACAGAATTATTGCTCTTGCTCTTGCTCTTGTTCTTGCTCTTGCTCTTGCTCTTGCTTCTAAGCGCGCGATAGTTCAGGCGCCGCCGATTGCGACTTCAGGAGGCCGAGCGAAGGGACTGCGGAGGGAGGTGACGGGCATGGATGCCCGTCAAGCGCTGAGGCCCCAGGGATGGGGCCTGCAGCGCGTACTCCCGGGAGCAGGCCCGTAGCGAGGGGACCCCGGAGCGAAGCGTAGGGGCCGGATGATGGGAGCCGACGGTTTTTGGTTCCTTTTTGCCACGACAAAAAGGGACCCGCCGTAAGGGCGGAAAGGTGACTTTGCGCCACCATCGCGAATGAATGCCTGCTCGATGTGAATGCCCACATCCAAAAAGCCAAAAAGCCAAAAAGCCAAAAAGCCAAAAAGCCAAAAAGCCAAAAAGCCAAAAAGCCAAAAAGCCAAAAAGCCAAAAAGCCAAAAAGCTTAAGCGACGGTTTTGATATGGCGAACAGTCCGTTTGCGATGGCGACGCTGACTCACCTTTTCGCCCTTACGGCGAGTCACTTTTTGCCAAACGCGGCAAAAAGTAACCAAAAAACGCTGCGCTCCCATCATCCGGCCCCTACGCTGCGCTCCGGGGTTCCCTCACTCCGGCCTTGCTCCCGGGAGTACGCGCTGCAGGCCCCATCCATGGGGCCTCAGCGCTTGACGGGCATCCATGCCCGTCACCTCCCTCCGCAAGGCCTGCGTTCGGCCTCCTGAAGTCGCGAAGATCAAGATCAAGATCAAGATCAAGATCAAAAGCCAGATCAAAAGCCAGATCAAAAGCCAGATCAAAAGCGGGGGTGTGAGCTGAAGTTGCCGCTGATGCTGGCCTGAAGCCGGCGATAGCCGCAGCGCTATCAGCGCAATAGCGAACGGTGGTTGTCCAAAAACCTGCGAAAGAGGACAATTATCGGCTTCCCGTCACAACCAGCGACCTTGCATGGCCTTTCTTGCACTTGGTATCAACCATAAGACTGCCTCGGTAGACGTACGCGAGCGCGTGGCGTTTACCCCAGAGCAGCTGGTAGACGCCCTGCAGCAGCTCTGCCGGCTGACATCCAGCCGCGAAGCGGCGATTCTGTCGACCTGCAACCGTAGCGAGCTCTATATCGAGCAGGACCACCTGTCCGCCGATGTGGTGCTGCAATGGCTCGCCGACTACCACCGCCTCAGCCTGGACGAGTTGCGCGCCAGCGCCTACGTGCACGAAGAGCACGAGGCGGTGAAGCACATGATGCGGGTGGCCTCCGGCCTGGACTCGTTGGTGCTCGGCGAGCCGCAGATCCTCGGCCAGATGAAGTCCGCCTACGCCGTGGCGCGTGAGGCTGGCACCGTCGGCCCATTGCTCGGGCGCCTGTTCCAGGCCACTTTCAGTGCCGCCAAGCAGGTGCGCACCGACACCGCCATCGGCGAAAACCCGGTGTCGGTGGCGTTTGCCGCGGTCAGCCTGGCCAAGCAGATCTTCAGCGACCTGGGCCGCAGCCAGGCCCTGCTGATCGGCGCCGGCGAAACCATCACCCTGGTCGCCCGCCACCTGCATGAGCAGGGCGTGCGCCGCATCGTCGTGGCCAACCGTACCCTTGAGCGGGCCAGCATCCTGGCCGAGCAGTTCGGTGCGCACGCCGTTCTGCTGGCCGACATCCCCCAGGAACTGGCCAACAGCGACATCGTCATCAGCTCCACCGCCAGCCAGTTGCCGATCCTCGGCAAGGGCGCGGTCGAGAGCGCGCTGAAACAGCGCCGGCACAAGCCGATTTTCATGGTCGACATTGCTGTACCGCGCGATATCGAAACCGAAGTCGGCGAACTCGACGACGTCTACCTGTACACTGTCGATGACCTGCACGACGTAGTGGCGGAAAACCTCAAGAGTCGCCAGGGCGCGGCCCAGGCCGCCGAAGAGCTGGTGTCGGTGGGGGCCGAAGACTTCATGCTGCGCCTGCGCGAGCTGGCCGCGGTGGATGTGCTCAAGGCCTATCGCCAGCAAAGCGAGCGCCTGCGCGACGAAGAACTGCAAAAGGCCCAGCGACTGCTGGCCAATGGCGGCAACCCCGAAGAGGTACTGGCCCAACTGGCCCGGGGGCTGACCAACAAACTCCTACATGCACCCAGCGTGCAATTGAAAAGGCTCTCGGCCGAGGGCCGCCTCGATGCGCTGGCCATGGCCCAGGAACTCTTTGCCCTCAACGAGGGCTCGACGGACAAATCCCCGCAATGAAAGCGTCGCTGCTGAACAAACTGGAAATCCTCCAGGACCGCTTCGAAGAACTCACCGCACTGCTCGGTGATGCCGAGGTCATTTCCGACCAGACGCGCTTTCGCGCCTATTCCCGTGAATACGCCGAAGTCGAGCCGGTCTACGCTGCTTATAAAGAGTGGCGCAAAGTCCAGGACGACCTCGAAGGTGCCCAGGCGCTGCTCAAGGACAGTGACCCGGACCTGCGCGAAATGGCCGTGGAAGAAGTGCGTGAAGCCAAGGAACAACTGCTGACGCTGGAGTCGCAGCTGCAACGCATGCTGTTGCCCAAGGACCCCAACGACGGCCGCAACGTGTTCCTCGAAATTCGTGCCGGCACCGGTGGCGACGAGGCGGCGATCTTCTCCGGCGACCTGTTCCGCATGTATTCGCGCTACGCCGAAAAGCGTGGCTGGCGCCTGGAAATCCTCTCCGAGAACGAAGGCGAGCACGGCGGCTACAAGGAAATCATCGCCCGCGTCGAAGGTGAGAGCGTGTACGGCAAGCTCAAGTTCGAGTCCGGCGCGCACCGCGTGCAGCGCGTGCCCGAAACCGAATCCCAGGGCCGTATCCACACCTCCGCGTGCACCGTGGCGGTACTGCCCGAGCCGGACGAACAGGCGGCCATCGAGATCAACCCGGCCGACCTGCGCGTGGACACCTACCGCGCATCCGGTGCCGGCGGCCAGCACGTCAACAAGACCGACTCGGCGATCCGTATCACCCACTTGCCCACCGGTATCGTGGTCGAGTGCCAGGAAGAGCGCTCGCAGCACAAGAACCGTGCTCGCGCCATGTCCTGGCTGTCGGCCAAGCTCAACGACATGCAGACCAGCGCCGCGCAGAACGCCATCGCCACCGAGCGCAAGCTGCTGGTTGGCTCGGGTGACCGTTCCGAGCGCATCCGTACGTACAATTATCCACAGGGCCGGGTGACCGACCACCGCATCAACCTGACCCTGTACTCGCTGGACGACATCCTCGCCGGCGGCGTGGAGGCGGTGATCGAACCGCTGCTGGCCGAATACCAGGCCGATCAACTGGCCGCCCTGGGGGACTGATGACCATCATCGCCAGCCTGCTGCGCAACGCGCAGTTGCCAGAATCGCCCACCGAGCGGCTGGATGCCGAGCTGCTGTTGGCTGCGGCCATCGGCAAGTCGCGCAGCTACCTGCACACCTGGCCCGAGCGAATCGTCAGCAGCGAAGATGCCGAGACCTATGCCGCTTACCTGCAGCGCCGCCGTGGCGGCGAGCCGGTCGCCTACATTCTCGGGCTGCAGGGCTTCTGGAAGATCGACCTGGAGGTGGCGCCGCATACCCTGATCCCGCGGCCGGATACCGAGCTGCTGGTCGAAGCCGCGCTTGAACTGCAACCCGCCACGCCGGCCAAGGTCCTTGACCTGGGCACCGGCACCGGCGCGATTGCCCTGGCCCTGGCCAGCGATCGCCCGGCCTGGCAGGTAACTGCAGTGGACCGGGTGGAGGAGGCCGCCGCCCTGGCCGAGCGCAACCGCCAGCGCCTGGGCCTGGCGAACGCCCAGGTACGGCTCAGCCACTGGTTCGACAGCCTGGCCGGCGAGCGTTTCGACCTGATTGTCAGCAACCCGCCCTACATCGCCGCCGCAGACCCGCACCTGGTCGCCGGTGATGTACGCTTCGAACCCAGCAGCGCGCTGGTGGCCGGCGCCGATGGCCTGGACGACTTGCGCGTGATCGCTGCCCAGGCGCCCGCGCACCTGGTACCGGGTGGCTGGTTGCTGCTGGAACACGGCTACGATCAGGCAGCGGCGGTGCGCGCCTTGCTGGCTGAACAAGGCTTCATCGAGGTCGCCAGCCGCACGGACCTGGGCGGCCATGAACGCATTACCCTGGGGCGCCTGCCATGCTGAGTGATCAGGAACTGCTGCGTTACAGCCGGCAGGTATTGCTGGCCCAGATCGACATCGACGGCCAGTTGCGGCTCAAGCAGAGCAAGGCGCTGATCGTCGGGCTCGGTGGCCTTGGCTCGCCAGTCGCCTTGTACCTGGCCGCTGCCGGGGTGGGTGAGCTGCACCTGGCCGACTTCGACACCGTCGACCTGACCAACCTGCAACGCCAGGTGATCCACGACAGTGCCAGCGTCGGCATGAGCAAGGTCGATTCGGCCTTGCAGCGCTTGCAGGCGATCAACCCGGAAATCAGCCTGGTTGCCCATCGCCAGGCTCTGGACGAGGACTCGCTGGCGGCAGCGGTGGCCGCGGTGGACCTGGTGCTGGACTGCTCTGACAATTTCGGTACCCGCGAGGCGGTCAACGTCGCCTGTGTCGCGGCTGGCAAGCCGCTGGTCAGCGGTGCGGCGATCCGCCTGGAAGGGCAGTTGTCGGTATTCGATCCACGGCGTGACTACAGCCCTTGCTACCACTGCCTGTACGGCCATGGCAGCGAAGCCGAGCTGACCTGCAGCGAAGCCGGTGTGATCGGCCCGCTGGTGGGCCTGGTGGGCAGCCTGCAGGCGCTGGAGGCGATGAAACTGCTGGCCGGGTTCGGCGAGCCGCTGGTCGGCCGCCTGCTGCTGATCGATGCTCTCGGCACTCGTATCCGCGAACTGCGGGTCAAGCGCGACCCGGCCTGTGCGGTCTGCGGCAAGCGCGATGGCTGAGCGCTCGGCGCCTATCGGCGTGATGGATTCCGGAGTCGGCGGCTTGTCGGTGCTCGCCGAGATCCAGCGCCTGCTGCCCAACGAGACGCTGCTGTACGTGGCCGATTGCGGGCACATACCCTACGGCGAGAAGTCGTCGGACTATATCCGTGAGCGTCTCCGACGCATTGCTGCGTTCTTCCATGAACAGGGCGCCAAGGCCATGGTACTGGCCTGCAATACCGCCACGGTGGCGGCGGTGGCCGACCTGCGCGAGTTGTACCCGACCTGGCCGCTGGTGGGCATGGAGCCGGCGGTAAAGCCCGCTGCCGCCGCCACGCGCTCGGGCGTGGTCGGTGTGCTGGCCACCACCGGTACCTTGCAGAGCGCCAAGTTCGCCGCCTTGCTCGACCGCTTTGCCAATGACGTGCAGGTCATCACCCAACCTTGCCCGGGGCTGGTCGAGCTGATCGAGACCGGCGACCTGGCCAGCCCGGCGCTGCGCCAGCTGCTGCAAGGTTATGTGCAGCCGTTGCTGGCCGCTGGCTGCGACACGTTGATCCTCGGCTGCACCCATTACCCCTTCCTGCGCCCGTTGCTGGCCGGCATGGTGCCAGCCGACGTGGCCATCATCGACACCGGTGCCGCAGTGGCGCGCCAACTGCAGCGGCTGCTGGGCGCGGATGACCTGCTGGCCGATGGGCCAGCCCGGGATACCCGCTTCTGGACCAGTGCCGATCCGCAATCACTCAGACAAATCCTACCCTTGCTGTGGCATAAGTCCGACAGTGTGCAAAGCTTTTCATTGTGAAAAAAATGTGAAAAGAAGCTGAACTATCGTACCACTGCCGTTTTCTATCGCTTTGCCTGACATGAGGCGGATACCAATAACAGCAAAGAAGGATGTTGCTCATGAAGAAGCTGCTCGGCTTGGCGGCGGTTGCCGCCTTCACCCTGGGGCACTCACTGGCGGCGCAGGCTGCCGACGTTTCGTTTTCGGTGGGGCAGACCGGTGACTCGACCATGGTCTACCGGTTGGGGCTGCAATCGAATTGGGACGCGAGCTGGTGGCAGACCAGCGTCGGGCGCCTGACGGGGTACTGGGATGGGGCCTACACCTATTGGGATGGTGACGAGACCGCGAGCAACCATAGCCTGTCGTTCGCGCCGGTGTTCGTCTACGAGTTTGCCGGGGAGTCGGTGAAGCCTTATATAGAGGCGGGGATTGGCGTGGCGGCATTCTCCAGCACCGAGCTGGAAGACAACGAGCTGGGCTCGGCATTCCAGTTCGAGGACCGTATCGGCTTTGGATTGCGCTTTGCCGGTGGGCATGAGATTGGCGTACGGGCGATTCACTATTCCAACGCAGGCATCAAGCAGCCCAACGATGGGGTGGAGAGCTATAGCCTGCATTACCGCATGGCGCTCTGAGCTCTCCTGTGCCGGCCTCTTCGCCGGTGAACCCGCTCCCACAGGGGGGGCTTACATAGCTTGAGATCTATGAGGTACCTGGGGGAGCAACTGTCTTGCTCCATTACTCAGGCTACCTCATCACCTTGTAGGAGCAGCCTTGTGCTGCGAAGAAGCCATTGCTGCAGAAGAACATCTGCTGCCCTACTGCCCTCTTCGCAGCACAAGGCTGCTCCTACAGGTTATGCGCATGACTTCAAGCCGATGCGGTCGAGGTGGGAGCCGGCTTGCCGGCGATAGGGCCGGTACGGTCACCACATCAATTACTTGTGTGACAAAGGCCACAGGCCATTGAGATCCAAAACCTCCAGCACAAGCTCGGGCTCCCTCTGCGGCCACCGCCGCAGCAGCTCTTCTGCCGCATTCTGCGGCGTCCACGCCTCCGGTATCGCCTGCGCCGGTGTCACAGGTGTCTTCAACGACTGCGGCCCCACCACGGTCAGCTCAACCCCCTGCGCCTTCAACGCCTGACGCTGCTCGCGCATCCACTGCGGCATGTTGTTCCAGCCCGCAGGCGCCTGCGTCGGTGCATGCAGCTGCAGCGCCGAATAACGGTTGAACACCGCCATCACCTGCGGTGAGTCACCCTTCGCCAGCAAAGGCAGCGCTTTGGCCAGGCAATGCTCGCCGGCCAACTGGTTGTCAGTGACGATCGCCTCGAACAACTCGCTGTCCGCCACATCGTCCGCCAGGTAATCACTGGTACCGGCATTGATGATCAAACCGTCCAGCGCGCACCAGGCATGGCATATCTGCTGGCTGGCCTGGGCCGCCTGGTGTTCTTCGTGCAACTGCCACGGCAAGCGCAACAGCTGGCTGCCATAGCGTGCAGCCAAGGCATCCAGTGCCTCGCCATGCCTGCCGCTTGCAGCTACCCGGTGTCCTTGCTCGAGTAACCCCTCCACTAACGCCAGGCCTAGTCCATTGCCTGCTCCCGTCACCCAGATACTGCGTGCGTTGTTCAAGATGCTGCCCTCTGATCCTGCCGGCGCGGGAGGTTCTTGAATGCCTCCAGTGCGCGCTGACGACTGCTGTCGAGATCGACAATTGGACTGTGATAGGAATATCTAGCAAAAAGATCGGCCGACTTCACAGGGAAATGAATGGCTTTTTCATCCAGCCCCTGCAATTCCGGCAGCCAGTGCCGAATGAAACGCCCCTGCGGGTCGAAACGCTGCGACTGTGAAACCGGGTTGAAGATGCGGAAATAGGGCACTGCGTCGGTGCCAGTGGACGCGCTCCACTGCCAGCCACCGTTGTTGGCGGCCAGGTCGCCGTCTATCAGGTGGCGCATGAAATGCCGCTCGCCCTTGCGCCAGTCGATCAGCAGGTTCTTGCTGAGGAACATGGCCACGATCATGCGCAGGCGGTTGTGCATCCACCCGGTATCCAGCAGTTGGCGCATGGCGGCGTCGATGATCGGGAAGCCGGTCCGGCCCTGTTCCCAGGCTTCGAGGTCGGCCGGTGCATCGCGCCAGGGCAGGGCTTCGGTCTGGGCGCGGAAGGCGCGGTGACGCGAGACCTGTGGATAACCGGTCAGGATGTGTTTGTAGAATTCGCGCCAGAGCAGCTCGTTGACCCAGGTTTGCACGCCGCTGCTGCCGCTGTCGAACTCGCCGCGGTTGCTGGCCAGGGCGCCGTGCAGGCACTGGCGCGGTGAAATCACGCCTGCGGCCAGGTAGGCCGAGAGCTGGCTGGTGCCGGGCTTGGCAGGCAAGTCGCGCAGCTGTTGGTAGTCGTCGATGGTTTCGTCGAGAAAACGGGTCAGCCGCGCCTGCGCTTCGGCTTCGCCGGCCGGCCAGTGGTCGCGCAGTGTTTGCGCGGGTTTTTCGAAGCCGTCCACGTGCTGGGGGATCGGGTCGCTGCTGACCTGCAGCGGTGCCTGGCGTTTCACCCGCTGGGCCAAGGCGGGAAGGCCGCGGTGCAGGTGCTCCAGGCAGTTCTTCTTGAACTGGCTGAACACCTGGAAGTAGTCGCCGCTGCGGGTAAGGATGGTGCCTGGGCGGAACAACAGCTGGTCGAGGTGGCTGTGGGCCTGGATGGACGACTTTTCCAGCAGCGCGCGGGTGGCGTCGTCGCGACGTTGCTCGTTGATGCCGTACTCCTCGTTCCAGTGCACGCTTTGCACCTGATGTTGGCGGCAGACATCGAGTACGGCCTGTGGCGCCTGGTCCCAGGTGTCGATCCTGCGGATCAGCAGGGGGATGTTCAGGCGCTCCAGCGCCTGGCGCAGGTCGCGCAGGTTGCGCAGCCAGAAGTCGACTTTGCAGGCGGCGTCGTCGTGGGCCAGCCATTGCCCGGGGCTGACCAGCCACAGGGCGAGGGTCGGGCCGCGTTCGCAGGCGGCGCTGAGCGCGGTGTTGTCATCGATGCGCAGGTCGCTGCGCAGCCAGGTCAGGTGCATGGTGCGGTCATCTCTCCAGGCTGGCGGTCATGGGCTTGCAGCAAACGCAATGCCGCCTGAGGGGTATCGAACAGGGCAAGGTTGGGCAGCCTGAGGGCACGCAGCCGGGCTTCGTGCAGCGCCAGCATCGGCCCGCCGGCCAGGGTCGGCACGGGCAGGTTGGACAGGGTGCGTTGCAGCGCCTTGTCATCGATGCGTGGCCCCAGGTGCAGCAGCACGGCGCGCGGCTTGAGCATGGTGACGGCACGTTGCAGGTGCGCGCCGGCAAGGGTGTGCTCCAGCACTTCGACTGGCAGGCCGTTGCTGGTGAACAGCCAGGCGCACAACCACAAACCGGGGCTGAAGGTGTGTTCGCTGTCTTCGGTCAGCAAGATGGCAGGGCCTTGCAGCAACTGGTTGTCGTGGTAGACCCGGGCGCCCAGCTTGCTGCGCAACCAGCTGTGGAAAAACACCTGCTCCAGCCGTGCATTGAAATAGTTGCGCCAGCGCAGGTCGAGGAGGTCGAGCAGCGGCAACAGCAATTGCTCGCACAGGGTGACAGCCGGGTACAGGGCCATCGCCTGGTTGAGCTGATGGTCAAGGGCGCGCTGCGACAGCGTGGCGATGGCCTCGATCAGTTGGAACTGCCGGGCTTGCCAGTCGCCTTTCGGTGGCGTGCTGGCCGGTTTGTCGAGCAGCTCGCGTACCTGGCCGACGGAGGCGCCGCGTTGCAGCCAGGCGAGGATCGCCTCGACGCGTTCGACCTGCTCCAGCGGATACAGGCGATGGCCCTTGGCGGTACGCTGGGGCTTGAGCAGGCCGTAGCGGCGCTCCCAGGCGCGCAGGGTGACGGGATTGACGCCCGTGCGGCGAGCCAGTTCGCCGATGGGCAACAGGATTTCAGACGGCATTGCGCAGGCCCAGGCGCTCGGGGTGCGGCTGCAGGTAGGCCTGCTGCTGCAGATACGGGTCGGGGTGCTTGCGCAAATGGTGCTTGAGCAGGGTCAGCGGCACTACCAGGGGCACCACGCCTTGCTGGTATTGGCCGATGATGGCTTGCAGCTCGGCTTTGTCCTGCTGTGTGAGGGTGTCCTTGAAGTAGCCGCTCAGATGCTGCAGCACGTTGCAATGAGTGCCACGGCTGGCACAGCGACGCAGGGCCTGCATCAGCTGGCTGAAATAGCGCGGGCCGATGCTTTGCGGGTCATCATCCTTGCTCATGCTGCCGAGCAGGCGCCCAAGGCTGCGGTAGGCCTGCGGGTTGTTGGCCATCAGCAGGTACTTGTAGCGCGAGTGGAACCGCACCAGGGCGCCACGGCTCAGGCCTTCGGCCAGCAGGCGCTGCCAGTCGGCATAGGCGTACACACGGCTGATGAAGTTCTCGCGCAGCACAGGGTCGTGCAGGCGGCCTTCTTCTTCCACCGGCAGGTCCGGGCGCCGTGCGCAGAACGCCTGGGCATACACGCCCCGCCCACCGTGAAAGGCTGGGTGGCCATTGTCCTGGTACACCTTGACCCGCTCCAGGCCACAGGAAGGCGATTTCTGCATGAAGATGTAGCCGCAGATATCGTCGAGTTCGGCTGCCATTTGCTCGCCGTAGCTGCGCAGCGGGCCGGTCAGGTCCATGCCGGGGTTGCGGGTGCCTACCACTTCCGGCTGCTCGGGGTTGCCGACCAGTCGGATCGGGTCGCGCGGCACGCCCAGACCGATGGCCACCTCCGGGCACACCGGCAACCAGTCGAAATGTTCCTCGAGTTGCATACGGCACAGGTCGGAGGCCTTGTGGCCACCGTTATAGCGCACGCTGTGCCCGGTCAGGCAGGCGCTGATGGCGATACGCGGCTTGCTGTGGGCAAATGAGTCGTGCATGGGCTGCCTCCAAAAACCTGTACGAGACTAAAAAATTGTACAGGTTCATTCCAGCACAGCCCGGAAGTTATGCAAACCAGTTTTTTTGTATAACCCTACATCACTCGAGGTGTTCGAGCAGCCGACGCGCCGCTTCCTGGCCACTGAGCCAGGCGCCCTCGACACGGCCGGACAGGCACCAGTCGCCGCAGGCGTACAAGCCCTGGTCAGCATCGGCCAGTGCGCCCCATTCATGGTTGCTGCTCGGGCGGGCATAAAGCCAGCGGTGGGCCAAGGCAAAAGTAGGTGCCGGCACCACGCAGCCGACCAGTTCGGCGAACTCGCCCCACAGCTGTTCGATCACTTCTTCCTTGGGCAGGTCGATGTGTTGCCGGCTCCAGTCCGAGGTGGCGTGCAGTACCCAGGTGTCGAGCTGCTCGTCACGCCCGGGCTTGCTGCGGTTGCGCGCCAGCCAGTCGAGCGGGTTGTCCTGCACGAAGCAGCCTTGCATCGGGGTTTCCAGCGGGGTCTGGAAGGCCAGGGCGACGGCCCAGGTGGGCTCCATCTGCACACCGGCGGCCACGGCAGCGAGCTTCGGGGTCGCGGCCAGCAACGGCGTGGCTTGTGGTGCCGGCACGGCGATCACCACGCGGCTGTAGGGGCCGTGGCTGCAGCCTTCGGTGTCCTGCAGGTGCCAGTACTGCTTGCCGCGGAACACTTCGGCGATGCGGCAGCCGAAATTGACCGTCACATCCTTGAGCAGGCCGCGGGTGATTGCACTCATGCGCGGCACACCCACCCAGCGCGTCTGCTCGTCGGGTGAAGGGGTGAGCTCACCATCGCGGTAATTGTACAGCTGTGGCTTCCATTGCTCGGCCCAACCAGCGGCAACCCACTGCTGTACCTGCTCGACAAAGCGCCGGTCACGGGCGGTGAAATACTGGGCGCCGAGGTCCAGCGCGCCAGCTTCGCTGCGCTTGCTGGCCATGCGACCGCCACTGCCGTGGCCCTTGTCGAACAAATGCACGGATTGCCCGGCCTTCTGCAAGGCCTGGGCGGCTGACAGACCGGCGATACCGGCCCCGATGATGGCAATAGGTACTGTCATGATGGCCTCTTCAAACCTTGCTGTAAGCAGACTACGCTGTCAGGCAAACCTGTACAATGCTCAAATGTTGTATAAGGTTATTCCGTGTTGGCAGGCAGGTTGGCCTATGTTTATCCGAGAGCGTCGGGTCAAAAAAGTGCCTTGATGTTAAAAATAGACCACCGCCGCATTCTGCGAGGACACAGCCATGCATATATTGCTGACAGGCGGCACCGGGTTGATTGGCAAGCACCTGTGCCAGTACTGGCTCGGCCAGGGTCATCGCCTGACGGTATGGAGCCGGCGACCTGAGCAGGTGCCCCAAATTTGTGGGAACGGCGTGCGTGGCATTGCCCGCCTGGAGCAACTGGAGGCGGATGATCACCTGGACGCAGTGATCAACCTGGCCGGTGCGCCGATTGCCGATCGGCCCTGGACGGCGGCCCGGCGCAACCTGCTGTGGGCCAGCCGCGTCACCCTTACCGAGCAGTTGCTGGCTTGGCTGGGCAGCCGCGAGCAGCGCCCGGAAGTGCTGATCTCCGGCTCTGCGGTGGGCTGGTATGGAGACGGTGGCGAACGCGAGCTGACCGAGGCTTCACCGCCGGTGCGCGAAGATTTTGCCAGCCAGCTGTGCATTGCCTGGGAAGAGACAGCGCTGCGTTCCCAGGCCCAGGGCATTCGCGTGGTGCTGGTGCGTACCGGGTTGGTTCTGGCCAGTGATGGCGGCTTTTTGTCGCGCCTGCGCCTGCCCTTCAAACTGGGGCTGGGCGGGCCTTTGGGCGACGGGCGGCAGTGGATGCCTTGGGTCCATATAGACGACCAGGTCGCCCTGATTGATTTTCTCTTGCAGCACAAGGATGCCAGCGGTCCTTATAATGCCTGCGCCCCGGAGCCGGTGCGCAACCGCGAGTTCGCCAGGCGCCTCGGCCGCACGTTGCACCGGCCGGCGCTGCTGCCAGTGCCGGCACTGCTGCTCAAGGCCGGGCTGGGTGAGCTGTCGACCCTGCTGCTCGGCGGCCAGCGCGCCCGCCCGGTACGCTTGCTGGCGGCAGGCTTCACCTTCCGCTTCAACGATTTGCAATCGGCCCTGGACAACCTGTCCAGCCGCCTCTGACATAGGACGCTGCATGACCGATCACGCCCTGCTGCTGGTCAACCTGGGTTCCCCGGCCTCCACCTCGGTGGCCGATGTGCGCCGCTACCTCAACCAGTTCCTCATGGACCCGTACGTGATCGACCTGCCCTGGCCGGTGCGGCGCCTGCTGGTGTCGCTGATCCTGGTCAAGCGACCGGAGCAGTCGGCGCACGCCTATGGCTCGATCTGGTGGGAGGAGGGCTCGCCGCTGGTGGTGCTGACCCGTCGCCTGCAGGCGGCGATGGTCGAGCACTGGCCCCATGGCCCGGTGGAGATTGCCATGCGCTATGGCCAGCCGGCCTTGCCCGAGGTGCTGGAGCGCCTGGTGGCACAGGGTGTGCGCAAGGTGACCCTGGCGCCGCTGTACCCACAGTTCGCCGACAGCACGGTGACCACTGTGGTGGAACTGGCCAGGCAGACGGTCAATGAACGCAATTTGCCGTTGCAACTTCGCGTGCTGCAGCCATTCTACGAGCACCCGGACTACATCGAGGCATTGGTCGCCAGCGCCCGGCCTTACCTGGAGCAGGATTACGATCACCTGTTGCTGAGCTTCCATGGCTTGCCGGAGCGGCACCTGAAGAAGCTGGACCCGACCGGCAAGCATGACTTCCAGGCGGCCGACTGCTGCAAGGATGCCAGTGCCGATATGCGCGCGGTGTGCTACCGCGGGCAGTGCCTGGCAACGGCCAGGGCCTTTGCGCAGAAAATGGGCATACCCGATGGCAAATGGTCGGTGTCGTTCCAGTCACGGCTGGGGCGGGCCAAGTGGATCGAACCCTATACCGAGGCGCGGCTGGACGAGCTGGCCAAGGCCGGGGTGAAGAAGCTGCTGGTAATGTGCCCGGCGTTCGTGGCCGATTGCATCGAGACCCTGGAAGAGATCGGCATGCGCGGGAGCGAGCAGTTTGTCGAGGCCGGCGGGCAGGAGCTGGTGCTGGTGCCTTGCCTGAATGATCACCCGGCGTGGGTGAGGGCGCTGGCGGGGATGTGCGAAAAAGCCTGATTCCAAGGTTGCCTGTGCTGGCCTCTTCGCGGGTAAACCCGCTCCCACAGGTTTTGCACAAGGCCTGAGGGCAGCGGGGTACCTGTGGGAGCGGGTTTACCCGCGAAGAGGCAGGGTCAGGCTAGAGCCGGATCAAGGCAACTGATCATCCAGCTTCTTGTGCTTCCAGCCATCATTGCCCGGCAAGATCAGGTTCAGGGCGATTGCCACGATGGCGCACAGGGCGATGCCCTTCAGGCCCCAGTCATCCGGGCCGTCACCACTGCCGATCAGCACGCCGCCAATACCGAACACCAGGGTCACCGACACGATCACCAGGTTGCGCGCTTCGGCCAGGTCGATCTTGTGGCGGATCATGGTGTTCATGCCCACCGCCGCGATCGAGCCGAACAGCAGGCACAGGATGCCACCCATCACCGGTACCGGGATGCTTTGCAGCAGTGCGCCGAACTTGCCGATGAAGGCCAGGGTGATGGCGAAGACCGCCGCCCAGGTCATGATCTTCGGGTTGTAGTTCTTGGTCAGCATCACCGCGCCGGTCACTTCGGCATAGGTGGTGTTGGGCGGGCCGCCGAACAGGCCGGCTGCGGTGGTGGCCAGGCCGTCGCCCAGCAGTGTGCGGTGCAGGCCGGGCTTCTTCAGGTAGTCGCGGCCGGTCACGCTGCCGACCGCGATCACGCCGCCGATGTGCTCGATCGCCGGTGCCAGGGCAACCGGGACGATGAACAGGATGGCCTGCCAGTTGAACGCTGGCGCGGTGAAGTTGGGCAGCTCCAGCCACGGTGCGGCGGCGATCTTGGCAGTGTCGACCACGCCAAAGGCGAACGACAGGGCAAAGCCTACCAGCACGCCGGCAATGATCGGCACCAGACGGAAGATGCCCTTGCCGAACACGGCGACGATCAGCGTTGTCAGCAGGGCCGGCATCGAGATCATCATGGCGGTCTTGTAGGGCAGCAGCACGCTGCCGTCACCGGCCTTGCCCATCGCCATGTTGGCGGCGATCGGCGCCATGGCCAGGCCGATGGAGATGATCACCGGGCCGATCACCACCGGCGGCAGCATGCGGTCGATGAAGCCAGTGCCTTTGATTTTCACCATCAGGCCCATGAAGGTGTACACGAAACCTGCGGCCATCACGCCGCCCATGGTCTCGGCCAGGCCGAACTGGCCCTTGGCGAGGATGATCGGGGTGATGAAGGCAAAGCTCGAGGCCAGGAACACGGGTACCTGGCGGCCGGTGACCAGCTGGAACAGCAGGGTGCCGATACCGGCGGTGAACAGCGCGACGTTCGGATCGAGGCCGGTGATCAGTGGCATCAGCACCAGCGCGCCAAATGCCACGAAGAGCATCTGCGCGCCCGAAACGACCTGGCGCCAGAGCGGGTCGTTGAAGCCGTCCTGCATGGTCAGGCGTCCTTTTGCTTGGTGCCGAAGATCTTGTCACCGGCATCGCCCAGGCCCGGCACGATGTAGCCGTGTTCGTTCAGGCGCTGGTCGATCGAGGCGGTGTAGATCTGCACGTCCGGGTGGGCTTTTTCCACCACTTCGATGCCTTCTGGCGCGGCGACCAGGACCATGGCGCGGATCTCTTTGCAACCGGCCTTCTTCAGCAGGTCGATGGTGGCGACCATCGAACCGCCGGTGGCCAGCATCGGGTCGATGATCAGGGCCAGGCGCTGGTTGATGTCCGGCGCGAGCTTTTCCAGGTAGGTGTGGGCTTCGAGGGTTTCCTCGTTGCGGGCAACGCCGACGGCGCTGACCTTGGCACCCGGGATCAGGCTGAGCACGCCGTCGAGCATGCCGATGCCGGCACGCAGGATCGGCACCACGGTAATCTTCTTGCCGGCGATTTTTTCAACTTGCACCTTGCCGCACCAGCCGTCGATCTCGTAGGTTTCGAGCGGCAGGTCCTGGGTGGCTTCGTAGGTCAGGAGCGCGCCGACTTCCTGGGCAAGTTCGCGAAAATTCTTGGTGCTGATATCGGCACGGCGCATCAGGCCGAGCTTGTGGCGGATCAGCGGATGGCGGATCTCACGAGTGGGCATAGGGGGGGCTCCGAAAGGCGGGCAAAAAAACCGCGCTAGATTAATCTATTCAGCCTGTGCTGTCGTCTGGTCATTCTGGACGTTAGTCCATAAATGCTTGATCTGTGACGAGCGGATGCGTACCTTTGCCCGCTTTTCCAAAATGCACCCCCGGAGAGCGCCATGTCCGCCGATCTCGAGCATATCCGTCAAGTCATGCGTGAAGCTGACTGCCTGTACACCGAAGCCGAAGTCGAAGCGGCCATCGCCAAAGTCGGCGAGCAGATCTGCAAGGACCTGCACGACAAGAACCCGGTTGTGTTCTGCGTGATGAACGGCGGCCTGATCTTCTCCGGCAAACTGCTGACCCACCTGCAGTTCCCACTGGAAGCCAGCTACCTGCACGCCACCCGCTACCGCAACCAGACCAGCGGCGGCGAGCTGTTCTGGAAGGCCAAGCCCGAAGTGTCGTTCATCGACCGTGATGTACTGATCGTCGATGACATCCTCGACGAAGGCCACACCCTCAGCGCCATCATCGAGTTCTGCAAGCATGCCGGCGCGCGCTCGGTGCACACCGCGGTACTGATCGACAAGGACCATGACCGCAAGGCCAGCCCGGAGCTCAAGGCCAACTACGTGGGCCTGCCCTGCGTCGACCGCTACATCTTCGGTTACGGCATGGACTACAAAGGCTACTGGCGCAACGCCAACGGCATCTTCGCCGTAAAGGGGCTGTGATCATGCGCCAGCCTGCGTTCATCGACCAATCGCTGTTCGCCGGGCTGGCCGCACAGGCTGCCGCCAACCCACGCGGGCGGCAGCATCACAATTTCCATGAGATGGAAGAGCCTTGCCACCGCATGGCGGTCGGGCTGCAACCGAGCACCTATATCCCGCCGCATCGCCACCTGAGCGCCGACAAGGCTGAAACGCTGATTGCGCTCAAGGGGCGCTTAGGCCTGTTGCTCTTCGATGAGCAGGGGGCGGTCACCGACAAGCGAGTGCTGCAGGCGGGCGGCGACTGCCTGGGTGTGGACCTCGCGCCTGGTATTTACCATGGGCTGGTGGTGCTGGAGCCGGACAGCATCCTGTTCGAGTGCAAGGCCGGGCCGTATCGGCCGGTGGGTGAAGGCGAGCATGCGCACTGGGCTCCGCGCGAAGGTGAAGAAGGCGTGGCCGAGTACCAGGCCTGGATGCGCGCGCAGTTCGATTGATGTCAGGCCGGCGCACTCAACTGTAGGAGCGGCCTTGTGTCGCGATCGGGCTGCGCAGCAGCCCCTCGATTGAAGCCTCGCCACCAACATGGCCGGGGCCGCTTTGCGGCCCATCGCGACACAAGGCCGCTCCTACAAGAGCCTGTGCAGGCCGTGCTAGAGTGCCCCTTCATTCAAGGAGCCTCACATGCGTGCGTTTCTTCCCCTCCTGCTGGCGGTCAGCCTGCCACTCGCCGCCGCACCGCTGCACAGCCAGTTCCTGCCACCTGACGACCAGTCCCTGCGCCAGGAAGCGCCGACCGGCCAGCAACTGCTGCAAGTGACCGACTACTCGGTGGTAGTGGGTACCCAGCGCCAGTCCGACCAGCAGCCGATCCCGATCACCTCGTCGTTGCAGGTGCGCCTCAAGGGCAAGCCGCTGAGCAAGGGCGCGACCATCGCCCAGGTGCTGCTGACCTTTGACGGTGAAGCGGCCAAAAGCCTGAAGAAACCCGTATACGACGACAAAACCCGCACCCTGAGCCTGAATTACCCGCTCAGCGACTACCGCGTGATCATGGACCTGCTGCGCAACGAGACGCTGTATGTGCAGTTCCTCACGTACGGCAACGGCCACGTCTGGGCCGACCTGCACACCGGCACCGTACGTACGCGTTGAGGCGCCCGGCCTGCGGGGGGTACACTGCCGGCCTTCGAAATTTCGTGATGGTCCAGTTGGAGTCGGCAATGCGTAAAGACAAGAAACAGGTAATCGGTGACGAGATCAGCGACGACTACATCAAGTCGTTCCTTCAGTTCGAGCCGGCCGATGGCGTGACTTCGCCGTCGCTGCACAAGCTGGTCAAGGCCTACCGCGGCCTGCGCATCGACGATTTCGAGCGTTTTGTCGGCTTCTTCGTCGAGGCTGGGCTGGACCTGGATGGCAAGGACGAGCACGGCAAGACCTTTGTCGAGCAGATTGCCGACCAGCGCAATGCGGCGGATTACATCGAGATCATCGCCAAGGCCCGTGGCTGATTTTTAACCTGTGACGGCCCTTTCGCGGGCACGCCCGCTCCCACAGGGATGGTGCACAGCCTGAGGGCGACGCCAAAACCTGTGGGAGCGGGCATGCCCGCGAAGAGGCCGGCACAGGTGAATGAGCAACCAGGCACAAAAAAACGCCCCGAGGGGCGTTTTTTCGTTACCGGCCGAATCAGGCGTAATGCTTGGCCGCCGGGCTGCTTTCCACCAGGTCCAGCGCAACGTCGTTGTCGGCACTGATCTTGTGGTACAGGGCAGCATCGGTCGCCAGGGTCTTCTCGCGAGCCGGAAAGATTTCCTTGAGCTTGGCAGCCCAGGCACCTTTGGCCTGCTCGGGGAAGCAGCGCTCGATCAGTTCCAGCATGATCGACACGGTCACCGAAGCACCCGGCGATGCGCCGAGCAGTGCAGCCAGGCTGCCGTCCTGGGCCGAGACCAGCTCGGTACCGAACTGCAGCACGCCGCCTTTCTTCGGGTCTTTCTTGATGATCTGCACGCGCTGACCAGCCACTTCCAGGCGCCAGTCTTCGGCCTTGGCCTGCGGGTAGAAGCGACGCAGGGCTTCCAGGCGCTGCTCCATCGACTGCATCACTTCGCTGACCAGGTACTTGGTCAGGTCCATGTTGTCACGAGCCACGGCCAGCATCGGGCCGATGTTGCCCATGCGCACCGACAGCGGCAGGTCCATCAGCGAACCGTGCTTGAGGAACTTGGTGGTGAAGCCGGCATATGGGCCAAACAGCAGCGATTTCTTGCCATCGACCACGCGGGTATCCAGGTGCGGTACCGACATCGGTGGGGCGCCGACCGCAGCCTGGCTGTAGACCTTGGCCTGGTGCTGCTTGACGATTTCCGGGTTGTCGCAACGCAGCCACTGGCCGCTGACCGGGAAGCCGCCGAAGCCTTTGCTTTCCGGGATGCCCGACAGCTGCAGCAGCGGCAGGGCCGCGCCACCGGCGCCGAGGAAGACGAAGCGGGCGTCCACTTCACGGCTGCCGCCGCTGTTGACGTCCTTGATGCTCACGGTCCAGCCCTTGCCGTTACGGCGCAGGCCGACGACCTTCTTGCTGTACTTGACCTGAGCGTCCTGCGAGTCGCCCAGCAGCTTCAGCAGCTTGTTGGTCAGGGCGCCGAAGTTGACGTCGGTACCCTTGAGCACGCGGGTGGCGGCGATGTGCTGGTCGGCTGGGCGGCCTGGCATCATCAGCGGCATCCAGTCATTCATCACGGCCTTGTCTTCGGTGTATTCCATGTCCGCGAAGGCATGGTGCTGCTTGAGCAGCTCATAGCGCTTCTTGAGGAAGGAAACACCCTTGTCACCCTCGACGTAGCTCAGGTGCGGGACAGGGTTGATGAAGGCACGTGCCGAGCCGAAGTTGCCCTTTTTGCTCAGGTAGGCCCAGAACTGGCGCGAAACCTCGAACTGGGTGTTGATGTGCACGGCCTTCTTGATGTCGATGCTGCCATCGGCGGCCTGGGGCGTATAGTTAAGCTCGCACAGGCCGGCGTGGCCGGTGCCTGCGTTGTTCCAGGGGTTGGAGCTTTCCGCGGCTCCGGAGTCCATCGCCTCCACGACCTCAAGCTTCAGGGTCGGGTCGAGCTCCTTGAGCAGTACGGCCAGGGTGGCACTCATGATGCCCGCGCCTACCAGTACCACATCAACCGATTCGTTCTGCGCCATTTAACGCGTCTCCACAATCTACAGCTACCTAATTGACAGCATAGGACCTGGGTTCGCCAGGGTCGCCATGTCCGACTTTTCGCAGTTCTTGCAACTTCCGCGGACACCGCCAATCAGTCTTCGGGTTCGCGTATTGAACGCGGTTTGCCACGGGTGCGGCAATTCGACTTATGGTCAAGGTGTCGTGCGTGCGTTATGGAACGGCTCAGACACTCATACGGGATGAGCGCATTTGCCGCCTGTTCAGGGCTGTTCGGGACACATCTGCCGCTTTTGCACATGCCAGACTGTTCATTTGCTCGCCACACTCTTGTGAAGTTGTGAAAACCGTTTTTTCACGCTCTTTTGGAGACGTGAACCTCAAAAGGGGACTGCGCGATGGCAACCCGCAGGTTCATGCAGTGTGAAGGGCCGGAAAAGCAGGCACGACAGCCGATGCAAGACCTGAGTGGAAGGCTCTCTGTGGGCGAAGCGTTGAAGTTGCCGGGGTCAATCGGCGAGTGCGGGGCCCGATCAGGAGACGTCCTTATAATCGGGGGGAGATTATAGCGATGTCGCGGGCAGAAATGTCGCCATTCGTGGTTTTTATTGCAGCGTTTGTCAGGCCGCGAGGATGCGCTGGTGCCAGCGGCGGCTTGCGCGGGCGCAAACCCGGGCACTGGCGGGCAGTTCGCGGCCCAGCCAGGCGAGCTGGATTTCGCCGATCTGGACCCAGCCGCTGCCGCTGGGCGCCCGGCTGCATTGCTTGAAGGCCAGGCATTTGCCGTTCGCGTCGAGGCGGGCATAGGTGTTGTGGCGCGGGCGTTGGAAGAGCAGGGTCCAGAGCGAGGCCATGGCAGCGAGTCCTGTGCGTTAGGGCTTGGCGCAAGGATAAGGGCGCGGCGATGAAACGATTGTGACAAGCGGGCCAGGCCGATGACTGGTCGATGCGTGGCTAGGTATACTGTGGGCCTTCGCCGCTTTTTCTGGAGTAACGCGCATGTTGCAACGTCTGTTGTTCGGTTTGATCGCCGTGGCCAGCCTCAGCCTGGTCGGTTGTGCCCACAGCCCGCAACAACTCAATCCGCAACCCACGCTCAAGGCCCAGCTCGCCCCGGTCGGCCATGGCCAGCCGGTAGTGGTCCGTGTGGTTGACGGCCGGGCCTCGCAGTCCCTGGGCACTCGCGGTGGCATGTACCCCGAGACCAGCACCATCAGCGTCAGCGGTAACGACATCGTGCCCAAGCTGCAGGCCCAGGCTGAAGCCGCCGTGCGCCTGCTCGGCTTCACCCCGACGCCGAACGCCTACAACGCGCCGCAGCTGACCGTGACCCTGGCGGAGCTGAAGTACCAGTCGCCGAAAGACAACCTGTACGTGACCGAGGCTACCATCGGCGCCACCTTCCGTGCCGACGTGTCCAATGGCGGCCGCCGCTACAGTGGCCGTTACGGCGCTTCGCTGGACCAGCGTTTCGGCATGGCGCCGAACCAGGAAACCAACACCCAGCTGGTGGGCGATGTGCTGAGCGATGCCCTGACCCGCATGTTCAAGGACCCGACCATCGGTCAGGTGCTGGGGCAGTAAGGCTTCAGCTGTAAAACAAAACCCGCTGCCTGTGTTCCAGGCAGCGGGTTTTTTGTTGTCTGTGCCCGCGAAGAGGCCGGCAAAGCTTCATGCCATGCCAGATGAAATTTGATGACACTTTGTCGCCTGGGCCGGGCGTCTGGGCATGACTTGGGTAGAATGCCGGCCTTTGCCGTCGCTCATACCGAGGTTGCGTGATGTCCTTGCAAGTGCTCTGGGGGTTCCTGGCCGCCCACCCGACCAAGCTGATCAATCTGCTGGCGTTGCTGCTGACCTGCCCGGGCGGGTTGCTGCTGCACAGTGCGCGGCGGCGCGAGGCCGAGACCCGCGAGTACATGGCGGTGGACGAGGGGGTGGTGGACGCGTTCGACCTGCGGGTACCGCGCTACTTCTACATTCTCGGTTTTTCGTGCCTGGCGATGGCGCTGCTGTTGTCCTGGTTCAGTACCTGGATTTGAGATTCCGGGGCCGCTTTGCGGCCCATCGCGACACAAGGCCGCTCCTACAGGTATGCGCGATCTCTTGTAGGAGCGGCCTTGTGTCGCGATGGGCTGCAAAGCAGCCCTAGGATCGATCAGGCAACCGGTGCCTGCTGCCTGACCTGGTACTGGTTGCGCACCGGCGTCGCATACTGCAACACCAGGTACGGCCGCTGCTCCTCGGGGCAGGCATCCAGGCGGCGTTGCCATTCTTCCTTGGCCCGGGCCAGTTCATCAGCCGGGAATACCTTCTCGGCGCTCGGCACCTGCAGCGCCTCATCCTTGCCATCCCACATCGCATAGGCCAGGTAGTGCACCGGGAACAGCCGGTAGCCACCGAGGATCTGCCGGTCGATTTCCACCGCCAGTTGCTTGGTGTCCTCGTGGTACTCGGTCACCGGCGGGGCGAAGTTGATGTGCACCCGGCCCTTGTAGCCGGTAATGCCCTTGGCGATGCTGTTGTCGTCCTCGCCCGGCGCCTTCTTGTAGGTGCCGGTGGTGGCGCGGATGTACAGCTCGCGGGCCTTGGCCTGGTCGCACGGGTCATATTCGTAGCTGATCGAAACCGGTGTCAGGTTAAGGCTCTGGATCACCGCGCCGAACGGCTCGTCCTTGCGGCTCATGTGGAACATCTTGAGGATCGCTGAATCGGTGCGGTCGTCACCGTCCTTGGCCCGGCCTTCGGCCTGGGCGATCCAGATCGACGTGGCGTCGTTGCGGATCGAATGGTTGATGTAGGCCGAGAGCAGCTGGTAGGCCGCCAGCTTTTCGCGGCGCCCACTGATCGAGCGGTGCACGATGAAGCTCTTGTTCAGGCGCATCATGTCGCTGACAAACGGCTTTTGCAGCAGGTTGTCGCCGATGGCGATGCGCGGCGTGGGCAGGCCGGCGTGGTACACCGCGTAGTTGACGAAGGCCGGGTCCATGACGATGTCACGGTGGTTGGCCAGGAACAGGTAGGCGGTGCCGGCCTTGAGCTGCTCCACGCCCGAATAGGTGACGCCGTCGGTGGCGCGGTCGATGGTCTGGTCGACGTAGTACTCGACTTTGTCCTGCAAGGTCGAGACACAAGTGACACCGGCGAATTCCTTGCGCAGGCGGCGGGCGATCAGCGGTTTGAGCAACCAGCCGAGAGCACCGGCCGCACGCGGGAAGCGGAAGTGGGTGAGGATATCGAGGAATGCCGGGTCGCTGAGCAGGCGTGCCAGAACGGCAGGGACCTCAGCGTCGTCGTACGGTCGGATGGCATCGAATTCGCCCATCATGCTCTCTTGTTGGAAACGGCTAGGGTAATAAGGTAGGGACGGGCTCCGAAAAACGGCTCGGACACACACAGGCCCTGTAAACAGACCGGCAATTATACGCATAAGTCACCCCGGAGGCCGCGATGCTGGAAACTGCTATCTACGATTGCCCTTATTGTGGCGAAGAAGTCGAAACCACGGTGGACCTGTCCGGTGGCGATCAGGAGTACATCGAGGACTGCCAGGTATGCTGCAAGCCTATCCGCTTCGTGCTGCAAGTTCATGGCGAGGAGTGGATGCTGGATGTATTCGGTGAGAATGACTGATGCAGCGCATCTACGAACCGGAAAGCCTGCTCGAGGCTGAAATGCTGGCGGGCATGCTCGCCAGCGAGGGGATCGAGGCACACCTGGTTGGCCGTGACCTGGTCGGTGCTGCCGGTGAGCTGCCGATGCAGGGTTTGCTGGGGCTTGCCGTGGCTGATGAGCAGGCCGAGTACGCACGGCAGCTGATCGATGCGTACAATGACGCCCAGCCACTGGTTGGCGACGAACCGGAGAGTTTCCCCGGTACCTTGATCTGCTAGGTTCTGAATTCACCCATGTGTGGACGTTACGCCCTGTTTCGCTGGCCCCAGGCTCTTGCCAGTCTGCCGGGCTTTCCCGTTGGCCAGCCCGCCCAATGGAACATCTCGCCCGGGGCTTCGGTTTTGATCCAGCGCCAGCTCGACGGCCAGCTGCAACTGGCCAAGGCGCGCTGGGGGCTGACCCCGGCCTGGCTCACCGACCTGTCCCGTACCCCCGCCCATGCCCGCGCCGAAACCCTGGCCGAGCAGCCGATGTTTCGCGACGCGTTTCGCCAGCGCCGCTGCCTGATGCCGGCCAACGGCTTTTACGAATGGCGCGGTAGCGTGCGCAAGCGCCCGTACTGGCTGACCCCGGGGGAGGGCGCATCGCTGTACTTCGCCGCCGTGTGGGAGGCCTACCCGGTGCAGGACCAGGTTTGGCTGAGTTGTGCGGTGGTGACCCAGGCGGCGATGAACCAGCGTCGGCCGCTGATACTGGACGAGGCGGGGCAGGCGGCCTGGCTTGACCCGGACACGCCGCTGGCCCGCCTGCATGAATTGCTGGCCAGCCCGCCGGCGACGTTGCGCGAGCGGGCCCTGGCGCATTTCGTCAATGACCCGAAGCTGGATGCGCCGGAGTGCCTGACCCCGGCCTGATGTATGGCTGTGCCGGCCTCTTCGCGGCTGAAGCCGCTCCTACAACGATCGCATTATCCCTGTAGGAGCGGGTTCACCCGCGAAGGGGCCGGCACAGGCGACGAAAATCTTCCCTGCGGCTATGGCGGCCCCAAGCGACTCGGCCTACGATACGGCGCATGTAAAAAGGGAGTGTTTTCATGCGTAAGTCTTTTGTCGTCAGCCTGTTGAGTGCTGGCATCCTGCTAGCCGGCTGCCAGGCGGTGAATACCACCAGCGGCGGTGCTGTCGGCGTCGAGCGCCAACAGTACATGTTCAGCATGCTCTCGACCGATGAGGTCAACCAGATGTACGCCCAGTCGTACCAGCAGACCCTGGGTGAAGCATCGAACAAAGGCGTGCTCGACAAGTCCAGCGCTGTTGCCAAGCGTGTGCAGGTAATTGCCAACCGCCTGATCGCCCAGACCCCCAAGTTCCGCCCGGATGCCGCGCAATGGAACTGGGAAGTGAACGTGATCAAGAGCGACGAGCTCAATGCCAACTGCGGCCCTGGCGGCAAGATCATCGTCTACACCGGGCTGATCGATCAGCTCAAGCTCACCGATGCGGAAATTGCTGCGGTGGTGGGCCACGAGATCGCCCACGCCCTGCGTGAGCACAGCCGCGAGGCGATGTCCAAGGCGTATGGTGTGGAAATGGCGCGCCAGGGCGCCGGTGCCCTCTTTGGCCTCGGCCAGGGTAGCATGGCCATGGCCGATACCGTGGTGAACTATGCCATGACCCTGCCCAACAGCCGGGCCAACGAGAACGAAGCCGACCTGATTGGCCTGGAACTCTCGGCGCGTGCCGGTTACGACCCGAATGCCGCGATCACCCTGTGGAACAAGATGAGCCAGGCTTCCGAAGGCGCACCGCCTGAGTTCATGAGCACTCACCCGGCGTCCCAGAGCCGCATTGCTTCGTTGCAGGCGGCCATTCCGAAGGTGATGCCGCTGTACCAGGCGGCCAAGAAGTAAGCCCCGACTTCCAGATGCTTATCCCTTGTAGGAGCAGCCTTGTGCTGCGAAGAGGCCGGTAAGAGCACCACATTTCCTGGTGCCTGTATCGGCCTCTTCGCAGCGCAAGGCTGCTCCTACAGGTTCGGCGTCAGCCTGTCGCCTTTCGAGTCAACCCACCCAGCCACTGGCTTTCATCGCCGAATACACCGCCACGATCGCCAGCACGAAGAACGCCGTGGCCGCCAGGCGACGGATCAGCGTCAGCGGCAGTTTGTCCGCCGCGAAGTTACCCGCCAGTACCACCGGCACGTTGGCAATCAGCATGCCCAGGGTGGTACCGATAATGACCATGATCAGGTACGGATACTGTGCTGCCAGCATCACCGTGGCGACCTGGGTCTTGTCACCGATTTCAGCCAGGAAGAACGCGATCAGCGTGGTCAGGAACGGCCCGAAGCGGCGCGCCGGGTTCTCGTCGTCATCCATCTTGTCCGGAACCAGGGTCCACAGCGCAGTGGCGGTGAAGCTCGCAGCCAGGATCCAGTGCAGTGCCGAGTCGCTGAAGAAGCTGCCGACCCACGCGCCCACGGCACCAGCCGCGGCATGGTTGGCCAGGGTGGCGGCGATGATACCGGCGATGATCGGCCAGGGCTTGCGGAAGCGGGCAGCGAGTATGAGCGCGAGCAATTGCGTCTTGTCGCCGATTTCGGCGAGGGCAACGATGGCGGTGGGGACCAACAGAGATTCCAGCATCAGGATTCCTACGGGGGCGGGTCGACACGGCTATGACACGTACAGCCTCCCCGCCCCGGGTAAGGTGTGCGTGTCATAGGTCTTGTCAAACCCTGGATCCGTCTATGCGGATCTCGCCATGCAGGCTGGCATGGTGGGTCGCACGCGCCATGGTCTGTGGACCAAGTATGTTGACGCGTACCGGGCGAGCTGGGCGCTCGCGGGAGACTACTCCCCTAGGACGGTGCGGATTCTGCCTAGGCAAAACGCTTTCGGCAAGCGCTGTTTTTATCCGTGTGTTGCCTGGTAGATGCGGAAACCGTCCGCCTCGTCGCGTACCTGGCAGTTGCCCAGCGCCCCTTCGATCAGTGGCTGGTAGCGCAGGAAGCTGTTGGCAACCAGGCGCATTTCGCCACCTTTTCGTAGATGAACGGCCGATTTTTTCAGCAAGTTTTCCGATGCCTGGTAGTTGGTGTGCACCCCGGTGTGGAACGGCGGGTTGCTCAGGATCAGGCTCAGCTCGGTCGGCGCCGCGTCGATGCCGTCGCCGCTGATCACTTCGCCTTCCAGGCCATTGGCGGCCAAGGTCAGGCGGCTGGCGGCCACGGCGAAGGCATCCACGTCCAGCAGGGTCACTCGGTTTTGTGGATAACGGCGTTTGACCGTGGCGCCCAGCACCCCGGCACCGCAGCCGAAGTCCAGCACATGCCCGCTCGGCAGGCCGTCGAGGTGCTTGAGCAGCAGGGCGGTACCGCGATCGAGGCGGCCATGGCTGAACACACCGGGCAGGCTGACCACTTGCAGTGGGCCGTCTTCCAGGCTGAGCTCGAAGCGTTCGGCCAGGCTTTCCAGGGGCTTGGCTTCTGGCGCGTGCTCGATGGTCACCTGCCACAGCTGGCAATGGCGGGCGCTGTCGAGCTTGCGCGGCTTGCCAAAGGCCTGCAGCTGCTTGGCCGCGCCCTCGATGCCACCACGTTTCTCGCCAACCAGGTACAGCTCGCGGCCAGCCAGGCGCGAGGCCAGGGCGTTGAGCAGGTAGGCGGCCAGTTCACGGGACTTGGGCAGGAACAGCACGGCGCTGTCGAAAGCCACTTCAGGGGGCTCGACCCCATAGTGGCTGCGCCCGGCGAAGCGGCTTTCGAGCATGGCCTGGTCGCCCGCATGCCAGGTCCAGGCCCGGGCCTGGGGCAACTGGCCGAGCAGGCCGTCGGCGGGGGCGCCGGCGAGCAGCAGTGGGCCCTGGAACAGCTCTGCCTGGCGGAGCAACACTTCACTGCGCGGGTCCATGGACGACGCCTCCTGGAAAAAAGTGGCGCAGTGTAGCAGAGGCGGGCGTCGGGCTCAGCTGACCACGCGGCGTGGCTGCCCGGCGAAGAAGGCCTGGGCGTTCTCGCTGAGCTGGCCGACGATGCGCTGGCGGGATTCCACCGCGCCCCAGGCGCTGTGCGGGGTGATGATCAGGCGCGGGATGCCGGGTACGAGCAGCGGGTTGCCATTGACCGGCGGCTCCACGCTCAGCACGTCGGTGGCGGCACCGCCCAGGTGGCCACTGCGCAGGGCGTCGGCCAGCGCTTGCTCGTCGATCAGGCCGCCGCGGGCGGTGTTGACCACCAGCGCGTTGGGCTTGAGCAGGGCCAGTTCGCGGGCCCCGAGCATATGTCGGGTGTGCTCGTTCAGCGGGCAGTGCAGGGTCAGGGCGTCGACTTGCGGCAGCAACTCGTCCAGTGGCAAACGGTCGGCGCGTTCCGGGCGGCCGGGGATCTGCCCGCTGAGTACGCGCATGCCGAAGGCTTCGGCCAGCCTCGCCACCGCGCCGCCCAGTTCACCGTGGCCGAGCAGGCCAAGGGTCTTACCCTCCAGCTCGACGATTGGGAAGTCCAGCAGGCAGAACTGGCTGGCCTTGGCCCACTGGCCGTCGGCTACCGCCTGGTTGTAGTCACACAGGCGGGTGGCCAGGGCCAGCAGCAGGGCGAGGGTGTGCTGGGCGACGGACGGTGTGCCATAGCCCTGGCAGTTGCACACGGTGATGCCCTGAGCGCGCGCGGCTGCCAGGTCGACATTGTTGGTGCCGGTGGCGGCCACCAGGATCAGCTTCAGTTGCGGGTTGGCGGCCAGGGTCGCGGCGTCGAGCATGACCTTGTTGCTGACTACCGCCACCGCGCCCTGCAGGCGTTCGGCGACCTGCTCCGGGCGGGTGGCGGCGAACAGCTCGAACTCTTCGAACTGCTGCTTCAGGGGCGAGAGGTCGAGATCGCCCAGGTCCAGGGACTGGTGATCGAGAAACACGGCGCGACGCGGGCTGGGCATGAAGTTCTCCGAGGCTGGGCGGGATTTCGGTGTCGCGGCCATTCGCGGGTATTGCACCATTGCAACGGCTGGTGCAGTACCTGTGGGAGCGGGTTTACCCGCGAATAGGCCATCAGCTTCACCACATAACCTGAAGCTGCCGCCGCAGTGTCTAGTTCAACCTTGCCGCCCGTCAACGCCCGCCACTCATACCTTCATCACGCAAATCATTCCTTCGGCTGATTTAGCCGTCACATTGGCGAACTACAGTGGTTCCCAGACTTGTCCGGCCCGCTTTCCAGAAAAGGGATACCCATGTTGCAGACCCGCATCATCAAGCCCGCCGAGGGCGCCTACGCCTACCCCCTGCTGATCAAGCGACTGCTGATGTCTGGCAGCCGCTATGAAAAGACCCGCGAAATCGTCTACCGAGACCAGATGCGGCTGACCTACCCCCAGCTCAACGAGCGCATCGCGCGCCTGGCCAACGTGCTGACCGAAGCCGGGGTAAAGGCCGGTGACACCGTGGCGGTGATGGACTGGGACAGCCACCGCTACCTGGAATGCATGTTCGCCATCCCGATGATCGGTGCGGTGGTGCACACCATCAACGTGCGCCTGTCGCCCGAGCAGATTCTCTACACCATGAACCACGCCGAAGACCGCGTGGTGCTGGTCAACAGTGACTTCGTCGGCTTGTACCAGGCCATCGCCGGGCAACTGACCACGGTCGACAAGACCCTGCTGCTGACCGACGGCCCGGAAAAGACAGCCGAGCTGCCCAACCTGGTGGGCGAGTACGAGCAACTGCTGGCCGCTGCCAGCCCGCGCTACGACTTCCCGGACTTCGACGAGAACTCGGTGGCCACCACCTTCTACACCACTGGCACCACCGGCAACCCCAAGGGTGTGTACTTCACTCATCGGCAACTGGTGCTGCACACCCTGGCCGAAGCTTCGGTGACTGGCAGCATCGACAGCGTGCGCCTGCTGGGTAGCAACGACGTGTACATGCCCATCACGCCGATGTTCCATGTGCACGCCTGGGGCATTCCCTACGCCGCCACCATGCTGGGCATGAAGCAGGTGTATCCGGGGCGCTACGAGCCGGACATGCTGGTCAAGCTGTGGCGCGAAGAGAAGGTCACCTTCTCCCATTGCGTGCCGACCATCCTGCAGATGCTGCTCAACTGCCCGACCTCCCAAGGTCAGGACTTCGGCGGCTGGAAGATCATCATCGGCGGCAGCGCACTCAACCGCTCGTTGTACCAGGCCGCCCTGGCACGCGGCATCCAGCTGACCGCCGCGTATGGCATGTCCGAGACCTGCCCGCTGATTTCCGCCGCCCACCTTAACGACGAACTGCAGGCCGGCAGCGAGGATGAGCGCGTCACTTACCGCATCAAGGCCGGCGTGCCGGTGCCGCTGGTGGAGGCGGCCATCGTCGACGGCGACGGCAACTTCCTGCCTGCCGATGGTGAAACCCAGGGCGAGCTGGTGCTACGGGCGCCGTGGCTGACCATGGGCTACTTCAAGGAGGCGGAGAAGAGCGAGGAGCTGTGGCAGGGTGGCTGGTTGCACACCGGCGATGTCGCCACGCTCGACGGCATGGGCTACATCGACATCCGCGACCGCATCAAGGATGTGATCAAGACCGGTGGCGAATGGATTTCCTCGCTCGACCTCGAAGACCTGATCAGCCGCCACCCGGCCGTGCGCGAAGTGGCGGTGGTAGGGGTGGCCGACCCGCAGTGGGGCGAACGCCCGTTTGCCCTGCTGGTGGTGCGCGAAGGCCAGGACATCGACGCCAAGGCGCTGAAGGAACATCTCAAGCCGTTCGTCGAGCAAGGGCACATCAACAAGTGGGCGATTCCAAGCCAGATCGCCGTTGTTACCGAAATTCCCAAGACCAGTGTCGGCAAGCTCGACAAGAAACGCATCCGCCAGGACATCGTCCAGTGGCAGGCCAGCAACAGCGCGTTCCTCTCCACGCTGTAACCGCCATGCGGGTCGCGTACCGCAGCACGCGACCCGCATGCTAGAGGGGTGGAACCTTGCCAAACGGCAGAAATACGCCATCCTTTAGCACTGCCAGCGCGCAGCCGGGGCAACATGGCAGCGAGTTGGTCGCACGGAGCGCAAATCACACTTTAGAGGGATCAAGCGCCTGTGCCTTGCTGGCTATAGTCGGGGCCAGGGGATTTTCAGGAATGGGGGAAGGCGATATGCGCAAGCCGTGTCGCCGCGGGCGCAAGCCTGCAAACCGGTCGCTCGGGCCGTTCTTGAAAGGACTCACTGCCATAACAAAAAAAGTACATGGAGTAGCGTCGATGAAATCTGCAAACCTGTTCTGGCGCCGGGCCAAGTTGCCCCTGGCTGTCAGCCTTGCTTCCACGCTCGCAAGTCCTGCTTTCGCTGTCAGTTTCAACATTGGTGAAATCGAAGGCCAGTTCGACTCGTCGCTCTCCATCGGCGCCAGCTGGTCGACGGCCAACCCCAACAAGAACCTGATCGGGGTGAACAACGGCGGCAAGGGCCTGTCGCAGACATCCGACGATGGCCACCTGAACTTCAAGAAGGGCGAAACCTTCTCCAAGATCTTCAAGGGCATCCATGACCTGGAGCTCAAGTACGGCGACACCGGCGTGTTCGTCCGCGGCAAGTACTGGTACGACTTCGAACTGAAGGACGAAGGCCGCGAGTTCAAGGACATCAGCGACTCCAACCGCAAGGAAGGCGCCAAATCGTCCGGTGCCGAGCTGCTCGACGCGTTCGTTTACCACAACTACTCCATCGGCGATCAGCCAGGCTCGGTGCGCCTGGGCAAGCAGGTGGTGAGCTGGGGTGAAAGTACCTTCATCGGTGGCGGCATCAACTCGATCAACCCGATCGACGTAGCTGCTTTCCGCCGTCCGGGGGCCGAGATCAAGGAAGGCCTGATTCCGGTCAACATGTTCTACATCTCGCAAAGCCTGACCGACAACCTGTCGGCCGAGGCCTTCTACCAGATCGAATGGGACCAGACGGTCGTCGACAACTGCGGCACCTTCTTCTCCCAGCCGGACATCATTGCCGACGGCTGTACCGACAACCTGCGCGTGTTGTCTAGCGGCCGAACCCTGGGGCAACTACCACCTCCCGTGCAGGGGCTGCTCGCCGCCACTGGCGTCAACTACAACGATGAGGGTGTGCTGGTGCGCCGTGGCGCCGACCGTGATGCGCGGGATAGCGGACAGTTCGGCGTTGCGTTCCGCTATATGTTCGAGCCGCTGGACACCGAATTCGGCGCGTATTTCATGAACTACCACAGCCGAGCACCGATCTTCAGTGCCACAGGCGCTTCGCAGGCGGTGTTCGACGGGGTCGCCGCGCTGCCAGCGCGTTTGCGTCCTCTGATTGTCGCGGGTAACTCGCAGTACTTCGTCGAGTATCCAGAAGACATCCGCCTGTACGGCTTGAGCTTCTCCACCACGCTGCCTACCGGTACCGCCTGGAGCGGTGAACTCAGCTATCGCCCCAATGCGCCGGTGCAGCTGAACTCTACCGATATTCTGTTCGCTGGTGTCACACCACTGCCCGGGTTCAATGATGCGTCCGTGCTCAAGGGCACGGCGGGGCAGGACCTGCACGGCTACCGCCGCAAGGAAATCACACAGTTCCAGACGACCTTCACTCACTTCTTCGACCAGATCATGGGTGCCAGTCGCCTCACAGTGGTTGGTGAAGTCGGTGTTACCCACGTCGGTGGATTGGAGAGTACCAGTAAGGCCCGGTACGGCCGCGACCCAGTCTTCGGCCCTGGCGAGCTGCCTAATGGCATGTGTACCGCGCTCAACCAGACCACCATTGACGGCTCTGGCCTCGGTAGCTCCACCGCCAACTTGTCGCGCAACTGCGAAAACGATGGTTTCACCACCACTACCTCGTGGGGTTACCGCGCTCGCGCAATCTGGGACTACAACGACGTCTTCGCCGGGGTCAACCTGAAACCCAGCGTGGCTTGGTCGCATGACGTTTCCGGCTATTCGCCTGGCCCAGGCGCCAACTTCGAGGAGGGCCGCAAGGCCGTCAGCCTGGGCCTGGACGCCGAGTACCAGAACACCTACACGGCAAGCCTGTCGTACACCAACTTCTTCGATGGCAAGTACACCACCGTGGATGACCGCGACTTCGTCGCCCTCAGCTTCGGCGTGAACTTCTAAGCATACAGATCCAGGACGACACGACATGAACAAGACCAGAAGTCTGCTGCAAGCCGGTGTGCTGGGCCTGTCCCTGCTGGCGACCAGCGTCATGGCTGCAGTATCCGCCGACGAGGCGGCCAAGCTGGGCAGTACCCTGACCCCGATGGGCGCCGAAAAGGTCGGCAACGCCGATGGCTCGATCGGCCCGTGGGAGCCGCTGTCGAAGAGCGCGGGCAGTGCCGACGGCAAGGGCTTCCTGTCCGACCCGTACGGCAGCGACAAGCCGCTGTTCACCATCACCGCGCAGAACGCCGACCAGTACAAGGACAAGCTCTCGCCGGGCCAGCTGGCCATGCTCAAGCGCTACCCGGACACCTTCAAGATCCCGGTATTCAAGACCCATCGTGGCTCCACGGTACCGGCCGACGTGTTCGCCGCCATCAAGGAGAACGCCACCAAGACCACCCTGGTAGAAGGCGGCAACGGCCTGAGCAACTTCCGTACGGCTGTACCGTTCCCGATCCCCAAAAGCGGCCTGGAGGTGATCTGGAACCACATCACCCGCTACCGAGGTGGCAGCGTCAGCCGCCTGGTGACCCAGGCTACGCCGCAGCAGAACGGCTCCTTCAACCCTGTGTACTTCTCCGACCAGTTCGTCTTCCGCGACAAGATGAAGGATTACGACCCGAACAACCCGGGCAACATCCTGTTCTACTTCAAGCAGGAGGTGACCGCGCCCGCGCGTCTGGCCGGTACCGTGCTGCTGGTGCACGAAACCCTCGACCAGGTGAAGGAACCGCGCAAGGCGTGGATCTACAACGCAGGCCAACGCCGCGTGCGCCAGGCACCGCAAGTGTCGTACGACGGCCCGGGTACCGCCGCCGACGGTTTGCGCACCTCGGACAACCTGGACATGTTCAACGGTGCGCCGGACCGCTATGACTGGAAGCTGGAAGGCAAGAAGGAGATGTACATCGCGTCCAACGCCTTCAAGCTCGACGACCCCAAGCTCAAGTACACCGACATCATCAAGGCCGGGCACATCAACCAGGACCTTTCCCGTTACGAGCTGCGCCGCGTGTGGCACGTGGTTGCGACCCTCAAGCCAGGCCAGCGGCACATCTATGCCAAGCGTGACTTCTACATCGACGAGGACACCTGGCAGGCTGCGGTGATCGACCAGTACGACGGCCGTGGCCAGCTGTGGCGCGTGTCCGAGGCACATGCCCAGCCGTACTACAACGTGGAAGTGCCGTGGTACACCCTGGAGACTATCTACGACCTGCAGTCGGGCCGTTACCTGGCCCTGGGCATGAAGAACGAAGAGAAGCGCGCCTACGACTTCGGCTTCAGCGCCAGCAAGGCGGACTTCCAGCCAGCGGCACTGCGCCAGTCGGGTATTCGCTAAGTATCACGCAACCTCGGAGCGCCCCGGCTTGACCGGGGCGTTTCATTTTCCTGTTCTGGCCTGTTCGCGGGCACGCCCGCTCCCACAGGTACTGCACTGGACTTGAAACCTGTGCAATCCCTGTGGGAGCGGGCGTGCCCGCGAAGAGGCCGGAACAGGCAATAAACCTGCTGAATACCTCCCCAAACCCCCGCCCCAGCCCCTGTCCATCAGCCATGTTGCTTTTTGTCGCAGTCTTTTCCAGGGGAATTGCGCCCATCATCTTCAAATGCGCAGCGTTACCCGCTAGTCTCGCAAGCATCCATACCGCCGTAGTCTTCCAACCAGAACGAGCCGGCCATGACAGATCTGTCCCGTACGCATGGATTCGCCAGCCAGGCCCTGGGCCTGCTGGACGGGCGTTTCTTCCGGCCGCCCTTGCCGGACGGCCATGTGCCGCGCCTGCGCCTGTGTCAGCGGCTGCAAGCCGGCCTCGGCGGGCGGCTGTTGCTGGTCAACGCCCCGGCGGGGTTCGGCAAAAGCTCCCTGGCCATCGAATTTTGCGAAGCGCTGCCCGAGCACTGGCGTAGCCTGTGGCTTGGCCTGAGCCAACGGGATGCCGACCCTGGCCGCTTCCTCGAACGCCTGCTCGAAGGCCTGCAGCAGTACTGCCCGGCGCTGGGCGGCCAGGCCATGGGCCTGCTGAAAATGCGCCAGCGCCACCAGCCGTTCGCCTTCGAGGAATGGCTCGACGGCCTGCTCGACGAGCTGGCGCTGTACCTGCAAGCCGATACGCCCTTGTTGCTGGTGCTGGACGACTATCACCTGGCCCAGGGGCCTGTGCTCGACCGTTGCCTGCAGTTCTTCCTCAATCACCTGCCCCCCGGCCTGGTGCTGCTGGTCACCAGCCGCCAGCGCCCGGACTGGCACCTGGCGCGCCTGCGCCTGTCGCGGCAATTGGTCGAGCTTAACGAACAGGACTTGCGCCTTACCGCTGAAGAGTCGCTGGCGGTGATCGGTCGCCAACCCACCGGGCTACGTGGCCAGGCCCTGGACAACCTGATCCAGCGCAGCGACGGTTGGGTGGCCGGGTTGCGTTTCTGGCAACTGGCGGCCAGCGAGTCCGCTGACGAGCAGGCCTTGCCACAGGCCTTGCATGGTGGTGAGGGCCTGATCCGCGACTATCTGCTGGAAGAAGTCATCGACATGCTGCCCGCCGATGTGCAGGCCTTCCTGTACGAAACGGCCTGCCAGGAGCGTTTCTGCGCTCCATTGTGCGATGCCGTGCGCGGCCGCCACGACAGCGCCGCGATCCTGCGCTTCTTGCAGGCGCACCAGGTGTTCCTGGTGCCGCTGGACGAGCATGGCCACTGGTTCCGCTATCACCACCTGTTCTCCGACCTGCTGCGCAGCCGCCAGGCCAGCGAGCCGCTGGCCGGCCTGCAGTTGCGTGCCTGCCGCTGGTTCGAAAGCCAGGGCCTGCTGGACGAAGCGGTGGAGCAGGCGCTGCGGGCCGGTCACCTCGATGTCGCCGCCGACCTGGTGCAGAGCCTGTCCGAGGAGCAACTGCTGGCCGAACAGAACGTCGGCATGTTGCTGCGCTGGAAGATGGACCTGCCCGACAGTCTGCTGATCAGCACGCCGCGGCTGATCGTGCTGTACAGCTGGGCGTTGGGCCTGGCGTGCCAGCTGGACGCGGCCGAGGAGCTGGCGGGTTATCTCAGCCGCTTCCTGCCCGCGCCCTCGGCGACCGCGCAAAAGTCCATGCTGGCCCAGTGGCTGGCGCTGAGTGGTGTGATCGCCCGGGGCCGTGGCGACCGCGAGCGCACCCTGGCCTATTGCGGTGAGGCGCTGCAGAGCCTGCCGAGCAAGCGTTATGGCCAACGTCTGGTGTGCCTGTCGACGCTGTCCAACCTGGCGATTGCCGATGGCGATTTCTGGCGGGCCCGCGGCTGGAACCGTGAGGCCCTGGAGCTGGCCCAGCGCGTTGGCAACCCGTTGTTCGAGGCCCTGGCCCATTACGACCGGGCGCGGGTGCTGCATGCCCGTGGCGAGGTGTTGCGCGCACTGGACGAAGTGCGCGAGGGGCTGCAACGTCTGCAAGGGCTGTCGGCACAGCGGCTGTATGCCGTGCGCGCCCGCCTGACGCTTTACGAAGGCTACCTGCTGGTATCGCGCCTGCAGCCGTCCCAGGGGCGTGCCCGCTTGCGTGCGGGGCTGGGCGAGGCGCGGGCCTGCCGCGATATCAGCGTGCTCATCGGCCACTGCGTGATCGCTACGCTCGATGGCCGGGAAGGGCACTTTGCCGAGGCTTTTGCCGAACTGGCCGAGGCCGAGCGGCTGATGCACATCTGGGATGTGCCGCCGGTCTACTACCTGGCCATGATCACCTTGGTCAAATGCGAGTTGTGGCTGGCACAGGGGCGCATCGACCTGGCCGAGTCCTGGCTGTTGCGCCTGGGCCAGACCTATGGTGGCGAGCAACCGGCGGCGGCCCCGGAGTTCCACCCGTTGCTGCCGTTGCACATCGCCTTGCAGCAGGCATCGCTCGAACGTATCCAGTCGCGTAGCGATGACGCGGCGCAACGCCTGGCCAGCCTGGTCGAGCGCGGCCAGGCCAGTGGCGGCATGATGCTCAGCGTCAGTGCCCTGTGCCAGTGGCTTGGCTTATTGCTGGGCGAAGGCCGGGAAGAGCAGGCCGCCCAGTTGTTGCCACGGTTGCTGGAGGCAGCCCAAGGCGGCGTGCTGCAACCGTTCCAGCCTTTGCTGGAGCAGCACCCGCAGTGGCTTCTCGAACAGCTGCAGGCAGTTGCCGCCTGCTCGGTGCAGGGTGAACTGCTCAAGCGCCTGCCACCGCTGCCGAGCGTCAGCACCGGCAGCGGCGAAGCCCTGAGTAGCCGCGAGCTGGCCGTGCTCGAGCTGATTGCCCAAGGCTGTTCCAACCAGCAGATCAGCGAGCGGCTGTTCATTTCCCTGCACACGGTGAAAACCCACGCCAGCCATATCAACAGCAAGCTGGGGGTGGAGCGGCGTACCCAGGCGGTGGCCAAGGCCAAGTCCCTGGGAATGCTGGCGTGAAATAGCCCTGCAGAGCCTTGTTCGCTAAAGTGATGGCGCCAGGCTATCGTTCGTGGCCGCCAGCGCTCTACCCTCATCTTTCCCGACCAGCTGCCGATACAGCTATCGGTGGCATCGCCTCGCGCGATTTTTCAATCATTCCAAGGCAGGTCGTGTTGATGCTGCAGTACGGGCAAAAGAGCTTTCTGATCGTCGACGACTTTACCGACTTTCGCACGTCGACCCGTTCCATGCTGCGCGAGCTGGGCGTACGTGACGTGGACACCGCCGACAGCGGCGAGCAGGCGCTGCGCATGTGCGCGCAAAAGCGTTATGACGTCATCCTGCAGGACTTCCACCTGGGCGACGGCAAGAAGAACGGCCAGCAGGTGCTCGAAGACCTGATCCTCGACAAGCACATCAGCCATGAGTGCATATTCATCATGGTCACGGCCGAGAGCAGCCAGGCCATTGTCCTCAGCGCCATCGAGCACGAGCCTGATGCCTACCTGACCAAGCCGTTCAACCGGGTTGGCCTGGCCCAGCGCGTGGAGAAGCTTTACCAGCGCAAGACCCTGCTCAAGCCGATCCTGCAGGCCCTGGACCGCAATCGCCCGGCCGAAGTGCTGGCGGCCTGCGCCGAGCTGTGCAAGCGCGACCCACGCCTGGCCCCGCTGTGCCTGCGCTATCGGGCCGATGCCTTGCGCAACCTCAACCGTTTCGAGGAGCTGGAGAAGTTCCTCAAGGCCATCCTGGCCAGCCGCCCGCAGCCGTGGGTGTACTCGGCGTTGGGCAGCCTGATGCACAAGCGCGGCCAGAATGCCCAGGCCCAGGGCGTGTATGAGCAAGCGCTCAAGGCCTTCCCGATCATGCCAGGCCTGTACGATGGCATGGCCGAGGTGCTGGTGGCCCAAGGCGAAACCAGGCGTGCGCAGAACATGCTTGAAGAAGCCGTGCGCCTGTCGCCGCTGTCGGTGCGCCGGCAGTCGACGCTGGGCAAGCTGGCGTTGGAAAACGAAGACTTCGAGAGTGCCTCGAAGGCGTTCCGCCATGCGGTGAACCAGGGCCAGAGCTCACGCTACAAGGACCCCGAGAACAACCTGGGGCTGGTGCAGGCGCTGATGAGCAGGAATGCCGGCTTTGGCCTGGATGCGCGCACCCGGGTCGAGATCAACAGCACGCTCAGCGAAGTAGCCAAGGAAAACCCCGAGGACCAGGGCCTGCAGGTGCGTGCCCGCATGATGAAGGCCGCCAGCCTGCAGCAGGCCGGCGATCCTGAAACGGCTGCCAAGCTGACCGAACAGGCGATCCAGCGCCTGGACAAGATGAACCAGTTCTTCTCGGTCGATTCGGCCCTGACCGTTGCCGCGCAGTTGCAGGCCATGGGGCAGGAAGCCGCCGCCATCGGCGTGCTGAGGAGCTGTGTGGAAAGTTATGGCGACGACCCCAAGGTCATGGAGAGGGTCGGCAAGCTGACGGACGACCCCAGCGTGCTCAACGCCATTACCGAAGCGGTCACCCTCAATCGCCAGGGTGTGCGCAGTTACCAGGGGGGGCAGCTCGGCGAGGCGTTGCAGCTGTTCCGCAAGGCGCTGGGTTTGCAGCCGAAGAACATCAGCATCGCCCTCAACACTGCCCAGGCGCTGCTGCGCATCGGCGGAGACAGCCCTCAGCCCGCGATCATGCAGGAGTGCCGCGACGCCCTGACCAGCGTGGCCGGCATCCCCGCCAGCGACAACCGCTACGACCGCTACCGCAAACTGCACATCCGAGTGTTCGGCGCATGAATCAAGACAACCAGGGGCTGGATTTTTCCACGGTGATCGCCTCCACCGTGCACGACCTGAAGAATTCCCTGTCGGCGTTGATCCAGTCCCACAACCAGTGGATGCAGCGCTTGCCCGAGGAACTGCGCGGTGGTGCCGAGCAGGGGGTGATGGAGCATGAGTTTCGCCACCTCAACGGCATGCTGGTGCAGTTGCTGGGGTTGTACAAACTGGGCGTGAACCAGTTGCCGGTGTGCCCGGACTACCACGAACTGGACGATTTCATCGAAGCCCAGCTGGCTGCGCACGAGGAAGTGCTCAAGCACAAGGACATCCTTGCCACCTGGCGCATTGACACCGACAACCCGCTGGGCTTCTTCGACCGCGAGCTGGTGGCCTCGGTGATCGCCAACGTGATCACCAACGCCACCCGCTTTGCCGCGCATGCCTTGCTGATCACCATCGAAGAGGCAGACAACCAGTTGGCCATCTGCGTCAACGATGACGGCCCGGGTTATCCACAGCGCATGCTCGAACGCCAGGAAGAATTCATCCAGGGTATCGACTCGACCAGCGGCAGTACCGGCCTGGGCCTGTATTTTGCCGCGCGGATCGCGGCACTGCATGAAAGCGGCGGGGTGCGCGGGCGGATCGAGATCTCCAATGGCGGGGCGCTTGGGGGTGGGTTGTTCAGGTTGTTCTTGCCTTAGGATGTGTGGTGCCTGTGAGATCGAGCGCCGCCCGCGCGGCGCTTCGCAGCACAAGGCTGCTCCTACATCTGTTTCGGACCAGTTATTCCTGAGGCAGAGGCGCGCGGGCCCTTGGCGTCCATCTCCATATCGCGTCGGACAAACAACGCGGTCGCGTGCAATGGCCCAGGCGTTACTGGCCCGAAACAGATGTAGGAGCAGCCTTGTGCTGCGAAGCGCCGCGTGGGCGGCGCTCGATCTCACAGGCGCCACACATCTCAAGACATGAACCTCGTGCACCCACCCCAATTTCCTGTCAGGCTCTCAGCAGAACTCCAGCTTTGCCATCGAGAACACCATGACCCAAGCCCCGCCTGCGCTCATCCGCGAAACCTTCCCCGTAGGCCCCCTGCAGTGCAACTGCACCCTGATCGGCGACCCGCTTACCAAAAAGGCCATCGTCGTCGACCCGGGCGGTGACCCGGACAAGATCCTTGCTCGCCTGCTGGCCCACGGGCTGACGCTTGTGAGCATCATCCACACTCACGCTCACTTCGATCACTTCCTTGCCTCGGGCAAGCTCAAGGAACTGACCGGCGCAACGCTGCACCTGCACAAGGACGACCAGGCGCTGTGGGACAACCTGGAAATGCAGTGCCAGATGTTCGGCGTGCCCTACACTCCGGTACCTGCGCCAGACCGCTGGCTGGGGGATGACGAGGAGCTGGCCTGCGGTTGTGGCGTGGCCCTGCATACGCCAGGCCACACGCCGGGCTCGATGAGCTTCTGGTTTGCCGACGCCAAGCTGCTGATCGCCGGCGATACCCTGTTCCGCCGTGGCATTGGCCGTACCGATTTGTGGGGTGGCGACCAGCGGGCCATCGTCCGTTCGATCAAGGAGCGGCTGTATCGGCTGGACGAGGAGGCCGTCGTGGTGACCGGCCACGGGCCTGATACCCGCCTGGGCGACGAAATGCGCGAAAACCCCTTCGTGCGTGCCTGATGGCACATGAAGGCACTTTCATGGAATTTTTTGTTGCCGATGCAATCCAAGGCTGGCATAGATCCCTTTATGATCTGCCGCATTCATGAATTCAGTAGGAGCTTGTCCATGTTCACCATGCGTCGTCTGATTATCGTCGCAACCGCCGCTGCCCTGATGACCGGCTGTGCCGGGCAGAACCCTTATGACAGCCAAGGGCAGGCGCAGGGCTCCACAGGGATGAGCAAGACCGCCAAGTACGGCGGCCTGGGCGCGCTGGCCGGTGCTATCGCCGGTGCCGCCATCGACCACAACAACCGTGGCAAGGGTGCACTGATCGGTGCCGCCGCCGTGGGTGCCGCCGCGGCCGGTTATGGCTACTACGCCGACAAGCAGGAAGCCGAGCTGCGCGCGCAGATGGCCAACACCGGCGTGGAAGTGCAGCGCCAGGGTGACCAGATCAAGCTGATCATGCCGGGCAACATCACCTTCGCTACCGACTCGGCCAACATCGCACCAAGCTTCTACTCGCCGCTGAACAACCTGGCCGGCTCGTTCAAGCAGTTCAACCAGAACACCATCGAAGTGGTCGGCTTCACCGACAGCACTGGCAGCCGCCAGCACAACATGGACCTGTCCCAGCGCCGCGCGCAGGCGGTCAGCACCTACCTGACCTCGCAGGGTGTGGATGCCTCGCGTATCACCGTACGTGGCATGGGCCCGGACCAGCCGATCGCCAGCAACGCCGACGCCAATGGTCGCGCGCAGAACCGCCGGGTGGAAGTGAACCTGAAGCCGATTCCGGGTCAGCAGTATGACCAGCAAGGTCAGGTTCAGCAGTATCCCTGATTGACCGCCGGGGCCGCTTTGCGGCCCTGTGGGAGCGGGCATGCCCGCGAACACCGGCGAAGCCGGTGCCATGCACCACAGTGTCTGCTTCGCGGGCATGCCCGCTCCCACAGGGGCTGCAAAGCAGCCCCAGCTTTTAGCCCGCCACGCTCGCCTGAATCGCTGTCAGGGCAATGGTATGCACGATATCGTCAACCTGAGCCCCGCGCGGCAAGTCGTTCACCGGCTTGCGCAACCCTTGCAGCATCGGCCCCAGGCTGACCCCGTCGGTGCTGCGTTGCACCGCCTTGTGGGTCGTGTTGCCGGTATTCAGGTCAGGGAACACGAATACCGTCGCCCGCCCGGCTACCGGGCTTCCCGGCGCCAGCTCCCGTGCAATCGCCGGGTTGGCCGCCGCGTCATACTGCAACGGCCCGTCGATCAGCAGCTCCTGCGCCGCGCCCTGTGCCAGGCGGGTCGCTTCGCGCACTTTCTCGACTTCCTCGTCGCTGGCCGAATCGCTTGAGTAACTGATCATCGCCACCCGTGGCGCGATGCCGAAGGCCTGCGCCGATTCGGCACTCTGCCGGGCTATTTCGGCCAGTTCGACAGCACTCGGGTGCGGGTTCATCACGCAGTCGCCGTACACCAGCACCTGCTCAGGGAACAGCATGAAGAACACCGACGACACCAGGCTCGAACCCGGCGCGGTCTTGATCAGCTGCAGGGCCGGGCGGATGGTGTTGGCGGTGGAGTGCACCAGGCCCGAGACCAGGCCGTCCACTTCGTCCAAGGCCAGCATCATGGTACCGATCACCACCGGGTCTTCCAGTTGCTGCTCGGCCATTGGGGCATTTAGGTTCTTGCTCTTGCGCAGCTCGACCATCGGCTCCACATAGCGCCCGCGAATCACCTCGGGGTCCAGGATTTCCAGGCCCGGCGGCAAGGTGATGCCCTGGGCGCGCGCCACGGCATCGACATCCTCGGGCTTGGCCAGCAGCACGCAGCGGGCAATGCCGCGGGCCTGGCAGATGGCCGCTGCCTGCACCAGCAGCGGCTCGGCGCCTTCCGGCAGGACGATGCGCTTGTTGGCCTGCTGCGCCCGCTGGATCAGCTGGTAGCGGAACACTGCCGGCGACAGGCGCAGTTCGCGCGGGGTACCGCAACGCTGGTGCAGCCAGGCGGCGTCGAGGTGGCTGGCGACGAAGTCGGTGATGAATTCGGCGCGCTCGCGGTCGTCCACCGGGATTTCGCGGTTCAGCGAGTTGAGCTGGTTGGCGGTGTCGTACGAGCCGGTACTGACCGACAGGATCGGCAGGCCGGCCTGCAGGGCGCCGCGGCACAAGCCCAGGATGCGTGGGTCTGGCTTGCCGTCACTGGTCAGCAGCAGGCCGGCCAGCGGTACGCCGTTGATCGCTGCCAGGCTGACGGCGAGGATGATGTCGTCGCGGTCGCCCGGGGTCACCACCAGGGTACCCGAGGTAAGCAGCGGCACCGTGTTGGCCACGGTACGCGCACAGATGATGATCTTGCTCATGCGCCGCTGCTCGAAGTCACCGGAATTGAGCACCTGGGCACCTAGCAGGTCGGCCACGTCGCGGGTGCGCGGGGCGTTCAGTTCGGGCTGGTAGGGGATGCAGCCCAGCAGGCGGAAGTCGTTGCCGCGCAGCAGCGGCGAGTGTTCGCGCAGGCGGGTGGAAAAGTCCGCCATGCTTTCGTCGGTGCGCACCTTGTTGAGGATTACCCCGAGCACCTTTGGGTCGCGCGGGCCGCCGAACAGCTGGGCCTGCAGTTCGACCCGGCCGGACAACTCGCTGAGCACTTCGTTTTCCGGTGCAGATACCAGTATCACCTCGGCATCCAGGCTCTTGGCCAGGTGCAGGTTGACCCGCGCCGCATAGCTGGCGTGGCGCGTGGGCACCATGCCCTCGACCACCACCACGTCGTTGCCGATGCAGGCTTGCTGGTACAGGCGGATGATTTCTTCGAGCAACTCGTCCAGCTGGCCATCGCCGAGCATGCGCTCGACATGGGCCAGGCTCAGCGGCACCGGGGGCTTGATGCCGTGGGTGCGGGCGACCAGCTCGGTGGAGCGTTCGGGGCCGGTGTCACCCGGGTGGGGCTGGGCGATCGGCTTGAAGAAGCCGACCTTCAGCCCGGCGCGCTCCAGGGTGCGCACCAGGCCCAGGCTGATGGAGGTCAGGCCGACACCGAAATCGGTCGGCGCAATGAAAAATGTCTGCATGCGTGCTTCTCGAAATAAGCGGTGCAAGAAATTAACGGTCAAGGGTAGCGCTATCGGCCCCTTGTGCGCACCAGCCGCAAGCGAAAGGCTGGCCGATACGCTGCGCGCGCTGGGCGGGGTCGAGCACCCAGGGGCGTGCCTGCCACGGCGGCTGGTGGCGCAGGTGCTGGGTGTGGCCACAGGACAACTCGGCCACCCAGTGGCCCTCTTCGTCCTGATGGAAGCCGGTGATCCGACTGATGGGCCGTTGCTCGTCCGCGGTGCGTTCGCAATCGGGCGATGGCTTGGTTACACTTGTCCGCTCTACATACTTTTGCAAAAGGTCTTGCCCCATGCTGATCGCCGCCAACAAGGCTGTCTCCATCGACTATACCCTGACCAACGACGCCGGGGAGACCATCGACAGCTCCGCCGGCGGTGCACCGCTGGTTTACCTGCACGGTGCCGGCAACATCATCCCGGGCCTGGAAAAAGCCCTGGAAGGCAAGCAGGCCGGTGACGAGCTGAACGTTTCCATCGAGCCGGAAGATGCCTACGGCGAATACCTGGCCGAGCTGGTCAGCACCCTGAACCGCAGCCTGTTCGAAGGTGTCGACGAGCTGGAAGTGGGCATGCAGTTCCACGCTTCGGCGCCGGATGGTCAGATGCAGATCGTCACCATCCGCGACATCGACGGCGACGACGTGACCGTCGACGGCAACCACCCGCTGGCCGGCCAGCGCCTGACCTTCCAGGTCAAGGTAGTCAACGTGCGTGATGCCAGCGACGAAGAAATTGCTCACCGCCACATCCACGGTGAAGGTGGCCATCACCACTGATTTTCTGCGCTAAGCTCAGAAAGTCGCCAGGCGCTCGGGCAAGCCGATTTGCCTTCCTACGGGAGGTGGACGGTTTGGACGAGCGCCTTTTTAGTGGGCGGAATTCACCTGCGCGGCAACCGGGAACCTGAGAGGGGATTCATCATGAGTGCATTTCACGACCTGAAACTGGACGCGTTGAACGGCGGGGAGCTGCCCCTCGCACCGTTCAAGGGCCAAGTGGTGCTGGTGGTCAACGTTGCCTCCAAGTGTGGTCTCACGCCGCAATACAAGGCCCTGGAGAACCTCTACCAGGTTTACAAGGACAAGGGCTTCAACGTGCTTGGCCTGCCGTGCAACCAGTTTGCCGGCCAGGAGCCTGGCAGCGAAAAGGAAATCCAGGAGTTTTGCAGCCTCAACTACGGGGTGAGCTTCCCGCTGGGTGGCAAGCTGGAGGTCAACGGGCCGCAGCGCCACTCGCTGTACCGCCTGCTGGCGGGTGAGGGGGCGGAGTTCCCGGGGGACATTACCTGGAACTTCGAGAAGTTCCTGGTAGGCAAGGACGGGCGGGTACTGGCGCGTTTTTCGCCGCGCACGGCACCGGATGATCCAGCGGTGGTACAGGCTATCGAGAAAGCCTTGGCCTGAAGCGCCAGACGCGGTTTCTCTGCAGGAGCGGCCTTGTGTCGCGCTCGGGCCGCATAGCGGCCCCCGGATATCAGCATTGTCGCAACTATCGAGGGGCTGCTCTGCAGCCCGATCGCGACACAAGGCCGCTCCTACACAGATCGCGTAGCACCCAGCCTCGAAGCTGGTGAAGTCGCAGCCTGGTTCCGGGCTGCATGCAGATACCCCTCGAACTGCTCGACAATCGCCGGCCAGCCCTGGCGACTGGCATGCTTTCGCGCATTCAGGCGCACCCGGCGCAACGTCTCCTCTTCTTCCAGCAGCCAGCAGGCAGAGTCGATGAACGCCGCCTGGTCCCCCGGCATGGCCAGCGCACCGCTATGGCCATGGCGAATATGCTGCGCGGCGGCCGCCTCGTCATAGGCGACCACCGCCAACCCCGAGGCCATGGCTTCGAGCACCACATTGCCAAAGGTTTCGGTCAGGCTCGGAAACAGGAACAGGTCACCGCTGGCATAGTGTTCGGCCAGCACCTCGCCACGCTGGGCGCCGCAGAACACGGCATTCGGTACCTGCTGTTCGAGAGCGGCACGCTGCGGGCCGTCACCCACCATGATCAGGCGCAGGCGTTTGTGTGGATAAGTTTTCTGCAGGGCCTCCAGGCTTGGCCGCAGCAAACCCAGGTTCTTTTCTGCCGCCAGCCGCCCGACATGCAGCACGGCGATGTCGTCAGGGCCGAGCCCCCAGCTTTCCCGTAATGCGGGGCTGCGCCGGGCCGGGTTGAACAGGCAGGCATCGACCCCCCGGGCCAGTAGCTCCAGGCGTTCGAAACCGCGACGTTCTAGCTCCAGGCGCTGACTGAGGCTGGGTACCAGGGTGGTCGCCGTGCGCCGATGGAACCAGCGCAGGTAGTTGGTGAGCAGGCGCGTCAGCAGGCCCAGCCCGTACTGGCCGGAATACTGCGGGAAGTTGGTGTGGAAGCCGCTGACCACCGCTACCCCCAGGCGCCGGGCCGCGCGCAGTGCGCTGAGCCCAAGCGGCCCCTCGGTGGCGATGTACAGCACATCCGGGCGCTGCCGTCGCCAGCGGCGCAACAGCTTGTGCATCGACACCTCGCCCCATTGCAAGCCCGGGTAACCAGGCAGGGGCCAGCCACGGCACAGCATCAGGTTCGGGTCGTTGTGCAGTGGTGCTTCACCGGCCTGGCGCGGGCGCACCACTTCGATCTCATGGCCGCGTTGGCGCAACCCTTCGCTGAGCCGGCCAAGGGTATTGGCCACGCCGTTGATCTCGGGTGGGAAGGTTTCGCTGACCAGGGTAATGCGTAGGGCGGGTGTATTCATGACAAAAAGTGTCCGCCTGCTGGATTGCGCCAATGTGACTGTCATGTGACGTACAGATGACGCCTGATCGCCGACGCTTTTCGCCTTGTGAATTTTTCCTTGCAAGGGTGCTCAAGAGGGGGCACCGGCAGCCGATGAAGATGCATTCGACGATGCGCTCCAGGAGAGCGGTGATGTTCAACAACAAGCTCAAGCAAGAAATCCGGCAGTTACGCGAAGACCTGATGTCCATCGAACAGGTCAAGAGTAGCCTCGACAGCGAGATGCTGGTACTGCAACTCGACCCCCAGGGGCGGATCGAGATGGTCAACGGCAACTTCGAGAGCGAGATGCTCTACCGTGCCGAACAATTGCTTGGGCGCAACATCGAGGACATCGTCCCCGCCCATGTGAAGACGCTGGATTTCTACCAGCGCATGAAAGGCGCGATCAGCCGCGGTGAACACCTGAACGGTGCATTCCGCCTGCTGCGCGGCAATGGCCAGGAGGCCTGGTTACGGTCGATCCTGCAGCCGGTCAAGAACAGCGAGGGGCGCATCAAGTATTTCACGCTGCACTCCAGCGACCTTACCCGCACCATCGAGACCTCCCGCGAGCACGAAAGCCTGATCAAGGCGCTGATGCGCTCCACCGCCGTTATCGAGTTCGATCTCGATGGCACCGTGCTCACCGCCAACGAACGCTTCCTGGCCACCGTCGGTTACCGCCTGGAGCAGATCCGTGGCAAGCATCACCGCATGTTCTGCGAGCCGGAGGAGGCCAACTCGGCCGGCTATCAGGCGTTCTGGGACAAGCTGCGCCGTGGCGAGTACGTTGCCGACCGCTTCAAGCGTATCGATGCCCATGGCCGGGTCGTCTGGCTGGAGGCTTCGTACAACCCCATCTTCGATGCCCATGACGTGCTGTACAAGGTGGTCAAGTTCGCCACCGTCATCACCGAGCAGGTCAACCAGGAGCAGGCGGTGGCCGAGGCGGCGGATGTTGCCTACAACACCTCGCTGGGTACCGATGCCAGCGCCCGCAAGGCCACCGATGTGGTCACCCAGAGCGTCAGCGTGATGCGCGGGCTGGAAGCTTCGATGCAAGAGGCGGCAGAGGGTATCCAGGCACTGGATACCCAATCGCGGGTGATCGGTTCGATCATCAAGACCATCAGCGACATTGCCGGGCAGACCAACCTGCTGGCGCTGAACGCGGCCATCGAAGCGGCCCGCGCCGGCGAGCAGGGGCGGGGGTTTGCCGTGGTTGCCGATGAAGTGCGCCAGCTGGCCTCGCGCACCAGCACAGCCACCGAGGAAATCGCCCGGGTGGTGCAGCAGAACGAGCAACTGGCCCAGGCGGCAGTGGCGATCATCGACACCAGCAAGCGCCAGGCCGAGCAGGGGCTGGCGCTGGCGGACGAGACAGGGAGCGTGATTGTCGAGATCCAGGACGGGGCCAAGCGGGTGGTGGATGTGGTGGGGCAGTTTTCCAGCCGGTTGGGGCAGTAGGACCAGGATCAGACGCAGTCTGCTTCTTTGTGGGAGCGGCCTTGTGTCGCGAAAGGGCCGCAAAGCGGCCCCAGCAATTTGTGCATTAGTGCTGATATCCTGGGGCCGCTCTGCGGCCCTTTCGCGACACAAGGCCGCTCCCACAGGAGGCCGCGCAAGGTCCGAGAGGGATCAGTTCCGTTCCCGCACCCAGAACAACGTGGCCCCGGCCACCGCCGCCGGCATCATCAGCACGTTCACCAGCGGGATCATCAACGCCAGGTAGGTAATGCCGCCAAAGCCCAGGCTCTGCCAGCGTTTCTGGCGCAGCCAGGCGAGCATGTCCTGCCAGCTCATCTTGTTGTTGTCCGCCGGGTAGTCGATGTACTGGATAGCCATCATCCACACCCCGAAGATCAGCCAAAGCGGCGCCGCCACCACGTTGACCACCGGGATCAGCGACAGGATGAACAGGCCGATTGCCCGCGGCAGGAAGTAGCCCAGCTTGCGCATTTCACGGCCGAAGGTACGTGGCACCATGGCCACCAGTTCGCCCCAGCTGAACGCCGGGAAGTTGTCCTGCCCACGCACCACCACCTCGACCTTTTCCGCCAGGAAACCATTGAAAGGCGCGGCAATGATGTTGGCTACCAAGGTGAAGGTGAAGAACACCATCAGCACCAACAAGGCAACGAACAGCGGCCAGAGAATGTAGCTGAGGAAGCTCAACCAATCCGGCAGCGTCGGCATCAGGGCATCAAGCCAAAGGTCGAATTGATGCCCGGCGAAGTAGATCAGGCCGCCGAACAGCAGCAGGTTGACCGCCAGTGGCAGCAGCACGAACAACCGCAGGTTGGGGCTCAGCACCAGTTTCAGGCCTTCGCGCAGGTACTGGGGGCCAGAGAGGACAGGGGCTTGCATCGAGAGACTCCGCAGAGAAGGAAAACGCGCTGACCTTACCGAGTTTGCCGCGCCGACGAAAGGCGGGCAGCGGGCGGGAAACGGGCTGTAACAAAAGCAGCAGGGTTTGGCTATCGATGAAATCGCTGAATAGACGATGCCTATGAGGTGGATTGTCGAAGGATATTTCCTTAATCTTTGCGACCTCGCTACAGTGCGCTCAACTTTCCGCTTTCTGGGCCTGCGCGTTGTAGCCTTCCCCAAGTGCTGCGTGGGTCCTTTTTAATTTCCTGCTGGCGCAGCCGGTACACCGATGCCGGCCCAGCGGCCCGCTCGACAGGAGTTCGACATGTCTGAAGTACGTCATTCGCGCGTCATCATTCTCGGTTCCGGCCCTGCCGGTTACAGCGCCGCGGTGTATGCCGCCCGTGCCAACCTCAAGCCGCTGCTGATCACCGGCATGCAGGCCGGCGGCCAGCTGACCACCACCACCGAAGTCGACAACTGGCCGGGCGACCCCCATGGCTTGACCGGCCCGGCGCTGATGCAGCGCATGCAGGAGCACGCCGAGCGTTTCGAAACCGAAATCGTCTTCGACCACATCAACGCCGTCGACCTGGCCAACAAGCCCTTCACCCTGCAGGGTGACAGCGGCAAGTACACCTGCGACGCGCTGATCATCGCCACTGGCGCCAGCGCCCGCTACCTGGGCCTGCCGTCGGAAGAAACCTTCATGGGCAAGGGTGTTTCGGCCTGCGCCACCTGCGACGGCTTCTTCTACCGCAACAAGCCGGTTGCCGTGGTGGGCGGCGGCAACACTGCCGTGGAAGAGGCACTGTACCTGGCCAACATCGCCAGCAAGGTGACCCTGGTACACCGTCGCGATACTTTCCGCGCCGAGAAGATCCTGGTCGACAAGCTGCACGCCCGTGTGGCCGAAGGCAAGATCGAGCTCAAGCTCAACGCCACCCTGGACGAAGTGCTGGGTGACAACATGGGCGTGACCGGTGCGCGCCTGAAGAACAACGACGGCAGCAGCGACGAAATCAAGGTCGACGGCGTGTTCATCGCCATTGGCCACACCCCGAACACCTCGCTGTTCGAAGGCCAGCTGACCCTCAAGGACGGCTACCTGGTGGTCAACGGTGGCCGTGAAGGCAATGCCACCGCCACCAACGTCGAGGGCGTGTTCGCCGCCGGTGACGTGGCTGACCACGTTTACCGCCAGGCCATTACCTCGGCCGGTGCGGGCTGCATGGCGGCGCTGGATGTCGAGCGTTACCTGGACGGGCTGGCCAACGCTTCGTTCTGATCCGAGAGCGCCAGGGGGCCGCTTTGCGGCCCATTCGCAGCACAAGGCTGCTCCTACAAGGAGTTACGTACCCCCTGTAGGAGCAGCCTTGTGCTGCGAATGGGGGCGCAAAGCGCCCCCCAAAAAAACCGGCTCAATGGCCGGTTTTTTCATGCCTGCGATCAGCTCACAGACTCAACCGCATCGACAGGTCCACCGCCTTCACATCCTTGGTCATTGCACCAATCGAGATGTAGTCCACCCCAGTCTCGGCAATCACCCGCAAGGTAGTCTCGTTGACCCCGCCACTGGCTTCCAGCTTGGCCTTGCCCGCGGTAATGCGCACTGCTTCGCGCATCTCTTCCAGGTTCAATTCGTCGAGCATGATGATGTCGGCACCTGCGGCCAGTGCCTGGCGCAGTTCGTCCAGGCTTTCCACTTCGATTTCCACCGGCTTGCCCGGCGCAATGCGGTGCGCCGCCGCCACGGCCGCGGCCACGCCGCCGCTGGCGGCGATGTGGTTTTCCTTGATCAGGAAGGCGTCGTACAGGCCGATGCGGTGGTTGTCGCAACCGCCGCAAGTCACTGCATACTTTTGCGCCAGGCGCAGGCCCGGCAGGGTCTTGCGGGTGTCCAGCAGGCGCACCTGGGTGCCTTCCACCAGGTCGGCCAGGAAGCGCGCACGGGTGGCGACCCCCGACAGCATCTGCAGGAAGTTCAGTGCACTACGCTCACCACTGAGCAGTGAACGCGCGGGGCCCTCCAGATGGAACAGCGGCTGGTTGGCCGTGGCGCGCTCGCCATCGGCCACCTGCCAGTGCACGGCCACGCGCGGGTCGAGTTGGCGGAACACGGCATCGACCCAGGCGGTGCCTGCGATAACGCAGTCTTCGCGGGTGATGATGGTCGCCTTGGCCAGGCGCTCGGCCGGGATCAGCTGCGCTGTGATATCGCCACTGCCGATGTCCTCCAACAGCGCGCGGCGCACGTTGGCTTCGATTTCAGCGGTCAGGTCGGCAAGGCGTAGGTTCGGCATGGTCGGCTCCACAAGCTAGATGCCGGCGATTATAGGGCAGGGGGCCGGTGTGTACAGTCGCCTTGGCGATGACCTTTGGTCGGCCGGTGTGAGCAAGCGGGGTAAATCAGGGTCATTAGCCAGCCAGTGAAACGGCGCTGGCAGCTGTGCGGGTTTTTACCGATAATGGTGACCAGTATTTGGCGTCATGACTTTGACGATCTTCAGCCCCTTCGGGCGAGACACCCTGCAAGGAGTACAGGATGCAAAAAGAAGGCAAGGTGGTGCCCTTGGCGGCAGCCATCGATCGAGGCGGGCGTGCGCCTCTGCCTTGCCTTCCGGTGTTGCTCCTGCAGGTGCGGGACAAGGCCGCCTTGCAGTTGCGTCAGGGCCTGCAGGACTTGTTCGACAACGCCGACGACACCCTCTTCGAGATGGCCGACAAGGCCTTCGACCGCAGTGACCAGAACCTGTACTTCGAGGCCATGCGCGACCTGCGCCTGAAGCGCAAGAGCATCGAGCGCGGTTTTCTCGACACGTTCTATGATGCCTTTGCCCGTATCGGCCAGGTCGACCTGCTGGCGCACCTGGTCGAGCCGGGCAACCTGCGCAGCAAGGCCCAGGTGGAGCGGGCCGCCGCGATCGAGGGCATGGTCGCGCGGGTGCTGTCACGCGACGGCATTGCCCTGCAGCAACTGGGTCTGCGCTTGCAGGTACTGCTCGACCGCCCCCTGCACGAGCAGCACAACCCGCTGGGGCCCGCAGCGCTGTGCGGCTACTTCCTCGACGCTGGCCGCAACCTAGGGGTTGGCCTGCGGGTCAAGCTGGTCCTGCTGAAACTGTTCGAGCGCTATGTGTTGCGCGATGCCGATGTGATCTATGGCGAAGCCAACCAGTTGCTGGCCGCTGCCGGTGTGTTGCCCGAGTTGCCAACGGCACCGCGCCGGCGCGCCGAAGACCGGCGCATGAACGCACGACGCGGGCCGGCGAACCTGGGGCACGAGGTGGGCGCGGACGCGGCAGGGCAGGCGTTCTTTGCCTCGTTGCAAACACTGCTGGCCCCGGCGCGCGGGCAGTTCGCGCCTCGTTTGCAGGCGGTGGCCGCCGCCCAGCCAATCAGCACCGCCGACCTGCTGCGCCTGCTTTCGCATTTGCAGCACTACGTGCCCGCTACCCACGAGGCCGATGATTTCGAGCTTGGGCAACAGCTTGAACAACTGCTGCTGCGGGTCAGCGTGCGCAGCGGCACACGCCGGCGCATCGATGTGGCCGACGAGGACATGATCAACCTGGTTGGGCTGCTGTTCGCCTTCATCCAGGACGACGACAACCTGCCGGCCAGCCTGCGTGCGCTGATCGGGCGCCTGCATATTCCGCTGCTGAAGGTAGCCCTGCTGGACAAGGGGCTGTTCAGTCGGGCCAGCCACCCGGCCCGCCGGCTGCTCAACGAGATCGCTGGCGCGGCAATCGGTTGGGAATGCGGCAGCGACGGCATGCGCGACAGCCTGCACCTGCGGGTGGAGCGTATCGTCCAGCGCCTGCTCAATGATTTTGCCGAAGATGCCAGCCTGTTCGCCGAACTGCTCGAAGACTTCCTCGCTTTCAACCAGGACGAGCGGCGGCGCAACGAGCTGCTTGAACAACGTACCCGCGACGCCGAAGAAGGGCGTGCCCGAGCCCTGCAGGCCAGGCAGCAGGTGCAGCATGCACTCAACCAGCGGCTGCGCGGCCGGTTATTGCCGCAGGTGGTGGTACAGATGCTGGTGCAGGCCTGGAGCCAGGTACTGCTGCTGGCCTGGCTCAAGCAGGGCGAGGCATCCCAGGCCTGGCGAGACGCCTTGCAGACGATGGACACGCTGCTGGCCAGCATCACCCCGCCGCACGAGCCACATACCTTGCTGCAGCAGGTACCGGGCCTGCTCAAGGCACTGCGCGATGGCCTGTCCAGCGTAGCCCTGGACTCGGCAGCGACCCGCGAATTCTTCCTGCAACTGGAGCAGCTGCACCTGCGTGCCTGCGCGGGTACCGCGGTGGCGCCCGGTGGTGAGGGCCAACCCCTGAGCGAGGTGCTGGTGGACGAAGACATCGTCCTGGCGATTGCTGAAGAACCCGCTTGTGCTCCCTTGCAGTTTGCCGACGGGCAGGCTGTGGCGCTGCGCCAGGTGCAGCGCCTGCGTATCGGTACCTGGGTCGAGGTGCTGGACGAGGACGAACCATTGCGCTGCAAGCTGGTGGCGCGCATCGACAGCAGCGACCGGCTGGTGTTCGCCAACCGCACCGGCATGAAAGTGCGCGAATGGAATGGTGCCAGCCTGGCCCAGGCACTGCACCGAGGCGACGTGCGAGTGCTGGATGACGGGCTGTTGTTCGAGCGGGCGCTTGAGGCGGTGCTCGACAGCTTGCGCCGGTAGGAGCAACTGCCCTGCGCAAAACCTGCAAGCACGCCCAATTTCTGTGGGAGGTCACTCAGTCCTTCGTGCTGCGCTGTTGCATAGAGAGCCGAGTTGGCAGGCAGTTCGCTTACTCTGTGGGAGCGGGTTCACCCGCGAAGAATCCAACGCGGTGCTTGGCACCGGCTGCGCCGGTGTTCGCGGGTGAACCCGCTCCCACAGAGACCCTGTTGAATCAATAATTTATGTGCAGCTCTATGAGAGTGCCGCCGGGATTACATTCATTCACATGCAAACGCCGTTGGTCGCAGGGCATACTGTTGACCTGTTCACGGCGTTTTCAGGATCTGCCCCATGCAATTGGACCGTGCCACTGGCTGGTTCCACGGAATCGGAATCACCCACTGCCCCTCGCCGAACTTCAATACCCGCCCCGAAGGCGAATCGATTTCCCTGCTGGTGATCCACAACATCAGCCTGCCGCCTGCCTGCTTCGGCACCGGCAAGGTCCAGCAATTCTTCCAGAACTGCCTGGACCCCGACGAACACCCGTACTTCGCCAGCATCAACCACCTGACCGTTTCGGCGCACCTGCTCGTCGAGCGTGACGGTGCGGTGACCCAGTTCGTGTCGTTGCTCAACCGCGCCTGGCACGCCGGTGTGTCGTGCTTCGACGGGCGTGAAGGCTGTAACGATTTCTCCATCGGCATCGAACTGGAAGGCACCGACGATCTGCCTTACACCGATGCCCAGTACAGGGTGCTGGAGCAACTTACCCGGCACATCCGCGATGCCTGGCCGGCCATCGACCTGAGCCGCATCCAGGGTCACAGCGACATTGCCCCGCAGCGCAAGACCGACCCCGGCCCGGCCTTCGACTGGCCGCGCTACCGACAGGCGCTGCAGCAAAACGAGGACAAGGCATGAGTTTTCTGGTGTTGTTGCTGGCGCTGTGGGTCGAGAAGTTCTCGGCCCTGCGCCATCAGGTGCAGCGCGATGGGTTCTTCCTTGGCGAACTGGTGCGCCTGGAGCGCAGCGGGAAGGTGCACCCGTGGTGGACGCTGGCCATCCTGGTACTGGCACCGGTAGCGCTGCTGGTGTTGCTGCTGCATGTGCTGGAGCCGGTGGCGTACGGCTTGCTGGCATTGCCGGTGCACCTGCTGGTGCTGATCTACAGCCTGGGCCGCGGCGATGCCAAGGCATCGTTGGGGCCGTTCCGCGATGCCTGGCGGCGCGGTGATGACCAGGCCGCTTTGCATGTGGCCGAGCGCGACCTGGGGCTGGCGGCCGACGAACCGCACAGCCTTTTGGTGCGGGTGCAGGGCAACCTGCTGTGGCAGGTGTACCAGGGCTTTTTCGCGGTGATCTTCTGGTACTTCGTGCTGGGCCCGGGTGCCGCGCTGGCCTACCGCCTGCTGGCGCTGTGTGGCGAACACAGCAAGCAACCGACGTTGAAGGCTCGTGCCGAGCAGCTCAGGCATATCATGGACTGGCTGCCGGTACGGGTGCTGGCCTTGAGTTTTGCCTTGGTCGGCAACTTCCTCGCGGTCACCCGGGTGATGCTGCACGAGGTGCTCAACTGGCACATCAGCGCCGCACACCTGGTGGCCCGGGTCGGGCGCATTGCCGATGACATTCCCGAGGAAGAAGACAGCCAGCGCGGGCTGGGGCGGCTGGACAGCCTGTGGGAGCTGCTGCTGCGCTGTGCGGTGCTGTGGTATGCCGGGTTTGCGCTGTGGACGGTGCTTGTCTGATCTGAAGTCGGGCGCATACCCTGTAGGAGCGGCCTTGTGTCGCGATGGGCTGCGCAGCAGCCCCCGGATTTTCAGCTTCGCCGCATAAATTGCCGGGGCCGCGTTGCGGCCCTTTCGCGACACAAGGCCGCTCCTACAGCGACCGCGCCAGGTCTACCATCTGAACAACTCATAAGCATTGCGGGTGCTGGCATCAGCCAGCTCCGCGACATCCACACCCATCACCTGCGCCAGCGCCCCGGCAATTTCCGGCAGGTGCTCCGGGCTGTTCCTCACCCCGGGGAACATGACCGGCGCCATGTCCGGCGCATCGGTCTCCAGCACCACGCTGTCCAGCGGCAACCGCGCCAGGGTCTTGCGCAGCCGTAGGGCCTGCGGCCAGGTACCCGCACCGCCAAGCCCAAGCCGGAAGCCCAGCTTGATGTACTCGCGGGCCTCTTCGTAACTGCCGGCAAACGCATGTATCACCCCCGCCCGCGCTGGCTTGTAGCGCTTGAGCGTGGCGATCACCTGGGCATGGCTGCGGCGCACGTGCAGCAGGGCGGGCAGTTCGAAGTCGCAGGCCATCTGCAGTTGCGCTTCGAACAGCACCTGCTGGCGGGCCTTGTCCAGGTCTTCGAGGTAATAGTCCAGGCCAAACTCGCCCACGGCACATAGCCGTGGGTCACCGTGCAGGCGCTCCAGCCACTCGCGCAGCTGCGCCAGGTGCTCCGGGCGATGCTGGTCAAGGTAGATCGGGTGCAGGCCGAGCGCGGCGAACAGGCGCTGGTCAGCACTGGCCAGGTCCCACACCCGCTGGAAATTCGCCTGGTACACCCCCAGCACCACCATCCGCTCCACCCCGCGCGACGCCGCGTTCGCCAGCAGGCGCGGGCGGTCGGCGTCGAAGTCGGGGAAGTCCAGGTGGGTGTGGGTGTCGATCAGGCGCATGTTCAGGCCGCTGTAATGCGTTGCTTGAACGTTCGACCGACGGCATGCACGCCAGGTTCGTAGCGTTTGTCCTCGATCGCGGCCAGTGCCAGTTCCAGGGCGGTGGCGGCAATCAGGCCATGCTGCTGGGCCATGGCATTGACTGGCAGCGGCAGGAAGTCGAGCAACTGGTTGTCGCCAAAGGTACCCAGCTGCAGCTGGCGCGAGTCGGCAGGGCGCGCCTGCAGGGTATCGAACACCCCTTGCAGCAGCACGTAGGAGGTAGTCACCAGGGCATCCGGCAGGCCGCCAAGGTCGTCGATCAACTGCTGCATCAGGCGCTGGCCGCACTCACGGCTGAACGCTTCGCCCTGATAGCGGCGAACTTCGCCGGCATAGCCTTGCAGGGCTTCGTCGAAGCCGCCGGCACGTGCCTGGCTGACCGACAGCTCGGGGCGTGCGCCGATCAGTGCGATGCTGCGCGGGGCTGCGCTCAGCAGGCTGGCGGCCAGTTGGCGGCTGGCGTCGCGGTCGTCGCTGATCACCGAGCAGAAGTGCGCAGGGTCCAGGCGGCGGTCGATGGCGATCACCGGCAGGCCTTTGTCTTGCAGTTCGCGGTAGCTGTCGTCCTCTGGCGGCAGGCAGCTGGCGACGAACAGTGCATCGCAACGGCGGGCGCGGAACAGCTGCTGCAACTGGCGCTCGCTGTCGGGCTGGTCGTCGCTGCTGGCGATCAGCAACTGGTAGCCGCGGGCGCGGGCGCCTTGTTCGAGCTGCTTGGCGATGCGGGCGTAGCTGGGGTTCTCCAGATCCGGGAGAATGAAGCCCAAGGTGCGGGTATGCCGGCTGCGCAGGCCAGCGGCCTGCGGGTTGGGAGTGAAGCCGTGGGCCTCGACCACCGCGCGTACCCGCTCGACAGTGCTGTTGCTGATGCGCTGCTGTTCGGCCTTGCCATTGATGACGTAGCTGGCAGTGGTCACGGACACACCGGCCAGACGGGCGATATCGCTGAGTTTCACCGAATTTTCCTTGTTATTACCGGGGCTGGCTGTGAGCCCTGACCGGGTAGTTTGACCCGGCGAGGGCGCCACGCGCAGACGACCATTGTCGCAATTGTCCGACAGGATGGGGCTTTTTCCTCGGCAGATTATCGAGTAACGTGGCCGTCTGGTCAGATTAATCGTTTCAGCTGCCGAATTTTCTGCCTCGGCTGCCATCCGTGCAAGGCTGTTGAACTGGCCGTTCAAGTGAATTTCACAACAATACTCCAGTACCCGACCGGGAACTGCAAAAGGAGAAGGTCATGCTCGAGCTCGCCAAGGAGCAGATAGCCATGGGCCAGAAGGCCGCCGACAAGGCCGAGGCATTGCGCCTGCTGGCCGACCGGTTGGTCGCTGATGGCCTGGTCGCCGAGGGATACCTGCAAGGGCTGCAGGCCCGAGAGGCACAAGGCTCCACCTTCCTTGGGCAGGGCATTGCCATCCCCCATGGCACGCCGCAGACCCGTGACCTGGTGTACGCCACCGGCGTACGCCTGTTGCAGTTTCCCGAGGGCGTGGATTGGGGCGATGGCCAGATGGTCTACCTTGCCATCGGCATCGCCGCCCGTTCCGACGAGCACCTGCGCCTGCTGCAACTGCTGACCCGCGCCCTGGGCGAGACCGACCTGGCTGAGGCATTGCGCCGCGCCGGTTCCGCCGAAGCGTTGCTGAAACTGTTGCAGGGCGCGCCGCAGGAACTGGCGCTGGATGCGCAACTGGTCGGCCTGAACCTGGCGGCCGAGGACTTCGATGAACTGGCCTGGCGCGGCGCCCGCCTGTTGCAGCGCGCCGACTGCGTCGACAGCGGTTTTGCCGCCGTGTTGCAGCAGGCCGAGCCGCTGCCGCTGGGCGAGGGCCTGTGGTGGCTGCACAGCGAGCGCCAGGTGCGCCAGCCGGGCCTGGCCTTCATCACCCCGCAGCAGCCGCTGCGTTACCGCGACCAGCCGCTCAACGGCCTGTTCTGCCTGGCCAGCCTCGGTGCGGCCCACCAGGCCTTGCTCGAGCGCCTGTGTGAAGTGCTGATCGAAGGCCGCGGGCAGATGCTCTACCAGGCCACCAGCAGCCGCGCGGTACTGGAAGTGCTGGGCGGTGAGGCGCCGGCGGACTGGCCCAGCGCGCGGGTCGTGCTGGCCAACCCGCACGGTTTGCACGCCCGCCCGGCAAAGGTATTGGCGCAACTGGCCAAAGGTTTCGAGGGGGAAATCCGTGTACGCCTGGTCGACAGCGCACAGCCAGCGGTGTCGGTGAAGAGCCTGAGCAAGCTGCTCAGCCTCGGCGCCCGACGTGGCCAGGCGCTGGAACTGGTGGCTGAGCCAGCCATCGCCGCCGATGCCTTGCCGGTGCTGCTGGCCGCCATCGAACAAGGCCTGGGCGAAGAGGTGGAGCCACTGCCACAGAGCGCGGCGACCGCAGCCGGCGCAGCGGCCGAAGTGCTGCAAGCGCCCGCGGCCGGTAGCCGCATCCACGGCGTGGGTGCGGCGCCCGGCATTGCCAGTGGCCCGGCACATGTGTGTGTCGAGCGTGAGTTCGACTACCCCCTGCGCGGCGAGTCCTGCGCCCTGGAGCGGCAGAAGCTGCGTGAAGCCGTTGCGACTGTCAATGGCGAGCTGCAGGCCTTGGTCCAGCGCAGCGACAAGGCCATTGGCGAAATCTTCGTCACCCATCAGGAGATGCTCGCCGACCCGGCCCTGGCCGATGATGTGGAGCAGCGCCTGGGCCAGGGCGAAAGCGCCGCGGCAGCCTGGATGGCGGTAATCGAGGCGGCGGCGCGCCAGCAGGAGTCGCTGCACGATGCCTTGCTCGCCGAACGCGCTGCCGACCTGCGTGACATTGGCCGCCGCGTGCTGGCGCAGTTGTGTGGCGTGCAGGCCCAGTCTGAACCCGAGCAACCCTACGTGCTGGTGATGACCGAAGTCGGCCCGTCCGATGTCGCCCGGCTGGACCCGAGCCGCGTCGCCGGTATCGTCACCGCCCAGGGTGGCGCCACCGCCCACAGCGCCATCGTCGCCCGTGCCCTGGGCATTCCGGCGGTAGTGGGCGCGGGGGCGTCGATACTGCTGTTGGACAGTGGCACGCCGTTGCTGCTCGATGGCCAGCGTGGCGTGGTCAGCGTGGCGCCGCCGGCGGATGAACTGCAACGGGCCCTGGCCGAACGCGACCTGCGCGAGCAGCGCTTGCAGGCCGCCTGGGCCAACCGCTTCGAGCCGGCGGTCACCCGTGATGGTCACGCTGTCGAGGTGTTTGCCAACATCGGCGAGAGCAACGGCATCGCCAAGGTGGTGGAGCAGGGCGCCGAAGGCGTGGGCCTGCTGCGCACCGAGCTGATTTTCATGGCCCACACCCAGGCCCCGGACGTAGCGACCCAGGAAGCCGAGTACCGCCGCGTGCTCGATGGCCTTGACGGGCGCCCGCTGGTGGTGCGCACCCTGGATGTCGGCGGTGACAAACCGCTGCCGTACTGGCCGATCGCTGCCGAGGAGAACCCGTTCCTCGGTGTGCGCGGCGTACGCCTGACCCTGCAGCGCCCGCAGGTGATGGAGGACCAGCTGCGCGCCTTGCTGCGCGCGGCCGACCAGCGCCCGCTGCGCATCATGTTCCCGATGGTCGGGCAGGTGCATGAATGGCGCGAGGCACGTGCCATGGTCGAGCGCCTGCGCGCCGAGATCCCGGTAGCCGACTTGCAGCTGGGTATCATGGTCGAGGTGCCCTCGGCAGCGCTGCTGGCACCACAACTGGCGCGCGAAGTGGACTTCTTCAGCATCGGCACCAACGACCTGACCCAGTACACCCTGGCCATCGACCGTGGTCACCCCAGCCTCTCGGCCCAGGCCGACGGCCTGCACCCGGCGGTGCTCAGCCTGATCGACATGACCGTGCGCGCCGCCCATGCCCATGGCAAGTGGGTGGGCGTGTGCGGCGAGCTGGCGGCCGACCCGCAGGCGGTGGCCGTGCTGCTGGGCCTGGACGTGGACGAGCTCAGCGTCGCCGCGCGCAGCATTGCCGAAGTCAAGGCCCTGGTCCGCCAGGCCGATCACCAGACGGCCCGCGCCCTGGCGCGCGAGGCCCTGCAACAGGACAGCGCCGCAGCGGTTCGCGCGCTGGTGGAGCGTTACTGAATGGCCAAGATCCTCACCCTCACCCTGAACCCGGCGCTGGATATCACCATCGGCCTGGATACCCTGCGCCCGGGGCAGGTCAACCGCAGCCAGGAGCAGCACAGCCACGCCGCGGGCAAGGGGCTGAACGTTGCCCAGGTACTGGCCGACCTGGGGCACAGCGTCACTGTTGGCGGCTTCCTCGGGCGTGACAACCTGCAGCCCTTCGAGGCGCTGATCGACTGGCGCGGCTTCGTCGATTGCTTTGTCCGCGTACCGGGCGAAACCCGCAGCAACATCAAGCTGGTCGAGGCTGATGGCCGTGTCACCGACATCAACGGCCAAGGCCCGGAAGTCGACGAAGCGGCACGCAGTGCATTGCTGCGCCGCCTGGCGCAGATTGCCCCGGGCCACGACGCGGTGGTGGTGGCTGGTAGCCTGCCGCGCGGGATCAGTGCCGACTGGTTCCGCCAGTTGCTCGAACAGCTCAAGGCGCAAGACCTCAAGGTGGCCCTGGACAGCAGCGGCGAAGCCCTGCGTGCCGGCCTGCAGAGCTCGCCCTGGCTGGTCAAGCCCAATACCGAAGAGCTGGGCGAAGTGCTTGGCCTGGCTGTGGATAACCCGGCGCAGCAGCGCGCTGCTGCCGAGCGCCTGCTGGCCAGTGGCGTCGAACATGTGGTGGTGTCGGCGGGCGAGCAGGGCGTCAGCTGGTTTACCCATGACCATGCCGTACATGCTTGCCCGCCCAAGGTGCAGGTCGCCAGCACGGTGGGCGCAGGTGATTCGCTGGTGGCCGGCATGGTCCACGGCCTGCTGCAGGGCGAAGCCCCGGCGCAGACCTTGACCCGTGCCACCGCGATCGCTGTACAGGCTGTTACCCAGGTTGGTTTCGGCATCCGTGACCGCGAGCAACTGGCGCGTCTGGAAGCCGCCGTGCACCTGACAGAACAACAAGAGGGTTGCCGATGAACATTGCCATTGTCACTGCCTGCCCCAACGGCCAGGTGTCGAGCGTGCTGAGCGCGCGCTTGCTGTCCGCCGCTGCCCAGCGGCGCGGCTGGAGCACCAGCGTCGAAGTGCAGGATGCCGGCCACCCCGAGCGGCAACTGAGCGCCGCGCAGATCGCCGAGGCCGACTGGGTGCTGGTGGTCAGCACCGGCCCGGTGGACCTGGCACGCTTCGTCGGCAAGCGCGTGTACCAGAGCACGCCGTCCCAGGCTTTGGCCGACCGCGAAGGCTTCCTTGATGAGGCGGCGGCCAATGCCCGGCTGCTGGCCGCGGTGCCCGGCCTTGCGGCCGAAGCTGGCAACGCAGGCGCACGCATCGTCGCCGTCACGGCTTGCCCGACTGGCGTCGCGCATACATTCATGGCCGCAGAAGCCTTGCAGCAGGCCGCGCAGCAACTGGGCTACCAGCTCACCGTCGAGACCCAGGGTTCGGTCGGTGCGCGCAACCCCTTGTCCGCCGAAGCCATCGCCGCAGCCGATGTTGTGCTGCTGGCCGCCGACATCGAAGTGCCCACTGCGCGTTTCGCCGGCAAGCGCATCTACCGTTGTGGCACCGGTATCGCCCTCAAGCAGGCCCGTGCCACCCTGGACAAGGCCTTGGCCGAAGCCAAGGTGGAAAACAGCAGCGATGCTGCAGCGGCGAGCACGCCAGCGAAGGGCGAGAAGACCGGGGTATACAAGCACCTGCTCACCGGCGTGTCGTTCATGCTGCCGATGGTGGTGGCTGGCGGCCTGCTGATTGCCCTGTCGTTCGTGTTCGGTATCGAGGCTTACAAAGAAGCGGGCACCTTGCCGGCGGCATTGATGCAGATCGGCGGCGAGGCTGCGTTCAAGCTGATGGTGCCGCTGCTGGCGGGCTATATCGCCTGGTCCATCGCTGACCGCCCGGGGCTGGCGCCCGGCATGATCGGCGGCCTGCTGGCCAGCACCCTGGGCGCCGGTTTCATCGGTGGTATCGTCGCCGGCTTCCTCGCCGGCTACAGCGCCAAGGCCATTGCCCGCTGGGCGCGCCTGCCCAGCAGCCTGGAGGCACTCAAGCCGATCCTGATCATTCCGCTGCTGGCCAGCCTGTTCACCGGCCTGGTGATGATCTACGTGGTCGGCCAGCCGGTGGCGGCGATGCTGGAAGGGCTCACGCATTTTCTCGACAGCATGGGTACCACCAATGCCATCCTCTTGGGCCTGTTGTTGGGCGGCATGATGTGCGTCGACCTGGGCGGGCCGATCAACAAGGCCGCCTATGCCTTCTCGGTGGGGCTGTTGGCCTCGTCGAGCTATGCGCCGATGGCGGCGACCATGGCCGCCGGCATGGTGCCGCCGATTGGCCTGGGTATCGCCACCTTCCTGGCCCGACGCAAGTTTGCCCAGAGCGAGCGTGAAGCGGGCAAGGCGGCCCTGGCGCTGGGGCTGTGCTTCATCTCCGAAGGGGCGATCCCGTTTGCCGCCAAGGACCCGCTGCGGGTGATACCGGCCAGCGTGGCCGGCGGGGCATTGACCGGGGCATTGTCGATGTACTTCGGCTGCAAGCTGATGGCGCCGCATGGCGGCCTGTTCGTGCTGCTGATCCCCAATGCGATCAACCATGCGCTGCTGTACTTGTTGGCGATCGTGGCGGGTAGCCTGCTGACGGCGGTGGTGTATGCGGTGATCAAGAAGAGCGAGCGGGTGGAGTTGGCGGTAGCGCCGGTGAAGGGTTAGAGATTTCAGCGGGCCTTACTGGCCTCTTCGCGGGCACGCCCGCTCCCACAGGTACTGCATGATCCTGAAGCTTGCAGTGACCCTGTGGGAGCGGGCGTGCCCGCGAAGAGGCCGGAACAGGTCACCGCCGATGCTTCTGCCGCAACGGCACAAGCAGATCACCCAGCCCGTTGTGATCGATCTCGTGCATCAGCGCCAGCAACCCACCCAATTCCCCCGCCGGGAAACCCTTGCGCGCAAACCAGGCCAGGTAATCCCCCGGCAGGTCGGCAATGATTCGCCCCTGATACTTGCCAAACGGCATGGTGCGGGTCACCAGCAGTTCGAGGGTTTCCGGCTTCATCATCGGCGCACCTGGCTGTTGAAAAGCGCCGACCATACTGCAATCTGCACGAAGGCCCAAGCGGCAATCATGCAGAACGCCATTTTCAGGTTCTGCTCTGATGTTCGTATCTAACTGATTTTGAATGATTTTATCGAGATTAACGGCTTGGCACGAACACTGCTCCGTTACAGATGACTATCACCTGCCAAGGAGTTTGTGCCATGAGCAATCCCAACAAAGATGTGATCGACGTGCTGAACGACCTGATCGAGTACAGCAAGGATGGCGAGAAAGGCTTCAAGGCCTCGGCCGATGATGTGAAGAACCCCGAACTGAAAGCGTTCTTCGTTCAACGTGCCGGTGAGTGTGCCAATGCGGCCGGCGAACTGCAGAGCGAGGTGCGTCGCCTGGGTGGCGACCCGGAAACCTCCACCAGCATCAGCGGTGACCTGCACCGGGGTTGGGTCAACCTCAAGGCGATGGTCACTGGCAAGGATGAGGAAGCGGTGCTGAACGAGGTGGAGCGGGGCGAGGACCATGCCCTCAAGGCCTACAAGGAAGCCCGCGAGAAACTGGTGAAGCTGGGCCGCACCGCCAGCGACCAGACCTACGCCCTGGTGGAAAAACAGCTGCAAGGTGTACAGCGCAACCATGACCAGGTCAGGGCCCTGCGCAACGCCGCCCGCGCCCGCGCCTAGTCGGCAGGCCCCTCTACCCGGTTGCGGCCTTTGGCCTTGGCCCGGTAGAGCGCTTCGTCCGCAGCACCCAGCACCCTCGCCAGATCGTGCTGGGTGCCTGACAGGCCGATGCCGATGCTCACCGTGACCGAGTGGGCATCATCGGCAAACGGCGCCAGCGCCTCGACACTGGCGCGGATGCGCTCGGCCAGCAGCTGCGCACCGGCCAGGTCGGTTTCCGGCAGCACCACCTGAAATTCCTCCCCACCGTAACGCGCTGCCAGATCGGCCGGGCGGCGGATGCATTCCTCGATGGTCCGGGCCACTTCGCGCAAGGCATGGTCGCCACCGGCATGGCCGTGGCGCTGGTTGAACGCCTTGAAATGGTCAACGTCCACCATCAGCACCGCCAACGGCTTGCGGTTGCGCTGGGCGCGGGCCCACTCCTGGCGCAGTACCTGGTCCAGGCGGCGGCGGTTGGCCAGGCCGGTCAGGCTGTCGGTGGCGGCCAGGGTCGCCAGGCCCTGTTCGGCCTCTTGGCGGCGGCGCAGTTCGCGGCCCAGCAGCAGGGTCAGCGAGAGGATACCCACACAGAGCACCCCGGTGGCCACACTGACCAGGATCGCAGTACGGCGCCAGGACTCGAACACGTCTTCGGCCGAATGCACCACCAGTACGATCAGCGGCAGCTGCGCGACCCGGGCGAAGGTGTACATGCGCGGTTTGCCGTTGAGGCTGGAGCGGGCGGTGAAGCTGCCGCTCTGTTCGCTGAGAATGCGTTTGAAATTGGGCCGCTCGGCATAGTTGCTGCCGATCCCTGGGTCTTGCGTGCGGCTGGGCTGGCGAGCCAGCAGTTGGCCGTCGGTGTTGAGCAGGTTGATGCTGCTGTCATCGCCAATGTCCAGGCGCTGGAACAGCTCACTGAAGTACGACAGGCGCAGTGCACCCGCTGCCAGGCCGGTGAACTCGCCATTGGCGTCGGAGATACGCCGGCTGAAACTGATGCACCAGTCCAGGTCGCCCAGCTTGGCCTTGAATGGCGGGCCCACCAGCAGGCCGAGGTTGGGGTTGTGCAGGTGCGCCTGGAATACCCCGGTGTCGCTGAAGTTGGCCTTGCGTGGCACGCTGCTGGTGGAATCGCCCACCACGTTGCCTTGCTTGTCCAGCCACAGCACGTCACCGCGCTTGCGGTCGACGAAGGCTTCATTGAATAGCAGGCGTTGGCGCAGCGGGCCGGGGATTTCCGGCAGCTCCTTGCGCCCGACCGCCCAGATCAGGCCCTGCAGCGATTGGTCGTAGAGTTCGACGTTGCGCAGGATGTCGCTTTCGATCAGCTGGACGATATTGTTGGACGAGCGAATTGCCGACAGCTCGACATTGTCGCGCTCGCGCGCCAGCAGGTAGCTGACGATGGCCACGATGGCGAGCACGGTAAGGCAACTGCCCAGATTGAGGATCAGCTCGGGGTGCGACCTGTAGTGTGCGAAACGCGGTAATCGGGTGGTCATGCTCGCTACTGCGTGGGCAGGGCCATTCGCGGCGGCGACATTCTAGGGAAGCGGGGATTGTCGGACAAGATTTGTCCGACGGAATCACGGTATACCTTATTCTGGACTTACCACAAGCCCCTGTGGGAGCGGGTTCACCCGCGAAGAAACCAACTCGGTGTCTGGCACCGGCTTCGCCGGTGTTCGCGGGTGAACCCGCTCCCACAGGGGTTATGTGTGCTTCCTTTTAAACCAGGATCAGAACACGTTCAACGGGTAATCAACGATCACCCGCAGTTCATCGTTGTCGCTGTTGCTGTCGATCGACGCATAACCCTGGCTGCCACGGTGGGTGGCGTAGCGCACCAGCACCGACAGGTCCTTCAGGTCACCCTCCTGGAACACATACTTCACATCCAGGTCGCGCTCCCAGTGCATGGCGTTCTTGCCATCTGCACGGTAGTAGTCGTAGTGGGTGGAGTCCTGGACGGCCTTGGTCAGGTCGGCTTCACCGCGCGAGTACGACAGCACCGTGGTCAGGCCAGGGATGCCCACACCAGCGAAGTCATAGTTGTACTGCAGCTTCCACGAGCGCTCGTTCGGTGCGTTGAAGTCCGAGTACATGCGCGAGTTGTCCAGGTAGATGCTGTCGCCCAGGTTGATGTAGTCGAACGGCGTGTTGCCATTGACCCGCTGGTAGGCGGCGGTGACGCTGTGGAACCCGGCGTTGACGGTGAAATGCACGCTATAGGTGTTGTTGTCGATCTTGCCCAGCAGGGCCTGGCCGGTGTCCTGGGTGTGATAGAAGTGCACGCCCGGGTTCAGGCTGACCAGGTCGTTGACCACGTAGGTGTAGTCGAAATCGGCGTAGTACTGGTTCCAGATGTCCTTCAGCTCGGCCGCATACAGGTTGGCGGTGATGTTCGGGGTACCGCTCCACGAAGCGCCGGCCCAGTTCAGGTGCTTGCTCTTGTCGTGCTCGCCCAGCGAACCGTAGTAGGTGTCGATGCGGCGGTGGCCACTCTGGTTGTACGGCTTGGTGAAGCTCACCTGGCCGCCTTCGAGCAGCAGGCCGTCGATGCTGGTGTTGGTCAGGCTCACACCACGGAAGGTCTGCGGCAGCATGCGGGTTTCGCCGCCGGCGATCACCGGGTTGGTGAGGAACAGGTCACCGGCTTTCAGCTCGGTGTCGAACGCCTTGAGCTTGACTGCGGCACCGGCGGTGGAGAACGAGTGCGGGGCAGCACCCAGTTCGTCTTCGTTCTTTTGGTGGGTCGGCAGGATGCTGGTGCCAGCATGGCCGCCGCCACCGTCGAGTTTCAGGCCCAGCATGGCGTGGGCGTCCAGGCCAAAGCCCAGCACACCTGGGGTGTAGCCCGACTCGAAGCGTGCAACCGCGCCCTGGCCCCACTCGCGGGTGTCGCGCACGCCGGCGTTGTGGTTGTCGCGGTTGAAGTAGGCATTACGGAAATGCAGGTTGAAGGACGAGCCTTCGATGAAGCCATCAGCCTTGTCTTCATCTGCCTGGGCGGCGAAAGGGATCGTTGCAGTCAACGCAATGAACAACGGGGTAAAACGAAACGCGGAAGGCACCGGTACTAGCTCCTTGGGTCTGGCGGTGGGGCAGTTTTTATTTTCGAATGTGCGTCTTTTTTATAGGTGGACGTTACAGCTTGGCTGATAGTTGAAGCACATAAAAAAAGCCGCTGATCGGCAGCGGCTTTAAAAGGCTAACATATCGGCACCGGTGGTGCCCATGGCGTAGCCAAGGGAAAACGGGAGCAGCGACAGCGCTTGATCAGCTGTCGGCATTGGCATCGACAGAAACCTTGGAAGCTGTCTGGTTTGCGTCTTTGGCGGCGTCTGCCTGCTGTGCGGCTACGGCTTCGCGGGCCTCTTGGTGGACCGCGGCGAACTCAGCATTACGGGTGACGAAAGCATTGGATTCTTCGGCCATGGCCAGGGGCGACAACAACAGGGAAGACAGGACGAAGACGCTGGCAATACCCATACTGTTGGACATTTGAAACTACCTTCTTGCGGTGCAAGTGCTAATGAGGACGGGGGTAAAGTTAGTCCTTTCAATGCACTTGAAACAGAGCGAGGTGCGATAAGCACTGTTGCGCAAAAGGTAATTATCTTTGAAAAAAGCAATTGGACTTTCGCCGCAAACCCCCAGCCTAGAGCACTTCCGCGGCCCTTTGTAGGAGCGGCCTTGTGTCGCGATGGGGCGCGAAGCGGCCCCAGGTTTTGTGCCACAGCAACAATTGCCGGGGGCTGCTACGCAGCCCTTTCGCTACACAAGGCCGCTCCTACAGAGACCGCGCAGGCCTCAGAACTGGCAATTGGATGCCGAATGTATTGAACCCAGCGGCACTACGCACGAACACCTCCCCGCCATGCATCAGCGCAATCGCCTTGACGATCGCCAACCCCAACCCATGGTTACCCCCACCACTGTTGCTACGTGCCGCATCCACCCGGTAGAAGCGTTCGAACAGCAACGGCAGGTGCTCATCTTCGATCGCCGGCCCCGGGTTGCTCACGGCGATGCTGACCTGCTGCGGCCCGGCATCGATCTGCACCTTGATCACCTGGTGCGGTGCGGTGTGCTGCACAGCGTTGTTCAGCAGGTTGATCAGCGCCCGGCGCAGCTGGGCCTTTTCGATGGGCGCCCGGGCATCGCCGCTCACGCTCACGCTGACCTGTGCGTCTTCGAGAATGTAGTCGAGGTAATCGAGGGTGGTCGCCACTTCCTCGGCCAGCGAGGCCTGGGTCAGGGCCGTGGCCTTGCTGCCCTGGTCGGCACTGGCCAGGAACAGCATGTCGTTGATGATGCTGCGCAGGCGCTCCAGCTCCTCAAGGTTCGATTGCAGCACTTCGAAATAATGCTCGGCGCTGCGCCCGCGGGTCAGCGCCACCTGGGTCTGGCCGATCAGGTTGGTCAGCGGCGAGCGCAGTTCGTGGGCGACGTCGGCATTGAACGCCTCCAGCCGCGAGTAGGCCTGGCTTACCCGGTCGAGCGCCGCATTGAAGGCGCCGGCGAACTGCGCCAGTTCCGGGGCCAGGGCGTGGGTCTGCAGGCGCCCGTCCAGGCGCGGAGGGGCCAGGGCCTGGGCCTCAACGGACAATGCCAGCAGTGGGCGCAGGCCGATACGCGCCACCCAGTAGCCCAGCAGCGAGGCCAGCAGCACGCCGAGCACCGCCAGCCCGACAATCGCCACCAGCAGGCTGTGCTGCGCCTGCCAGAATGTTTCGGTGTCGATCCCAATCAGAAAGCGCAGCGGCGGCCGTTCGCCCAGGGCCGGCAGTTCGCTGACCAGCACCTTGTAAGGGTAGGGCCGGTCGGGCAGGCGCAGGTCGCGCATGCCCTGCGCGCCTTCGGCGAATGCGCGGACCAGCTCGCTGGGGTGGCCGTATTCGTAGGCCGGGTTGCTGCTGACCACCCAGAAGCGAATGCGCTTGTCCTCTTCACTGAGCAGGTTGAGCTTGTTGTTGATCTTGACCCAGTGCTCCGGTGTGCCGAAACGGTTGAGGGTGGACTCGAGCACGCTGAAGCGCGCATCCAGCTCGGCCTGCGGCAGCAGGTCGAGGCTGCGGTCGACCTGGCGGTACAGCGCCGAGCCGATCAGCAGGAATACGCCCAGCGCCACCAGGATGAACAGCGCCGACAGGCGCAGCGCGATGGAATTACCCCGCACGGTTTTCCAGGACATAGCCCATGCCTCGGATGGTGTGCAGCAACTTGTTGTCGAAAGGCCCGTCGAGCTTGGCGCGCAGGCGCTTGATCGCCACTTCGACGACGTTGGCATCGCTGTCGAAATTGATGTCCCAGACCAGCTCGGCAATCGCCGTCTTCGACAGGATTTCACCTTGTCGGCGGGCCAGCACGCTGAGCAGCGAGAACTCCTTGGCCGTCAGCTCCAGGCGTTGGCCGGCGCGCGTGGCCTTGCGCGCCATCAGGTCGATCCACAGGTCACCCACCTGCACCTGCAGCGGTTCATGGTTGCTGCTACGGCGGGTCAGGGCTTGCAGGCGGGCGACCAGTTCGAGGAAGGAAAACGGCTTGCCCAGATAGTCGTCGGCACCCTCGCGCAGGCCATGGATACGGTCTTCGACCCGTTCACGGGCGGTCAGCATGATGACCGGTGTCTGCTTGCGCGCGCGCAGGGCGCGCAGCACGCCATACCCGTCCAGGCCAGGCAGCATCACGTCCAGCACGATCACCGCGTAGTCACCTTCCAGGGCCAGGTGCAGGCCATCGATGCCGTCCCGCGCCAGGTCGACGGTAAACCCCTGCTCGCTGAGGCCGCGATGCAGGTAGTCGGCGGTTTTTTCTTCGTCTTCGATGATCAGCACACGCATGGTCTTGTCCTAACTGGCACTGGGCGCCGCCGCACGGGCGGCCTGGCGGCGGTGGAACAGGCGCTCCAGGGCCAAGTATATGACCGGGGTGGTGAACAGCGTCAGCGCCTGGCTCACCAGCAGGCCGCCAACCACGGCGATGCCCAGTGGCTGGCGCAGTTCGGAACCGGTGCCGAAGCCGAACATCAGCGGCACCGCGCCGAGCAAGGCGGCCAGGGTGGTCATGATGATCGGCCGGAAGCGCGTCAGGCAGGCCTGGTGGATCGCCTGCTCCGGGGTCAGGCCCTGGCGGCGTTGGGCTTCGAGGGCGAAGTCGATCAGCAGGATGCCGTTTTTCTTGACGATACCAATCAGCAGCACCACACCGATCAGCCCCATGATGCTGAAGTCCTGGCCCATGGCCCACAGCAGGATCAGTGCGCCGAGGCCGGCCGAGGGCAGGGTGGAGATGATCGTCAGCGGGTGGACGAAGCTTTCATACAGCACGCCGAGAATGATGTACACCGCCACCAGCGCAGCCAGGATCAGCCACGGCTGGCTCGACAGCGAACTCTGGAAGGCCTGGGCCGCGCCCTGGAAGTTGCCGCTGATGGAGTCGGGCATGCCCAGTTCGCGCTGGGTGCGCTCGAGGATGGTCACCGCATCGCCCAGGGCCACGCCCGGGGCCAGGTTGAACGACAGGTTGGCTGCCGGGAACAGGCCATCGTGGCTGATCGACAGTGGCCCGGTGCTGGGCGGCGCCACATGGGCCACTGCCGACAGCGGCACCATCTCGTTGGTCAGCGGCGAGCGCAGGTAAAAGTAGTTGAGGCTTTCGGCCTTGCCGCGCTGGCGGGCATCCAGTTCGAGGATCACCTTGTACTGGTTGGTCTCGGTCTGGAATTCACTGATCTGCCGCTGGCCGAAGGCGTCGTACAACGCCTGGTCGACGTCGGTGGTGGTCAGGCCGAAACGTGCCGCGGCCTGGCGGTCGATATCGATGCGGGTGACGCTGGCGCCCAGTTGCAGGTCGTTGGACAGGTCGCGGAACGCCGGGATTTCCCGCAGGCGCTCGGTCAGGCGCTGGGTCCACAGGTTCAGCGCCATGCCGTCGTTGCTCTTGAGCACGTACTGGTACTGGGTGCGCGACGGGCCGGAGCTCAGGTTGATGTCCTGGCCGGCACGCATGTACAGGACGATGCCTGGTACCTGGGCCAGCTTGGGCCGCAGCCGGTCGATCAGTTCGCTGGCCGACACATCGCGTTCGCCACGCGGCTTGAGGGCGATCCAGAAGCGGCCGTTGGCGATGGTCTGGTTGCTGCCGGTGACGCCCACCGAGTGGGAGAACGCGCGCACCGCCGGGTCGGCCTCGATGATTTTGGCCAGCGCCTGGTGCTTCTCGATCATCGACGGGTACGACACATCCGCCGCCGCCTCGCTGGTGCCGAGGATGAAGCCGGTGTCCTGCAGCGGGAAAAAGCCCTTTGGGATACCCACGTAACCGGCCACTGCCAGGGCCAGGGTCAGGCCGAACATGCCGAGGGTCAGGCGCTGGTGGGCGAGGGCGCGGTCCAGGCCCTTTTCGTACCACCTGACCAGCCGCTCGCCGAAGCCGCCCTTGTGCTCTCCGGGCGGGCGGCGCATGAACAGTGCGCACAGGGTTGGCGCCAGGGTCAGCGAAACCACCACCGAAATCAGGATGGTGGCGGTGGCGGTAAGGGCGAACTCCTTGAACAGCCGGCCGACCACGCCGCCCATGAACAGCAGCGGGATGAACGCGGCGATCAGCGAGAAACTGATCGACACCACGGTGAAGCCGATTTCCCCGGCGCCCTTGAGCGCCGCCGTGCGGCTGTCGTCGCCGGCCTCCAGGTGGCGGTGGATGTTTTCCACCACGACGATGGCATCGTCGACCACGAAGCCCACCGAGATGACGATGGCCACCAGGGTCAGGTTGTTCAGGCTGAAGCCGAAGATGTACATCAGCGCGCAACTGGCGATCAGCGATACGCCGAGCACGCTGGACACCACCAGGGTCGCCGACCACTGGCGCAGGAACAGCGCCATCACCCCGATCACCAGGGCCACGGCGATCATCAGGGTCAGCTCCACTTCATGCAGCGAGGCACGGATGGTCTGGGTGCGGTCCTGCAGCACCGACACTTCGACCGAGGCTGGCAGCATCTCCTGCAGCTTGGGCAGGGCAGCCAGTACCCGGTCCACGGTATCGACGATGTTGGCGCCAGGCTGGCGGAAAATCACCAGGTTCAGCCCGGGCTGGTCGCCGGACCAGGCTTTGACATAGGCGTTCTCGGCGCCATTGATCACCTTGGCCACGTCCTTCAGGTGCACCGGTGCACCGTCACGGTAGGAGACGATCAGCTGGGCGTAGTCGTCAGGGTGGAACAACTGGTCATTGGCGGCGATGGTCGACACGCTGTGTTCGCCGTACAGCGCGCCCTTGGCCAGGTTCAGGCTGGTCTGCTGGATGGCCTGGCGCAAGTCGGCCAGGGTCAGGCCGATGGCGGCCAGTTTCTCGGGTTGCGCCTGCACGCGGATTGCCGGGCGCAGTTGCCCGGTGATGTTGATCAGGCCGACCCCGTCGATCTGGCTCAGCTGGCGCGCGAGCAGGGTTTCGGCGTAGTCGCTGAGGTCGTTGCCAGGCATCTGGCTGGAGCTGACCGTCAGCACCAGCACCGGGCTGTCGGCCGGGTTGACCTTGCGCCAGGTCGGCGGGTTGGGCAGGTCTTGCGGCAAGCGCGCGGTGGCGGTGTTGATGGCCGCCTGCACTTCCTGGGCGGCGGTGTCGATGTTCTTGTCGAGCGTGAACTGCAGGATCAGGTTGGTCGAGCCCAGTGCGCTGCTGCTGGTCATCTGGGTCATGCCGGGGATGGCGCTGAACTGCACTTCCAGCGGCGTGGCCACCGACGAGGCCATGGTTTCCGGGCTGGCGCCGGGCAGCTGGGCGGTGACCTGGATGGTCGGGAAGTCGGCTTCCGGCAGTGGTGCCACCGGCAGGCGCGGGAAGGCGATGGCCCCCAGCAGCACCAGGGCGAAGGTCAGCAGCAGGGTGGCGATGGGGTGGTCGATGCACCAGGCCGAAACACCGTTGCGCGTGTTCATGGCTGGCTCCGGCGGTCGGCCATTTCCGAGGGGGCGGGGGCGTCGGGGGCCACCTCGACCCGCGAACCGGGCTTGAGCCGCGACTGGCCATCGAGCACCAGGCGCTCGCCCGGCTTGACCCCGGCAATGATGTTCAGCCCGCTGTCCTGGTACAGCACCTTGACCGGCACACTGGTGACCTTGTCACCGTCCAGGCGGTAGACAAAGTGCCCGTCGACGCCGCGCTGTACCACAGGCGGCGGTACCACCAGGGCGTTTTCTTCCACGGCGGTGCGCAGGCGGATGGTGACCAGCTGGCCCGGCCACAGGCGGCCGTCCTTGTTGTCGAACTCGGCTTTTATCCGCACGGTGCCGGTGGTGGCGGAGATCTGGTTGTCGATCAGTGCCAGGTGGCCTTCGCCGAGCAGGCTGCGTTCGCCGTCGGCATCCATGTAGGCCTGCACCAGTGCCGGGGTGGGCGCCTTCAGCAGGCTTTGCAGGGTCGGCAGCATTTGCTGCGGCAGGGCGAATTCGACGGCGATCGGGTCGATCTGGGTGACGCTGAACAGGCTGCGGGTATCGCTGGTGCGTACCAGGTTACCGGGGTCGACGTTGCGAATACCCACCCGGCCGGTCACCGGCGAGCGGATCTGCGTGTACGACAGCTGCACCTCGGCATTGGCGATGGCCGCCTGGTTGCCCTTGACCGTGGCTTGCAGGCGGTTGACCAGGGCCTGCTGCTGGTCGAGGGTCTGCTTCGAAACGCCGTTGTCGGTACTCAGCAGGCGGTAGCGCTGCAGGTCGACGTTGGCTACCTGGATCTGTGCCTGGCTCTGGCCAAGTTCGGCACGGGCCTGGTCGAGGTTGGCGCGGATGGCGCGGTCGTCGAGGGTGGCCAGCAGGTCGCCTTCCTTCACCCACTGGCCTTCCTTGACCAGCACCTGGGTCAGTACCCCCTCCACTTGCGGGCGCACCTCGACGCTGTGCAGCGACAGCACCGAGCCGATGGCGCTGGCGTAGCGCGGCACGTTCTGCTGCACGACACTGACCACGCGCACCGGGATGGCAGTTTGCGCGCGGGTGGCAGGTGCTGGCTGGCGCTGGCCGAACCAGATACCCGCTACCGCCAGGACCAGGAGTGCCAGGGCGGCGAGGATGACAGGGCGGGACGGACGTCGCATCGGTGCGGGCACCTTGGCCAGAGGGGAGGGGAATGGTTGTCTGTATTCAAGCTTATAGCCCCCGAACCGGTTCGGCAGCGTGACCGCTGGCTGACAGCGCTGTCAGTTTTGCCTGCACCGCAGGAGATCGCTCGCCTTTTTGCGCTGCGCTGTCGTGCAGAGAACTGATCAGCCGGGTGATCCGCGTACCCTGTGGGAGCGGGTTTACCCGCGAAGAATCCAGCGCGGTACATGGCACCGGCTCCGCCGGTGTTCGCGGCTAAAGCCGCTCCCACAGGGATGGCGCCGGTTCATAGATCTGGAACAGGACAGTTGCCCCCGCCAAGGCATAGCTAGAAGCTGATGAAGGCGTAATACACCGGGGGCTCGTTGGTGGTGCGCAAACCATGCTCCTGCAGGCTCGCCACCAGCGCCGCGTCCTCCACATGCAGGGCCCACTCTGCCCGGCCAACCTCCGGTACCTGGGCCAGGGCCGCGCTGAACGCGCCCATGTCAGGCAAGTAGGCAGTAAACCCGTTGCCCTTGAGCGCACTGGTGGTCATGCCCAGCGCCTGGCACACCGCCACCTTGGCGGCGATGTCATCGCGGTCGGCCTGGCGTGAGGCCTGCACCAGCGCCTCCAGCCCGGCATCGACCAGTTGCTTGCCGTGAATCAGCTCCGGCCCCTGTTGCCAGGCTTCCGGCGGGCAGTCCTTGCTGCCTGGCCGCAGCGGGATATGCGGGTTTATTTCCACCGGGTAGATGCGACAGACCAGCGGCCGCTCGTCATAGATGGTGCACAGGTCGTTGTCGTCGAGGTTGCGGCAGCGCCCGGGGTTGAAGGCGGCAAAGGTCACCGATACGCGCGCTTCGCCGTCGCCGCAGGGCACGGGATGGGAACGACGCAGCACATGATCACGCTGTTCTACCGGCATGCCAGGGCCGTCCGCCACGAAGGCTTCGATCAGCACCACCACCTGGCCGCCGTTGTCCGCCCAGCGGCGCGCTTCGGCCAGGGTCAAGGGCACGTGGTGGCCGGTACAGCACTTGCCGCAGCCGGTACAGGCGAAACGCAGGTTGTCGGTCACTTGGCTTCCGGGCTCCACTCGCTGACGAAGGCGCGCTGGTGCTGGCGGTCGTACAGGCAAAGCTCGGTGCCGGTGCGCTGCTGCATGTGCTTCTGGGGGTAGACGCCTTCGATCAGCAGGGCGCTCATGCCGACCTGGTCATCGAACTCGGCGGGCTTGCTGCGGGCGTGGGCATCCTTGAACTGGCTGGCAGCCAGGCAGGCCTTGAGCATCTGCTGGCGCTGCTCGTTCCAGGCCTGGCTGCTGGAGGCCTGGGCGATACCGCTGAAGAGGGCGCAACTGATCAGGATAGAGCTGAGAAACTTCATACGCGATTCCGGCAAGTTACTTGCGAGGGGCGCGAATTATGCCCGACTCGACCCCGGCGGCAAGCCGGGGAGTTTGTCTCCGAATATATCAGCGCTCGGCGAACACCACGGCGCGCGCCGCCACCACCAGACAATCGGTCAGCTCCGGCGAGGAGAACTTGGTGAGGATGGCATTGGCCCCGGCCTGGGTCGCCTTTTCGCTGCTCATGGCGCTGTCCAGCGAGGTGTGCAGCAATATGTACAGATGCTGGAAATCGGGGGTTTCGCGCAGGGTGCGAGTGAAGGCGTAGCCGTCCATTTCGCTCATTTCGATGTCGGAGACGATCACGTTGATTTCCTGCGCGGTGCCTTGCAGTTCAAGCAGCACGTTGATGGCGTCCTTGGCGCTGCGCGCGGTATGGCATTCGATGCCGAGGTTGCGCAGGGTGTGCACCGACTGCTGCAGGGCCACCTGGCTGTCGTCCACCACCAGGATGTTGGCGGCGGCCAGCAGGCTGGCATCTTCCTCGCTCAAGGTGCCGTGAGGCTGCTCGGGCACCGGCGGGGCGATGGCGTGGATGACTTTTTCGATGTCCAGCACCTGCACCAGGGTGTTGTCGACCCGGGTCACGCCGGTGATGAACGAGCGGCTGCCCGAGCCGTAGGGTGGTGGTTTGATGTCGGTGCTCAGGCAATGCACGATGCGGCTGACCGCCTGCACATGCAGGCCCTGGCGCGAGCGGCTGATCTCGGTGACGATCAGGCAGCCGCCGTCCGGGTCGGCCAGCGGCCGTTCGCCGATGGCGCGGGACAGGTCGATGACCGACAGCGGATTACCGCGCAGGGTCGCCACGCCTTTCACGTGGGGGTGCGATTCGGGCAGTTTGGTCAGCGGCGGGCAGGGAATTATCTCGCTGACCTTGAGCAGGTTGATTGCCATCAACTTGCCGCTGCGCAGGGTGAACAGCAGCAGGGACAGCGAATCCGCGCGGGCATTTGGCGTGGCCATGGTGACCTTCGTGGGGAACAGGGGATAACCGGTTATCGGCCTGTTCGGGCTTGGCTTTAGTCATTTTGCACCGAGCCAAGGAATGCTCTGGACCCTGTGGGAGCGGCTTTAGCCGCGAACACCGGCGCAGCCGGTGCCATGCACCGCGTTGGATTCTTCGCGGCTAAAGCCGCTCCCACAGGTACCGCGCTGGTTTCAATCAGCGCAGCCCCAGCCTACGGGCCAGGCGACTAAGGTTGGCGCGGTCCAGGCCGAGTTCCCGGGCAGCCGCTGCCCAGTTTTCTTCGTGCCGCTGCAGGCAGGCCTCGATCACCTGGCGCTGGTAGTCGTCGACGGCTGCGCGCAGGCCCCCCTCGGGTAGCGGCGCCGCCGGCAAGGGCACAGCAGGGGAGGGCGGGGTGCCGGGCGTTGCCGTTGCGCGCAGGTCCAGATCGATGGCTTCCAGGGTGAGGATGCGTGGCCTGTCGGAATGTTGGCCCAGCGCCTTGAGCGCCGAGCGGCCGATCAGGTGTTCCAGTTCACGCACGTTGCCTGGCCAGTCGTAGGCCAGCAGCGCGGCCTGGGCCTCGCTGCTCAGGCGCAGGCTGTTCAGGCCCAGGCGCGAACGGTTCTGTTCGAGGAAGTAGCCGGCCAGTAGCAGCACATCACGCCCACGTTCGCGCAACGGCGGCACATGCAGCGGGTATACGCTGAGGCGGTGGTAGAAGTCGGCGCGGAAGTTGCCAGTGCGCACTTCTGCTGCCAGGTCGCGGTTGGTGGCTGCGATCAGGCGCACATCCACCCGGTGTTCGCGGTCCGAACCCAGGCGCTGCAACTGGCCGCTCTGCAGCACGCGCAACAGCTTGGCTTGCACCGTCAGTGGCAGCTCACCGACTTCGTCGAGGAACAGTGTGCCGCCGTTGGCCAACTCGAACTTGCCGCGGCGCTCGCCATGGGCGCCGGTGAAGGCACCGCGCACATGGCCGAACAGTTCGCTTTCCACCAGGGTGTCGGGCAGGGCGGCACAGTTGAGGCTGACCAGCGGTTTGTCGGCGCGGTTGCTGGCCTGGTGCAGGGCCTGGGCCACCAGCTCCTTGCCGACGCCGGTCTCACCGGTGATCAGCACGGTAAGGTCGCTGCCACCGACCAGGCGGATTTCCTCCACCAGGCGCTTGTGCGCGGGGCTCTGGCCAATCAGCTCTTTGTCCTGGCCGCTGGCCTGGCGGTAGATCTCCGCGCGGTGGTGTTCGTCTTCCGCGCGCAGGGCCAGGTGCTCGATGCGCTCGGCCACGGTGACCGTGGCGGCGGCCAGGCTGGCGAAGGCCTGCAGGGCGCCCAGCTCCAGGCTCTGGAACTGCCCGGGGGTGAGGGCGTCGAGGGTAACCAGGCCCCAAGGGCGCTCGTCGACCATCAACGGGCAGCCCATGCAGTCATGTACCTCCAGGTTGGCATCGGGGGCGTTGACCAGGCCGTCGTAAGGGTCGGGCAGCTCGGAGTCGCTGGCGAAGCGGGTGGGTTCCGCGCTGCTGAGCAGGATCTGGAAGCGAGGGTGCTCGCTGACCCGGAAGCGCCGGCCCAGGGTATCGGGGCTCAGGCCGTCCACTGCCAGCGGCACCAGCCACTCGCCGTCCAGGCGCAGCAGCGCGGCGGCATCGCAGGGCAGCAACCCACGCATGGCCTGCAGCAGGCGGCGATAGCGTTCCTGGTCGGGCAGGTCGCGGGAAAGGTCGCTGACCAGGGGCAGCAGGGTGGTGAGCAGGGGCTTCGTGGTCATATGGACTCCTGTGGGTCGATATGACTATACGTCGAGGTGGGTCGTTTTGACATGACCTGCGTCAACCCCCTGATTTTGCTGGAGATAAAAGTTGGCATGATTGATGTAATAGCTCGGGCAGTCATTTGAAGCCACAGGCTCAGGAGTTGTTGCAATGCTCAATGCCGAACAACGTGCAATCATCAAGGCCACTGTCCCCCTGCTGGAAAGCGGCGGCGAAGCGCTGACCACCCACTTCTACAAGATGATGCTCAGCGAGTACCCGCAAGTGCGCCCGCTGTTCAACCAGGCCCACCAGGCCAGCGGTGACCAACCGCGCGCCCTGGCCAACGGCGTGCTGATGTATGCCCGCCACATCGACCAGCTGGAGCAGCTTGGCGGCCTGGTCGGCCAGATCATCAACAAGCACGTTGCCTTGCAGATTCTGCCGGAGCACTACCCGATTGTCGGCAGCTGTCTGCTGCGCGCCATCGAAGAAGTGCTGGGCAAGGAAATCGCCACCCCCGCCGTGATCGACGCCTGGGGCGCGGCCTATGGCCAGCTGGCCGACATCCTGATCGGTGCGGAAGAGAACCTCTATAAACAGAAGGAAGAAGCCGAAGGCGGCTGGCGCGGTACCCGCGAATTCCGCCTGGTGCGCCGTGAGCAGGAAAGCAGCGAAATCGTTTCGTTCTACTTTGCCCCTGTGGATGGCAAGCCGGTGCTCAAGGCCGAGCCTGGCCAGTACATCGGCCTGAAGCTGGACATCGACGGCGCCGAGCAGCGCCGCAACTACTCCCTGTCGGCACTGTGCGACGGCAAGGAATACCGCATCAGCGTCAAGCGCGAGGCGGGTGGCAAGGTTTCCAACTACCTGCACGATGTGCTGGCGGTGGGCGATACCCTGCAGCTGTTCCCGCCGGCTGGCGATTTCACCCTGGCAGCGAGCGACAAGCCGCTGGTGCTGATCAGCGGTGGCGTGGGTATTACCCCGACCCTGCCAATGCTGCAGGCGGCACTGCAAACCCAGCGTGAGGTGCATTTCATTCACTGCGCCCGCAACGGCGCTGTGCATGCCTTCCGCGACTGGATCGACGAGCTGGCCGAGCGTCACCCGCAGCTCAAGCGCTTCTACTGCTATGCAGAACCGCAGGGTGGTGCCGCGGCTGATGCCGTGGGCCTGCTGAGCGAGGACCTGCTGGCCGAGTGGCTGCCGCAAGAGCGAGATGTGGATGCCTACTTCCTCGGGCCCAAGGGCTTCATGGCGGCGGTCAAGCGCCAGTTGAAGGGCCTGGGTGTGCCAGAGCAGCAGAGCCGTTACGAGTTCTTCGGGCCGGCGGCTGCGCTGGAGTGATGTAGCGCCTGCACTGGCCTCTTCGCGGGTAAACCCGCTCCCACAGGGACCGCACGGGTTTCAGCCCTTGTGGGGATCTGTGGGAAATTTAGTGGTTTTCAACAAACCAGCCCCCACAGGGACCGCGCAAATTTCAATGCCTGCGCGATCCCTGTGGGAGCGGGTTTACCCGCGAAGAGGCCGGTACAGGCTTACAGCGTATTCATCCCAGCCGCTGGCAAGCCAGCTCCCTTGCAGCACTGCTCCCGCCCGTGGGTAATCGAGAACGAAACGGTCGATCGCATTCGCCGCCTGGGGGCTGGCTTGCCAGCGGCTGGGCCGCACCTCACCTTCCTGCCTATATAAAGGAGAGATGAAAGCAGCTGTGCAGCTTTCATCTTTAATCCTCCTTTAATCACGGTATCCTTCACTCCCGGGTGTCGAGGGGCTTGCCCCTGCGCGGCACCCGGGCAGCCGCTTTTTTGCCGCCCGGCGTTGAACCGACGTCGTTGCGGCCGGTCTCAGCCACACCGGATAGCCCTGCGCAGCGCTATCACGCCGCTTCCTCGGCACGCTCAAAGGCCCTGCCCAGCGTGTAGACTTGCGCCAGGCAGGCGGATCACGCTGCCACTATCCATCGAAGGAACCGGCAATGAACGAACAAACATCGCGCCTGAATCGGGAACGGCGCTTTCTGGTACTGTTGGGCCTGATCTGCCTTTCGCTGATCGGTGGCGCCCTCTACATGCAGATAGTCCTGGGCGAGGCACCATGCCCGCTGTGCATCCTGCAACGTTATGCGCTGTTGTTCATCGCCGTGTTCGCCTTCATCGCCGCAGCGATGCCCGGGCGCCGCAGCCTGACCTTCTTCGAGGCACTGGTGGTACTCAGCGCCATTGGCGGAATCGTTGCGGCCGGCAACCATGTGTATATACTCGCCAACCCCATGGTCAGTTGCGGCATCGACACCCTGCAGCCGATCGTGGACGACCTGCCGCTGGCCAAGCTCTGGCCGCTGGTGTTCCAGGTCGACGGCTTCTGCAGCACGCCGTACCCGCCGATCCTCGGTCTGTCGCTGGCGCAATGGGCGCTGGTGGCGTTCGTCCTGACGGCCGTCCTGGTTCCGCTCGGGATCTACCGCAACCGACGCCAGGCTTAGACAAAAGTCCCGAACGGCATGGGGTCTTTTACGCCGCATGAGAAGAGGGAAAATTCGCTCACCGCTTGATCCAGATCAACCCAGAGGCCTTGCAGAATGCGGCTTTGGGGCCTATCAAGCGGGGTGCGACAAACTGTCGCGAAGTTGAATTTTTGAGCAGCATTGTTACAGATTCTGTAAAGGACTGTTGCTCAATAAGTCATAGTCAAGGGTTGGCGACCTATCTACAATCGCCCCCAATTTCCGTTCGGCACTGCTTGCAAGTCGCAGGATTGAAGGAAGCCCCAGCGCTCCTTTTTGCTGACTTCGTCAAGTTTCGCCCAACGGCGATACCGGGCGGACCCCCCTCCGCGTTTTCCCGCACCAAATGGACTTGGTCTGAAGTACAGGCCTGTTGCCTACGAAACCATAAGCACCGCTAACCCGCTTGACGCCAAGGTCCTGCAGTCGGACCCCGGGCAGGAGCGAGTACGGGCGCGAAATGCCGCACTTGGCAGGACGAAGTGTTGGCTACCAAAACACAAATTGCATTGAAGCAAGCTGATCTAGAGGTCGTGAGATGAGTAAAAAGCGTTACCCCAGACTGTTTGGCATATTGCCCTTTTTAGGCATGCTTTTACTCAGTGGGTGCAACTGGACCCTGCTCGACCCGAAAGGTCAGGTCGGCATTGAGCAAAAGAACCTGATCCTGATCGCTACCGGCCTGATGCTGCTGGTGGTGATTCCTGTCATTATCATGACCGTGGTTTTCGCCTGGAAGTACCGTGCTTCCAACAAGGCTGCCACCTACACCCCTGACTGGTCGCACTCGACCAAGATCGAAGCCGCGGTGTGGATCATCCCGATCCTGATCATCATCGCCCTGGGCTACTTCACCTACCACTCCACCCACAAGCTGGACCCGTACCGTCCGCTGGATTCCGATGTGAAGCCGGTGCAGATCGACGTGGTCGCGCTGGACTGGAAGTGGCTGTTCATCTACCCGGAGCAGGGCATTGCCACGGTCAACAAGATCGTCTTCCCGGCTAACACTCCGGTCAACTTCCGCGTCACTTCCGACGCCGTGATGAACTCGTTCTTCATCCCGGGCCTGGGCGGCCAGATCTACGCCATGGCCGGCATGACCACCAAGCTGCACCTGATCGCCAACGAAAACGGCGAGTTCGACGGTATCAGCGCCAACTACAGCGGTGCTGGCTTCACCGGCATGAAATTCAAGGCTACTGCCACCTCTCAGGAAGACTTCGACAAGTGGGTCGCCGAGGTCAAGCAGTCGCCGAAGAAGCTGGACAAGGCCGAATACGACGCCTTGGCCAAACCAAGCGAAAACAACCCAGTCGCGCTGTATAGCGAGGCTTCGCCTGACCAGTTCCAGCTGATCGTCGACAAGTACGAAGGCATGAACCGCGGTCGTCCGAGCCACGAAGAAGCAGGCAGCAAAGATCTGGCCACTACCAAGGGTGTGGAATCGAGTATGCAACCAGCTGCCGGTGCAGAGGAGTAAGAGATGTTCGGTAAACTAAGCCTGGAGGCGATACCCTATCACGAGCCGATAGTCATGGTGACGCTTGCCATGATCGCGCTCGGCGGTATCGCTGTCGTCGGTGCTATCACCTACTTCCGCAAGTGGACCTACTTGTGGAGCGAGTGGTTGACGACTGTCGACCACAAGAAAATCGGGGTGATGTACATCATCGTCGCGATGGTCATGCTGCTGCGCGGCTTTGCCGACGCCATCATGATGCGTACCCAGCTGGCTGCCGCTACCGGTGGCTCCGAAGGCTACCTGCCGCCTGAACACTATGACCAGATCTTCACCGCTCACGGTGTGATCATGATCATCTTCATGGCGATGCCGTTCTTCACCGGCCTGATGAACCTGGCGGTTCCTCTGCAGATCGGTGCACGTGACGTTGCCTTCCCGTTCCTGAACTCCCTGAGCTTCTACCTGCTGCTGGCAGGCGTGCTGCTGGTCAACATCTCGCTGGGCGTTGGTGAATTCGCCAAAACCGGCTGGGTTGCCTATCCGCCGCTCGCGGGCATTCAGTACAGCCCTGGGGTGGGTGTCGACTACTACATCTGGGCGCTACAGCTCTCAGGCCTGGGTACGACGCTTACCGGCGTGAACTTCCTCGTCACCGTGATGAAGATGCGCGCACCTGGCATGAAGCTGATGGACATGCCGATCTTCACCTGGACCTGCACCTGGGCCAACGTGCTGATCGTGGCTTCCTTCCCGATCCTGACCGCTGCACTCGCTCTGCTGACTGTTGACCGTTATCTGGACTTCCACATCTTCACCAACGAGCTTGGTGGGAACCCGATGATGTACGTCAACCTGTTCTGGGCGTGGGGTCACCCTGAGGTTTACATCCTGATCCTGCCGGCCTTCGGTGTGTTCTCGGAAGTTACCTCCACCTTCTCCGGCAAGCGTCTGTTCGGCCACCACTCGATGATCTACGCATCGGGCGCCATCGCCGTGCTGGGCTTCGCCGTATGGCTGCACCACTTCTTCACCATGGGTGCCGGCGCCAGCGTCAACACCTTCTTCGGCCTGGCGACGATGCTGATCTCCATTCCGACCGGTGTGAAGCTGTTCAACTGGCTGTTCACCATCTACCAGGGCCGTCTGCGCTTCACCGCGCCGATCATGTGGACCCTGGGCTTCATGATCACCTTCTCCATCGGTGGCATGACTGGCGTTCTGCTGGCTGTTCCAGGTGCTGACTTCGTGCTGCACAACAGCCTGTTCGTAATTGCTCACTTCCACAACGTGATCATCGGTGGTGCGGTATTCGGCTACATCGCCGGCTTCGCCTACTGGTTCCCGAAAGCCTTCGGTTTCACCCTGAACGAGAAGTGGGGCAAGGCTGCCTTCTGGTTCTGGATCTCGGGCTTCTACGTAGCGTTCATGCCGCTGTACGCCCTGGGCTTCATGGGCATGACCCGTCGTCTGAACCACTCCGACAACCCACTGTGGGAACCCTACCTGTACGTAGCCGTTGTCGGCGCCGTGCTGATCCTGTTCGGTATCGCCTGCCAGCTGATCCAGCTGTACGTATCGGTTCGCGACCGCAACCAGAACCTGGACGTGACCGGCGACCCATGGGGCGGCCGTACCCTGGAATGGTCGACTTCGTCGCCACCTCCGTTCTACAACTTCGCCCACATGCCTGAGAAGGTTGGCCTGGACGCCTGGCACGAAGCCAAGGAAGCCGGTGTCGCCTACAAGCCTGCGGCCAAGTACGAAGCGATCCACATGCCGAGCAACACCGCCACCGGTTTGTTCATGGGCCTGTTCCTGACCGTCTTCGGCTTCGCCTTCATCTGGCACATCTGGTGGCTGGTTGGCGCGAGCCTGGTTGCAACCATCGCTGTCTTCGTTCGCCACGCTGCGCGTGACGACCAGGGCTACATGGTTCCGGCCGAAGAAGTGGCGCGCATCGAAGGCGAGCGCATGAAAGCGCTGGCCAAAGCAGGTGCTCTGCCTGCCGGCGCACGTGTCGAATCGTTTGAGCGGGTGTAATCAATGTCCAGTCAAGTAATGCACGGTGCTGCTCATGGTCACGACCATGGGCATGACGACCACCACCACGACTCGGGCCAGATGACCGTACTCGGTTTCTGGCTGTACCTGATGACCGACTGCATCCTGTTTGCGTCGCTCTTCGCCACCTACGCGGTGCTGTCCGGCAGTTTTGCCGGCGGCCCGTCGGGTCATGACATCTTCCAGCTCGATTTCGTAGCTGTTGAAACGCTGTTCCTGCTGCTGTCCTCGATCACCTTCGGCTTCGCCATGCTGAAGATGTTCGATGGCAAGAAAGCTGGCGTACTGGGCTGGTTGGCTGTGACCTTCCTGTTCGGTGCAGGCTTCATCGCGATGGAAATCTACGAATTCCATCACCTGATCGCTGAAGGCTTCGGCCCGCAGCGCAGTGGCTTCCTGTCGGGCTTCTTCGCCCTGGTAGGTACCCACGGTCTGCACGTGACCGCCGGCCTGATCTGGATGGCAATCATGATGTACCAGATCAACAAGCACGGCATCACGCCGACCGCCAAGACCCGCATGAGCTGCCTGAGCCTGTTCTGGCACTTCCTGGACGTGGTCTGGATCTGCGTATTCACCGTCGTCTACCTGCTGGGAGTTCTGTAATGGCTAACGCACACGACACTCATCACGAAGGTAACCACGGCAGCGTCAAGTCGTACATGATCGGCTTCATCCTGTCGATCATCCTGACTGCGATCCCGTTCGGCCTGGCCATGTCGCCAAGCCTGCCGAAGAACCTGACCGTTCTGATCATTGTTGCCATGGCCGTGATCCAGGTAGTAGTGCACCTCGTGTACTTCCTGCACATGGACCGCTCGAAAGAGCAACGCAACAACGTTTCGACGTTCCTGTTCACCACCCTGGTGATCGCTCTGCTTGTCGGCCTGTCGCTGTGGATCATGTTCAGCATCCACTTCGAAATGTTGGCCAAGTGAGGTAAGACTGCATGTCCGTTAAGCACTTTATCCAAATCACCAAACCGGGGATCATTTTCGGTAACGTGCTTTCCGTGGCAGGCGGTTTCTTCCTTGCCTCGAAGGGCCATGTGGATTTCGCCCTGTTCCTGGCGGTGGTGATCGGTACTTCGCTGGTGGTTGCGTCCGGATGCGTGTTCAACAACTGCATCGACCGTGACATCGACCACAAGATGGAGCGCACCAAGAACCGCGTCATGGTCCAGGGCGGCATGTCGCTGCCCCTCGCGCTGATCTACGCCACCCTGCTCGGGGTGGCGGGTTTCAGCCTGCTGTATGTCCAGGCCAACCCGCTGTCGGCGTTCTGTGCGCTGATCGGCTTCATCGTCTACGTCGGTTTCTACAGCCTGTGGCTGAAGCGTAAATCGGTGCACGGCACCTTGGTCGGCAGCCTTTCTGGTGCCATGCCTCCGGTGATCGGCTATTGCGCCGTGAGCAACAGCTTCGACCTGGCTGCGGTTACCCTGCTGGTGATGTTCAGCCTGTGGCAGATGCCGCACAGCTTCGCCATCGCCATCTTCCGCTTCAAGGATTACAGCGCTGCCAACATTCCGGTCCTGCCGGTGGCACGTGGCATCCTCGCGGCGAAGAAGCAGATCGTGCTGTACGTGCTGGCCTTCGTGCTCGCGACCCTGATGCTTACCCTCGGCGGTTACGCCGGCCTCGGCTACCTGGCCGTGGCAGCAGCCATGGGCCTGTACTGGCTGTACATGGCCTGGGGTGGCTACAAGGCCGAGGACGACAGCAAGTGGGCCCGCAAGGTGTTCGGCTTCTCCATCCTCACCGTTACTGCCCTGAGCGTGATGATGGGTGTGGACAGCCAGACCGCTGCGGACGTGCTGATGACATACGCACGCTGATACTGCTGCCTGTTTCACGAAAACCCCGGCCACTGTGCCGGGGTTTTTTTATGGGTGTTTTCCTGGATTTCGAGAGTAGCGCGCTCACTGTGGGAGCGGGTTTACCCGCGAAGAGGTCGAGCCTGAAAACATAAAATTCATATTTTCAAAAAATACATCTGAAAAAATATAACAAAACAGGAAATTGTCCTTTACAAGCATCCTGTATCGGCACTATCTTCTGATTCAGGCCGCCACATCGGCCAGCGTCGCTCGGACGGTTCCGGGCGCTTACGTACTCAGAGGAAGCCATGGCCAACCCAGGTTCGCCGCGCCGCTTTGCGCGCATCGATCGTCTCCCCCCTTACGTCTTCAACATCACTGCCGAGCTCAAGATGGCTGCCCGCCGCCGTGGCGAGGACATCATCGACCTGAGCATGGGCAACCCCGATGGCGCCACCCCGCCGCACATCGTCGAGAAGCTGGTGCAGGTCGCCCAGCGTGAAGACACCCACGGCTACTCCACCTCCCGTGGCATCCCGCGCCTGCGTCGGGCCATCTCCAACTGGTACAAGGAACGCTACGAAGTCGACATCGACCCGGAAAGCGAAGCCATCGTCACCATCGGCTCGAAGGAAGGCCTGGCACACCTGATGCTGGCCACCCTCGACCAGGGCGACACGGTGCTGGTGCCCAACCCCAGCTACCCGATCCATATCTACGGGGCGGTGATTGCCGGTGCCCAGGTGCGTTCGGTGCCGCTGGTACCGGGCGTGGACTTCTTCAACGAACTCGAGCGGGCCATCCGCGAGTCGATCCCCAAGCCGAAGATGATGATCCTCGGCTTCCCGTCCAACCCCACCGCCCAGTGCGTGGAACTGGACTTCTTCGAGCGCGTGGTGGCATTGGCCAAGCAGTACAACGTGCTGGTGGTGCATGACCTGGCCTACGCCGACATCGTCTACGACGGCTGGAAAGCCCCGTCGATCATGCAGGTGCCGGGGGCCAAGGACATCGCGGTGGAGTTCTTCACCCTGTCCAAGAGCTACAACATGGCCGGCTGGCGGATCGGTTTCATGGTCGGCAACCCCGAGTTGGTCAGTGCCCTGGCGCGGATCAAGAGCTACCACGACTACGGTACCTTCACTCCGCTGCAGGTGGCTGCCATTGCAGCACTGGAAGGCGACCAGCAGTGCGTGCGCGACATCGCCGAGCAATACCGCCAGCGCCGCAACCTGCTGGTGAAAGGGTTGCACGAGCTGGGCTGGATGGTCGAGAACCCCAAGGCCTCGATGTACGTGTGGGCGAAGATCCCGCCGGAGTACGCGCACCTGGGCTCGCTGGAGTTTTCCAAGAAGCTGCTGGCCGAGGCCAAGGTATGCGTGTCGCCGGGGATCGGCTTTGGTGATTATGGTGATGACCATGTGCGCTTTGCCCTGATCGAGAACCAGGACCGTATTCGCCAGGCGATTCGCGGGATCCGGCAGATGTTCCGGGCTGATGGGGTGGCCCGCAAATAAGCTGTTGGGGCCGCTTTGCGGCCCTTTCGCGACACAAGGCCGCTCCTACAGGGACCGCGCAGTTTTCGAATCCTGCGCGGTCCCTGTAGGAGCGGCCTTGTGTCGCGATGGGCTGCAAAGCAGCCCCGAGTGACTCAAAGGCGAGTTTTCCACCTGCATCCCACCGATTGATCTACCTATTTTTCTGCACTCATTTCTCACCACAGAGACCCACAAATGAGTGTCTTCACCGCTTACTTCTGCGGCACCGGTTCCCACCGCTTCGACGACGTCAACCCCAACTTCTGGAATGGCGAGCTGGTCTCGACCCTGGCAAGCAATGACCAGGGCCGCGAGTTTGCCCACTGGATCGCCGTTGACGGCCCCGGCAGCGGCAACCTCCAGGACGACAACCTGTTCGTCGAGCCCGGCGGCTACTTCAACTGGACCGGCCAGTTGTTCGGCCGCGGCTGGGAAGAGAACGTCAACCATGTGCTGCAGGTGATCAAGGGTGAAAGCAGCTGGCAGCGCACCAAGCTGAGCGAAGTGGAGTATCAGCGCCTGAAGGACGCCGGCGTACCCATTCCGGATGTGTCTTCCACTGCCTCCTGGTTCTGGCGTACCTACGACTATGGTGAGCGCCATCCAACACCGCAGGAGTTGCAGGAGCGCATCATCAGCTTGTTCCGCAAGCCGCGCTTGCCGACCCAGGTGAACCTGGTGGGCTGGAGCAGGGGAGGCATCAGCTGCCACATGCTGGCTAACGCCATGGCGCAGGACCCTGTATTGCGGGACATACCCGTCAATATCTTCGCCATCGACCCGGTGCCGGGCATCGGCAACCTGCAAAGCCGGCGGGTAACCCTGGCGGGCAATGTCCGCGAGTACGTGGGTTTCTATTCGCGGGACGAACGATCCAAAGGTTTCGCCTGTGTGATCCCCTCGGTCGAACCGGATACGCGGATGTGCATCTACCCCATGCCAGGCCGGCATGCCACGCTGGTGGGCAACGCCTCCGTCGACGGTGCGGGTGACGGTAAGGTACTGGCGGAGCCGGGGTTGATCGTTCGCCATTTTGCCGAGGTCTGCCTGACCCGCTGGGGTGTGCAACTGGACAAGCGCCTGGCCCTGAGCGACAACCAGTTAATGCAATACCACAGGGTCATGGCTGCTGCCGAAGGGCAGTACAAGGCCATGCGCAGCGAGTCGTATACCGTACTGACCGAGGGCGAAAAGGACGACCGGCTGGTGCATTGCGGCGAGGCTCGCACACACTTCAGCAAGGTGTGTGGTGATGGCTATGACCCGACCGAAGGCCTTGGCTTGCAGCGCTGGGATGTCACTTCCTACAAGGCATTACGCTAACTTGAACGGGCGGCCGGCGAAGGCGCTGGTCGTCCATGCTCAATTGCCGGATCAGCGGCATATATTTTTGCATTCCCCCTCTATCCAGCCGCCCCGGCTTGGATTGAAAATGGCGCCGCGGGCCAGCCCCGATAACAACAACCTTCCCTTCGTGCCATCATGTCCGAATACAACCCTTGCCTTGACTGCGGCGCCTGCTGCGGGTACTTCCGTGTGTCCTTTTTCTGGGGCGAATGCCAGTCTGCCGGGGGCCTTGTACCGGACGACCTGGTGGTACAGATCAACCCCACCCGTGTTGCCATGATCGGCACCGATGCCAAACCCTGCCGCTGCATCAGCCTGCAGGGCGAGATCGGCCAGGAGGTGGCGTGCACCATCTACGCCAACCGTTCCAGCCCCTGCCGCGAGTTCGAGGCGTCGTGGGAGGGTGGGGTGCATAACCCCAGCTGCGACGATGCGCGGGCAGCGTATGGCCTGCCACCGCTGACCCCGCCCGGGGCCAACGAGCCGCATTGGCCGGATGATGGGGCGGAGGTGGCCTGATTCATCCTGGTTGCCTTTGTCGGCCTCTTCGCGGGCACGCCCGCTCCCACAGGTACTGCACAGGACTCAAACACTGTGCGGTCCCTGTGGGAGCGGGCGTGCCCGCGAAGAGGCCATCAGCTGTAAGAAGATTCTGAACCTGAAACCAAATGCTTCAGGTGGCCGGGCATTGGGAATTATCCTACGAGCTCAGTCGGTTGCCGTCTGATAGGCAGGGAAATACCACAGCGTTAACTTCACCGTTCGCCCAGAAGGCGAGCGAGTGTGAGAACTCGTCGTTGGTAGTCCCTTGTCAGCTTATGGCAGCTGTGCGCGTGCAGGCTTTGGCCTGACCGTGGTGACTCCAACACGGGCTTCTCACCTCGCGCACGGCTGCCGCCCAAATCTGTGAGAAGGATCGAGGTGGTTGCCTTCAGCACACATTTGGAGTTCATCATGAGCAATCACCTCAAATCCCGCACCACCGCAGGCGTGGAGAAGTTCCTCGAGCTTTACCGGGTAGAACCGGGCGTACCGCTTGACCTGGCATTCGATGATTTATCGGTGCTGATCGGCTGCATCAAGCACCTGAACGAAGAGGCCGAGATGGAGGGCGACAAGATCGCCGGCAGCGCGGCACGTATTCTCAGTGCCATGGCCAAGGCGCTGATCAATGACATGGAAATGGGCTTGAATCGGGGCGCCTGAACGATTTTTGGGGCCGCTTTGCGGCCCATCGACGCGGTTCGTCGCCACGACAAGCCAGGCTCCCACAGGTACACCACAGGCCCGGAGCCTTGCACTATACCTGTGGGAGCCTGGCTTGCCGGCGATGGGCTGCGCAGCAGCCCCGGGATGCTTGAACCGATCGCTTGACGTTAAACTGTCATCTCCTCAGCAATGGACAGGAGATCCGGCGTGACCCCACCCCGCAGTTTCCCCAGTGACCTCTGCCTCGACAGCCCGCGTCTGCAATTGCGCCCCATGCGCCATGCCGATGCCGCGCAATGGCTGGCGATCATGGCCGACCCCGAGGTCATGCGCTATTGGCACCATGCACCTTGGCAAAACCTGGCCGAAGCCGAAAGCGCCCTGGCCGCCGACCGCGAAGCCTATGCCAATGGCGACCAGCTCAAGCTTGGCATGTACCGCCGTGACAACGGCGAACTGATCGGCATGGTCCAGCTGTTCAACATCGACGATGTATCCCGCCGTGGTGAAATCGGCTACTGCCTCGCCAGCGCGGTGCAGGGCAGGGGCTACATGGACGAAGCACTGACCTGCTTCATCGACTACCTCGCCCACACCCTGCACATGCGCCGCCTGGAAGGCGAGATAGACCCGCGCAACCAAGGTTCGGCACGCACTCTGGAGCGCCAGGGCTTCGTGCTGGAAGGCACATTGCGTGCGCGTTGGTGCGTTGCCGGCGAGTTGTCCGATTCGGGTATTTATGGCCTTTTGCTAGAGCCCCCGGTTGCCTAGGAAGTAAATCTTTTGCCCGTTTTCTACCTGAGTTTCAGCCTGCTGCTGTATCTGCTCGCACTGTTCTTCGATGGCGCGCTGATGAGTGGCGACCGCCATATGCCGGCCCTGCAGATGCTGTTGTATGGGCCCTGGGGCATGCCCTTCGGTCTGCACCAGTGGTTTGCCAACCCGTTGCTGGCCCTGGCGGTCCTTGCTCATCGACGCTTTCGCCGGCTGGCATTGCTGGTCGGGCTGGTGGCTCTGTATCTGGCGGTCAGCAGCTTTGGAATTGACCGCCTGCCGGACAATCAGAGCTATGAATTTCATGACCTGACCGGTTTTGGTGCCGGTTTCTACCTGTGGCTGGCGGCGATGGTGGTGTTTTGCGTGGGCCAGGCCTGGCATTGCTGGAGGGCACGTAGCGCCGACGACATGCCGGGCTGGAGCTGGCTGGATGTGGTGTTGATCGCGGCGCTTGGCGTGGCGTTGTATGCGGCAACGCAGATGCCGTCGCTGCGCTTCGAACCGGGCAAGGTACTGATGCCGCCGGAACAGCCACAGACGCTGTGATACCCACAAGCAGGGTTTATGACCAAGTATTTGGCTTGCCTACCGCGATGGCAATTGCGGGTTCCATGTGCAGGCCAGTGGCGGGACCATGGCGCAGCTGGAAGGTGGGACCTGTGTGATGGACATGACCGGCGACCGCGCGGCGGAGCTGGAGCGGGTGCTCAGCCCTGGGCAGTGAGGTCATGTCAGGAGTGACTGGCCCCCCTTGTAGGAGCGGCCTTGTGTCGCGAAAGGGCCGCAAAGCGGCCCCCGATTTCAGCATCATGGCGAAAACAGCCGGGGCTGCTGCGCAGCCCTTTCGCGACACAAGGCCGCTCCTACAAGGTATTGCACTGCTCTTGGGAGCAGCTTTAGCTGCGCGGTTCGCGCAGCGCCCGGGCCTTGAGGTACTCGCGCACTTCCACCGCATCCCCGGCAAACTCGATACGCTCTGCCTTCGCTGCACGCTGGTAGGCATACATCGGGTCGTAATACTCGCTCAGCAAGCTTTCGATGAAGACCCGGTGCAACTCCACCGAACCACTGCGCTGCTGCTCGTCCAGCGCCTGGCGCAGGATTTCCGACAGCCGTTGATGGCGCTCGCCGCCGAGGCGTTTGTGAATCCTGCCCATGCTCTGCAGAAGCGTCTCGGCAAACAGTCGAAGGCCATCTTCTTCACCATGCAGGCTGACGAACTCGGCGCTCAGGTCGATCACGTAGTCGCGCAGGATACGCTCCACGCGGTTGGCCAAACTGTCTTCCAGCCACACCAGCGGGTATTGCTGCATGCCCTGATACAACTCCAGCGGTACGGTGCAGCTGCCCACGATTCGGCCTTCGTCTTCCAGCACGAACTGCTCGATACCCCGGGCGCGTTTTTTCAACACGTCTATGGCCAGCCTGTTCTCGAAGTCGATCTGCGCTGGCTGTGCAGTGGCGCGCTTGCCAAAGCTGGAACCTCGATGGTTGGCGTAGCCCTCCAGGTCCAGCTCGTTGTCCAGCAGGTGCAGCACGTCGGTCTTGCCGGTGCCGGTCAGGCCGCCCACGAGCACGAAATCACATTGCGCGACCGCCTGTTGGGTAGTCTCCAGCAGGAAGTGGCGCATGGCCTTGTAGCCGCCCTCGACGAGGGGGTAGTCGATGCCCTTCTCATCGCGCAGCACTTTCTGCACAAGATGCGAGCGCAGGCCGCCACGGAAGCAGTACAGGTAGCCTTCCGGGTGATCCTCGGCGAACTTTGCCCAGGCCTCCAGACGTGCCTGCTTGATCTCACCGCTGACCAGCTTGTGACCCAGAACGATGGCTTCAGCCTGGCCCTTCTGCTTGTAGCAGGTGCCGACCTTTTGCCGCTCCTGGTCATTCATCAGCGGCAGGTTTACGGCACCGGGGAAGGCGCCCTTGGCAAATTCGACAGGTGCACGCATGTCCATCATCGGCACGTCGTCGAGGAACAACTGGCGGAAGTCGGTGCAGTCGGGGCGCATCAGATCACCTCGACCGCGTGGCTCTGTCGCTCGACCAGCTTGCCGATCGGCGCCAGCTGCAGGCCCAGTTCGGCGGCCACCGCCAGGAACTCGGCTTCACCTTCCGGGGTAACCGCCACCAGCAGGCCGCCGCTGGTCTGCGGGTCGCACAGCAGGTGCTTCTGGTCGTCGCTCAGGGCGCCGATCTTGTGGCCGTAGCTGTCAAAGTTGCGCAGGGTTCCGCCGGGGATGCAGCCCTCGGCCAGGTAGTGGTCGACGCTGGGCAGGCGCGGGACGGCGGCATAGTCCAGATGTGCGGTAAGGCCACTGCCTTCGGCCAGTTCCACCAGGTGGCCGAGCAGGCCGAAACCGGTGACGTCGGTCATGGCCTTGACCCCGTCAAGCTTGCCGAAGCGGCTGCCGGGGGTATTGAGGGTGCACATCCAGTCGCGAGCCAGGCCCTGGTCCTGGGTGCGCAGCTTGGCTTTTTTCTCGGCGGTGGTGAGGATGCCGATACCCAGTGGCTTGGTCAGGTACAGGCGGCAGCCTGCGCTGGCGGTGTCGTTGCGCTTGAGGTGACGCTTGCTGACCACGCCGGTGACGGCCAGGCCGAAGATCGGCTCGGGGGCGTCGATGGAGTGGCCGCCAGCCAGCGGGATGCCGGCTTCGGCGCACACCGCACGGCCACCGCGGATCACTTCGCGGGCCACTTCCGGCGGCAGCACGTTGACTGGCCAGCCGAGGATGGCAATGGCCATCAGCGGGTCGCCGCCCATGGCGTAGATGTCGCTGATGGCGTTGGTGGCGGCGATGCGGCCGAAGTCATACGGGTCATCGACGATCGGCATGAAGAAGTCGGTGGTCGAGACCACGCCGCGCTCGTCATCCAGCGCGTACACGGCAGCGTCGTCGCGCGAGGCGTTGCCCACCCACAGTTTCGGGTCCAGGGCCTGGGCGCCGCTTTCAGCGAGGATCACATCCAGCACCTTGGGGGATATCTTGCAGCCACAGCCGGCACCATGGCTGTACTGGGTCAGGCGAATCGGCTCGCTCATGTGCACCTCAGGAGGTCAATTTGATGCGCGATTGTAGCAAAGCTGGCCTTTGCGCCTGCGCCTCTTATAATTCCCGTCGTCGGCGCATAAGCCGGCCTTTCCCCGCTATTGAACCGGAGAACACCCATGCTCAAACGCCCTCTGGCGCTCGCCGCCGGCCTCGTGCTGTCTTGCTGTGCCGTTGTCGCCCAGGCTGCCGACACCCTGCGGGTCAGCGCCATCCCTGACGAAGCACCGACCGAACTGCAGCGCAAGTTCAAGCCTTTGGGCGAGTACCTGGCCAAGCAGCTGGGCATGGAGGTGAAGTTTGTGCCGGTGGCTGATTACCCGGCGGTAGTCGAATCGCTGGCTTCCAACCGTCTGGACCTGGCCTGGCTGGGGGGCTTCACTTTCGTGCAGGTGCACCTGAAGGACCCTGCAGCCACGCCGCTGGTGCAGCGTGAACAGGATGCGCAGTTCACTTCCAAGTTCATCACCGCCAACCCTGATGTGAAGAGCCTGGCCGACCTCAAGGGCAAGTCGTTTGCCTTCGGTTCCATCTCGTCTACCTCGGGCAGCCTGATGCCGCGTTACTTCATGCTCAAGCAGGACAACATCAAGCCTGAAGACTACTTCGGCCGCGTCGCCTACTCCGGCGCCCACGATGCCACCGTGGCCTGGGTGCAGGCCGGCAAGGTCGATGGCGGCGTGCTCAACGCCAGCGTGTGGCAGAAGCTGGTGGATGCCGGCAAGGTCGATACCGCCAAGGTGAAGGTGTTCGCCACCACCCCGACCTACTTCGACTACAACTGGACCGTGCGCGGCAACATGGACCCGGCGCTGAAAGAGAAGATCAAGAAAGCCTTCCTCGGCCTCGACCCGGCCAACCCGGAGCACAAGGCGATCCTCGACCTGCAGGCCGCCAGCCGCTTCATCGAGACCAAACCTGAGAACTACGTGGGCACCGAACAGGCTGCACGCGAGGCCGGCCTGCTCAAGTGACATCGACAGTGGCTTCCAACGTGGCTATTCATCTGCACGGGGCCGGGCTGCGCCATGGCCAGGTGCGTGCGCTTGATGCCGTGAGCCTGAGCATCGGCCAGGGCGAGCGCGTCGCCATCATCGGGCCTTCGGGCGCGGGCAAGTCCAGCTTGCTGCACCTGATGGCGACCGCCGTCCAGCCCAGCAGCGGGCGCCTGGAGCTGCTCGGCGAACAGCCCTGGGCGCTGTCCGCCAGGGCCCGCCAGCGCCTGCGTGCGCGGGTAGGCCTGGTGCACCAGGCACCGCCCTTGCCACCGCGCCAGCGGGTGGTGACGGCGGTGCTGGCCGGCCGCCTGGGGCAGTGGAGTGTGCTGCGCGGCCTGCTCAACCTGCTGTACCCCAGTGATGTGCCGGGGGCGCGCCAAGCCCTGGCCGAGCTGGGCCTGGCCGACAAACTGTTCGTGCAGTGCGGGCAATTGTCCGGTGGCCAGTTGCAGCGGGTGGGTATTGCCCGGGCGCTGTACCAGCGGCCGCAGGTGTTGCTGACTGACGAGCCGGTGTCGGCCATGGACCCGGTGCTGGCCGACCACAGCCTGGCCTTGCTCAACCGCCACGCCCAGGCCAATGGCGTGACCCTGGTGGCGAGCCTGCATGCCGTGGACCTGGCGCTGGCGCACTTCCCGCGGGTGATTGGTATCCGCGAAGGGCAGGTGGCGTTCGACTGCCCGGCGCAAGCGGTGACCGAGCAGTTGCTGGATGCGCTGTACGCCAACGAACAACTGGCTTCACCGCCAAGCCAGGGGCCGACCCTGACCGTGCAGATTCCGCGATGCTGACGCTTGATGCCCGCGACCCGGCGCTGTTGCCGCGGTTGCTGCTGACCCTGCTGGCGGTGGCGGTGCTATGGCCTGGCATCCGGTTGAGCGAACTGAACCCCGGGGTGCTGCTGCAGGCAGAGAACCGCCAGCAGATCGCCAGTTTCACCAGTGCCTTCTGGCCACCGGCACACGATGCCGAGTTCCTTTCGCTGCTGTATGAAGCCACCCTGCAGACCCTGGCCGTGGCCACGGCCGGCATGGCGTTGGCGTTGCTGCTGGCGGTCCCTGCCGGGTTGCTGGCCAGCCGTGCCCTGTCGCTGCGCGCAGCCTCCCGTGGCGGGCGCGCCGGGTTATGGTCGCGGTTGCTGCGCCTGCCGGTGCGCTGGTTGCTGATTTTTCTGCGCAGTGTGCCGGAAATCGTCTGGGCGTTGCTATTCGTGCGGGCCGTGGGGCTGGGGCCGACGGCGGGCGTACTGGCCATTGCCATCACCTACAGTGGCATGCTCGGCAAGGTCTATGCCGAGATCTTCGAGTCGGTCGACCAGCGCCCGGCGCATGCCTTGCTGCAGGCGGGCAGTGGCCGCCTGGCTGCATTTTTCTACGGCATCCTGCCCAGTGCGGTGTCCGAAGTGGTGTCCTACACCGTGTACCGCTGGGAGTGCGCTGTACGTGCCTCGGTGGTGATGGGCTTTGTCGGTGCAGGTGGGCTGGGGCAGCAGATCGACCTGTCGATGCGCATGTTCGCTGGAGCGGAAGTGGCAAGCATGCTGCTGACGTTCCTGGTCCTGGTGATGCTGGCCGACCTGCTCAGCCGCTTCCTGCGTTGGAGGCTGGCATGAACCGGGTCATCAATTGGCTGGTGTTAGGCGCCATCGTGGCTGCGGTGATGGCATCGTTCACATACCTGGAGCTGGACTTGCAGGCGCTGGTCGGCAACGGCGGGCTGGGGCAGATGGGCGAATATGCCGGGCGTTTCCTGCACCCGGACCTGTCTGCCGGGCACCTGCGCGCGGTTGCGCACGGGGCGCTGGAAACCCTGGCTATGTCGGGCTTGGGCACCTTGTTGGCCATGCTGCTGGGCATGCTGTTGGCGCTGCCGGCCGCTGGCCGGTTCGGTTGGCCGCTGCAGGCCTGTGCGCGGTTGTTGCTGAATGCCCTGCGGGCCATCCCGGAGCTGGTGTGGGCCGCGCTGACGGTGCTGGCGGCCGGGCTTGGGCCGAATGCCGGTACCCTGGCGTTGGCGCTGCACACCGCTGGCGTGCTGGGGCGGCTGTTTGCCGAGGCGCTGGAGAACGCACCGCCGGAGCCGGCGGCGGCCATCCGCTTGCAGGGCGGCAGCCAGGTGGCGGCATTCTGCTTTGGCACCTTGCCCAATCTGTGGCCGCAGTTGCTGGCTTATAGCCTGTATCGGTGGGAGAACAATATCCGCATGGCCAGCGTGCTGGGGTTTGTCGGTGCGGGTGGGTTGGGGCAGATGCTGTACACCACCTTGAGCTTGTTCCAGGAGGCCCAGGCCAGCACGGTGATCATGGGGATGCTGGTGCTGGTGTTACTGGTGGACGCGTTGAGTGATGTGTTGCGCCAGCGCTATGTGCGGGCCTGATCGATAGCCGGGGCCGCGTTGCGGCCCTATCGCGACACAAGGCCGCTCCTACAGGCAAAGCGCCGCCTTTGATGCTTGCGCGGTCCCTTGTAGGAGCGGCCTTGTGTCGCGATGGGCTGCGAAGCAGCCCCAAAATCCCTCAGGCACCCACAACTCCGGCACACTGCGCCTCCCGCTGCATCGACTCCAGGTTCCGCTCGATCGTCTCGCAAATGCTGTCCATCTGGATCTGGTGTTCACTGAGTCTGAACGGGCTCTGCAAATCCGTCCCGATCCGCTCGATGGCCAGCAGCATGAAGCCCACCACCGTCGAAGCCAGCGGCGTGAACCAGCCCAGCGATTCCACCAGCCCCACCGGTACGATCAGGCAGAACAGGGTGATGAACAGCCGCGGAAAGTACACGTAAGGGTAGGGCAGCGGCGTATTGGCTATCCGTTCCATGCCACCTTGGGCATTGGACAGGTCCACCAGCGTCGACTCCAGCCTTGCCAGGCGAATGCTGTCCAGTCGCCCGGCCTGGTATTCCCGCGCCAGCAACGCAGCAGAACCGCTCAGAATGTCGTTGGCGAAATTGTTCGAACGGTTGCGCCGCTCGAATTCCGCAGGCGGGATGAACGCCATCAGTTCATCCGGGCAGCGCTCGCCCTTCAAGTGTGCCGCCAGGCAGTTCACATAGGCGATATGCCGGCGCAGCAGGGTAGCCTTGATCGGGTTCAGGCCATCATCCGGGTCATCGATCAGGGTCAGCGCCTGCCGCGCGAAGCTGCGTGAACTGTTCACCAACGCCCCCCACAATGTGCGCGCCTCCCACCAGCGGTTGTAGGCGCTGCTGTTGCGAAAGCTCACCAGCACCACCAGCGCCGAGCCCAGCAAGGTCAACGGGATCAGTGGCAGGGTGAACTTGCTGTTGAAGAACAGCATGAAATCGATGGTGACCAGCACATCCCAGATCAGCAGCCAGAACAACGACCAGCCGATGTAGCCGACGGTCTTCACGACCAGGCGGTACTTGCGGGTGATGATGTCTTTCACGCGGGGGACCTCGAAACGCGGGTGATGCAGGATCGGACGTCGAGGCGCGGCGAAGGTTCGGATGTTGAGTGTTGCAGGTTTTTTATGACCTTGAAGAGAAAAGTCTGACCCCGTTATGGGAAATGCCTGAGTTCCCATATAAGGGGTAAGGCGACAGAGTGGGCCGCTTCAACACTTGAATGGGTGTGAAATGAGCGAAAAGTTGATCCCGTTTGATATGGCGGCCTTGTTGAGTAGTGATGAGGCCATCACTGAGTACCTTAGTCAGGTCCTCGCAGATGGCGATACCGAGGAAATAATTCGGGCACTTGGCCATATCGCTCGCGCACGGGGAATGACGCAGATCGCCACCGAGAGTGGGTTGGGAAGGGAAAGTCTGTACAAGGCACTCAGTCCAGGCGCAAAACCACGCTTTGACACTGTGCTGAAAGTCATTCGTGCCTTGGGTGTCGACCTCCTCGTTCAGCCCCATGTAGTTCCCCGCTAGCAGAACAGGGATTTCGGAGGGCTGAACGGGGCGGTTGGTCAGCTTCATCGCAGGTCATTCCTGCGCTGGCAACAAGGCGCGGTCGGAGCGGCTGAGGCCATTGCCTCCAGTACTTGGCGAGGCCGTGAGCCAGAGGGGCTGGTCGTCTGGATGCTACTCCACCGGGTCACTCACCGGCTTGGCAAAGATGGCCTTGAGTTCGCTGGTCATCGGGAACTCCAGGTTCAGGCCTTTAGGCGGTATCGGCTGTTCGAACCAGCGCTTGTAGATCCCGTTGATTTCCCCTGATTTGTACAGTTCGCCCAGCGATGCATTCACCAGCGCGAGGAACTGCGGGTCATCCTTGCGCACCATGCAGCTGTAGATTTCCCGCGACTGCTCTTCCCCGACCACCACCCAGTTGTGCGGATCACGGGCCTTGGCGCGTTCTCCGTAGAGCAGCGCATCGTCCATGTAGAACGCCGCCGCACGGCCGGACTGCAACATCTGGAAGGCTTCACCGTGGTCCTTGGCGCTGATCACGTACATGTCCATCTTGTTATCGACGTTGTAGCTTTTCAGATAGCGTTCGTTGGTGGTGCCGGCGGTGGTCACCACATTCTTGCCGCGCAGGTCGGCGAAACTCTTGATCCCGCTGTCTTTGGCCGTCAGCAACTGGCCTTTGACATAGATGAACCCATAGGAAAACGCCACCTGTTTCTGGCGCTCTGCGGTGACGCCGGTCGAGCCGCACTCCAGATCAACGGTACCGTTCTGCACCAGCGGAATGCGGGTTTGCGATGTCACCAGGTTGTATTTCACCTTGAGCTGGGGCAATGCCAGCTTCTGCTGTACCCGCTCGACGATCTTGTTCGCCAGGTCTACCGAGTAGCCCATGGGTTGCCCCGAATGGTCGCCCACATAAGAGAACGGTACCGAAGCATCGCGATAGCCCAAGGTAATGCTGTTGGCTCTGGCAATCTTGCTCAGGGTAGGCCCCAGCGCTGCTTCGTCAGCATGGGCCTGGGTGCCTAGCAACAGGCCAAGGGTGCAGCCGATCAACGTGATTTTTCGCATTGTTATTCTCCGTTGTAGGTGAGGGGATCAGAGACATGCTGCAGTACGGTTATTTCCACCAGCCGCACGGGCGGTGAAACCCTGCAGGTCGATGGAGGGGCGGCGCTGGCCGATCAGTTCGCTGAGCAAGCGTGCGCTGGCGCAGGCCAGGGTAAAGCCCAGCGCACCATGGCCAAGGTTAAGCCACAGGTTGCGATACGCCGTTGCGCCCAGCAGCGGCACGCCGCTAGGCGTGGCCGGACGCATGCCGGCCCATTCGATGGCGTAGTCATAATTACCGGCATTGGCGAAGGTCTCGCGGGCCTGGCGCTTGAGCAAGGCCAGGCGCTTGGGGTCCAGCGACGGATCGAAACCGACAATGTCGACCATCGCCGCCACGCGCAACTGGTCACCGATCCGGGCGTAGACGATCTTGCGGTCGTAGTCGGTGATGCTCAGGTCCGGCGCCCGGTGCTGGGCGCCGATCGGTACTGTCAGGCTATAACCCTTCAGCGGATACAGCGGCAGGTCGATGCCCGGCAGTGCCAGCAACGCACTGCGATGGCCGGCCGCAACCACCAGGTGCTCCACCGGCAGCACTTCGTCGTCCAGTTCAATCGCATTCACTACGCCATGCGCATGGCGAATTCCGGACACCGCCTGGCCCAGGCGGAACTTGCAGCGTCCCGACGCCTGCAAGCGCGCCGCCAGTTGCTGGCAAAAGCTGTGGCAATCGCCGACTTCTTCATCCGGGGTATAGATGGCGCCGACAAAGGGCGCCTCCGCCAGCGCTGGGTCCAGACGGGCACAGTCGGCGTGCGACAGCACCTGTTGTTGCTGGGGGGCGGCAAGGTTCTTGCGCGCATGCTCGAAGCTGCTGGCCTTGCGGAAGGTGACCAGCTTGCCGTTGCGTCGCCAGTTGAAACCACCCAGACCGTCTTCCTCACGCCAGGCTTGCAAGGTCGACTGGCTCAGCAGTGCCAGGCGCAGCAGATGGCCGGCGTTGGCGCGGTTGACCGAGGAGCGGCAAGCCCCAAGGAATGCTGCCATCCAGCGCCACTGCGCACGATCGAAGCGCGGGCGCAATCGCAGCGGCGATTCACCGCGCAGCATCCAGCCAAGGGCCTGCAATGGCACACCTGCGTCGGCCAGGGGCGCCACGTAGCGATAGGACAGCTGGCCGCCGTTGGCGAAGCTGGTTTCACTGCCCAACGAATCGCGAGCCTCGATCAGCGTCACGTCAAAGCCGTCGCGTACCAGTGCGTAAGCGGTTGACAGGCCAATGACGCCACCGCCGATGATGCAAACATGCTGAGCCATGTCAGTCCTTGGTCGTGGTTGGAACGAGGCTGAGGTTAGGGCCAGGTGACAGGTGGCGAAAAATGAATAAAGATCGCTGAGCCATAAACAAAGGTTATGGACTTGCCATGCGCCTTCGCCATATCGAGATTTTCCAGGCCATCCGCCAGACCGGCTCGGTCAGCGGTGCCGCACAGTTGCTGCACGTTTCCCAACCTGCCGTGACCAAGGTGCTGCAGCACGCCGAGCAGCAACTGGGCTTCCCGTTGTTCCTGCGGGTGCGCGGCAAGCTGCAGCCCACGCCCGAAGCGCTGGAGCTGGAGCATGAGGTCGACAAGGTCACGGAGAGCCTGCAAGGGGTGCGACGCCTGGCGCAAAGCCTGCGTCGCGCGCCGGGCCACAGCCTGCGGATCGGTGCGACCCCGGCACTGGCCCTGTCGCTGCTGCCGCCGGCCATTCATGAATGGACCCAGCGTTATCCGGATATCGCCTGCGAGCTGTCCAGCGCCCACAGTCGCGAACTGGTGCAGAACCTGTTGATGCGGGAGATCGATGTCGCCCTGACCCTGCAACAGCCAGATCACCCAGCGCTCAAGGCGCAGGCGCTGGCCAGCGGGGTTTTGGTGGCATTGGCACCGGCAGGTTATTGGCCGCTGGAAGATGAAGGCAAGCCGCTGCCGTTGGCGGCACTGGCCGGTGCGCCCATGATCGGGCTGTCCAGCGCCGACCCGCTGTCGGTGCGCCTCGAAAGCTACCTCAAGGCGGTGGAGCCGCCGCCACGGGTGAGCATCGCGGTGCAAACCTATTCACTGGCCAGAGCGATGGTCGAATCCGGTGCTGGGCTGGCGGTGATCGATCCCTTCACCGCCCTTGGCGCGGCGCCTGGGGCGACCGCGGTTCGTCCGCTGGCCCCGGCATTGCCGATCACCTTGTATGCGGTGACCCGCACTGCCGAACCGTCACCGCATACATTGAGCGAGCTGCTGACGATTTTCAGCAGCCGTGCCCAGGGGCAGCTGGATCGCTGGCGCTGACCGGACGGGCAAAAAAAAACGACCATAAGGTCGGTTTTTCTGAAATATGTTCAGCGGCATATAACGCCGAACCACCGTTTCTCTTGGTATCTCGACTCTGACACCTTGCACTCTGAACCTCCACTGTTCAAACCTAGCATGGGTAGAGGAATCCTGGTCCGCCTCGTTGCGTCTCGTCAAGGAAAACCAAAATCAAAACGAGTGCCTAGGATCGCTTACCCCCCTCTCGGCGGCCTGCTTTTCATCTCAATAAAGTGCGCAGGGGGAGAGAGCCATTGAACACAGCCCCTGAATATGAATCTCCAGAAAATTCACATCAGGAATGTCAAGTCGCCTCCATCGCGACCTTTGTGGCCGAGATGCGTCCGCAACTCGCTGAAATGGTCCCTTACCGTCTGTACGACGTACTCCCAGAACGCCCGATTATCGACAGTCTGCGTTACAACCTGCAGCGGCAGAAACCTGCGCATCTCTTTCTGAAAATCTCGCTGTGTCTGCTCCTGCCCCAAACTGGCCACCCGCTCCTCACCCTGCTGAAGGAATACTTCAACAGTGGTCGCATGATCACCAAGCTTTCTTTCGGCAAGTTCATAAGCGGGCGTCACCGCCCGCTGCCTGAGCCAGGCGATATCCCAAAGATCTCGATTCTTGATACAGCCCCGTCGCAGCGCAAATGCCAGCAACTTATCAACGAAGATTTCCTCAAGACTTTGCGCCTTGACGATCAATCCTTCGGTTCCCATGTCGACCCCATAAGGGTTTAACAAGGTCATCGGCCTAGGCTGGTAGGAAGGGATTGCACAGATATCTATATGGATTTTCTGCGCTGGCAGGCTTCGTGCTTCGGGACGTGTTTGCACGCGTAGCTTCCATGTGTCCACATTGCCTTCCTCCCGCGTAGGTTCGCTTACATCCACCTGTAGCCCGTACTTGTCGTTCAGGCTTGCTATGAGGTTCTCCTTCAGCGCAGCAAAATCCTCCCGTTTGAAATCCGCACCGCCCGTAAAGTCGAGGTCTTCACTGAGCCGTCGGGAGCCGTAGCAAGTCCGCAAACATGTTCCCCCAATGAAGCAGAGGTCCTGCAACAGACCTGTTTCGCTCAGGATCCGCATGATGTCGTGATGCAGCAGTTCCTTTTCCACGACCACCTGCAACGGGGCCAGGTCGGGCGTGTTGGTGAGGGCCTGCTGGACGAGCTGGTCAAACAAGTTCATTGGCTATTTCCCAATCAATCAGGTCCAGGCTGCGCTTGGCGCGTTTCATGTCTGCGAGGGCAAGGGCAGGCTTGGCGCGCCATAGTCGGCAGCGCTCGTCATAGTCAACCTGGCCCTGAAGGTCGGTGGCCTTGCGCCTGGTGTGGATGAACTCAAGTGTGCCGAATGTTCCGCAACGTATGGTCTGAGTGCGTCCGGATGACATGAGGGTTAGCCAATTCAGGGGGACCTGCGAGATCACGCCGGCGTCGCTGAGGGCGGACTCCAGGCTGATGTAGTTCAGGTTGTTCGCTCGCAGGCGTGCGGCAGCGTGGTACAGGACCAGCCCTTGGTTGGGTTTGGCCGGGGTGTAGAGGTAAAGGCCACGGCAGAGTCGGATCAAGGTGCTGTCGTTGGCGGCACGGCTCAGTACGGTGCGGTAGGCACTGTCGGAGAGGTCTGGTAGCAGGGCCCGCATATCGGCGGGGGTGAACAGGTAGCGTTGCGCAGTAGCTAGCTGCTGCAGGCCCCTATGGAGGCGACGTAAGGGTTGGAGATCGCGCATGGTGGTGGTTCTACAAAAAGTCACGGTTATTGAAATAAAGTGTAGAACCATAAATTGTTCGATGCACAGAAAGTTGCACATTGTGAAACTTTCTGTTGAGTCTTTACTGATCTGCGCTCTAGTGATGGGGGGTTACTGGATCGCCTGTCAAAGCCGGTCCTTGAAATGGCAACGACAGGCCGAGACTAGGATGCGATCCAGAGCACCGCAATGGCTTGGAAGGGGCAGGGAGTATGTTTGGGAAATGGACTACGGGGAGGAGGGGAAATCTTAAAGATTTGCTGCGGAATTGAGGTGACTGTCAGAACCTTGGGGCCGCTGTGCGGTCCTTCGCGACACAAGGCCGCTCCTACAGGGAGTGGCGTCGCTTGAAGAAATCGCAGGCACAAAAAAACCGACCATAAGGTCGGTTTTTTCCGGATCTTGGTGCCCCGAGGGAGACTCGAACTCCCACTCCTTTCGAAAACGGATTTTGAATCCGCCGCGTCTACCAATTCCGCCATCAGGGCATGTGGCGCGCAGTATAGAGAGCCACCGCTGGTCGGTCAATCGGCTTTCATGGTCAATTTTCACACATTGGGCTAAACTTCCCGGCCCTGCCGAACCGAACATCATCATGCGCGTCGCCGATTTTTCCTTCGAACTCCCCGATTCCCTGATCGCCCGCCACCCGTTGGCCGAGCGCCATGGCAGCCGTCTGCTGGTGCTCGATGGGCCAACCGGCGCGCTGGCGCACCGGCAATTCCCCGATCTGCTCGAGTATCTGCGCCCCGGAGACCTGATGGTGTTCAACAACACCCGGGTGATCCCGGCGCGGTTGTTCGGCCAGAAAGCTTCCGGCGGCAAGCTGGAAGTGCTGGTCGAGCGCGTGCTCGACAGCCATCGTGTGCTGGCCCATGTGCGCGCCAGCAAGGCGCCCAAGGTAGGCGCGGTCATCCTCATCGATGGCGGCGGCGAGGCCGAAATGGTCGCGCGCCATGACACGCTGTTCGAGCTGCGCTTCACCGAAGAGGTACTGCCACTGCTCGACCGCGTCGGCCACATGCCGCTGCCGCCCTACATCGACCGCCCGGACGAGGGCGCCGACCGTGAGCGCTACCAGACCGTGTACGCCGAACGTGCCGGTGCGGTCGCCGCGCCCACCGCAGGCCTGCACTTCGACGAGGCGCTGCTGGAAAAGATCGCCGCCAAGGGCGTCGAGCGGGCTTTCGTCACCTTGCACGTGGGCGCGGGCACCTTCCAGCCGGTGCGGGTCGACAAGATCGAAGACCACCACATGCATAAAGAGTGGCTCGAAGTGGGCCAGGATGTGGTCGATGCCATCGAGGCCTGCCGCGCCCGTGGCGGCCGGGTGGTCGCGGTCGGCACCACCAGCGTGCGTTCGCTGGAGAGCGCGGCGCGCGATGGCGTGCTCAAGGCCTTCAGCGGTGACACCGACATCTTCATCTACCCGGGCCGGCCGTTCCATGTGGTCGACGCCCTGGTCACCAACTTCCACCTGCCGGAGTCCACGCTGCTGATGCTGGTCTCGGCCTTCGCCGGCTACCCCGAGACCATGGCCGCCTACGCGGCAGCGGTCGAGCAGGGGTACCGCTTCTTCAGTTACGGTGATGCCATGTTCATCACCCGCAATCCGGCGCCACGCGGGCCCGAGGATCAAGCATGAGTCGCACCTGTCGAATGTCCTTCGAACTGCTGGCCACCGACGGCAAGGCCCGTCGTGGCCGCATCACCTTCCCACGCGGCACCGTGGAAACGCCGGCGTTCATGCCGGTGGGCACCTATGGCACGGTCAAGGGCATGCTGCCGCGCGACATCGAGGCCATCGGCGCCGAGATGATCCTGGGCAACACCTTCCACCTGTGGCTGCGCCCGGGCACCGAGGTGATCAAGAAGCACAACGGCCTGCACGACTTCATGCAGTGGAAAGGCCCGATCCTCACCGACTCCGGTGGCTTCCAGGTGTTCAGCCTGGGCGCCATGCGCAAGATCAAGGAAGAGGGCGTGACCTTCGCCTCGCCGGTCGATGGCGCCAAGGTGTTCATGGGCCCGGAAGAGTCGATGCAGGTGCAGCGTGACCTGGGCTCGGACGTGGTGATGATCTTCGACGAGTGCACCCCGTACCCGGCCGAGCACGATGTGGCGCGCGCGTCCATGGAGCTGTCGCTGCGCTGGGCCCAGCGCTCGAAGAACGCCCACGCTGACAACACCGCGGCGCTGTTCGGTATCGTCCAGGGTGGCATGTACCAGGACCTGCGCATGCGCTCGCTGGAAGGCCTGGAAAACATCGGCTTCGACGGCCTGGCCATTGGTGGCCTGTCGGTGGGCGAGCCCAAGCACGAAATGATCAAGGTGCTGGATTACCTGCCGGGCCAGATGCCTGCTGACAAACCTCGTTACCTTATGGGGGTAGGCAAACCGGAAGATCTCGTTGAGGGTGTGCGCCGCGGCGTCGACATGTTCGACTGCGTGATGCCGACGCGTAACGCGCGCAACGGTCATCTGTTCGTCGATACAGGGGTGATCAAGATCCGCAATGCGTTCCATCGCCACGATGATTCGCCGCTGGATCCGACCTGTGACTGCTACACCTGCACCAACTTCTCCCGCGCCTATCTCCATCACCTGGACAAGTGCGGCGAAATGCTGAGCAGCATGCTGAATACCATCCACAACTTGCGCCATTACCAGCGCTTGATGGCCGGTTTACGCGAGGCTATTCAACAGGGTAAATTGGCCGCCTTTGTCGACGCCTTCTACGCCAAGCGCGGGCTTCCTGTGCCGCCTTTGGACTGACTGTCCGCATCCATTATTAGAAAATTACATTAGGAGTGCCCAATGAGCTTCTTGATCCCCGCCGCATACGCGGACGCCGCAGCACCTGCCGCCGGCCCAGCCGGTACCGGCTTCGAGTGGATTTTCCTGGTCGGTTTCCTGGTCATCTTCTACCTGATGATCTGGCGCCCGCAGGCCAAACGTGCAAAAGAGCAGAAGAACCTGCTGAGCAACTTGCAGAAGGGTGACGAAGTTGTCACCAACGGCGGCATCGCCGGCAAGATCGTCAAGGTTTCCGATGATTTCGTGGTACTGGAAGTTTCCGACAACGTCGAGCTGAAGTTCCAGAAGGGTGCCATCGCGGCCACCCTGCCAAAAGGTACGCTCAAGGCTATCTGAGTTACCGGTTTTTCTTTCCAGTCGGGGCGCGCAACGCGCCCCGCGTCTTGAACGGGCGGCGTGATGCTGAACAAATACCCTCTGTGGAAATATGCACTGATCGTGCTGGTACTGGTGGTCGGTTTCATTTATTCCGCTCCCAACCTCTACCCGGATGATCCGGCGGTACAGATCAGTGGTGCCAGCTCGGCGCTGCAGGTGAACCAGGCCGACCTCGACCGCGTCAGCAAGGCGCTGGGCGATGCCAAGATCGCCGTCAAGGGCGCTAGCCTGGGTGAGAAGGGCAGCGGGCTGATCCGCCTGACCAATCAGGAAGACCAGCTGCCAGCCAAGGATGTAGTGCGCAAGGCACTGGGCGATGATTATGTCGTGGCCCTGAACCTGGCCCAGACTACCCCGCAATGGTTGCGCAACCTGGGCGCAAGCCCGATGAAGCTGGGCCTGGACCTGTCCGGTGGTGTGCACTTCCTGCTGGAAGTGGACATGGACAAGGCCATGAACGCCCGCATGAAAGTCTACGAAGGCGAGGTCAAGACCTTGCTGCGCAAAGAGCGCGTCCGCTACCGCAGCCTGCCTCAGCAGGATGGCGGCATCATGCTGGGCTTCGCTGACGATGCCACCCGCGAACAGGCTCGTGCCCTGATCCGCAAGAATTTCAATGACTTCGACCTGACCACCACCGAGCGCAACGAGCTCGCCGTGCTGCGTCTGGCGCTGACCCAGGCGAAAGTCGCCGAGATCCGTGAATACTCGATCAAGCAGAACCTCACCACCGTCCGCAACCGGGTCAACGAGCTGGGCGTGGCCGAGCCGCTGGTACAGCGCCAGGGCGCCAACCGCATCGTGGTCGAGCTGCCAGGCGTGCAGGACACTGCCGAAGCCAAGCGAATCCTGGGTAAAACCGCCAACCTGGAGTTCCGCTTCGGCGCCGAGCCGGGTGCGTCCAAGGCCACTACCGAGGTGTTCGAGTTCCGTGAGGGCGGCCGTTCCGCTGCGGTCGAGCGCGGCCTGATCATCACCGGTGACCAGGTAACCGACGCCCAGGCCAGCTTCGACGAGCAAGGTCGCCCGCAGGTGAACATCCGCCTGGATGGCCACGGTGGCGAGCTGATGACCCGCGCTACCCGCAGCAACGTCGGCCGCAGCATGGCGGTGATCTTCATCGAGCAGAAGCCGGTCACCCGCTACGTCAAGCAGACCGTCGACGGCGTCGAGAAGGACGTTGCCGTACAGAGCTTCCAGGAAGAGAAGAAGATCATCAGCCTGGCGACCATCCAGTCGCCGCTGGGCAGCCAGTTCCGCATCACCGGCCTGAACGGCCAGGGCGAATCGTCCGAACTGGCCCTGCTGCTGCGTGCCGGTGGCCTGGCTGCGCCGATGTACTTCGCTGAAGAACGTACCATCGGCCCAAGCCTGGGTGCCGACAACATCACCAAGGGTATCGATGCGTCGCTGTGGGGCATGCTGTTCGTCTCGCTGTTCATCATCGCCATCTACCGGGCCTTCGGTGTGATCGCCACCATTGCCCTGGCGGGCAACATGGTCCTGCTGCTGGCGCTGATGTCGCTGCTGGGCGCCACCCTGACCCTGCCGGGTATTGCCGGTATCGTGTTGACCATGGGTATGGCGGTGGACGCCAACGTGCTGATCTTCTCGCGTATCCGCGAAGAGCTGAACGCCGGCATGTCGGTGCAGCGCGCCATTCATGAAGGCTTCAACCGCGCCTACACCGCGATCATCGACGCCAACCTGACCAGCCTGCTGGTCGGCGGCATCCTGTTCGCCATGGGTACCGGCCCGGTCAAGGGCTTTGCGGTCACCATGTCCCTCGGGATTTTCACCTCGATGTTCACCGCCGTCATGGTGACCCGTGCAATGGTCAACCTGACCTGCGGCGGGCGTGACATCAAGAAGCTGTGGGTTTGAGGGAGCTGCGATGAAAACCATCAACTTCATGGGCGTGCGCAATGTCGCGTTCGCCGTTACCGTGCTCCTCACCGTGCTGGCGCTGTTCAGCTGGTGGCAGAAGGGCCTGAACTTCGGCCTGGACTTCACCGGCGGTACGCTGATCGAGCTGACCTACGAGCGCCCGGCCGACCTCAAGGCGGTGCGTGCCGAGCTGGTCAATTCCGGCTTCCACGAGGCCGTGGTGCAGAGCTTCGGCGCCACCACCGACCTGCTGGTGCGCATGCCGGGCGATGACCCGCAGCTGGGCAACAAGGTAGCTGAAGCCCTGCAGAAGGCCGGTGGCGACAACCCGGCCAAGGTCAAGCGTGTCGAGTTCGTAGGCCCGCAGGTGGGTGAGGAGCTGCGCGACCAGGGTGGCATGGGCATGCTCCTGGCACTGGGCGGCATCCTTATCTACCTGGCATTCCGCTTCCAGTGGAAGTTCGCCGTGGGCGCGATCGTCTCGCTGATCCACGACGTGGTGGTGACCCTGGGTATCCTGTCGTTCTTCCAGATCACCTTCGACCTGACGGTGCTGGCGGCGGTACTGGCGATCATCGGCTACTCGCTGAACGACACCATCGTCGTGTTCGACCGGGTGCGCGAGAACTTCCGCGTCATGCGCAAGGCCTCGCTGATCGAGAACATCAACGTTTCCACCACCCAGACCCTGCTGCGGACCATCGCCACCTCGGTTTCTACCTTGCTGGCCATTGCCGCGCTGCTGTTCTTCGGTGGTGACAACCTGTTCGGCTTCTCGCTGGCCCTGTTCATTGGCGTCATGGCCGGTACCTATTCGTCGATCTATATCGCCAACGTGGTACTGATCTGGCTGAACCTGAGCAGTGAAGACCTGATCCCGCCGGCCAAGACCGACGGTGTGGACGACCGTCCGTAAGGCGTGCTCCACGCCGTTTGGCGGCCAAAAAGGCGCGAGTGTTGAACTCGCGCCTTTTTTTTTACTCCAAGGCTGGGAGAAGGCGGGTCGGACCCGCGGGTTATGATCAGGAGGTTCATGTGAACAAATCAATGCTTGTGGGTGCGGTACTGGGTGCTGTCGGTGTGACTGCCGGAGGTGCTGTCGCGACCTACAGCTTGGTCAACAAGGGGCCTGAGTATGCGCAGGTCACCGACGTGCAACCGATCAAACAACAGGTAAAAACGCCCCGTGAGGTCTGCAAGGACGTTGCCGTGACGCGGCAGGCGCCGGTCAAGGACCAGCACCAGATCGCCGGTACCGTGGTGGGCGCCATTGCCGGTGGCCTGCTGGGTAACCAGATTGGTGGTGGTAGCGGCAAGAAGATCGCCACCGTGGCCGGTGCGGTCGGTGGTGGTTATGCCGGTAACAAGGTGCAGGAAGGCATGCAGGAACGTGACACCTACACCACCACGCAAACCCGCTGCAATACGGTCAACGACATCAGTGAGAAAGTGGTGGGCTACAACGTGAAGTACACCATTGGCGACAAGGTGGGGCAGGTGAAGATGGATCACGAGCCTGGGTCGACCATTCCGCTGGACAAGAATGGCAAGCTGATCCTGAGCGAAGCCGGGCAGTAAGGCCCGGCGCGGTCTTTGTAGGAGCGGCCTTGTGTCGCGAAAGGGGTGCGTAGCGCCCCCGGGATCTGTGACATATCAGAGATTGTCGGGGCTGCTTCGCACCCCTTTCGCGACACAAGGCCGCTCCTACAGGGGTCGCGAAAGCCCTGGGATATGGTTACAGGCACAAAAAAAGCACCCCGAGGGGTGCTTTTTTGTTTGCCGGCAATCCGCGCTTAGCGCTTCATGTTCTCTGGCAGGTGCGGCTGGATAGCAGTCAGCACGGCCTTGAAGCACTTGATGTTGCCCGCAACGATATGGCCCTTGTCGAGGAAGTCGTGGCCACCGTTGAAGTCGCTCACCAGGCCGCCCGCTTCCTGGATCAGCAGCACGCCGGCCGCCATGTCCCATTCGGACAGGCCCGACTCCCAGAAGGCGTCGAAACGGCCGGCGGCCACGTAGGCCAGGTCCAGGCTGGCGGAGCCGGCGCGGCGGATGCCGGCGGTCTGGCCAGTCAGGGCGCGGAACATGCCCAGGTAGTTGTCCAGGTCAGCCATCTGGCTGTCACGGAACGGGAAGCCGGTACCCAGCAGGGCGCCTTCCAGGCTGGTGCGCGAGCTGACACGCAGGCGGCGACCGTTGAGCTGGGCGCCACGGCCACGGCTGGCGGTGAATTCTTCCTGGCGAACCGGGTCGACGATCACGGCGTGCTCAAGGCGGCCACGGTATTTGCAGGCGATGCTGACCGCGAAGTGCGGGATGCCACGCAGGAAGTTGGTGGTGCCATCCAGCGGGTCGATGATCCACAGGTAATCCTTGCCTTCTTCGCCGCTACCCGCGTGCAGGCCGGTTTCCTCGCCCTGGATGGAGTGGTTCGGGTAGGCCTTGCGCAGGGCGTTGACGATGCTCTGCTCGGCGGCGCGATCGACTTCGGAGACGTAGTCCTTGGCCTCTTTCTCATCGACCTTGATGCTATCCAGGCGTTCGATGGAGCGGAAAATCAGTTCACTGGCGCTGCGAGCGGCGCGCAGGGCGATATTCAGCATAGGCTGCATGGGCGGGTCACCTGGAGATGTTAAAGAAGAAAGCCGATCATTCTAGCAGAAAACTTTGGCGGCAGAAGTGTCACATTTGCTTTCATGGCGTTACGTCTGTCGGTTCTGTAAGATCGAAGGCCCTGATTCCTGCATCTGTGAGCACAACACCTTGCTGCAAAATATTCGTGTTGTTCTGGTCAATACCAGCCACCCCGGCAACATCGGCGGCGCTGCACGTGCCATGAAAAACATGGGCTTGTCGCGTCTGGTGCTGGTGCAGCCGAAAGAGTTCCCCGCCGTGGATGCCAGCGCCCGAGCCTCGGGTGCCGACGATGTGCTGGACAACGCCCAGGTGGTCGACAGCCTTGAGCAGGCGCTGGTCGGCTGCAACCTGGTGATGGGCACCAGCGCCCGCGAGCGGAGCATCCCCTGGCCGCTGATCGGCCCGCGCGAGTGCGGGGCCAAGGCTGTGGAGCATGCCAATGGTGGCGAGGAAATCGCCCTGGTGTTCGGGCGTGAACACGCCGGCCTGACCAACGAAGAACTGCAGCGATGTCACTTCCACGTGCACATTCCCTCCAACCCCGACTTCAGCTCGCTGAACCTGGCCGCCGCTGTCCAGGTGCTCTCCTACGAGGTGCGCATGGCCTGGCTGGCCGCCGGTGCAGCGCCGGGCAAGGTCGAGAAGGTTGACGCCAGCGAGCTGGCGACCATGGACGAAATGGAGCTGTTCTACGACCACCTGGAAAAGACCCTGGTCGGTATCGGCTTTCTCGACCCCGAAAAGCCCAAGCACCTGATGCCGCGCCTGCGCCGGCTGTATGGGCGGGTGGCGGTCGAACGTTCGGAAATGAGCATTTTGCGCGGCATCCTCACCGAGACCCAGAAAGTGGTCCGGGGCGAGCCGCATAAACGGAAGGACTGACAGATGTTCGAACGCCTGCGTGAAGATATTCAAAGCGTATTCCACCGTGACCCGGCTGCGCGTAACGCCTTCGAGGTGCTGACCTGCTACCCGGGCATGCACGCCATCTGGCTGCACCGCCTGGGCAATGCCTTGTGGAAGCGTGATTTCAAGTGGCTGGCCCGCCTGGTATCGAACTTCGGTCGCTGGCTGACCGGCATCGAGATCCACCCCGGCGCCACCATCGGCCGGCGCTTCTTCATCGACCACGGCATGGGCATCGTCATCGGCGAAACCGCCGAGATCGGCGACGATGTCACCCTTTACCAGGGCGTGACCCTGGGCGGCACCAGCTGGAACAAGGGCAAGCGCCACCCCACCCTGGAAAACGGCGTGGTGGTAGGGGCGGGGGCCAAGGTGCTGGGCCCGTTCACCGTCGGTGCCGGGGCCAAGATCGGTTCCAATGCGGTGGTGACCAAGGCAGTGCCGCCCGGCGCCACCGCGGTCGGCATCCCTGGGCGCATCATCGTCAAGAGCGAAGACAATGAGGTCGAGGCCAAGCGCAAGGCCATGGCCGAGAAGATCGGCTTCGATGCCTATGGTGTCAGTGGCGACATGCCCGACCCGGTGGCCCGTGCCATCGGCCAGATGCTCGACCACCTGCAGGCAGTCGACGAGCGGCTGGAGGGCATGTGCGGCGCCCTGACCAAGATGGGCAGCGATTACTGCGCCAAGGAACTGCCGGCCCTGCCGGAAGATGACTTCACGGAAGTCGCCCAGGTGGCTCAGCGCGACACTCAGTCGCATTGATTGCGCCGCGCTGAAATCATGGTGACATACGGGGCGTGTGCTCACGCCCCCTGTCTGCTACAATCGCGCCCGCCTCCCCGATGCAAACCCGACTAAAGCACTAGGTCTAATAGTTGACTTAAATGCTCGGGAATCGCATACTCGCTCACATCCTGTAACTCCCGTGGTACCCAATAGCCATGCGACTGACTACCAAAGGCCGATACGCCGTGACCGCCATGCTCGACCTGGCGTTGCACGCGCAGCATGGGCCGGTGTCTTTGGCCGACATTTCCGAGCGCCAGGGCATTTCCCTCTCTTATCTGGAACAGCTGTTCGCCAAGCTGCGCCGCAGCAGTCTGGTCTCCAGCGTGCGTGGTCCAGGCGGTGGCTACCAGCTGTCGCGGGGCATGGAAACCATCCAGGTGGCCCAGGTCATCGATGCGGTCAACGAATCGGTCGATGCCACCCGTTGCCAGGGCCTCGGGGACTGCCATGCCGGTGACACCTGCCTGACCCACCACCTGTGGTGCGACCTCAGTCAGCAGATCCATGAATTCCTCAGCGGTATAAGCCTGGCCGACCTTGTCATGCGCCGCGAGGTGCAGGAAGTCGCCCAGCGCCAGGACCTGCGTCGTGTCGCAGGCCGAACCGCCCAGCTGGACAAGATTGAGACGTCCGCCGTCGATTGATCCCACCGGGACGACGAGCGACGCCACCGCCTGATAGGAGAGACAAATGAAGTTGCCGATCTACCTCGATTACTCCGCGACCACCCCGGTCGACCCACGCGTGGCCCAGAAGATGGCCGACTGCCTGCTGGTCGACGGGAACTTCGGTAACCCGGCTTCGCGCTCCCACGTCTTTGGCTGGAAAGCCGAGGAAGCGGTCGAGAACGGTCGTCGCCAGGTTGCCGAACTGATCAACGCCGATCCGCGCGAAATCGTCTGGACCAGCGGTGCCACCGAGTCCGACAACCTCGCACTCAAGGGCGTCGCGCACTTCTATCAGACCAAGGGCAAGCACATCATCACCTCCAAGATCGAGCACAAGGCGGTCCTGGATACCGCTCGCCAGCTGGAGCGTGAAGGTTTCGAAGTCACCTACCTCGAGCCAGGCGAAGACGGCATCGTCACCCCGGCCATGGTCGAGGCGGCGCTGCGCGACGACACCATCCTGGTTTCGCTGATGCACGTGAACAACGAAGTCGGCTCGATCAACGATATCGCCGCCATCGGTGAACTGACCCGCTCGCGCGGCGTGCTGTTCCACGTTGACGCCGCACAGTCGGCCGGCAAGGTCGAAATCGACCTGCAAAAGCTGAAGGTCGACCTGATGTCGTTCTCGGCGCACAAGGTCTACGGCCCGAAAGGCATCGGCGCGCTGTACGTCAGCCGCAAGCCGCGCGTACGCCTGGAAGCCATCATTCACGGCGGAGGCCATGAGCGCGGCATGCGTTCGGGCACCCTGCCGACCCACCAGATCGTCGGCATGGGCGAAGCCTTCGCCATTGCCAAGCAGGAAATGGCCGCGGAAAACGTACGCATCAAGGCCCTGAGCGACCGCTTCTTCAAGCAGGTCTCGGACCTCGAAGAACTGTACGTCAACGGCAGCAAGACTGCCCGCGTACCACACAACCTGAACCTGAGCTTCAACTACGTCGAAGGCGAATCGCTGCTGATGTCGCTGAAGGACATCGCCGTATCGTCCGGTTCGGCCTGCACCTCCGCGTCGCTCGAGCCGTCCTACGTATTGCGCGCCCTGGGCCGCAACGACGAGCTGGCGCACAGCTCGATCCGCTTCTCCTTCGGCCGCTTCACCACCGAAGAAGAAGTCGACTACGCCGCGCAGAAAGTCTGCGAGGCCGTGAACAAACTGCGTGAGCTGTCGCCGCTGTGGGACATGTACAAAGACGGCGTTGACATCTCCAAGATCGAGTGGGCCGCCCACTAAGCAGTCGCCGGCAAGAGCGGCTCCCTGATGAGGAAGGAATTGCACCATGGCATACAGTGAAAAGGTCATCGACCACTACGAAAACCCGCGCAACGTCGGCAAGATGAACGCCGAAGACCCGGACGTCGGTACCGGCATGGTCGGCGCGCCGGCCTGCGGTGACGTGATGCGCCTGCAGATCAAGGTCAACGAGCAGGGCGTGATCGAAGACGCCAAGTTCAAGACCTACGGCTGCGGTTCGGCCATCGCTTCCAGCTCCCTCGCCACCGAGTGGATGAAGGGCAAGACCCTGGACGAAGCCGAGACCATCAAGAACACCCAGCTGGCCGAAGAACTGGCGTTGCCGCCGGTCAAGATCCACTGCTCGGTACTCGCCGAAGATGCCATCAAGGCAGCCGTACGCGATTACAAGCAGAAGAAAGGCTTGATCTAAGTCGCCTGTTGCGAGGTAAGGAGTCCTGATGGCTATCAGCATGACAGAAGCCGCCGCCAACCACGTGCGGCGTTCCCTGGAAGGGCGCGGCAAGGGCGAAGGCATTCGCCTGGGCGTGCGCACCACCGGTTGCTCGGGCCTGGCCTACGTGCTGGAGTTCGTCGACGAGCTGGCGGACGAAGACCAGGTGTTCGAGAACCATGGCGTCAAGGTGATCATCGATCCCAAGAGCCTGGTCTACCTCGATGGCACCGAACTGGACTTCGTCAAGGAAGGGTTGAACGAAGGCTTCAAGTTCAACAACCCCAACGTGCGCGGTGAGTGTGGCTGCGGCGAAAGCTTCAACGTTTGAGGCTGGCTGTGGGTACTCCTTGTCATTTCGCATTGTTTGACCTCCAGCCAAGCTTCCGCCTGGATCTCGACAAGCTGGCCACTCGCTATCGTGAGCTGGCCCGCGAAGTCCATCCCGACCGCTTTGCCGACGCCTCCGAGCGCGAGCAGCGCGTGGCGCTGGAAAAGTCCGCGGCCCTCAACGACGCCTACCAGACACTGCGCAGTGCGCCGCGTCGCGCCCGCTACCTGCTGGCCATCGGCGGCCACGAAGTGCCTCAGGAGGTCACGGTCCACGACCCTGACTTCCTGTTGCAGCAGATGCAGTGGCGTGAAGAGCTCGAAGAACTGCAGGACGAAGCCGACCTCGATGGCGTGGCCGTGTTCAAGAAGCGCCTGAAGGTCGCCCAGGACACACTGAACGAGGACTTTGCCGCCTGCTGGGACGCCCCAGGCGAGCGCGACAAGGCCGAACGCCTGATGCGCCGCATGCAGTTCCTCGACAAGCTCGCCCAAGAAGTGCGCCAACTGGAAGAGCGCCTCGACGATTAACCCGGTGCTGCCCGTGATGGCACCTAAGGTATTCAGATAAGCATGGCCCTACTGCAGATTGCCGAACCCGGTCAAAGCCCTCAGCCGCATCAGCGCCGCCTGGCGGTGGGGATCGACCTGGGTACCACCAACTCCCTGGTCGCCGCACTGCGCAGCGGCCGTAGCGAGCCCCTGCCCGACGCGCAGGGCAACGTCATTCTGCCGTCCGCGGTGCGCTACCTCGAAGGGCGCAACGAAGTGGGGCAGGCTGCACGCGATGCCGCTTCCAGCGACCCGCTGAACACCGTGCTGTCGGTCAAGCGCCTGATGGGGCGCGGCCTGGCCGACGTCAAGCAACTGGGCGAGCAGCTGCCGTACCGCTTCGTTGGCGGTGAGTCGCACATGCCGTTCATCGACACCGTGCAGGGGCCGAAAAGCCCGGTGGAAGTGTCCGCCGATATCCTCAAGGTGCTGCGCGAGCGTGCCGAAGCCACCCTTGGTGGTGAGCTGGTGGGGGCGGTGATCACCGTGCCGGCCTATTTCGACGATGCCCAGCGCCAGGCCACCAAGGACGCTGCGCGCCTGGCCGGCCTGAACGTGCTGCGCCTGCTCAACGAGCCGACCGCCGCTGCCGTGGCCTATGGCCTGGACCAGAACGCCGAAGGCGTGGTGGCCATCTATGACCTGGGCGGCGGTACCTTCGACATTTCCATTTTGCGCCTGACCGCCGGCGTATTCGAAGTGCTGGCCACCGGTGGCGATACCGCCCTGGGTGGTGACGACTTCGACCACGCCATCGCTGGCTGGATCATCGAGCAGGCCGGGCTGTCGTCCGACCTGGATCCGGCCACCCAGCGCGCGCTGTTGCAGACCGCCTGCGCCGCCAAGGAAGCCCTGACCGACGCCGACGTGGTCAGCGTCAGCCATGGCACCTGGCAGGGCGAGCTGAGCCGCGCCGGCTTCGAAGCCATGATCGAGCCCATGGTTGCCCGCAGCCTCAAGGCCTGCCGCCGCGCCGTGCGTGACAGCGGTATCGAGCTGGAAGAAGTCAGCGCCGTGGTCATGGTCGGTGGTTCGACCCGCGTACCGCGTGTACGTGAAGCCGTCGGAGCACTGTTCGGCCGCACCCCGCTGACCTCGATCGACCCCGACCAGGTGGTGGCCATCGGTGCCGCCATCCAGGCCGATACCTTGGCCGGCAACCGCCGCGAAGGTGGCGAACTGCTGCTGTTGGATGTCATCCCGCTGTCGCTTGGCCTCGAGACCATGGGCGGGCTGATGGAGAAGGTGATCCCGCGCAACACCACCATCCCGGTGGCGCGTGCCCAGGAGTTCACCACCTATAAAGATGGCCAGTCGGCCATGATGATCCACGTGCTGCAGGGCGAGCGCGAGCTGATCAGCGACTGCCGCTCGCTGGCGCGCTTCGAGCTGCGTGGCATCCCGGCCATGGTCGCCGGTGCGGCAAAAATCCGCGTCACCTTCCAGGTCGACGCCGACGGCCTGCTCAGCGTCGCTGCCCGCGAACTGGGCTCGGGCGTGGAAGCCAGCATCCAGGTCAAGCCGTCCTACGGCCTGACCGACGGCGAAATCGCCCGCATGCTCAAGGATTCCTTCGAACACGCAGGTTCCGACAAGCAGGCCCGCCAGCTGCGCGAGCACCAGGTGGACGGCGAGCGCCTGCTCGAAGCGGTACAGGGCGCCCTGGACGCCGACGGTGAGCGCCTGCTCAGCAGTGACGAGCGCGACGCCATCGAATTCCAGATGCAAGAACTACGTGATTTGCTGGCCGGCACCGATGGCGCAGCCATCGAGCAACAGACCAAGCGTCTGTCGCAGGTGACCGACGCATTTGCCGCCCGTCGCCTTGATTCGACGGTCAAAGCCGCACTGGCCGGGCGCAACCTGAATGAGATCGAGGAGTAACCGATGCCGCTGGTGACATTCCTGCCGCACGAGAAGTTCTGCCCCGAAGGGCTGACCGTGGAAGTCGAGCCCGGGACCAACATCCTGGAGCTGGCCCACGACCATCACATCGAGATGGAAAGCGCCTGCGGCGGCGTCAAGGCCTGCACCACTTGCCACTGCATCGTGCGCAAGGGCTTCGACTCGCTCGAAGAAGCCGACGAGCTGGAAGAGGACATGCTGGACAAGGCCTGGGGCCTGGAGGCTCAATCGCGCCTCGGCTGCCAGGTGGTCGTCGCTGACCAGGACCTGGTCATCGAGATCCCCAAGTATTCGCTCAACCACGCCGCCGAAGCGCCGCACTGAGGTTTGCCCCATGAGCCTGAAATGGATTGATGTACTTGAGATCGCCATCCAGCTTGCAGAAAGCAAGCCGGAAGTCGATCCTCGTTATGTGAATTTCGTCGATCTGCACCGCTGGGTGCTGGCCTTGCCAGAATTCAGCGACGATCCGTCACGCGGCGGTGAGAAAGTGCTCGAGGCCATCCAGGCGGCCTGGATCGAAGAAGCCGACTGAACGCGTCCTGCAGGTTAGGCAATCCCCTGGAACCCGCGTATAATTCGCGGGTTTAATTTTTCGCAACACTCATTTTTCTGGAGTTTTCCATGGCTGTTCAACGTACTTTCTCCATCATCAAGCCTGACGCCGTTGCCAAGAACGTCATCGGCGAGATCACCACTCGTTTCGAGAAAGCCGGCCTGCGCGTCGTCGCTTCGAAAATGAAGCAACTGTCCAAAGCCGAAGCCGAAGGCTTCTACGCCGAGCACAAAGAGCGCGGCTTCTTCGGTGACCTGGTTGCCTTCATGACCTCCGGCCCGGTCATCGTTCAGGTTCTGGAAGGCGAGAACGCCGTTCTGGCCAACCGCGAACTGATGGGCGCCACCAACCCGAAAGAAGCTGCCGCTGGCACCATCCGTGCTGACTTCGCCGTTTCCATCGACGAAAACGCTGTTCACGGTTCCGACTCGGAAGCTTCGGCTGCCCGCGAAATCGCTTACTTCTTCTCCGCTACCGAGCTGTGCGACCGCATTCGCTAAGCGAAGCAGGTCTTGGGTGATTCCATGAGTGACATGACTGGCAAGATCAACCTGTTGGGCCTGACCCTGCAGGAAATGGAAAAATTCTTCGAGTCGATCGGAGAGAAGCGTTTTCGTGCCGGTCAGGTCATGAAATGGATTCACCACTTTGGCGTCGACGATTTCGCCGCCATGACCAATGTCGGCAAGGCCTTGCGCGAAAAGCTCGAGGCCGTTGCCGAGATTCGGGGCCCGGAAGTGGTCAGTGAAGACATTTCCGCCGACGGTACCCGCAAGTGGGTGGTCCGCGTTGCCTCCGGCAGCTGCGTCGAAACCGTCTACATCCCCACCGACGATCGCGGCACCCTGTGCGTGTCGTCGCAAGCCGGCTGTGCCCTGGACTGCAGCTTCTGCTCCACCGGCAAGCAAGGCTTCAACAGCAACCTCACCGCCGCCGAAGTGATCGGCCAAGTGTGGCTTGCCAACAAATCCTTCGGGACCGTTCCGGCCAAGATCGACCGCGCCATTACCAACGTGGTCATGATGGGCATGGGCGAACCCCTGCTGAATTTCGACAATGTCATCGCCGCCATGAAGATCATGATGGAAGATCTGGGCTATGGCATTTCCAAGCGTCGCGTCACCCTGTCCACCTCGGGCGTGGTGCCGATGATCGACGAGCTGGCCAAGCACATCGACGTGTCGCTGGCCCTGTCGCTGCACGCACCGAACGACGAACTGCGCAACAAGCTGGTACCGATCAACAAGAAGTACCCGCTGAAGATGCTGCTGGAATCGTGCATGGGCTACATGTCCACCCTGGGTGGCAAGCGCGTGCTGACCATCGAGTACACCCTGCTCAAGGATGTAAACGACCAGCCGGAGCATGCTGCGCAAATGATCGAGCTGCTGCGCGACGTGCCATGCAAGATCAACCTGATCCCGTTCAACCCGTTCCCGCACTCCGGCTACGAGCGGCCGAGCAACAACGCCATCCGCCGCTTCCAGGACCTGTTGCACCACGGTGGCTTCAACGTCACCACCCGCACCACCCGTGGTGATGACATCGACGCTGCCTGTGGTCAGCTGGTCGGTCAGGTCAACGACCGCACCCGCCGCAGCGAGCGCTACATCGCTGTGCGCCAGCTGTCCGCGGACGCCGAGCTGCAAGACAGCCCCGCCAGCCACTGACCGGGACCTTGCCCATGAGCCTGCGCGCCGCGCTGTCGATCCTTGCGCTTTCGCTGCTGGCCGGCTGCGTGTCGGGCGGCGCGAGCGACCCCCTGGCCAGCCGCCAGGGCAGGGCAGAGGCGGGGCGGGCCTATGTGCAGCTTGGGCTAGGTTATTTGCAACAGGGTTTGACCGAGCAGGCCAAGGCGCCGCTGGGCAAGGCCCTGGCCCTGGATGGCGGTGATGCCGACGCGCACGCCGCCCTGGCGCTGGTCTTCCAGGCCGAAGGCGAGCCGGCGCTGGCCGAAACGCACTTTCGCAAGGCGCTGCACGCACGCACGGGCGATACGCGAATTCGCAACAATTACGGCAGTTTCCTTTATGCTCAGGGGCAATTTGCCGAGGCCGAGCAGATGTTTCGCCTGGCCAGCGCCGATACCCTGTATCCTGAGCGCTCACGCGTTTACGAGAACCTGGGCCTGACCGCTCTGAAGCTCGAGCGCCGCGACCAGGCGCATGCGTATCTGCTGAAAGCTTTGCAACTCAACCAGCGGCAACCGAAAGCGTTGCTGGAAATGGCTGAGTTGTCCTACGAAAACAGGCATTATGTGCCGGCCCGGGACTACTACGATCGTTTCAGCCAGTTGAGCGACCACGATGCCCGTAGCCTGCTGCTGGGCAGCCGCCTTGCCAGGGTATTCGACGAGCAGGGCACACTGGCCGAGCTGGGCCAGCAATTACAACGACTTTATCCCGGTACGCCGGAATATCAGCAATACCTGTCGGAGCAACGATGAAAGCCGCGCATCCCGAAGTAGCAGTAGCGCCTGGCCAGAACCCCGGTGAGCTTTTGCGTCAGGCCCGTGAGAACCGGGACTGGTCACAAGCCGAGGTGGCCCGCAAGCTCAACCTCACTGTCAGTTCGTTGAACCACGTGGAAACCGGCGCCTTCGACAAGCTGCCGGGGCATACCTTCGCCCGTGGTTATATCCGCGCCTATGCCAAGCTGATGGACCTGGACCAGGCTGCCCTGGTGGAGGCCTTCGACCGTTACACCGGCACCCACGCCAAAGGCAGCGACGTGCACTCGCTGGGCCGTATCGAAGAGCCGGTGCGCCTGTCGCACAATATCCTGCGCGGCGTCAGCCTGCTGCTGCTGGTGGCCGTGGTCGGTGGCGGCTTCGTCTGGTGGCAGGACCAGGGCAGCCTGCGTGGCAAGGACCTGGCCAAGATCGCCCTGGAGCACGTCGAAGTCGAAAGCGCCGACGGTACCACCCAGATTCACCCGCTCGATGAGCCTGAAGACCAGGCTGTTTCCGCTGGCCAGCAGCCTGAGAGCGCGCCGCTGCCGCTGGAGCAGGGCGTTGCCGAGCAGCCTGCCGCCGCCGAACCGGCACCGGCAAGCCCGGCACCTGCTGCTACCGCTGCCGCAGTGCCGGCACCGGCCCAGCAGGCGCCTGTGCCACCGGTCGCCAGCGCCCCTGCTGCCGCGCCTGCGCCGGTAGCACCGGTTGCCCCGGCTCCGGCCCCGGCGGCTGTTGCACCTGCTACGCCGGTAGCGGCCGTGGCCGCTGCCGAGCCTGTCGCCCCCGCCGCAGTGCCGGCTGGCAGCGCCAAGGTCGCCATCCAGTTCGTCGCCGATTGCTGGACCCAGGTCACCGACGGCAACGGCAAGGTGCTGTTCAGCGCCATCAAGCGCAAGGGGGACAACCTCGAGCTGACCGGCAAGCCGCCGTTCTCGGTACGCCTGGGCTTTGCCCGTGGCGCCCAGGTCAGCTACAACGGCCAGGCCGTCGATGTTGCCCCGTTCACCAGTGGCGAGACCGCTCGCCTGAAGTTGGGACAGTAATCATGCACGGCGAATCTCCGATCAAACGTCGCGAATCCCGCAAAATCTGGGTCGGCAATGTACCGGTGGGTGGTGATGCCCCCATCGCGGTGCAGAGCATGACCAACACCGACACCAACGATGTGGCCGCCACCGTGGCGCAAATCCAGCGCCTGGTCGATGCCGGCGTGGACATCGTGCGCGTCTCGGTGCCGGACATGGACGCCGCCGAGGCGTTCGGCCGCATCAAGCAGCAGGTCAGCGTGCCGCTGGTTGCCGACATCCACTTCGACTACAAGATCGCCCTGCGCGTGGCCGAACTGGGCGTGGACTGCCTGCGTATCAACCCGGGCAACATCGGCCGTGAAGACCGTGTGCGCGCGGTGGTCGATGCCGCCCGCGACCGGGGCATCCCGATCCGCATCGGCGTCAATGCCGGCTCCCTGGAAAAGGACCTGCAGAAGAAGTACGGCGAACCGACCCCGGCAGCGCTGGTCGAGTCGGCCCTGCGCCACGTCGAGCACCTCGACCGCCTGGACTTCCAGGACTTCAAGGTCAGCGTCAAGGCCTCCGATGTGTTCATGGCCGTCGAAGCCTACCGCCTGCTGGCCAAGCAGATCGTGCAGCCGCTGCACCTGGGCATCACCGAAGCCGGTGGCCTGCGTTCGGGGACGGTGAAATCCGCTGTCGGCCTCGGTATGCTGCTGGCCGAAGGCATTGGCGATACCATCCGTATCTCGCTGGCGGCCGACCCGGTCGAAGAAGTGAAAGTCGGCTACGACATTCTCAAGTCGCTGCACCTGCGCTCGCGTGGCATCAACTTCATCGCCTGCCCGAGCTGCTCGCGGCAGAACTTCGATGTGGTCAAGACCATGAACGAGCTGGAAGGGCGCCTGGAAGACCTGCTGGTGCCGCTGGACGTGGCGGTGATCGGTTGCGTGGTCAACGGCCCGGGCGAAGCCAAGGAGGCCCATGTGGGGCTGACCGGCGGCACGCCGAACCTGATCTACATCGACGGCAAGCCGGCGCAGAAGCTGACCAACGACAACCTGGTCGATGAGCTGGAAAAACTCATCCGCCAGAAAGCGGCCGAAAAGGCCGAAGCCGACGCGGCGCTGATCGTCCGTGGCTGACACACAGATTTCGTAAGGACTTTTCGTGAGCAAATCGCTGCAAGCCATCCGTGGCATGAACGACATCCTGCCAGAACAGTCGCCGCTGTGGCGCTACTTCGAAGGCACCGTGGCCGGCCTGCTGGACACCTACGGGTACAGCCAGATCCGCACGCCGATCGTCGAGTTCACCGAGCTGTTCAAGCGCTCCATCGGTGAAGTGACCGACATCGTAGAAAAAGAGATGTACACCTTCGAGGACCGCAACGGCGATTCGCTGACCCTGCGCCCCGAAGGCACTGCCGCCTGCGTGCGTGCCGTGCTCGAGCATGGCATCACCGGCAACGGCCAGGTGCAGAAACTGTGGTACATCGGCCAGATGTTCCGCCACGAGCGCCCGCAGAAGGGCCGCTACCGCCAGTTCCACCAGATTGGCGTGGAAGTGTTCAACCTGGACGGCCCGGACATCGACGCCGAGCTGATCATGCTGACCTGGCGCCTGTGGGGCCTGCTGGGTATCCAGGACGCGGTCAAGCTGGAACTCAACAGCCTGGGCACCAGCGAAGCCCGTGCACGCTACCGCGATGCGCTGGTCGAGTTCCTCTCGGCGCGCCTGGAGCAACTGGACGAAGACAGCCAGCGCCGCCTGAAGAGCAACCCGCTGCGCATCCTCGACAGCAAGGACCAGAACACCCAGGCGGTGCTGGTCGGCGCGCCGAAGCTGGAAGACTACCTGGACGAAGAGTCGCGCGTGCACTTCGAGGGCCTCAAGGCCCGCCTGGACGCTGCCGGCATTCCGTTCGTGATCAACACCAAGCTGGTGCGTGGCCTGGACTACTACAGCAAGACCGTGTTCGAGTGGGTAACCGACAAGCTCGGCGCCCAAGGCACCGTCTGCGCCGGCGGCCGTTACGACGGCCTGGTCGAACAGATGGGCGGCAAGCCGACCCCGGGCGTCGGTTTCGCCATGGGCATCGAGCGCCTGATCCTGCTGCTGGAAACCCTGGGCAAGGTGCCCGAGTCCATCAGCCGCCAGATCGACGTCTATCTGTGCGCCTTTGGCGAACAGGCGGAACTGGCCGGCCTGCGCCTGTCCGAAGGCCTGCGCGACCGCCTGCCGGGCCTGCGCCTGGCAGTCAACGCCGGCGGTGGCAGCTTCAAGAGCCAGTTCAAGAAAGCCGACAAGAGCGGCGCGCTGTTCGCCCTGATCCTCGGCGACGACGAACTGGCCAAGCAAGAGATCGGCTTCAAGCCCCTGCGTGGTCAGGGCGAACAACAGAACATTGCCTGGGATGCTCTGGCTGAGCACCTGGAAACCGCGATCGCGCAGGCGTAACGCGGTTCAACAAGCGAATAGGCGAAAAGGAGTATTGGGGTGTCGAGTACCGATGATGAACTGGCAGGGGTCAAGGACTGGTGGAACCGCAACGGCAAGCCGCTGCTGACCGGTGCCCTGTTGGCTGGCGTGGTGGTGTTGGGCTGGAATACCTGGCACAAGTACCAGAACAATCAGTCGCAAGGTGCCTCGCAGCTGTACCAGGCCTTGCTGGAGACCAGCCTGACGCCGACTGGCCAGCCTGACGCGACCAAGGTCGCGGAACTGGCCGGCAAGCTCAAGAGCGAGTTCGGTGGTACCGCCTACGCCCAGTACGGCAGCCTGTTCGTGGCCAAGGTCGCGGTCGAGAGCGGCAAGCTCGACGACGCTGCTGCCGAGTTGAAGAGCGTGCTGGACAAGCCGGCCGATGCCACTCTGGGCGAGATTTCGCGTCAGCGCCTGGCTCGTGTGCTGGCCGCCCAGAACAAGGCCGAGGATGCCCTCAAGCTGCTCGACGGCGACGCCGACAAAGCCTTCCTGGCCAGCCGCGAAGAGTTGAAAGGCGACCTGCTGGTGCAACTGGGTCGCGCCGACGACGCGCACAGCGCTTACGAGAAAGCCAAGGCTGCGTTGTCCGATGAGGCGGCGGTCGGTGGCCTGCAATTGAAGCTGGATGACTTGGCCAAAGGGGACGCGTAAGTGATCGGTTGGAAACATGCAGCAGTGCTGACCCTGGCCGTACTGGCCGCGGGTTGCAGCAGCAACAGCAAGAAGGAACTGCCTCCGGCCGAGCTGACCAAGTTCACCGAGGAAGTGGTGCTGAAAAAGCAGTGGAGCCGTTCGATCGGTGACGGCCAGGGCGAGACCTACAATACCCTCGTACCTGCCATCGAGAACGACCGTATCTACGCCTCCGACGTCAACGGCGAAGTCTTCGCCCTCGACCGCATCACCGGCGACGTGGTGTGGAAGAAGGACCTCGAGCTGCCGGTTTCCGGCGCTGTCGGCGTGGGCTACGGCCTGGTCATGATCGGTACCCTCAAGGGTGAAGTCATCGCCCTGGACTCCAGCACCGGTGAGGAGCGCTGGCGCTCCCGCGTGACCAGCGAAGTACTGGCCCCACCTGCCAACAACGGTGAGGTGGTGGTGGTGCAGACCCAGGACGATCGCCTGATCGGCCTGGATGCCGCCACTGGCGACCGTCGCTGGATCTACGAAAACACCCCGGCCGTGCTGACCCTGCGTGGCACCGGCGCGCCGATCGCCACCAACCGCCTGGCCGTTGCCGGCCTGTCCACCGGCAAGGTGGTGGCGGTGGACATCAACAACGGCGTGCCGGTGTGGGAAAGCCGTGTGGCGATTCCGCAGGGCCGTTCCGAGCTGGACCGCGTGGTCGATATCGACGGCGGCCTGCTGCTGTCGGGTGGTACCCTGTACGTCAGCACCTACCAGGGCCGCGTCGCGGGCCTGGACCTGGAAAGCGGCCGCGTGCTGTGGCAGCGTGATGCCTCCAGCTACGTGGGTGTCGCCCAGGGCTACGGTAACGTCTATGTCAGCGAAGCTTCCGGTACTGTCGAAAGCGTCGACGAGCGCTCGTCCAGCGCCCTGTGGACCAACGACACCATGGCTCGCCGCCAGCTGACCGCGCCTGAAGTGTTCTCCAGCTACGTGGCGGTGGGCGACTTCGAGGGTTACCTGCACCTGCTGAGCCAGGTCGATGGCCGCTTCGTCGGCCGTGAGCGTATCGACAGTGATGGCCTGCGTGCCCGCCCACTTGTGGTCGGCGACACCATCTACGTCTTCGGCAACAGCGGCAAGCTCGAGGCACTGACCATCCGCTGAAGCTATGCTTGAAGCCTTGGCGGGCTTCAAGCCGCGGCGTAGGACACGCCGCCCGAACTCCGGCCGCTGCCTTGCAGCGGCCTTTGCATTTTCAAGAATTCAAGAGTGGAGAGCCGAATGGTTCCCGTAATCGCCCTGGTGGGCCGCCCGAACGTCGGCAAATCCACCATGTTCAACCGCCTGACCAAGACCCGCGATGCCATCGTCGGTGACCTGTCGGGCCTGACCCGTGACCGCCAGTATGGTGATGCCAGCTGGCAGGGTCGCTCCTTCATCCTGATCGACACCGGCGGTATCACCGGTGACGAAGTGGGCATGGACGAGAAAATGGCCGAGCAGTCGCTCATGGCCATCGAAGAAGCCGACTATGTGCTGTTCCTGGTCGATGCCCGTGCCGGCATGACCGCTGCCGACCAGATGATCGCCGAGCACCTGCGCAAGCGGAACAAGGAAGCGATCCTGGTTGCCAACAAGATCGACAACATCGATGCCGATGTGGCACGCGCCGAGTTCTCGCCGCTGGGCATGGGCAACGCCATCCCGGTGGCCGGCTCCCAGGGCCGCGGCATCAACGCGCTGATGGAGGCCGTGCTCGGCCACCTGCCACGCGACCAGGTCGAGGAAGCGCTGGACGCCGAAGTCGCCGAAGGCGAGGAAGCGGTGCGCATCCCGGGCCCGAGCGAGAAGGATGGCATCAAGATCGCCATCATCGGCCGCCCCAACGTCGGCAAGTCGACCCTGGTCAACCGCATGCTCGGCGAAGAGCGCGTGGTGGTGTACGACCAGCCGGGCACCACCCGCGACAGTATCTACATCCCGTTCGAGCGCGATGACGAGAAGTACACCTTCATCGACACCGCCGGCGTGCGCAAGCGCGGCAAGATCCACGAGGAAGTCGAAAAGTTCTCGGTGGTGAAGACGCTGCAGGCGATCAAGGACGCCAACGTGGTGATCTTCGTCATGGACGCCCGCGAAGGCGTGGTTGACCACGACCTGAACCTGCTGGGCTTTGCCCTGGAAGCCGGCCGTGCCATCGTCATCGCCCTGAACAAGTGGGACGGCATGGAGCCGGGCGAGCGTGACTACGTGAAGACCGAACTGGAGCGCCGGCTGTTCTTCGTCGATTTCGCCGACATCCACTTCATCTCCGCCCTGCACGGCACTGGCGTGGGCCACCTGTACAAGTCGGTGCAGGCCGCGTTCAAGTCGGCGGTAACCCGCTGGCCGACCAGCCGCCTGACGCAGATCCTCGAAGATGCCGTGAGCGAGCACCAGCCGCCGCTGGTCAACGGCCGCCGCATCAAGCTGCGCTATGCCCACCTTGGTGGTGCCAACCCGCCGCTGATCGTGATCCACGGCAACCAGACCGACAAGATTCCGAAGTCGTACTCGCGTTACCTGGAGAACACCTACCGGCGTGTGCTGAAGCTGGTCGGTACGCCGATCCGCATCGAGTACAAGGGCGGTGAGAACCCGTACGAGGGCAAGAAGAACACCCTCACCGACCGCCAGGTCAACAAGAAGCGCCGCCTGATGTCGCACCACAAGAAGGCCGAGAAGAAGCGCCGCGACAAGCGCTGATTCCGCGTCGACTTCTTCGCGGGTAAACCCGCTCCTACAGGACCCACAGTTTTCGAAATCTGTGCAGTACCTGTGGGAGCGGGTTTACCCGCGAAGAGGCCCTTTGATCCAGCGCAAATCCCCCTATTGTTTCAACCTTTTTCCTGACCGCTCGATCCGCTATGCTCGGACTCCACCCCGTGCCGGATACACCCCAGGAAAGAGGGCTCCATGATCCGCAGCAAACTGCCGAATGTCGGCACGACCATCTTCACCACCATGTCCCAGCTCGCCGTGCAGACCGGCGCGCTCAACCTGTCGCAAGGCTTTCCCGACTTCAATGGCCCGCAGGCGCTGCTCGATGCAGTCGGCCGGCATGTGGCCGCCGGGCATAACCAGTATTCGCCGATGACCGGCTTGCCGGCCCTGCGCCAGCAGGTGGCGGCCAAGGTCGCGCGGCTGTATGGCGCGCAGGTGGATGCCGACCAGGAAGTGACCATCACCCCTGGCGCCACCGAGGCGATCTTCTGCGCCATCCAGGCAGTGGTGCATGCCGGTGACGAGGTAATCGTCTTCGATCCTTGCTACGACAGCTACGAGCCGTCCGTGGAACTGGCCGGTGGGCGCTGCGTGCATGTACAGCTGAGCGACGGCGATTTCCGCATCGACTGGCAGAAGTTCAGCGATGCCCTCAGCCCGCGCACGCGCATGGTGATCCTCAATTCACCGCACAACCCCAGCGGTGCGCTGATTACCCGAGAAGACCTCGACCAATTGGCCCGGCTTATCGCTGATCGCGATATCTACCTGGTCAGCGATGAAGTGTATGAACACCTGGTCTACGACGGCGTGCGCCATGCCAGCGTGTTGGCCCACGAGCAACTGTATCAACGCGCCTTCGTGGTCAGCTCGTTCGGCAAGACTTATCACGTCACAGGCTGGAAGACCGGCTATGTGATCGCCCCGCCGGCGCTGAGTGCCGAGCTGCGCAAGGTACACCAGTACGTCAACTTCTGCGGTGTGACCCCGCTGCAGTGCGCCCTGGCCGATTTCATGGCCGAGCACCCCGAGCATATCGATGAACTGCCGGCCTTCTACCAGGCCAAGCGAGACTTGTTCTGCGGCTTGCTGGAGGGTTCGCGGTTCCGTTTCACCCGTACGGCGGGTACCTATTTCCAGCTGGTGGACTATTCGCAGATCCGCCCGGACCTGAACGATGTCGACATGTCGCTGTGGCTGACCCGTGAGCACGGCGTGGCGACCATCCCGGTGTCGGTGTTCTACCAGCAACCCATCCCCGAGCAACGCCTGGTTCGCCTGTGCTTTGCCAAACGAGAGGAGACGCTGCGTCAGGCAGCGGAAAAACTATGCGCGATCTGAGTACACTGCCGAACCTGAAAGTCGCCCTGGTGCAGACCACCCTGGCCTGGCACGACCGCGAGGCCAACTATGCGCACTTCGAGGTGCTGCTGGAGCAGGTGGGCGAAGTGGACCTGGTGATCCTGCCGGAAATGTTCACTACCGGTTTTTCCATGCAATCGGAAAGCCTGTGCGAGCCGGAAAACGGCCCGACCTACAAATGGCTGAAGGCCCAGGCGAAGAAGTACAACACGGTAATTACCGGCAGCGTGATCATCCAGGCCGCCGATGGCAGCCACCGCAACCGCCTGCTGTGGGCTCGGCCGGATGGCGAGATCCTGCACTACGACAAGCGCCACCTGTTCCGCATGGCTGGTGAGCACAAGCATTACACCCCGGGTGAGCGCCAAGTGCAGTTCGAGCTCAAGGGCTGGCGGATTCGCCCGCTGATCTGCTACGACCTGCGCTTCCCGGTGTGGAGCCGCGATGCCCAGGACACAGACCTGTTGCTATATACCGCCAACTGGCCGGCTGCGCGCCGCCAGCACTGGAACCGCCTGTTGCCGGCGCGGGGTATCGAGAACCTGTGCTATGTGGCGGCGGTGAACCGGGTGGGCACCGACGGCAAGGGCTTTGCCTACTCTGGTGACAGCCAAGTGCTGGACTTCCAGGGCGAGAGCCTGCTCAGTGCCGGGGAGGCCGACGGGGTGTTCACCGCGGTGTTGAGCGCGGCGGAGCTGGCGGCCTACCGGACCAAGTTCCCGGCCAACCTGGATGCTGACACCTTCGAGCTGCACTAAGCCGGAACTGTATGGCTTGAATTGGCCTGTATGGTCTGAATTGGCCTTTATTGTGGGAGCGGCCTTGTGTCGCGAAAGGGCTGCGTAGCAGCCCCAGCAATTCATGCATCGCTGCCGATATCCCGGGGCCGCTGCGCGGCCCTTTCGCGACACAAGGCCGCTCCCACAAGGGCCGGTGCAGCTAGCTAGTACACATCCCGCCGATACCGCCCATCCTCGATCAGTTGCTGCACTACCGCTTCCCCGAGGATGCCGTTGAGCGCCGCATCCACCCCGGCAGCCATGCCTTGCAGGCTGCCACATACATACACACAGGCGCCATCCGCGACCCAGCGCTTGAACTCTTCAGCCTGCTGCAGCAACACATCCTGTACATACACCTTGTCGGCCTGATCCCGCGAAAATGCGAGGTCCAGGCGTGCCAGGTCGCCTTTGTCCAGCCAGCCTTGCAGCTCGTTACCGCACAGTAGGTCATGCGCCCGGTTACGCTCGCCGAACAGCAGCCAATTGCGCTGCTCGCCAGCATTCACCCGCGCGCGGAGCAGGCTGCGCAGGCCGGCCAGGCCGGTGCCGTTGCCAATCAACACCAGCGGTGCCGCCGTTTCCGGCAGGTGGAAGCTGCTGTTGCGCCGCAAACGCAGGCTCAGCGTACCGTCAAGCGGCAGGTATTCGGTCAGCCAGCCGGAACCCAGGCCCAGGTTGCCATCGGCATGGCGCTCCTGGCGCACGATCAGCTCCAGCACGCCATCGCTGGCGATCGAGGCAATCGAGTACTCGCGGCTGCCGATCGGCACCAGTGCGTCGACCAGCGCCTGCGGCTGCAAACCGACCAGGTGATCGCGACGGGTCGGCAACTGGCGGCCGGCCAGGGCCTGGGCGAGGGTTTCGCCCAGGCCATTCACTTGCACCTTGGCCTCGGCGTCCAGCGCCATGCCATCGAGGAAGGCGTCGATCCTCGGCTGGCCATTGAGCGGCAGGATCTCCACCAGGTCGCCAGCATCCCAGCTGGCGGGCTGTTCCGGTCGCAGGCCCAGCAGGTACACCGGCTGGCCCTGGCTGCCCGGGTTGAGCAGTTCGCGGCGCACCAGCGACCAGTTGCCGAAGCTCGGCGGCTGCCAGGCGGCCACTGGCTGGGCGCCGGTCAGTTGCGCCAGTTCCTGCTGCCACTGCTGCAGCGCGGCCTGGTCGGCGTTGTCCACTTCCACCGGGCTGAACGCACTGCTGGCACCGCGTTCACCCAGCCATGCCTGCAGGCGGCGGGCGAAGCCGCAGAAGTGCGGATACTGGCGGTCACCGAGGGCGAGCAGGGCATAGCTGAGGTTGTTCAGCGCCCAAGGCTGGCCGAGCACCTTGCGCTCGAAGGCGCGGGCGCTGTCGGGGGCTTCGCCGTCGCCGAAGGTGCTGACCACGAACAGCGCACGGCGGGCCTGGCGCAGGTCGCTTTCACCCAGTTCTGCCAGGGCGCGTACCTGAACTGGCAGGCCGGCGGCCTGAAGCTGCCCGGCGCTCTGCCAGGCCAGTTGTTCGGCAAGCCCGCTCTGGCTGGCAAAGCCGATCAGCCAGCTGTCGCCGCTGGCAGTGTTGCTGGTGACGTTGCCACGGGCTGCACGTACCTGGCGCTTCTTGCGACGGCGGTCGAGGTACAGCAGCCAGCCGGTGACGAAGAACAGCGGCATGGTCAGGCTGGCGATGGTGACGATGATGCGCCCCGGCAGGCCGAAGTATTCGCCCACGTGCAGGGCGTAGACGCTCTGCAGCAACTGGGCCTTGAAGGACTTGTCGGTGTAGCGGTCATGCCTTTTCACCTGGCCGCTGGCTGGGTCCAGTACCAGGGTGTTGAAGGCACGTGGGTGGTCGGCGTTGTCCAGCAGGTAGAACAGGTTGGCCGGCTGGCCGCCTACCGGTGGCAGGCGCAGGTTGTACATGGCCAGGCCCGGGCCGGCAGCGTCCTTGAGGTTGGCCCAGATCGCGTCGTAGTCGACCACTAGCGGCGGGGCGTTCTTGTCGATCTTCTGCGGCCCGTGGCGGCCCCGGCCTTCGCCGCGCTTTTGCTGCTGGCCGGCGGCCGGCGCGTCGGCCAGCAGCTTGTTCAGGCCCTCGCGGTACCACTCGTAGGACCAGAACAGCCCGGTCAGGGCGAACAGCAGGTAGAACAGCAGGCACCAGGTGCCGGCCACCGCGTGCAGGTCCCAGTTGAAGGCGCGGCCTTTCTTGGCCCAGTCGAAGGTCAGCCAGGTGCGCCAGTCCAGCGCATTGCGCGGCCAGCGCAGGTACAGGCCGGAGAGGCAGAAGAACACCAGCATCAGGGTGCAGGCACCGGTGATCTGCCGGCCGCTGTCGCCCATGGCCAGGAAGCGGTGCAGGTTGAGCATGAGGTTGAAGAAGCCTTGCCCGGCCACCTCTCCCTTGAGTTCGCCGGTGTACGGGTCGGCATAGCGCAACTGGCCACGGCGCTCGCCTGGTGGTGGGGTGAAGAAGACGCGTGCGGCGTTGCCTTCGCGTACATCGACCCACAGCATCGCCACCTTGTCGTGCTGCTGGGCCTCGACCCGCTGGACCAGTTCGGCCGGGGGCAGCACGCCGTCCGGGCGCACCTGGACCTTCAGGACATCGGCATTCAGCGCGCGCAGCAGTTCTTCCTGAAACGAGTACAAGGCCCCGGTGATACCCATCAAGGCCAGCACCAGGCCAGCGGTGATGCCAAAGAACCAGTGCAATTGGAACAGCGTCTTCTTCACCACATGATCACCTTGTGTTTCTGCCGCACACTGCGCGGCGTGCATTATGCCTTGATACGCAAAAGCCCCGCTCACGGGAATGAACGGGGCAGGGTGGGCTCGTCAGTCAGGCTTGTGTTGTCTGTACCGGCCTCTTCGCGGGTGAACCCGCTCCCACAGGTACTGCACTGACCTCAGGTCCAGTGATATCTCTGTGGGAGCGGGTTCACCCGCGAAAGGACCGGCACAGGCGCAGCCCATTCAACAGATCAACCCCATCCCGGCATCAGAAGTGGAAGCTGGTGGTCAACAGCGCAGTCCGCCCGGCGGCCTGGTTGGCATAGTGCCCACTGTAGGCCTTGTCGTAGTAGACCTCGTTGGTGAGGTTCTGCACGTTCAACTGCAGGTCGACGTGCTTGGTCAGCTTGTAGCTGGCCATGGCGTCATAGCGCCAGTACGAGTCGACCATCACGCTGTTGGTGGTGTTGCCGAACACTTCATCGACGTAGAAGGCACCACCACCAATGGTCAGCTTCGGTGTGACGTTGTAGGTGGTCCACAGGGTCAGGCTGTTGTTCGGTGTGTTAGGCAGCTGGTTGCCATCGTTGTAACCGTCGATGAACACCGTGCCGACCCGCTGCGCGCCGCCGTCGACGAGCTTGGCATCCAGGTAGGTGTAGCCGGCGAATACTTGCCAGGCGTCGGTCAGCTTGCCGCTGGCGCTGAGCTCCAGGCCATCGACACGGGTCTTGCCGATGTTCTGGTAGGTGTTGTTATCCACCAATACACGAGCGTCTTCCTTCTCGGTGCGGAAAATGGCTGCGGTCAACGCCAGGCGTTCGTCGAGCAGATCCCACTTGGTACCGATTTCGTAGTTGGTGGTTTTTTCCGGTTTCAGCTCGCTGGTGGTGGTGGCCGTGACCAGCGCGTTGCCGTCGGAACCTTCGCCGAGCGAGGCGCCAGGAGGGGTGGCGGAGGTGGCATAGGACACATAGATGCTGCCGTTCTCGGCAGGCTTCCAGGTCAGGCCCAGCTGGCCAGTGACGAACTCACTGGTGTCTTCGGTCTTGAAGCTGGTGGAACCGTTGGCCGCTTTGGTCTTGACCTTGGTGTCGAAGTGGTCGTAACGCAGGCCCATGGTCAGCAACCAGGCCGGGTCGAGCTCCAGCGTGTCGGTGAAGTAGATGGCGCGGGTGTTGCCAGCCGTATCGGCACCGGCTTCGGTGCGGCTGATGGTACCGTCCCACTCTTCATGCGGGTTGGGGTTCGGGAACGAAGTGCAGACACCCGAGATCTGGCCTGTTGCACTCGAGCAGTTGCCGGCGCCGAAACCGGTGACGTCATAGCCCGATTTTACCGAGGTTTCCCGGCTGAGTTCGATTCCGGTGGAGAAGCTGTTCTTCATGCCGCCAACGTAGAAATCCCCATACAGGTCGGTCTGGTTGGTGGTGGTGCGGGTGTTGGCGACACGGTTGTTCGGGCGACGCCAGACTTCACCGTTGAGGATGTTGCCTTTGCTGTCGTCTGGCTGGCTGTAGATGTAATCCTGCAGCGTATTGCCATGGCGCAGGGTGTTCTTGATGGTCAGCGAGTCGCTCAGGTCGTGTTCGATGCTGATGGTCGAGATATCTGCACGGCTCTTGGAGAAATCGCGACCGACCAGGCCGTAGTAGTTGCTGCTGCTGCCACCGCCATGGGTCGGCTTGTCCGGGTTGGCCGAGGTGCGAGCCGCCGAGCTGCCGGAGCGCAGGCTGTAGGGAATACCCGAATCCGGCAGGTCGTCGCTTTCCACGTGGTAGTAGTCAAGGCTCACGCGGGTATCGGTGCCCAGACCGAACACCAGCGAAGGTGCCACGCCCCAGCGGTCGTAGTTGACCTCATCGCGGCCGGCGACGTTGCTTTTGTGGGTCATCAGGTTCAGGCGGCCAGCGACGCTGTCGCTGAACTGATAGTTGCCATCCAGGGTGTAGCGCTGGGTCTGATCGCTGCCCCAGGTCCAGGCGCCGTCGAGCGAGTTGCCCAGGTGCGCACGCTTGCTGACCATGTTGATGGTGCCACCGGCAGCGCCACGGCCAGCGATCGAGGAGTTCGGGCCCTTGGCCACTTCCACCGACTCGATGGCGAAGATTTCGCGGGTTTGCGAACCGGTATCGCGCACGCCGTCCAGGTACATCGAGCTTTGGCTGTCGAAGCCGCGAATGAATGGGCGATCGCCGGAGGGGTTGCCACCTTCGCCGGCACCCATGGTGATGCCCGGCACGGTGCGCAGTGCATCCTGCAGGGTCAGGGCGCTGGTGTCCTTGATCACTTGCTGCGGGATCACGGTGATCGAGCGCGGGGTATCTACCAGCGGTGCGGTGTACTTCTGCGAAGAGGCCTTGTCGACCTTGTAATCGGTGCTGGCCTGTTCAGCCTTGCCGTTGACGCTGGTGGCGTCGAGGGTGATAGCGCTGCTGGCGGCCGGGTCAGCGGCATAGGCCGACGAAGCGCTGAGGGCGACACCGATGGCAGACACGATCAGGCGTGGTGAACTCACTGCAGATGGTACGTACTGGCGCATTGCTAAGGACCTTCCCCAAGGTGTTAAGGCCGCGGATCTTAATGTAAGCAATTGTGACTCACAATTGAGAGTCGTTACCATTCGTGAAGAATTTACAATCTTTACAATTTGCCTTTACGGTTTCATCAAGCTGAAACGTCTTAAGCGGCGAATGGGGCTTGTGAAGCGCAAAAGGGAATCAATATCATTGGCACCTTTACATTTTCCAACGGTGCTGCCGCCATGCTGCTTCACATCCCCGGCCTGTTTCACGCCGATGAACTGGCCTGTATCCGCGAGGCGCTGGAGCAGGCCGACTGGGCCGACGGCAAGATCACGGCCGGCTACCAGTCGGCCAAGGCCAAGCACAACCTGCAGTTGCCGGAAGGTCACCCGCTGGCCAAGGAGATCGGCAGTGCGCTGATCGACCGCCTGTGGCAGACCCCGCGCTTCATGTCTGCAGCCTTGCCGCACAAGGTGTTCCCGCCGCTGATCAACTGCTACCGCGAAGGCGGCAATTTCGGCTTCCACATCGACAACGCCCTGCGCCAGCCCAAGGGCAGCCCGGAGCGGGTGCGTACCGATCTTTCTTCCACGCTGTTCCTCAGCGATCCGGACAGCTACGACGGCGGCGAGCTGGTGATCCAGGACACCTATGGCGTGCAGCAGGTCAAGCTGGCCGCCGGTGACCTGGTGCTGTACCCCGGCACCAGCCTGCACAAGGTCAACCCGGTTACCCGTGGCCAGCGTTACGCCGCGTTCTTCTGGACCCAGAGCCTGGTGCGCGAGGACAGCCAGCGGGCATTGCTGTTCGAGATGGACAATGCCATCCAGCAACTGACTGCCGATGTGCCGGAGCATCCATCACTGCTACAGCTGACCGGCACCTACCACAACCTGCTGCGCCGCTGGGCCGAGGTCTGAACCGTGTCCTATCAGTTGCGGCGTGAGGAAGTAGTGGATGTGGCGGGTTTGCAGGCCATGCTGGAAGAAAGCCCTGGCAAGGCCGCCCAGGCGATCCTGGCGGCGGCCGGGCAGGGCGCGGTGGAGGCACAGTTGCTGCTGGGGCAGATCCTGCTCGACGGGCGCGGCATTCAGGCGGATGCCGCCGTGGCCAGGCGCTGGTTCGGCATCGCCGCGCAGGGCGGCAGTGCCATGGCGCACAACATGCTGGGGCGTTGCCTGGAGCATGGCTGGGGCGGTGAGCCAAGCCAGGCACAGGCGGCCATCCACTATGCGCGTGCGGCCGATGCCGGGCTGGACTGGGGGCTGTACAACCTGGGCAACCTGCTGGCCACCGGGCGCGGCGTACCGGCCAACCAGGCGCAGGCGCTGATGTGCTACGAGAAGGCCGCGCACATGGGGCATGCCAAGTCGATGAACCTGTACGGGCGTTATCTGGAGCAAGGCATCGCCACGGCGCCCAACCCGGCACGGGCGGTGCGCTGGTATAGGCGTTCGGCCGAGGCGGGGGACTTTCGTGGCATGTTCAGCCTGGGACTGGTGCTGGTCGAGCGTGGGCAGGTGGCGGAAGCCGGGCCCTGGCTGGAGCGGGCGCGGGTCGAGGGGAACATGAATTTCCTGCGCAGTGCGCTGATGACCTTGCAGGGGGCGGGGCCGGTGTTGATGGCCTTTGCGGCGCGGTATGCCGAGGAGATCGAACGGCGCGAAGCTTGAGGTTCCCTCAAGGCCCGCACTACCTGTAGGAGCAGCCTTGTGCTGCGAAGAGGCCGGCATGACAAAAGATGGCCTTTGGCATTTATGGCCTCTTCGCAGCACAAGGCTGCTCCTACAGGGAGTTGCACAGGCCTGAAGGCGGAAAGCACAAATGAAAACGGGGCCTTGCGGCCCCGTCTTGCGTTACAGGTAGTAAGCCTTCAGCGGCGGGAAGCCGTTGAATTCCACTGCGCTGTAGCTGGTGGTGTAGGCACCGGTCGACAGCCAGTACAGGCGGTCGCCGATGGCCAGGTTCAGCGGCAGGCCGTACTTGTAGTGCTCGTACATGATGTCGGCGCTGTCGCAGGTCGGGCCGGCGATGACCACTTCTTCGGCCTCGCCTTTCTTCTCGGTCCAGATCGGGAACTTGATGGACTCGTCCATGGTTTCGATCAGGCCGGAGAACTTGCCCACATCGGTGTAGATCCAGCGCTCGACGGCGGTGCGCGACTTGCGTGCAACCAGTACCACTTCGCTGACCAGGATACCGGCGTTGGCAATCAGCGAACGGCCCGGCTCGAGGATGATTTCCGGCAGGTCGTCACCGAAGTCTTCCTTCAGGAAGCGGATGATCTCTTCGGCGTAGGTTTCCAGGCTGTTGGTCCGGGTGATGTAGTTGGCCGGGAAGCCGCCACCCATGTTGATCAGCTTCAGCTCGATGCCGTCTTCTTCCTTCAGGCGCTCGAAGATCACCTTGACCTTGGCGATGGCAGCATCCCACACGCTGATGTCGCGCTGCTGCGAGCCAACATGGAAGGAAATGCCGTAAGGCACCAGGCCCAGGTCGCGGGCGAGGATCAGCAGGTCCATGGCCATGTCGGTCTGGCAACCGAATTTACGCGACAGCGGCCAGTCGGCAGTGGTCGAGCCTTCGGTGAGGATACGTACGTACACTTTCGAACCCGGTGCGGCCTTGGCGATGTTGCGCAGGTCGGCTTCCGAGTCGGTGGCATACAGGCGCACGCCCTTCTCGTAGAAGTAGCGGATGTCCTTGGACTTCTTGATGGTGTTGCCGTAGCTGATACGGTCAGCGCTTACGCCGCGGCCCAGTACCTTGTCCAGCTCGTAGATCGAGGCGATGTCGAAGCTCGAACCTTTCTCTTTGAGCAGGTCGATGATTTCCACGGCCGGGTTGGCCTTGACCGCGTAGTACACCTTGGCGAATTCGAAACCAGCACGCAGGTCGTCATAGGCCTGGCTGATCATCTGGGTGTCGATGAGTACGAACGGGGTTTCCTGCTTGTCGGCGAACGCCTTCATTTTCTGGAAGGTGTCACGCGCGAAATAGTCTTCGACCTGGATCGACATGCTCAGGGACTCCATGGGCAAACTGAAAATTTAAGTGGCTGCAAACTGAACGTCCTCCGTATCCCCACTTTGGTTCGCCTACTCAGTACTTGAGCCGGATGGATCGTTTCCAGCATGGACGTTCGGCGCGCACTTTAGGGCGTGAAGAATGCAGAATCAACAGGCAATCCGGGCGTGATCGACGCGGATCGACGACCTGCCATTTGAATAACCGACCCATGTGACCGGCTGATGTTCCCCGGAGTGTTTCAAGCGTAAAAAATAGTGGAATGGAGCGCGTTGGCTCCTTCGCGGGCACGCCCGCTCCCACAGGCATCTCGCGGTTCCTGTGGGAGCGGGCGTGCCCGCGAAAGGGCCTCAGGTGTTCATATTTATGGCCACATTTCCCTGGCACCGCCGTGCATGAAAAAGACGATAAATTTTTTGTTACCGACTGGCGGAATTGCCGTGTTTGATGAGAAACATTACTATTCGCACCCTTGTCTGCCTCCCTGATGACCCCCGACCGTGTCCGGACCCAAAGGCTTCCTCGACCACTACCATGAGCTGATCGGCACCTGGACGCGCAAGTTGCGCAGTCGACAGCAGGCCGAGGACCTCACCCACGATGCCTTTGTCCGGGTACTGGAAAACCCGCGCGAGCAGGTCGAGCAGCCACGCGCCTACCTGCACCAGACCGCACGCAATATTGCCGTGGATGGTTTCCGGCGCGAGGACCGCCGCCAGGCCCTGGAGCTGGAAGCCTTCGACGAAGGCGTGGCCGCCAGTGGCGACCCCGAGGCCTTCGTGCATGCGCTGGAGCTGGCCGACAGTGTCGAGCGTGCGCTGGCCGAACTGCCGCTCAATTGCCGGCAGGTGTTCATCTGGCAGAAGCTCGAAGGCCTGACCCAGGCCGAGATCGCCGAGCGCATGGGGTTGAGCAAGAACATGGTCGAAAAGTATATGATCCGCACGCTCCGGCATCTGCGTGAGCACCTGGATGTGTCGGCATGATGAGTCAGGAGACCTTTTCGATGAAACAGCACGGTACCGATACCGTCCGCGAGCAGGCGGCCGCGTGGTTCGCCCGGGTGCAGGATGCGCCTCGCGATGCCGGGCTGCAGGCGCAGCTGCACGCCTGGCTGGAAGGCGATGCACGGCACCGTGATGAGTACCAGCAGCTCGCCCGCCTGTGGCAGGCCACCGACTTCATCCCGCGCCAGCGCCTGGAAGCGCTGTGCCAGCCGGCACCGGTACGCCAGTTGCCACGTCGGCGCTTCGTGCGCCAGGCCTTGGCCGCCAGCGTGGCCGCACTGGCGTTGGGCCTGGGCTGGGGCGGCTGGCACTACCAGCAACTGAATCACCAGGGCAGCTTGCAGACCGCCTTCAACGAACGCCGCCAGGTCGAACTGCCGGATGGTTCGCACCTTGAACTCAACGGCAGCACGCAAGTGCAGGTCGCTTTCAGCGCCGGCCAGCGGCATGTCCGGCTGATGGCGGGTGAGGTGATGTTCACCGTCGCCCACGACAGTGGCAGGCCGTTCGTGGTCGACACCGCCCAGGGCAGCGTGACCGTCACCGGTACCCGTTTCGACGTCCGCCTGGACCCGGCCAGCACCCGCGTGGCGGTGGAGCAGGGCTCGGTGCGTGTGCAGGGCAAGGGCGCCTCGCTGGCGCAGCTCACGGCGGGCCAGGGCTCGCATATAGATGCACAAGGCCAGGTGGCGGCGCCCTATGCGGTGAATACCGGCGCCCTGACTGCCTGGCGCCAAGGCAGACTGGTGTTCGACAACGCCACCCTGGCCGAGGTGGTGGCCGAGGCCTCGCGTTACCGCAGCCAGCCGCTGCGGGTCGCCCCCGGTAAAGTCGCCCAGCTGCGGCTGTCCAGCACCTTCAGCACCGACGACACCGACGCGCTGCTGCGTGCCTTGCCGAGCATCCTGCCGGTGGCCATCAAGGCCCATGAAGATGGCTCGCGCGAAATAATCGCGAAATAGATTCAGGTTTTTTTCCGCTCGTTCGTCTTCCCCGCCAGCTGCAACTGCCAAGCATTTCCATTTGCATGCGGTTGGCGTTTATTCCGTATTCCAGGAAGTTTCGACGACGTGAACAACAACAAGCCCTTCCCACGCTTCCGCGCCCTGGCGCTGGCCCTGGCGGTCAGTGCCGTGGCCGTCAACAGCCAGGCCGCAGAGGCCGGCAGCACCATCCAGATCCAGGCCCAACCCTTGGCTTCGGCGCTGAACCAGCTGGGCCAGCAGACCAACCTGCAGCTGTTCTTCAGCCCCGAGCTGGTGGCCGGCAAGCAGGCCCCGGCGGTGTACGGCCAGCTGGCGCCCGAGCAGGCGCTTCAGCAGCTGCTGCAAGGCAGCGGCCTGACCTACGAGATGTCCCAGGGCACCGTGGTGGTCAAGCCGGCCCAGGCCGATGGCACCCTCACCACCGGCAGCCTGGAGCTGGCGCCCACCGACATCAAGGTGGTGGGTGACTGGCTGGGCGATGCCCAACAGAGCGTGGTGCAGAACCACCCCGGCGCGCGCACCGTGGTACGCCGCGAGGCGATGGTGGAGAAGGGCGCAATGAACGTGCGCGACGTGCTGCGCGGCATCCCGGGCGTGCAGGTGCAGGACTCCAACGGCACTGGCGGCAGTGACCTGTCGCTGAACGTGGGTGTTCGCGGCCTGACTTCGCGCCTGTCGCCACGCTCCACGGTGCTGATCGACGGCATCCCGGCCGCCTTCGCGCCCTATGGCCAGCCGCAGCTGTCGATGGCGCCGATTTCCTCGGGCAACCTCGACAGCATCGACGTGGTGCGTGGCGCCGGTTCCGTGCGTTATGGCCCGCAGAACGTCGGCGGGGTGATCAACTTCGTTACCCGGGCGATCCCGGAGAAGGCCTCGGCCGAGCTGTCCACCACCCTGGAAACCTCCCAGCATGGCGGCTGGAAACACACCGAGTCGGCCTTCGTCGGCGGCACGGCGGACAACGGCATGGGCGTGGCGCTGCTGTACACCGGGGTGAATGGCAACGGCTACCGTGCAAGCAACAATGGCAACGACATCGACGATGTCATCCTCAAGACCCACTGGGCGCCGACCGACGTTGACGAGTTCTGGCTCAACTTCCACTACTACGACGGCCGAGCCGACATGCCTGGCGGCCTGACCCAGGCGCAATACGACAGCAACCCGTACCAGTCGCTGCGCGACTACGACTACTTTGCCGGCCGGCGCAAGGACGTGTCGTTCAAGTGGCAGCGCCAACTCGACGACGCCACCCAGTTCGAAGTGCTGACCTACTACACCGACAGCTTCCGCGGCAGCGCCATTGCCTCGCGCGACATGAAGACCCTGTCGTCGTACCCGCGCAACTACCATACCTTTGCCATCGAACCACGGCTGTCGCGGATCTTCTTCGCCGGCCCGACCACCCAGGAAGTCAGCGTGGGTTACCGCTACCTGAAGGAAGCGATGCGTGAGCAGTCGACCCGCCTGGCGCTGATCGACAACGTGCCGACGCCGACCCCGACCTCCGACGGCCATGTGTTCCAGGACCGCAGCGGTGGTACCGAGGCCAGCGCCTACTACATCGACGACAAGATCGACGTGGGTAACTGGACCATCACCCCAGGTATCCGCTTCGAGCACATCAACACCGACTGGCGCGACCGCCCGGTGCTCGGTGCCAACGGCCAGCCGGTGCCGGAGAAGAAACGCAGCATCACCAGCAACGAGCCACTGCCGGCGCTGAGCGTGATGTACCACATCTCCGATGCGTGGAAGGTGTTCGCCAACTACGAGACCTCGTTCGGCAGCCTGCAGTACTTCCAGCTGGGCCAGGGTGGTACTGGCAACAGCACGGCCAATGGCCTGGAGCCGGAAAAGGCCAAGACCTACGAAATCGGTACCCGCTATGACAATGGCGGCTTTGCCGGTGAGCTGACGGCGTTCTATATCGACTTCGATGACGAACTGCAGTACATCAGCAACGACGTGGGCTGGACCAACCTCGGCGCGACCAAGCACCAGGGGATCGAGGCCTCGGTGCGCTATGACCTGGACGGGTTGGACCCGCGCCTGGAAGGGCTGTCGGTGAGCGGTGGCTATACCTATACCCGCGCTACTTATGAAGGGGACATCCCTGGCTTCGAGGGCCGTGACCTGCCGTTCTATTCACGCCAGGTGGCCACTGCCGGGGTGCGTTACGCGGTCAACCACTGGACCTGGAACCTGGATGCCTACGCCCAATCCAAGCAGCGCGCGCCGGGTACCGGGATCAATGCCGATGGCAGCTTCAACGGCGACTACATCACCGAGCCGAGTGCGGATGGGCAGTACGGTGATATTCCGGGTTACGTGACCTGGCATGCCCGTGGCGGGTATGAGTTCGGGCCCCAGATGTCCAACCTGAAGCTGGCGGCGGGGGTGAAGAACCTGTTCGACAAGCAGTACTTCACCCGCTCCAGCGACAACAATGCCGGCATCTATGTGGGTGAGCCGCGGACCTTCTATGTGCAGGCCAGTGTAGGGTTCTGACATCGCGTCGCCTGCTTCGCGGGTGAACCCGCTCCCACAGGTACCGCGCAGGTCTTTAGCCTTGCATCGACCCTGTGGGAGCGGGTTTACCCGCGAAGAGGCCGGCACAGGCAATCCATTACCTGGGTTTTGAGCCGAGATTGCCGGGGCCGCTTTGCGGCCCATCGCGACACAAGGCCGCTCCTACAGAAGAACGCGATCTGCTGTAGGAGCGGCCTTGTGTCGCGAAAGGGGCGCAGCGCGCCCCCGGCGATTACGAAACCACCGCCTCAGCCGGCGAAACGATGCTGGTCTTCGCCCCCCGCGAGCGCCCCGAACTCAGGTACGCCGCAATCGACTCCTGCGTCACCTCGCCCAGGAACACCTGCTCGGCATCCAGCACCGGCAGCCACGCCCGGTTGAACTCGTACATCCGCGACAACAGGATGCGCAAATGCTCGTCATGCGACGCCGTGGCATTGAACGGCCGCAGGAAGTCGCCACAAGTCCCTTGCTGGCGATGCATATCACGCCGGCGCACGTAGCCCAGCGCCTTGTTCTGCGCATCGGTCACCACCACGTAGCGGCGGTCGTGCTCGTCCAGCAGCTCCAGCGCATCACTCACCGGCGTCTGCGGGCTTACCGATGGCGCGTTGTCTGCCGCATCCTCCGCACGCACCAGCAGCAGGCGCTTGAGGGTGCTGTCCTGGCCGACGAAGTTGCTGACGAACTCATCTGCCGGGTGCGCCAGCAAGGTGTCCGGGTGATCCAGCTGCAACAGCTTGCCGGCGCGGAAGATGGCGATCTTGTCGCCCAGCTTGATCGCTTCGTCGATGTCATGGCTGACCATGATCACGGTCTTGTTCAATGCCCGCTGCATCTCGAAGAACTCGTTCTGGATCATCTCGCGGTTGATCGGGTCGACCGCGCCGAACGGCTCGTCCATCAGCAGCACTGGCGCTTCCGCCGCCAAGGCGCGGATCACGCCGATACGCTGCTGCTGGCCGCCGGACAGCTCGCGCGGGTAGCGCTGCAGGTACTGCTTGGGCTCCAGCTTGATCATGTGCATCAGCTCGCGGGCGCGTTCATGGCACTTCTGTTTGTCCCAGCCGAGCAGGCGCGGCACCACGGTGATGTTCTCCTCGATGGTCATGTTGGGGAACAGGCCGATCTGCTGGATCACATAGCCGATGTGCCGGCGCAGGGTGACCTCGTCCAGCCCGGTGGTGTCTTCGCCATTGATGAACACCTGACCGGAAGTGGGCGTGATCAGGCGGTTGATCATTTTCAGGGTAGTGCTCTTGCCGCAGCCCGAGGGGCCGAGGAACACGCAGATTTCCCCTTCGTTGACGGTGAGGCTTACCGAGTCGACGGCTTTGACGTCCTTGCCGTTGACGTTGAAGGTTTTGCTGAGGTTCTTCAGTTCGATCATGAGCGCAGTCCTTCTGGAGTCAGGGCACGTTGCAGGGTTTGCAGGAGCAGGTCGGCGATGATCGCCAGCAGGCTGACCAGCACGGCGCCGACCAGCAGCATCGACATGTCGCTGCGGCTGATGGAGGTGAGGATGAGCACGCCAAGGCCGCCGGCGCCGATGGTGGCGGCGATGGTCATCACGCCGATGTTCATCACCACGGCGGTGCGCACGCCGGCGAGGATCACCGGCACGGCGATGGGCAGTTCGACCATGCGCAGGCGCTGGCCGAAGGTCATGCCGATGCCGCGCGCGGCTTCACGGATGCCAGGCTCGACGTTGGTCAGGGCCAGGTAGGTGTTGCGCATGATCGGCAGCAGTGAGTAGAGAAACACCGCAGTGATCGCCGGCAGCGGCCCGAGGCCCTGGCCGAACTTGGAGTAGAACGGCAGCAGCAGGCCGAACAGGGCGATCGAGGGGATGGTCAGCAACACCGTGGCGCTGGCCTGCAATGGGCCGGCGACGGCCGGGAAGCGGGTCATGAGGATGCCCAGCGGTACGCCGACGACGATCGCCAGGCCCACGGCGACGCCGACCAGCATGATGTGCTGCCAGGTCAGTTGCAGCACCTGGGCCCAGTCCAGGTGGTTGAAGGTATCGATCAGGTTCATGGCTGGCCCTCGCTGTTCAGTGGGTGCTCACGCAGGAAGGTGGCGGCCACGGCAGTCGGGTTCTGGTGCTCGACATCGACCTTGGCGTTGAGCTGGCGCATGGTTGCGTCATCCAGTTGTTCGGCCAGTGGCTTGAGCAGGCCGGCCAGCTGCGGGTTGGCGTCGAGCACGGCTTTGCGCACCACCGGCGCGGCGGTGTAGTCGGGGAAGTAGTGCTTGTCGTCCTCCAGCAACTTCAGGTCGAAGGCGTTCAGGCGGCCGTCGGTGGTGTACACCAGCCCGGCGAACACCTGGTTGTTGCGCATCGCGGTGTACACCAGGCCGCCGTCCATCTGGCGGATATTGCGGCGGTCCAGTGGCAGGCCGTACATCTCGCGCAGGCCGACCAGGCCATCGGGGCGGTTGGCGAACTCGGTGTCCAGCGCCACCAGGTGGTTGCGGTGGCTTTCGTCACGCAGTACCTGGTTGAGGTCGCTGATGGTGTTGACCTGCGGATAGGCCTCGGCCACCTGCTTGGGCAGGCCCAGCGCGTAGGTGTTGCTGAACTTCGATGGGGTCAGCCAGATCAGGCCCTTCTTCGCATCCAGCGCCTTCACCCTGGCGAGGGTTGCCTCGGCACTGGGCATGCGCTCGTCGATATGGTTGTACGACACCAGCGACACGCCGGTGTATTCCCACATCAGGTCGAGCTGGCCGGTTTCCTGGGCCTGGCGCGCGATATTGCTGCCAAGGCCGGTGGTGACGCGCACGTCATAGCCGTTGGCGCGCAGGTATTGCGCGGTGATTTCGGCGAGTACGGTCTGTTCGGTGAACACCCGCGCGCCGATGCGGATCAGTGGTTTGTCCGCCGCCTGGGCAAATCCTGCGAACAGCAGGGCCGCGCCCAGCAGCAAGGCGATTCTCTTGTTCATACGTTCCCTATCTTTATTGGGCCAGGCCACGTTCCAGCCAGCGCTTGCTGGAGAAACTCACCGCCGCGTCCAGCGCCAGCGCCAGCAGTGCGGTGCAGGCAGCCCCCAGCAGCAGCTGTGGCTGGTTGTTCAGGGCGATGCCGGGGAAGATCAGGCTGCCCAGGCTGTTGGCGCCAATCAGGAACGCCAGCGGTGCGGTGCCGACGTTCAGCGCCAGGGCCACGCGCACACCGCCAACGATGATCGGCACGGCGTTGGGCAGCTCCACTTGCCACAGTTGCTGGCGCGGGGTCATGCCGATGCCGGTGGCGGCTTCCTTGAGCGAGGCGGGGACGTTTTTCAGGCCCTCATAGGTGTTGCGCACGATGGGCAGGAGGGAGGCGAGGAACAGCGCGAAGATCGCGGGCCCGGCGCCGATGCCCAGGATACTCAGGGCGATGGCCAGAACGGCCAGGGGAGGGATGGTGTTACCAACGTTGAACAACTGCATGAAGCGCTCGGCTTTGTCGACCCGGTGCGGTCGACTTAACGCAATGCCGGCGGGGATGCCCACGGCCAGCGCCGCCGCCATCGAAGCCAGCACCAGTACCAGGTGCGCTTGCAGGTAGAACCCAAGATCGTCGCGATACCGCGCGATCGTGTCGATGCCGATCCAGTGGACCAGCAGGGCCAGGATGACGAGCACGGCGGCCCATCCCAACAGCCCTTTTCCGTAGCGTTCAGCCACAGGCGGACTCCTTGTGTAGTCGGCGAGCACACTTCTTGGTTGCCGACCAGTCCTGGCGGCGGGTGGTGTGTTCGCGAGTAGCAGCGTGATGCACGCCGAAGGCTGCGATCAGGCCATGAGCCGAACCCCGTCGGGCCCGAAAATGCTGATGAAACCAGCTCCCCAACCGAAGCGGGTTACAGGGGAGTGGACGTCTCCGTGGGCGTAAAGGTTCCCATCTGGGGCGGCATTTGGCCAGCGTTAATCACTGGTTGGTTGGAAAATTGACGAGAAAAAGCAGCGGGTTAGTGCTGTGTAGACGTTGAAATAACTGCTCTTTGGCCATTTGTCGTGATAAAGCGATTGCCTGACGAATTTGTGGCCTCTGGGCGGGCCCTTTCGCGGGTAAACCCGCTCCCACAAGGCCTGCACAGGTTTCAAAGGCGGTGTGATACCTGTGGGAGCGGGTTTACCCGCGAAGAGGCCGGAACAGGCACCGCCGGTTCAGCAAATTTTGGTCCCGGCCCAACTTCAGGTATGATATCGCCCCTTTTAAATCCCCCAGTCAGGCGATTTCCCATGACCAACCAGGCCGCCGAAGTCGCGAAGCGCCGCACTTTCGCAATCATTTCCCACCCCGACGCCGGTAAGACCACCATCACCGAGAAGCTGCTGCTGATGGGCAAGGCCATTGCCGTCGCCGGTACCGTGAAGTCGCGTAAGTCCGACCGCCACGCCACCTCCGACTGGATGGAAATGGAGAAGCAGCGCGGCATCTCCATCACCACCTCGGTGATGCAGTTCCCGTACCGCGAGCACATGATCAACCTGCTCGACACCCCCGGCCACGAAGACTTCTCGGAAGACACCTACCGCACCCTGACCGCGGTGGACTCGGCGCTGATGGTGCTCGACGGCGGTAAAGGTGTAGAGCCACGTACCATCGCCCTGATGGATGTGTGCCGCCTGCGCGACACGCCGATCGTCAGCTTCATCAACAAACTTGACCGCGACATCCGCGACCCGATCGAGCTGCTCGACGAGATCGAAGCCGTGCTGAAGATCAAGGCCGCGCCGATCACCTGGCCGATCGGTTGCTACCGCGACTTCAAGGGCGTGTACCACCTGACCGGTGACTACATCGTGGTGTACACCCCGGGCCACGGCCACGAGCGCACCGAAGCCAAGATCATCCAGAAGCTGGACTCGGACGAAGCCCGTGCCCACCTGGGCGACCAGTACGATTCGTTCGTCGAACAGCTGGAGCTGGTGCAGGGCGCCTGCCACGAGTTCAACCAGGAAGAGTTCATCAACGGCCAGCTGACCCCGGTGTTCTTCGGTACCGCGCTGGGCAACTTCGGTGTCGACCATGTGCTTGACGCCGTCGTCGACTGGGCGCCGCGCCCGCTGGGCCGTGTTGCCCACGAGCGCACCGTGGAGCCTGTGGAAGAGAAGTTCACCGGTTTCGTGTTCAAGATCCAGGCGAACATGGACCCGAAACACCGCGACCGCATCGCCTTCATGCGTATCTGCTCGGGCAAGTACGAGAAGGGCATGAAGATGCGCCACGTGCGGATCAACAAGGACCTGCGTATCGGCGATGCGCTGACCTTCTTCTCCTCCGAGCGTGAGCAGCTGGAAGAGGCCTATGCCGGCGACATCATCGGCCTGCACAACCACGGCACCATCCAGATCGGCGACACCTTCACCGAAGGCGAGGCGCTGGGCTTCACCGGTATCCCGCACTTCGCACCGGAGCTGTTCCGCCGCGTGCGCCTGAAGGACCCACTGAAATCCAAGCAGCTGCGCCAGGGCCTGCAACAGCTGGCCGAAGAAGGTGCTACCCAGGTGTTCTTCCCAGAGCGCAGCAACGACATCATCCTCGGTGCAGTCGGTGTGCTGCAGTTCGACGTGGTCGCCAGCCGCCTGAAGGAAGAGTACAAGGTCGAGTGCGCCTACGAGCCGATCACCGTGTGGTCGGCCCGCTGGATCGGCTGTGACGACAAGAAGAAGCTCGAGGAATTCCAGAACAAGGCCATGGAGAACCTGGCCATCGACGGTGGCGGGCACCTGACCTACCTGGCGCCGACCCGGGTCAACCTGTCGCTGATGGAAGAGCGCTGGCCGGACATCAAGTTCCGCGCTACCCGCGAGCACCATTGATTCGGAAAGCTTGCATCTGACCCCTGTGGGAGCGGGTTTACCCGCGAATGCGTCGGTGAATTCAACATCGCATTCGCGGGTAAACCCGCTCCCACAGTGACCGCGTTACGGCCGCACTCAGTTTCCTGCCTTGATACTGGTCCAGATCCTCGTCCGAATACGGTCGATCTTCGCCGGCATTGCCTCCAGCGCATACAGCTTGCCCATCACTTCCTCGCTCGGGTAAACCATCGTATTACCCTTCATCGCCGGATCCACCAGCCCGTCCGCCTCAAGGTTGCCGTTGGCGTACTGCACATGGTTGCTGATGTTGGCCATCACCTCCGGCTGCAGCAGGTAGTTCATGTAGGCATACCCGGCCTTCTCATCCGGTGCATCGGCCGGCATGGCAACCATGTCGAACCACATCGGTGCGCCTTCCCTGGGTATCGAATACCCCACGTTCACCCCGTTCTTCGCCTCCTCGGCACGATTCTTCGCCTGCAGCACATCCCCCGAGAAACCGACCACCACGCAGATATCGCCGTTGGCCAGGTCGCCGGTGTACTTCGATGAGTGGAAGTAGCTGATGTATGGCCGCACCTGCATCAGCAGCGCCTTGGCCTTGTCGTAGTCCGCCGGGTTCTGGCTGTGGTGCGGCAGGCCCAGGTAGTGCAGGGCGATCGGTAACAGCTCAGGGCCGTTGTCCAGCACGGCGACGCCGCAGCTTTTCAGCTTGCTCATGTACTCAGGCTTGAAGATCAGGTCCCACGAGTTTATTGGCGCGCTGTCGCCGAGCACCGCCTTGACCTTGTCGACGTTGTAGCCGATGCCGGTGCTGCCCCACAGATACGGGAAGCCGTATTGGTTACCCGGGTCATTGACCTCCAGTGCCTTGAGCAACACCGGGTTGAGATTGTGCCAGTTGGGCAGCTGCGACTTGTCCAGCTGCTTCAGGGCCTTGCCCTGGATTTGCCGGGCCATGAAGTGGTTGGACGGGAACACCACGTCGTAGCCGGAGTTGCCGGTCATCAGCTTGCCGTCGAGGGTTTCGTTGCTGTCGTAAACGTCGTAGGTGGGCACGATACCGCTGGCTTGCTGGAAGTTCTTCAGTGTGTCGGGGGCAACGTAGCTGGACCAGTTGTAGATCTTCACCGTTTCGGCGGCACCGGCCACGCTGGCGGCCAGCATCAGGGGGGCGAGAAGGAGCGTGCGCATGTCGGGGTTACCTTGCTTTGTGTGTTGTTATCGAAGGCAGGCGATCAGCGGAACCGGCAAATCCTGTGTCGGGGAAAGGAAAGTCAGTGCATGAAGCCTTCCATGAAGTCCGCAAGATTGCTGGCCAGGCGCCGCCTCCAAGGCGCGCTGGCGGGGTTGGCGAGGGTCCGATCCTCGTGGACGAAGCTCTGGATGATCGCGTTGTAGCCCAGCCAGCGGCAGGGCTCGGGTGGCCAAGTGGCCAGGCTTGAAAGCGGGCGGCTGTCGAGCACCCAGGGTTGCGCGGTCAGTTCGTTGTGCTGGTTGAGGATCAGCGCCGCCAGGGTGCGCCCGCCCAGGTTGGTGGCGCCGACGCCTTCGCCGCCGTAGCCGCCCGCCAGGGCGATGCCGCGTTGACGGTCGCAGAGCATGTGCGGGCGGAAGCGCCGAGCCATGCCCAGGTTGCCGCCCCAGGAGTGGGTGATACGCACGTGCTTCAACTGCGGGAACAACTCGCTGAACAGGTAGCGGCGCAGCTCGATTTCCTGTTCGTCGAGGTTGAAGTTTTCGCGCAGGCGGCCACCGAAGCGGTAGCCGCCACGGGCGCCGAATACCAGGCGGTTGTCGGCGGTGCGCTGGCCGTAGGTGACCTGGCGGCTGCTTTCGCTGAACGCCTGGCCCTGGTTCAGGCCGATCTGTTGCCAGGTGGCCTCCGGCAGTGGTTCGGTGGCCACCAACAGGCTCTGTACCGGCAGCTGATGTTTGCCCAGTGGCGGCAGGCTGGCGGCGTAGCCCTCCACGGCGGGTACCATCCATTGGCAACGGATGCGCGCCAACGGGGTACGCACCTCACCCGGCTGCCAGTCGATGGCTGGGGTGTTTTCGTAGATGGGTACGCCCAGCGCCTCTACCGCTCGGGCCAGGCCACGCGCCAGCTTGGCGGGTTGGATGGTTGCGGTGTGCGGGCTGTAGATGGCGCCATAGGCATTGCTGACCCGCAACTGAGCGTCAAGCTGTTCGGGGCGTAGCCAGCGGTAGTCGTCCTCGGTCATGCCTTGGCGATAAAGGTCGTCGAGGTAGGCGCGCAGGCTGCGCTCCTGTTCCGGGTAACGCGCGGCGCAATATAGCACGCCGCCTTTGCGGTAGTCGCAGTCGATGCCCTCGCGTTGCAGCACACTGTGCACTTCATCGGGAATGCCATGCAGCAGGTCGATGCTGGTGCGGCGCTGCTGCGGCGACAGGGTGGCGAGCAGGCGGTCTTCGCCGAGCAGGTTGCCCATCAACCAGCCGCCGTTGCGCCCCGAGGCGCCGAAGCCGGCGATGTTGGCCTCGATCACCGCGATGTTCAGTTGCGGCGCCTGGCGCTTGAGGTAGTAGGCGGTCCACAGCCCGGTGTAGCCGGCGCCGATGATGCACACATCGACCTCGAGGTCCTGGCGCAGGGCCGGGCGCGCGCACAGCGGCTCGTCGAGCTGGTCCATCCAAAGGCTGAGCGTGCGCAGGGGTTGCATCGGGTTTTGCTCCACATCCGTCAAGGTCTGTGGGCGATGCTAGTGGTGTCTGCCAGTGCCTGTCTTACGTGCGTGCACGCAGGGAAATTTGCTTCAGATAGGCCTTGGGGGTGAGGCCGGTGTGCTCGCGGAAGCACTTGTAAAACGCCGAGAGCGAGTTGAAGCCGGCGCTGAACGCCAGGTCGTCGATCGCCGCTTCGACGCTGTCATCGTCAAGGCTGGCCATCAGGTGTTGCAGGCGCGCCTGGTTGACGTAGCGGTAGAAGCTTTGCCCGAGCACCTGGTTGAACAGATAGGAGATCTGGTTGCGGCTGTAGCCGCTGGCGTCGGCCACCTGCTGCAGGTCCAGCTCCGGGTCCAGGTAGGGGCGCTGGCGCTGGAAGTAGTGTTCCAGGTCCTGGGCCATGGTCGACAGCTGCCGGGGTGACAGGCCCAGGCGGCTGGTGGCCGGGCGCGGGCCGCTGCTGGCATGGCCACTGCTGCTCCGGCGGACCAGCGTGGCGTATTCGTTGACCTGCCAGATCAGGCCGTCCTTGACGGTAATCGCCTCGCTGGACTGGAACGCCACCAGGCCGTCGCCGCCCTGGACCGTGACCTGGTACTGGATGAACGCGGTACAGCCGTCGACGCGGATGCGGTCGCTGTGCACGATATCTTCGCCGGCTTCATGGGGCAGGCAGGCGCGCACGTAGTCACGCAGTTCCTGGTAGCCGAGCACGCGGTTCTGGAAGAAGTCGTGGTACTGGATGTCGGGGTGGTAGAGCGCCATGACGCCGTCCAGATCACGGTGCTTCCAGCACAGGTGGTAGCGCAGCACGGTGTCGGCGGTGAGCGGGGTCTGCTCGGGGCCATCGGGGAGGGTGGTGGCGGTCATGAGCCTGATAGTGCATTGCAGAACACCCAGCCGCAAGGGTGCGGATCCGGCATATTGCACGGTTTTGCCAAGCGGCTTGGGCAGTAAGCCGTTGATTCGGTTGAGAGTGATTTTTTGACAGGGATGGCATGGCGAGTGCACCGGTCTGTTCCACATCGAACAAGGAGAAAGGCCATGCGCTCGATACTGCTCTGGATGATTGGGGTGCCGATTCCGGTGATTATCCTGATCTGGTTCTTCATGCATTGAGATTTTTGGGGCCGCTTTGCGGCCCATCGCGACACAAGGCCGCTCCTACAGGAGATTGCGGTCCCTTGTAGGAGCGGCCTTGTGTCGCGATGGGCTGCAACGCAGCCCCGGCTATCTAAAGGCTAAAGAAACTGCTCGGCATAGTGACAAGCCACCTGCCGGGTACTCACCTGCCTAAGCGCCGGCACCTCCTTGGCACACCGCTCGGTCGCATACGGGCAGCGCTTGTGAAACGCACACCCATCCGGCGGGTTCAGCGGGTTGGGCAACTCCCCGGCAATGCGGATCTTTGGCTTCAAAGGGTCCGGGTGAATCGCCGGCGTCGCCGACAACAGCGCCTGGGTATACGGGTGCAACGGCCTTTCGTAGATATCTTCTTTCGGCCCCATCTCCGCCGGCCGGCCGAGGTACATCACCAGCACCTGATCGGCCACATGCCGCACCACCGCCAGGTTGTGCGAGATGAACACGTAGGCGGTGTTGAACTCCTTCTGCAAATCCATGAACAGGTTCAGCACCTGGGCCTGGATCGACACGTCCAGCGCCGAGGTCGGTTCGTCCGCCACCAGCACCTTGGGCTGCAGCATCATTGCCCGGGCCAGGGCGATACGCTGGCGCTGGCCGCCGGAGAACATGTGCGGGTAGCGCTGGTAATGCTCGGGGCGCAGGCCGACCTGTTCCATCATCTTCTGCACCTTTTCTCGCCGCTCGGCCTTGCTCAGCGAGGTGTTGATCAGCAACGGCTCGGCCAGCTGGTCACCAATCTTCTGCCGTGGGTTGAGCGAGGCGTAGGGGCTCTGGAACACCATCTGTACGTCGCGGCGCAGTTGCTTGCGCTCGCTCTTGCTGGCGCCTTTCACTTCGGTGCCGGCAATTTGCAGCGAGCCGGAGGACGGCTCTTCGATCAGGGTCAGTGCGCGGGCCAGGGTCGACTTGCCACAGCCGGACTCGCCGACCACGGCCAGGGTCTTGCCGGCCTCCAGTTCGAACGACACGCCATTCAGCGCGCGGACCAGGGCGTGGCCCTTGAACAGCCCGCGGGAGACTTCGTAATGCCGGGTCAGCTCCCGGGCGGATAGAACGACGGCCATCACGCCACCTCCTGGTTCAGCGGGTAGAAGCAACGCACCAGGCCATGGGCCTGGGGATCGAGGGGCGGGCGCTGGCGCCGGCAGTTGTCCTGCACGTACGGGCAGCGCGGTGACAGCAGGCAACCCACGGGGCGGTCGTAGCGGCCGGGGACGATGCCGGGCAGGGTGGCCAGGCGTTCGGCACCGATGCTGTGCTCGGGGATCGCCGCCAGCAACGCTTCGCTGTAGGGGTGGGCGGGCACGTCGAACAGCTCCGGCACCTGGCCCACTTCCACGGCCTGGCCGGCGTACATCACGCACACCCGCCTGGCCGTTTCGGCGACCACGGCGAGGTCGTGGGTGATCAGGATGAGCGCCATGTTGCGCTCCTTCTGCAGGTTGACCAGCAGCTCCATGATCTGCGCCTGGATGGTCACGTCCAGCGCAGTGGTGGGTTCGTCGGCAATCAGCAGCTTGGGCTCGCCGGCAATCGCCATGGCAATCGCCACGCGCTGGCTCATGCCGCCGGACAGCTGGTGCGGGTAGGCGTCCAGGCGGCTTTCCGCAGCCGGGATCTCGACCTTTTTCAGCAGCTCCAGGGCACGCTGGCGCGCGGCCTTGCCCTTCAGGCCCAGGTGCTGGCGCAGCACTTCCTCGATCTGGTAGCCCACGGTGTAGCTGGGGTTGAGCGCGGTCATCGGGTCCTGGAAGACCATGGCGATGTCCTTGCCCACCACCTTGCGTCGCTGGCGACCGCTTAGCTTGAGCATGTCGGTGCCGTCGAAGGTGAGCGAGTCGGCGGTGATGCGCCCGGGGGCGTCGATCAGGCCCATCAGGGCCATCATGGTCACGGACTTGCCCGAGCCGGATTCGCCGACGATGGCCAGGATCTCGCCGGCCTCCACCGTCAGGTCCAGTCCATCGACCACCGGTACCGCATTGGCGTCGCCGAAGCGCACGTTCAGGTTGTTGATCTGCAACAGTGACATGGCGTTCTCCTCAGGCGGCGTTCTTGAGTTTCGGGTCCAGCGCATCGCGCAGGCCGTCGCCCATCAGGTTGATTGCCAGCACACTGAGCAGAATGGTCAGGCCGGGCAGGCTCACCACCCACCAGGCGCGCTCGATGTAGTCACGGGCCGAAGCCAGCATGGTGCCCCACTCCGGGGTCGGCGGCTGTACGCCAAGGCCAAGGAAGCCCAGGGCGGCGGCGTCGAGGATGGCCGAGGAGAAGCTGAGGGTGGCCTGCACGATCAGCGGTGCCATGCAGTTGGGCAGCACGGTGACGAACATCAGCCGTGGCAGCCCGGCACCGGCCAGGCGTGCGGCGGTGACGTAGTCGCGGTTCAGCTCGCCCATCACGGCGGCGCGGGTCAGGCGCACGTAGGATGGCAACGACACGATGGCGATGGCGATCACGGTGTTGATCAGGCCTGGGCCGAGGATGGCGACGATGGCCACCGCCAGCAGCAGCGAGGGCAGGGCGAGCATCACGTCCATCAGGCGCATGATCGACGGGCCGAGCAGTTGCGGGAAGAAACCGGCCAGCAGGCCCAGCAGGATGCCAGGGATCAGCGACATCACCACCGACGACAGGCCTATCAGCAGCGAAAGCCGCGCGCCCTGGATCAGCCTCGAAAGCAGGTCGCGGCCCAGCTCGTCGGTGCCGAGGATGAACTGCCAGCTGCCACCTTCGAGCCACACCGGTGGGGTCAGCAGGAATTCGCGGTACTGCTCGCTCGGGTCGTGCGGGGCGACCCACGGCGCGAACAGCGCGCAGAACACCACCAGGCACATGAAGGCCAGGCCCATCACCGCACCTTTGTTGCGGGCGAAGGCTTGCCAGAATTCTTTGTATGGCGAGGGGTAGAGCAGGCTCTGGTCCACCGGGCTGACCGGTGTGACGGATTTCGGAATCGGGCTAGTCATGGCGAAGGCCTCAGCGCTGATGACGGATGCGTGGGTTGGCCAGGCCGTAGAGGATATCCACGACGAAGTTGACCAGGATCACCAGGCAGGCGATCAACAGGATGCCGTTCTGGACCACGGGGTAGTCACGGGCACCGATGGCTTCGATCAGCCACTTGCCGATGCCCGGCCAGGAAAAGATGGTTTCGGTCAGCACTGCACCGGCCAGCAACGTGCCAACCTGCAGGCCGAATACGGTCAGTACCGGGATCAGCGCGTTGCGCAGGCCGTGCACGAACACCACGCGGGCCGGCGACAGGCCTTTGGCGCGGGCGGTGCGGATGTAGTCCTCGCGCAGCACTTCGAGCATCGACGAGCGGGTCATGCGGGCAATCACCGCCAGCGGGATGGTGCCGAGCACGATGGCCGGCAGGATCAGGTGCATCACCGCGTCCTTGAATGCACCTTCCTCGTCGCTGAGCAGGGTGTCGATGAGCATGAAGCCGGTCTTCGGCTCGATGTCGTAGAGCAGGTCGATGCGCCCGGACACCGGGGTCCAGCCCAGGCTTACCGAGAAGAACATGATCAGGATCAGGCCCCACCAGAAGATCGGCATCGAGTAACCGGCCAGGGAAATACCCATCACCCCGTGGTCGAACAGCGATCCGCGCTTGAGCGCGGCGATCACCCCGGCCAGCAGGCCGACGATGCCTGCGAACAACAGGGCGGCGAAGGCCAGTTCGAGGGTGGCCGGGAACAGGGTGAGGAACTCGCTCCACACGCTCTCGCGGGTGCGCAGCGATTCACCGAGGTCACCCTGGGCCAGCTTGCCGACGTAGTCCAGGTACTGGACCGGCAGCGGCTTGTTCAGGCCCAGGCGCTCCATGGCCTGGGCATGCATTTCGGGGTCGACCCTGCGCTCGCCCATCATCACTTCCACCGGGTCGCCGGGGATCAGGCGTATGAGCGCGAAGGTCAGCAAGGTGATACCGAAAAAGGTCGGTATCAGCAGGCCAAGGCGCCGGGCAATAAAGCTCAACATTGTCGGGGTTACCTCATCAGGCCGTGCGGCTAGCAGCACGCTACGGGGTGCCGCCGGTCCCCGTGTGGGTTGCCGGCGGTCGTTGTTGTTCTACTTCACCTTGGTGGTGGCGAAGTTGTTGTTGGCCAGAGGGCTGATTACGTAGCCCTCCACGTTGTCACGCATGGCGGCGAACACCTTGGGGTGGGCCATGCTGATCCAGGGTTGGTCGTCATCGTACACCCTTAAAGCCTCGGCATAGACCCATCGGCGCTCATTGTCATCCGTCATCTGCCGTGCACGCGTGATGAGTTCCTGGAACTGCGGATTGCACCAGCGGGCGTAGTTCTCGCCGTTCTTGGCGGCCTCGCAGCTCAGCAGCGGGGTGAGGAAGTTGTCCGGGTCACCGTTGTCGCCTGCCCAGCCGGTGGAGACCAGGTCGGCTTCGCCGTTCTTGGCACGACGCAGCATTTCGGCCCATTCCATCACGCGGATATCCAGCTTCAGGCCGACCTGTTTCAGGTCGGCCTGCAGCATCTCGGCGGACAGGCGGGGGTTGGGGTTGGTCATGCCGCCGCCGTTGCGGGTGAACAGGGTGATCACGGTACCTTCCGGTACGCCAGCTTCCTTGAGCAGGGCGCGGGCCTTGGCCAGGTCCCGTGGCGGGTTCTGGTTGGTGGTGTTGTAACCGAGCATGGTCGGCGGGTACGGGTTCACGCCCACCAGCGCGTTGTTCTTGCCAAACAGCTGGTCGACGTGTGTCTGGCGGTCGAAGGCCATGTTGATGGCTTTGCGCACGCGCACATCGCCGAGGTACTTGTGCTGGGTGTTCATGGCGATATAGCCGGTAACCAGCGCTTCGGTCTCGACGACCTTGAGCTTGGGGTCGGCCTTGATCGTCGGCACGTCCTCTGGTTTGGGGTATAGCGCCACCTGGCATTCGTTGGCGCGCAGCTTTTGCAGGCGCACGTTGCTGTCGGTGGCGATGGCGAATATCAGGGCGTCTGCCGGGGGCTTGCCGCGGAAGTAGTCCGGGTTGGGTTTGAAGCGGACTTGGGCGTCCTTGTTGTAACGCTGGAAGATGAACGGGCCGGTGCCGATCGGCTTGCTGTTCAGCTCGGCGGTCTTGCCGGCCTTGAGCAACTGGTCGCCGTATTCGGCGGAGTAGATCGAGGTGAAGCCCATGGCCATGTCCCGCAGGAACGGTGCTTCCGGGCGGGTGAGGGTGATCACCACGGTGTGGTCATCGGTCTTGTCCACCGACTTGAGCAGGCTTTTGAAGGACATGCTTTCGAAGTACGGGTAGCCGACGCTGGTCTTGTCGTGCCACGGGTGCGCCGGGTCGAGCTGACGGCGCAGGCTCCACAGCACGTCATCGGCATTGAATTCGCGAGTGGGCGTGAAGTAGTCGGTCTTGTGGAACTTCACCCCTTGGCGCAGGTGGAAGGTGTAGGTCAGGCCGTCCGGTGCGATGTCCCAGCGTTCGGCCAGGGCCGGCTGGACATCGGTGGTGCCAGGCTTGAAGTCGACCAGGCGGTTGAACAGCGCTTCGGAGGTGGCATCGAAGGTGACCCCCGTAGTGTACTGGACAACGTCGAACCCTTCCGGGCTGGCCTCGGTGCACACTACCAGCGGCTTGGCCGCCAGCTGCGTGGCGCTGCCCAGTACCAGCGCTGCCAGGGCGAGGCGTAGCGGTAGCGATTTCATGAAAGCTCTCTGCATGGGTGGACTCCCTGCTTGCATTGATTCCAGCGTAGCCGCCACGGCCCGCAGCAAAGCAGGCCGTGGCGCCGGCGGTCAGAGAATGTTGAATGGAATGGTGGTAACCACCCGGAACTCATCCAGGCTGCCATCGCCCTGGGCCTTGCTGGCGCGGTGCGCGGTGTAGGTGGCACGGATGCTGGTGTCTTTCAGCGGCCCGCTCTGTACCGCGTAGCTGGTGCCGAAGCCCCACTCGTAGTGGGTTTCGCCATCCAGGCCGTTCACGTCGTAGGCGGTACCGCGGTAATGGGTACCATCGATGCCCCAGCCGCGGGCGTTGTACAGGTTGAACTTCAGGCCCGGCACGCCGTACGGCGCCATGTTCAGCACGTAGGAAATCTGCAGCGATTTCTCGTTGGGGCCGTTGAAGTCCGACAGCAGCGAGTTGGCCAGGTAGATGCCGTTGGTTTCGTGCAGGTAGTCGAAGTATTCGTTGCCGTTGACCTGCTGCCAGGAGGCGCTGAGGGTGTGGGCCTGGTGGGTCAGGCCGAACGACAGGCTGTAGGTGTCGTTGTCGATATCGCCCATCTTCTTGCTGCCGGCGTCGACGGTCTTGTAGTAGTTCAGGCCGGTGCTCAGGCTGAGCACTGCGCTGTCGCCGAGCACGTGGTTGGCGCCGAAGTAGTACTGGTTCCAGAAGTCGTCGACTTTGGTGGCGTACAGGCTGGTGCTCAGGCTCTTGAACGGCTGGTAGTTGATGCCGGCGGTGCTGGCGCGGTCGGTTTCCACGCCAGTGGCACTGTACTCGGTGCGGAACTTGCTGAGGCTCTGTTCGGTACGTGGCGAGACGCGGTCGAAGGTGCCCAGGTCGAAGCTCAGGTTGTCGAATTCGGCGCTGTGCAGGAACGCGCCCTGGAAGCTCGAGGGCAGGGCGCGGTTGCCGATGTAGGCAATCATCGGCGTGTCCACCGATTGGCGGCCGACGGTGAGCGTGGTGTTGGACACCCGCGCCTTGACGTTGGCCAGGCCCATCTTGCTCCACTGGCCGACCGGGTCGCCGTCGCTGTGGGTCAGGGTGCGGTTGTTGGGGCCGGCGACGTCCTCGCGGTTCTGCAGCAGGGCGATGGCATTGTAGCCGGCGGCTTCGACGGCGAAGCCGACGGTGCCCTGGGTGAAGCCGGAGCTGTAGTTGAGGATGGTGCCCTGCACCCAGTTCTCGCGGCTGTGGGTGTCGTGGCGGGTGCCGTCGCTCTTGTAGTACTTCCACAGCGGGGCGCGTGCGGCGCGCTCGCGGGCGTACCAGTTGCGGGTGCTGCCGGACAGGCTCTGGCCGTCGACGAAGCCACTGGCCTGCTCCTGCTCGCTGCTGCCTTTGAGGGTGATGGGCACGTATTCCTGGCTTTGCGGGTCGGCCTGGGTCACGGTGGATAAGGCACTGATGGATAACGCCAGTGCGGTCAAGGTGAATAGTCTCAAGGTTAAAGCTCCCTTTCTGTTCTTCTAGTTATTGCCTGGCCTTGTGGGCCGGGCTTCTTGCTGCGGTGTTGCCAGGGTTGCCCGGGGTCACCGGGCAGAATCGGGGCGTTGTGTTGGCTGTGCCGGCCTCTTCGCGGGCGCGCCCGCTCCCACAGGTTTCGTGAACCTGAGGAGAACCCTGTGGGAGCGGGTTTACCCGCGAAGAGGCCGGTACCGGCTAATGCTCAATCAACACTCACACCGGAAAAGTCGTTGCGCCCGAACGGGCTGACCTTGAACTCGGAAACCTTGACGCTGAGCGGTTGGTTGACCGTGGAGTGCGCCACCGGGGTAATCGGCACCTGTTGCTTGAGCCGCTGCTGGGCCTGCTGGTACAGGGCGGTGCGCTGCGTGCGGTCGGTGACCTGCTTGGCCTGCTTGACCAGGCTGTCGTACTGCGGATCGCACCACAGCGAGTAGTTGTTGCTGCCGATGGCATCGCAGTTGTAGAGGGTGCCCAGCCAGTTGTCCGGGTCACCGTTGTCCCCGGTCCAACCGATCAGGGCGATATCGTGCTCGCCGCTTTTCATGCGCTTGAGGTACTCGCCCCATTCGTAGCTGACAATGCGCACCTTGAAGCCGAGCTTGCTCCAGTCGGCCTGGAGCATTTCCGCCATCAGCTTGGCGTTGGGGTTGTACGGGCGCTGCACCGGCATGGCCCACAGGGTGATCTCGGTGCCCGGCTTGACCCCGGCCTGCTGCAGTAGCTGCTTGGCCTTTTCCGGGTCGAAGGGCGCGTCCTTGAGGCTGTCGTCATAGGACCACTGGGTCGGCGGCATGGCGTTGACTGCCAACTGGCCGGAATCCTGGTACACGGCCTGGATGATCGCCTGCTTGTTCACTGCCATGTCCATCGCCTGGCGCACTTCCAGGCGGTCGAATGGTGGGTGCTGGGTGTTGTAGGCGATGTAGCCGAGGTTGAAGCCAGGTTGCTGCAGCACCTGCAGTTTGCTGTCGGCCTTGAGCGCCGGCAGGTCGGCGGGGCGCGGGTGCAGGGTGACCTGGCATTCGTTGCGGCGCAGCTTCTGGATGCGCACCGAAGGGTCGATGTTGATCGAGAACACCAGGTTGTCGATCTTCACGTCCTGCGGTGACCAATAGGCCTTGTTGCCCTTGTAGCGGATCTGCGAATCCTTCTGATAACGCTGGAACACGAACGGGCCGGTGCCGATCGGTTGCTGGTTGATGTCGCTGGGGCGCCCGCTGGCCATCAGCTGCTCGGCGTATTCGGCAGACAGGATGGAAGCGAAGCTCATGGCCAGGTTCTGGATGAACGCGGCATCGACGCTGTTCAGAGTGAACACCACGGTCAGTGGATCGGTCTTTTCGACACGGGCGATGTTCTTGTCCAGGCCCATGCTGATGAAATAGGGGAACTCGGTCGGGTAGGCCTGGCGGAACGGGTGGTTCTTGTCGAGCATGCGGTTGAAGGTGAACAGCACGTCGTCGGCGTTGAAGTCGCGGCTCGGTGCAAAGGCCTTGTTGCTGTGGAATTTCACCCCTTCGCGCAGGTGGAAGGTGTAGCGCAGGCCATCTTCGGACACCTCCCAGCGGGTCGCCAGGGCAGGGTGCACGGCAGTGCCGCCGCGTTCGAACTCGACCAGGCGGTTGTAGATCGGTTCGGCGGCATCGTTGTCGGTGGCGCTGGTGTACTGGGCGGTGTCGAAGCCGGCCGGGCTGCCTTCGGAGCAGAACACCAGGTTGTTGGCCAGCAGGGCCGGCGATTGGCTGATCAGGCCCAAGGCCAGCAGGGCGGAAAGGCGGGTGGTATGGCGCATGGCAAGTCCTTTTACGTCTGTTTGCACCGCCTCGGGGTACGAATGGCGGCAACAGGTCGCCGACCCCGCTGCGGATGGCGGCGGGACGACATGAAAGGGTACGAGGATGGCGGGGCACCCGCCGCTCGGCGGGTGCCTTGGCTAGCCTATTTGTCCACGCTGACGCCGTAGAAGGAGTTCAGGCCGAACGGGCTGATCTTGTAGTCCTTCACCTTGGCGCTCATGGGCTGGTACACGGTGGAGTGGGCGATCGGGGTGATCGGTACCTGCTCCTTGAGGATGTGCTGTGCCTGCTGGTACAGCTCGGTGCGCTTGGCCTGGTCGGAGGTGGCCTTGGCCTGCTTGATCAGGTCGTCGTAGGGCTTGTAGCACCACTTGGAGAAGTTGTTGCCGCTCATGGCGTCGCAGCCGTACAGGGTGCCCAGCCAGTTGTCCGGGTCGCCGTTGTCACCGCTCCAGCCGATCAGCATGGCGCCTTGTTCGCCGCCTTTGGAGCGCTTGATGTACTCGCCCCATTCATAGCTGACGATCTTTGCCTTGACGCCGACCTTGGCCCAGTCGGATTGCAGCATCTCGGCCATCAGCTTGGCATTGGGGTTGTACGGGCGTTGCACGGGCATCGCCCACAGGGTGATTTCGGTGCCTTCCTTGATGCCGGCTTCCTTGAGCAGCTGCTTGGCTTTCTCAGGGTCGAACGAGGCGTCCTTGATGCTGTCGTCATAGGACCACTGGGTCGGCGGCATGGCGTTGACCGCCAGTTGGCCGGCGCCCTGGTAGACCGACTCGATGATCTTTTTCTTGTCCACGGCCATGTCCAGCGCCTCGCGGACTTTCAGCTGGGCCAACGGGTTGGCCTCGTTGCTGCCCTTGACCTTGTCCATCACGTTGTAGGCGATGTAGCCGAGGTTGAAGCCGGCTTGTTGCGGCATCTGCAGCTTGGGGTCCTGCTTCAGCGGCTGGATGTCGGCCGGCCGCGGGAACAGGGTGACCTGGCATTCGTTCTTCTTCAGCTTCTGCATGCGCACCGAGGCGTCGGTGGTGATGGCGAAGATCAGGTTGTCGATCTTCACGTCATCGGGTTGCCAGTAGTCCTTGTTGCCCTTGAAACGGATCTGCGCGTCTTTCTGGTACTTGCTGAACACGAACGGGCCGGTGCCGATCGGCTTCTGGTTGATGTCGGCGGCCTTGCCGTCCTTGAGCAGCTGGTCGGCGTATTCGGCGGACTGGATCGAGGCGAAACTCATAGCCAGGTTCTGGATGAACGCGGCGTCGACTTCGTTGAGGGTGAACTTGACCGTGTGCTCGTCGAGCTTCTCCAGCTTGGCGATGTTCTTGTCCATGCCCATGTCGGTGAAGTATGGGAACTCGGTGGGGTAGGCCTTGCGGAACGGGTGGTTCTTATCGAGCATGCGGTTGAAGGTGAACAGCACGTCGTCGGCGTTGAAGTTGCGGGTGGGCTTGAAGTAGTCGGTGGTGTGGAACTTGACCCCTTCGCGCAGGTGGAAGGTGTAGGTCTTTCCGTCGTCGGAGACTTCCCACTTGGTCGCCAGACCCGGGATGACTGCAGTGCCGCCACGTTCGAACTGGGTCAGGCGGTTGAACACGGTCTCGGCCGAGGCGTCGAAGTCAGTCCCAGTGGTGTATTGGCCTGGGTCGAAGCCGGCCGGGCTGCCTTCGGAGCAGAACACCAGGTTGGACGCGGCGAGGGCCGACGGTGCGCCGGAGAGCAAGCCTGCGCCTAGCAGGAACGGAATGACTGCGTGTTTGAGCATGGTGGCCTCATTGTTGTCATTTTTCGATTGAGGTGGCCTCGTGAGCCGACCTGCGGATACTTATGCAGGGGCTGTTCCCAATGCAATATGCAGAGGGATAGTTGACGCCAGAAAAGTGGTACGGTCGTACATGGATGTCGCATTGATATAACTTTCAGGGAAGTTAAACGTTTGCGCAGGCAAAATGATGGCTTTTTGCGGGATGTTTCGAGGCGGGGTTAGTGTAGGAAGCACCTATTTGGTGCGTAGGAAATTTCCGAAAATCCTGATTTGACAGACAACTGGACTCGCAAGCGATTCGCGTACCCTGTGGGAGCGGCTTTAGCCGCGAAGAATCCAACGCGGTGCATGGCACCGGCTGCGCCGGTGTTCGCGGCTAAAGCCGCTCCCACAGGGTCCCTGCTAATTCAATGTGTTATGTGCAGTTCCATGAGGGCGGGCAAGCCCGCTCCCACAGGTGTTTCGAGGATCCTTCAAGGCATCTGCACTTCGATCAGGCCATCGGCATTCATGCTCACTTCACTAGTCCCGGCCTCGATGTCCGGCGCCGGTGCCGACTCATCAGCCCCCATGGCCTTCATCGCCATCGGTGCACTGCGCAGGTACGGGCGTGGGTAACCGCTGCTGTTGAGGTTCAGGCTGACCACTTTGTAGCCCTTGCCACCCAGCGCCTCGGTCGCCAGCTGGGCGCGCGCCTTGAAGGCATCCACCGCATCCTTGAGCAGTGCATCCTCGCTGGCCTTGCGCGTGGCCGGGGCGATGGAGAAGTCCATGCCACCCATCTTCAGCTCTTGCAGCAGGTCGGCGGTCAGCTGCGACAGGGCCGGGAAGTTGGCGCTTTCCAGGCGCAGCTCGGCGCGCTCGCGCCAGCCGGTGATTTTCTGGCCCTTGCTGTCATATACCGGGTAGCTGTTGCGGCTGCCCTGGCTGATCTTCACGTCCTTGACCTGGCGCGACTGCTGTACGGCCTTGTTCATGGTTTCGGTGATCTGCTTGGCGAGCTTGCCCGGGTCGGTGTTCTGCGCTTCGCTGTACAGGGTAACGACCATCAGGTCGCGCGCCACTTCCTTGCTGACTTCGGCACGCAGCGAGACCTGGTTGTAGCGCGGCTCATCGGCAGCCAGCGCCGGCAGACTGGCGAGCAGGCCGCAGGACAGGATCAGGGCGGTGCCGCGACGTGGGATTTGCATGTGGTACTCCTTGGCAATATAAGGCGTGGGTTGTGGTCATCCATTCCACGCATGGCCCATCAGACCGGCAACAGTGTAGTGGGTTCAAAAGTGCCATCATCAACCTGTGACAAAGTGTGGCGCTTTGCCGCATCGCTGCAGCGAGGCGCCTGGCTTCGGTATACTCCAGCCGATTTTTCTGGAGCACTCATCAGGAGAGCTCATGCTCGCCGCCGTACAACCGCTGTCCGCTACTCGCCAGAACCTCTGGCGCCTGACCGTCATTCGGGTCCTGGTCCTGGCTGCCCAGGCCGGCTCCGTGGGCGTCGCCTACTGGACCGAACTGCTGCCCTTGCCCTGGCTGTCGCTGGCCGGCACCTTGGCCTTGTCTTCGCTGCTGTGCGCCTTCACGGCCCTGCGCCTGCGCCTGTCGTTGCCGGTCACCGAGCTGGAGTACGCCCTGCAACTGGCCTGCGACCTACTAATCCACAGTGCCTTGCTGTATTACTCCGGCGGCTCGACCAACCCGTTCGTGTCGTATTACCTGGTGCCGCTGGCGATCGCCGCGGTGACTTTGCCGTGGTTGTATTCGCTGATTCTCTCGGGCATTGCCCTGACCGCATACAGCCTGCTGCTGGTGCAGTTCTACCCGCTCGAAGGCCTGCCAATGGCGCGGGACAAGATGCAGGTGTACGGCATGTGGTTGAGCATTGCCCTGGCCGCCGCAGTGATCACCTTCTTTGCCGCGCGTATGGCCGAAGAGCTGCGCCGCCAGGAGCAGCTGCGTTCCGAGCGGCGTGAAGAAAGCCTGCGCGACGAGCAGCTGCTGGCCGTGGCTACCCAGGCCGCCGGTGCCGCCCATGAGCTGGGCACGCCGTTGGCGACCATGAGCGTGCTGCTGAATGAGATGCGCCAGGACCACGCCGACCCGCTGCTGCAGGAAGACCTGCAGATCCTTCAGGACCAGGTGAAACTGTGTAAGGAAACCCTGCAACAGCTGGTACGCGCCGCCGAAGCCAACCGCCGCCTGGCTGTTGTGGAGCAGGACGTGACGGCCTGGCTGGACGAAGCGCTCAACCGTTGGCACCTGATGCGCCCGGAAGCCAGCTACCGCTTCCAGCGCCTGCGTGACGGCCAGGTGCCGCGCCTGACCCCGCCGCCGGACCTGACCCAGGCGCTGTTGAACCTGTTGAACAATGCCGCCGATGCCTGCCCCGATGACCTTGAAGTGCGCCTGGACTGGGACGCCCATGACATCGTCATCAGCATCCGTGACCATGGCCCCGGCGTGCCGCCGGCCATCGCCGAAGCCATCGGCAAACCCTTCATTACCACCAAAGGCAAAGGCTTCGGCCTGGGCCTGTTCTTGAGCAAGGCCAGCGTGACCCGTGCGGGCGGTTCGGTGAAACTCTATAGTCATGAACAGGGTGGCACCCTGACCGAACTGCGCCTGCCCTATGGCAAGCGAGGAGATGAATGATGAGCGAAGAAAACCAGGTCGAAGGCGAAGAGCTGCCGCACCTGCTGCTGGTGGATGACGATGCCACCTTCACCCGGGTCATGGCCCGTGCCATGAGCCGCCGCGGTTTCCGCGTGAGCACCGCCAGCTCTGCCGAGGAAGGGTTGATCCTGGCCCAGCAGGACCTGCCGGACTACGCCACGCTGGACCTGAAGATGGACGGTGACTCCGGGCTGGTGCTGCTGCCCAAGCTGCTGGAGCTGGACCCGGAAATGCGCGTGGTGATCCTGACCGGATACTCGAGCATTGCCACCGCGGTGGAAGCGGTCAAGCGCGGTGCCTGCAACTACCTGTGCAAGCCGGCCGATGCCGATGATGTGCTGGCGGCGCTGCTGTCGGAGCACACCGACCTGGACACCCTGGTGCCGGAAAACCCGATGTCGGTCGACCGCCTGCAGTGGGAACACATCCAGCGGGTGCTGAACGAGCACGAAGGCAATATCTCGGCCACCGCGCGGGCGCTGGGCATGCACCGGCGGACCTTGCAGCGCAAACTGCAGAAGCGCCCGGTTCGGCGCTGATTCAGTACTGGCAGTACCGGCCTCTTCGCGGGTAAACCCGCTCCCACACAGGTATTTCACAAGCTTCAAGACCTGTGCAGTACCTGTGGGAGCGGGTTTACCCGCGAAAGGGCCGTAACTGACAGAAACTTCTCTTTATCACCCCGCGATCCCCGCAACTCCCGGCCGTTGGCGTATCATTAGCCCCCTAACGGCAACCCCTCCAGGATCGCTTGCGCATGCTCGCCCTTCTTATCCAGACACTGAACATCACGGCCCCGGTCTTCGCCATGCTGTTCATGGGCGTGCTGCTCAAACGTATTCGCCTGATCGACGACAATTTCAACCGCGTCGCCTCGCAGCTGGTGTTCAACGTGTGCATGCCGGCGCTGCTGTTCCTCGGTATCTATCACGCCGACCTGGCCACGGCGGTCAAACCCGGCGTCCTTCTCTATTTCATCGTCGCCACCCTGGCCGGCTTCGCCATTGCCTGGGGCCTGGCCATCTGGCGCAGCCCGCTGGCCGACCGGGGCATCTATACCCAAGGCGCATTCCGCGGCAACAACGGTGTGATCGGCCTGGCCCTGGCCGCCAGTCTCTATGGCGACTACGGCATCTCCCTGGGTGCGGTGCTCGCCGGCCTGGTCATCCTCATGTACAACTCGCTGTCGGCAGTGGTGCTGGCGGTGTACAGCCCGGACCTGAAGTCCGACCCGTGGAGCATCTGCAAGAGCATCCTCAGCAACCCGCTGATCATCAGTGTGCTGGTGGCCACGCCCATGGCGTACGGCCAGGTGCCGCTGCCCAACTGGCTGCTGACCTCGGGCGACTACCTGGCGCAGATGACCCTGCCGCTGGCGCTGATCTGCATCGGAGGCACGCTGTCGCTGGCGGCACTGCGCGACAGTGGCAGGCTGGCCATCGACGCCAGCCTGGTGAAGATGGTCTGGCTACCGCTGCTCGGCACCCTCGGTGCCTGGCTATGCGGCTTCCGCGGGGCCGAGCTGGGCATCCTGTTCCTGTACATCGGCAGCCCGACCGCAGCGGCCAGCTACGTCATGGCGCGGGCGGCCAACGGCAACCATGAGCTGGCGGCGTCGATCATCGTGATTACCACGCTAATGGCGGCGATCACCACCAACATTGGTATTTTCATCTTGCAGTGGGGCGGATGGATCTAGATCCTTGACTGCAAACAACACAAAAAACACAGCCTCACTGAGCTAAAGGACACTTCATGCAAGACCAGAGCACGCCCGAGCGGTTACAGCGCGGGCTGAAGAATCGCCATATCCAGCTGATCGCGCTGGGCGGGGCCATTGGTACCGGGTTGTTCCTGGGCATCGCCCAGACCATCCAGCTGGCCGGCCCTTCCGTCCTGCTGGGCTACGCCATTGCCGGCCTGATGGCCTTCCTGATCATGCGCCAGCTCGGCGAAATGGTGGTGGAAGAGCCGGTGGCCGGCAGCTTCAGCCACTTCGCCCACCAGTACTGGAGCGAGTTCGCCGGCTTCGTCTCGGGCTGGAACTACTGGGTGGTGTACGTACTGGTCGGCATGGCCGAGCTGACAGCGGTGGGTATCTACGTGCAGTACTGGTGGCCCGGCTTCCCCACCTGGGCCACGGCGGCGATCTTCTTCGTGGTGATCAACCTGATCAACCTGACCCAGGTGAAGGTCTACGGCGAGATGGAGTTCTGGTTCGCCCTGGTCAAGGTGGTGGCCATCGTCAGCATGATCGGCTTCGGCGCCTGGCTGCTGACCAGCGGCCATGGCGGCCCGGACGCCAGCGTGGCCAACCTCTGGCAGTACGGCGGCTTCTTCCCCAACGGCGTCACCGGCCTGGTGATGGCACTGGCAGTGATCATGTTCTCGTTCGGTGGCCTGGAGCTGGTGGGCATTACCGCCGCCGAGGCCGACAACCCGCGTCAGAGCATCCCCAAGGCCACCAACCAAGTGGTGTACCGCATCCTCATCTTCTATATCGGTGCCCTGGCGGTGCTGCTGTCGCTTTACCCGTGGCAGAAGGTGGTGCAGGGTGGCAGCCCGTTCGTGATGATCTTCCACGAACTGGACAGTGACCTGGTGGCGACCATCCTCAATATCGTGGTGCTGACGGCCGCGCTGTCGGTGTACAACAGCTGCGTGTACGCCAACAGCCGCATGCTGTTTGGCCTGGCCAGCCAGGGCGACGCACCGCGTCAGTTGCTGAAGGTAAGCCGTAGCGGCGTGCCGCTGACCGCGCTGGGTGTGTCGGCTTTCGCCACCGGGCTGTGCGTGCTGATCAACTACCTGATGCCGGGTGAAGCCTTTGGTTTGCTGATGGCCCTGGCGGTGTCGGCGCTGGTGATCAACTGGGCGAGCATCAGCATCACCCACCTGAAGTTCCGCAAGGCCAAGCTGGCGGCCGGGATTACCCCGTTCTACAAAAGCTGGGGGCACCCGGTCACCAACTACCTGTGCCTGGCATTCATCGTGCTGATCCTGGTGGTGATGTACCTGACCCCGCCGATTCGCATCTCGGTGATGCTGATTCCGGGGTGGATCCTGGTGCTGTGGGTGGCCTTCAAGATGAAGAAGGCTCGCCAGGCCAGATAGGTAACACAGTACCGGCCTCTTCGCGGGTAAACCCGCTCCCACAGGGACCCTACAGGCTCTGAGACCTGTGCAGTACCTGTGGGAGCGGGTTTACCCGCGAAGAGGCCGGGCCTGAGAAAGGCTGGATCAGCCTTGATAACTGTCGATCACTTCCTGTGCCGCACGGAACGCATCAATCGCCGCCGGCACCCCCGCATACACCGCGCAATGCAGCAGCGCTTCGCGAATTTCCTCCACCGTACAGCCATTGTTCAGCGCCCCGCGCACATGCCCCTTGAGCTCTTGCGGGCACTTGAGTGCGGTCAGTGTGGCCAGGGTAATCAGGCTGCGGGTTTTCAACGGCAGCCCGTCGCGGGCCCACACGCTGCCCCAGGCATGTTCGTTGACGAAGTCCTGCAGCGGTTGGGTAAAGTCGGTGGCATTGCCCAAGGCGCGGTCGACGAACGCATCGCCCATCACCTGGCGCCGAATCTGTTCGCCGGTTTTCTTGCTATCAGCCATGTTGTTTTCCTTAGTGTTGGCGACGCCAGGCTCGTGCGGTGGTGTACAGCAACACCATGGCGAGCACCGGCAGTACGTAGAACAGCATCAACCGCTCCAGGCGGCCGGCCAGTGGCATGCCCATGGTGAACGCCGCCACGTGCAGCCCATAGGCCAGGTACATGCAGAGGAACACCAGGCCTTCGGCGCGGGTGATACGGTAACCGGAATAGAACACCGGCAGGCTCAGCGCAGCAACACCCAGCATTACTGGCAGGTCGAAGGCCAAGGCGTTGGGCGAGATCGACAGCGGCTCGGGGGTGACCAGTGCGGTCAGGCCCAGCACCGCCAGCAGGTTGAACAGGTTGCTGCCTATCACCGTGCCCACGGCGATTTCCCGTTCACCGCGCAGGGCGGCGATCAGCGCAGCGGCCAGTTCCGGCAGGGAGGTACAGATGGCAACGACGGTCAGGCCGATGATGCGCTCGGACAGCCCCAGGTCGGTGGCCACCTCTACGGCAGCTTCCAGCAACAAGTGACCCGCCAGGCTCAGCAGGCCCAGGCCGGCCAGCACCTGCAGCAGCGTGCCCGACCAGAAGCGCCCGGTGCTGCTGGTGGCGGTGGCCGGAGCGGGGTAGGTGCGGGCGTAGTGGCGCGACTGGTGCCAAAGCATAGCCAGGTAGCCGACCAGCCCGGTCAGCAACAACACCCCTTCGACCCGGCCGAGGTGGCCGTTGGCGGATAACCCGTAGACCAGGCCGCTGGCGATGATCATCAGTGGGATGTCCAGGCGCACCAGTTGCCGCGACACGCGCAGCGGGATGATCAGTGCGGCCAGGCCGAGAATGACCAGTACGTTGAAGATGTTGCTGCCGATCACGCTGCCCACCGCCACGTCCGGCGCGCCCTGGTAGGCGGCCTGCAGGCTCACGGTCATTTGCGGGGCAGTGCTGCCGAAGGCCACCAGGCTCAGGCCGATGATCAGCGGGCGTACGTGCAGGCGCTGGGCCAGGCGCAGGGCTGCGCGTACCAGCAGTTCGGCACCGCTGACCAGCAACAGCAAGGCGATGCCCAGTTGCAAGAGGCTGAAGGTGGGAAGGGTAGCCAGGTCGAAAATGGTCGGACTCCTGTCGCGTCAGTCGCTAAGCCCTTGTACTCGCACGCGCGCGGTTCCGCTACGGATCATGCCGATTTTTTCTGCGGCGGCACGTGAAAGATCGATCAGGCGGCCGCGGGTATGTGGGCCACGGTCGTTGATGCGCACCACGACGCTGCGCTGGTTGGCCAGGTTGGTAACCCGTACCCGGGTGCCGAAGGGCAGGCTGCGGTGGGCGGCGGTGAGGCCATGCTGGTTGAATGGTTCGCCGCTGGCGGTGCGTTTGCCGTGGTGGCGCGCGCCGTAATAGGAAGCGGTGCCGGTCTTGTCGTAACCGTCGGGGTCGACGTCGATGTCCTGGCTGGCGCAGCCGGCCAGCAAGGAGAAGAGGGCGAGGGTGCTCAGGGATCGCTTTAGCAATTCGAATGCTCCGGTGCGGCCATTCGCGGCTAAAGCCGCTCCCACAGGTACGGCGCTGCACTGGCGAGCGGCGCTGTACCTGTGGGAGCGGCTTTAGCCGCGAACGAGGGCAAAGCCCTCGCAGGACTACAGGGGTAAAACAATCACCCTTCGAGCTTGGCCTTGAGCAATTGGTTCACTTGCCCCGGGTTGGCCTTGCCTTTGGAGGCTTTCATCGCCTGGCCGACGAAGAAGCCGAACATCTTGCCACGCTTGGCCTCGTCGGCTGCGCGGTACTGTTCGACCTGCTCGGCGTTGGCCGCCAGCACTTCGTCGAGCATCTTGTCGATCGCACCGGTATCGGTGACCTGCTTCAGGCCTTTGCTTTCGATGATGCTGTCGGCATCGCCTTCACCAGCGGCCATGGCCTCGAACACAGTCTTGGCGATCTTGCCGCTGATGGTGTTGTCGCGGATACGCAGCAGCATGCCGCCCAGCTGTGCGGCGCTGACCGGCGCCTGGTCGATCTCGATGCCCAGCTTGTTCAGCAGGCTGCCCAGCTCGACCATGACCCAGTTGGCTGCCAGCTTGGCATCGCCACCGATCTTCACCACTTCCTCGAAGTAGTCTGCCTGTTCGCGACTGGAAGCCAGCACGTTGGCGTCGTAGGCCGACAGGCCGTACTGGTTCTGGAAGCGCTCGACCTTCTGCGTCGGCAGTTCCGGCAAGCTGGCGCGGACGGTTTCGAGGAAGCTGTCCTCGATCACCACCGGCAGCAGGTCCGGGTCGGGGAAGTAACGGTAGTCGTTGGCTTCCTCCTTGCTGCGCATGGAGCGGGTCTCGTCCTTGTTCGGGTCGTACAGGCGGGTTTCCTGTACCACCTTGCCGCCGTCCTCGATCAGGTCGATCTGGCGCTGGATCTCGCTGTTGATCGCGCGCTCGATGAAGCGGAACGAGTTGACGTTCTTGATCTCGCAGCGGGTGCCGAACTCGGCCTGGCCTTTCGGCCGGATCGACACGTTGCAGTCGCAACGCAGCGAGCCTTCGGCCATGTTGCCGTCGCAGATGCCCAGGTAACGCACCAGCGCGTGGATCGCCTTGACGTAGGCCACGGCTTCCTTGGCGCTGCGCATGTCAGGCTCGGAGACGATTTCCAGCAGCGGGGTGCCGGCACGGTTCAGGTCGATGCCGGTGGAGCCGCTGAAGTCTTCGTGCAGGCTCTTGCCGGCGTCTTCTTCCAGGTGCGCACGGGTTACCCCGATGCGCTTGATGGTGCCGTCTTCCAGGGCGATGTCCAGGTGGCCCTTGCCGACGATCGGCAGGTCCATCTGGCTGATCTGGTAGCCCTTGGGCAGGTCCGGGTAGAAGTAGTTCTTGCGCGCGAACACGTTGCGCTTGCCGATCTCGGCATCGATGGCCAGGCCGAACATGCACGCCATGCGCACGGCTTCCTGGTTCAGCACCGGCAGTACGCCAGGCATGCCCAGGTCAACCAGGCTGGCCTGGGTGTTCGGCTCGGAACCGAAGGTGGTGGCGCTGCCGGAGAAGATCTTCGACTGGGTGGCGAGCTGAGTGTGGATTTCCAGCCCGATCACAACTTCCCATTGCATGTGTGAATTCCTCAGAAGCCGTTGGGGGCGCGGGTGTGCCAGTCGGTCACTTGCTGGTAGCGGTGCGCGACGTTGAGCAGGCGGCCTTCCTGGAAGTATGGCGCCAGCAGCTGCACGCCGACCGGCAGGCCATCGACGAAGCCGGCCGGCATCGACAGGCCCGGCAGGCCCGCCAGGTTGGCGGTGATGGTGTAGACGTCTTCCAGATAGGCGGCGACCGGGTCGCTGCTCTTGGCGCCGAGCTTCCAGGCCGGGTTTGGCGTGGTCGGGCCGAGGATCAGGTCGACGTCGTTGAAGGCGGCCATGAAGTCGTTCTTGATCAGGCGGCGGATCTGCTGCGCCTTCACGTAGTAGGCGTCGTAGTAGCCGGCCGACAGGGCGTAGGTGCCGACCATGATGCGGCGCTGCACTTCGACACCGAAACCTTCGCCACGCGAACGCTTGTACAGGTCGGTGAGGTCTTTCGGGTTTTCGCAGCGGTAGCCGAAGCGCACGCCGTCGAAGCGCGACAGGTTGGACGAGGCTTCAGCGGGGGCGATCACGTAGTAGGCCGGGATGGCGTGCTGCATGTTCGGCAGGCTGATTTCCTTGACCACCGCGCCGAGCTTTTCCAGCTCCTTGACGCTGGCCTGGACCAGGTCGGCGATGCGTGGGTCGAGGCCGGCACCGAAGTACTCCTTCGGCAGGCCGATGCGCAGGCCCTGCAGCGAAGCATTCAGGTTGGCGCTGTAGTCCGGCACCGGCTCTTCGATGCTGGTGGAGTCCTTGGCGTCGAAACCGGCCATGCCTTGCAGCAGCAGGGCGCAGTCTTCGGCGGTACGGGCCAGCGGGCCACCCTGGTCGAGGCTGGAGGCGTAGGCAATCATGCCCCAGCGCGACACGCGGCCGTAGGTCGGCTTGAGGCCGGTGAGGTTGGTCAGTGCCGCCGGTTGGCGGATCGAGCCGCCGGTGTCGGTGCCGGTGGTGGCTGGCAGCAGGCGCGCAGCCACTGCCGCGGCCGAACCGCCCGACGAGCCGCCCGGGACGTGCTCGAGGTTCCATGGGTTCTTCACCGCGCCGTAGTGGCTGGATTCGTTGGCCGAACCCATGGCGAATTCGTCCATGTTGGTCTTGCCCAGGGTGACCATGCCGGCTTCGGCCAGCTTGGCAACCACGGTGGCGTCATATGGCGCCTTGAAGTTGTCGAGCATCTTCGAGCCGCAGCTGGTGCGTACGCCGTTGGTGCAGAACAGGTCCTTGTGGGCGATCGGGGCACCCAGCAGCGCGCCGGTTTCGCCGGCGGCGCGACGGGCGTCGGCGGCACGCGCCTGGCCCAGGGCCAGGTCTTCGGTGACGCTGATGAAGCTGTTGATCTGCGGGTCGAGCTGCTTGATGCGCGCCAGCAGGGCGCCGGTCAGCTCTTCGGAGGAAAACGACTTGTCGGCGAGTCCGCGGGCGATCTCGGCCAGGGTCAATTGATGCATGGCAGGCTCTATCCCTTACTCGATGACTTTGGGAACCAGGTACAGACCGCTTTCGGTCGACGGCGCGATGGCCTGGTAGGCGTCGCGCTGGTTGCTTTCGGTGACCTGGTCGGGACGCAGGCGCTGGCTGGCCTCCAGGGGGTGGGCCAGTGGCTCGATGCCGGTAGTGTCGACCGCTTGCATCTGGTCGACCAGCCCGAGAATGCTGTTCAGTGCGTCAGTAATGCGTGGCAGTTCGCCATCATTCAGGCCCAGACGGGCCAGATGGGCGATCTTTTCCACGTCGCAGCGTTCAAGCGCCATGGGGATCTCCAGGGGAAACAAAGACCGGAATTTGGGTCCGCAGTGAGGAACATGTCAGCTTTCTGGCGGTCTAACGGCCGCGAAATTCTGCTGGCGTGCTCGGAAAAACAGCCAATTTAACATATTGGCTCCTTGCCCAAAATCCCTGCCATTGTTAGAGTTTGCCGCACTTTTTTACCCACGCTTTCCCCAGGGTCACTTTCCCATGTTCAAGAAACTGCGTGGCATGTTTTCCAGCGATCTGTCCATCGACCTGGGTACTGCCAACACCCTTATTTACGTGCGTGAGCGCGGTATCGTCCTGAATGAGCCCTCGGTTGTTGCCATCCGTACCCATGGCAACCAGAAAAGCGTCGTCGCCGTCGGTACCGAAGCCAAGCGCATGCTGGGCCGTACGCCTGGCAACATTGCTGCCATTCGTCCGATGAAGGACGGCGTCATCGCCGACTTCAGCGTCTGCGAAAAAATGTTGCAATATTTTATCAACAAGGTTCACGAGAACAGCTTCCTGCAGCCGAGCCCGCGCGTGCTGATCTGCGTGCCGTGCAAGTCGACCCAGGTAGAGCGCCGCGCCATTCGCGAATCGGCGCTGGGTGCCGGTGCCCGTGAAGTGTTCCTGATCGAAGAGCCGATGGCCGCCGCCATCGGTGCCGGCCTGCCGGTCGAAGAAGCCCGCGGTTCGATGGTCGTCGATATCGGTGGTGGTACCACTGAAATCGCGCTCATCTCCCTGAACGGCGTGGTCTATGCCGAATCCGTCCGCGTTGGCGGCGACCGCTTCGATGAAGCCATCGTCACCTACGTGCGCCGCAACTACGGCAGCCTGATCGGCGAGTCCACCGCCGAGCGCATCAAGCAGGAAATCGGTACCGCCTACCCGGGCGGCGAAGTACGCGAAGTCGATGTGCGCGGCCGCAACCTGGCCGAGGGCGTACCGCGTGCCTTCACCCTGAACTCCAACGAAGTGCTCGAAGCGCTGCAGGAGTCCCTGGCAACTATCGTCCAGGCGGTCAAGAGTGCCCTGGAGCAATCGCCGCCCGAACTGGCCTCGGACATCGCCGAGCGTGGCCTGGTGCTGACCGGTGGTGGCGCCCTGCTGCGTGACCTGGACAAGCTGCTGGCCCAGGAAACCGGCCTGCCGGTGATCGTCGCCGAAGACCCGCTGACCTGTGTCGCCCGTGGCGGTGGTCGCGCCCTGGAGATGATGGACAAGCACGCGATGGACCTGCTCTCCAGCGAGTGATTCCGCTCGCTGTTCACGAGCCCCGGTTTACAGGTAGTACGCACAGTGCTACCTGTATGTGCTGGGCTGGCGCCCGTTCGGGGCGCCGTATCCGTCAACCCGCAACCAGGCTGGTGCGTTGTCCCATGTCCAATGACCTCCTGAGTCGTCCACGAGGAACGGCCCATTAAACCGCTTTTCTCCAAGGGCCCTTCGCTGGGCGTTCGCCTGCTCGTCCTGGTGGTGATGTCGGTCGCGTTGATGGTTGTCGACGCGCGCTTCGACGTGCTCAAACCAGTGCGCAGCCAGATGGGCCTGGTACTCATGGAGTCGTACTGGATCACCGACCTGCCGCAGCGTGCGTGGCAAGGTGTGGCCGGCCAGTTCGGCAGCCGCACCGAACTGATCGCCGAAAACGAGAAGCTCAAGACCGAAGCCCTGCTGCTGCAGGGGCGCCTGCAGAAGCTGGCGGCCCTGACCGAGCAGAACGTGCGCCTGCGCGAGTTGCTCAACTCCTCGGCGCTGGTCAACGAAAAGGTCGAAGTGGCCGAGCTGATCGGTGTCGACCCCAACCCGTTCACCCACCGCATCCTGATCAACAAGGGCGAGCGTGATGGCGTGTTCCTTGGCCAGCCGGTGCTCGATGCCCGTGGCCTGATGGGCCAGGTGGTCGAGCTGATGCCCTACACCTCGCGGGTACTGTTGCTGACCGATACCACCCATAGCATCCCGGTGCAGGTCAACCGCAACGGCCTGCGCGCCATCGCCAGCGGCACCGGCAACCCGGAGCGCCTGGAGCTGCGCCATGTGGCCGATACCGCCGACATCAAGGAAGGCGACCTGCTGGTCAGTTCCGGCATGGGGCAACGGTTCCCGGCCGGCTACCCGGTGGCCACGGTCAACGAAGTGATCCACGATTCCGGCCAGCCGTTCGCCATCGTTCGTGCCATCCCCACCGCCGCGCTCAACCGTAGCCGCTACATGCTGCTGGTGTTCAGCGACCGGCGCAGCCCGGAACAGCGCGCCACCGATGCCGCCATTGCCCAGGAAGAGGCTGACCGCAAGGGCACCTCGACCGCAGGCCAGCCAGCCACGACGGGCGAGCAGGGCGCACCAGCTGGCAGCGCCCCTGCCACGCCGGCCACACCAGCGGCCACACCAGCGACCCCGGCAGCCCCGGCTGCGCAGCCTGCAGCTCCGGCAGCCGCCCCTGCCACACCGGCTGCCGCGCCTGCCGCGCCTGCCGCACCCGCTCACACCCGGAGGCAATGATGGCTGCATCACGCCGCAACAACGGCTGGGTCATCTGGCTGACTTTCGCCATCGGCCTGCTGCTCAGCGTCTCGCCCATGCCGCAGTTCATGGAAGTGTTCCGGCCCATGTGGCTGGCCTTGCTGGTGTCGTTCTGGACCCTCGCCGTACCGAACAAGGTCGGCATGACCACCGCGTTCGTGCTGGGCCTGGCCGAGGACGTGCTGTACGGCACCCTGCTGGGGCAGAACGCGCTGATCCTTACCCTCATCACCTTCCTGGTGCTGTCGTTGCAGCAGCGCCTGCGCATGTTCCCCATGTGGCAGCAGAGCCTGGTGATCCTGGTGATCTTCGGCATTGCCCAGCTGATCCAGCTGTGGCTCAGCGCGCTGACCGGCAACCGCCTGCCCACCCTGGCGTTGGTCTGGTCGGCGGTGATCAGTGCCTTGCTCTGGCCGTGGATCAGCTTCGCCCTGCGCGACCTGCGCCGACGCTTGCATATCAACTGACGGCGCCGCCGCGACTGACAGGGAGATGTCTGCATGAACCCGCTATACCTGGCCTCCGGCTCGCCCCGTCGTCGTGAACTGCTGACCCAGATCGGTGTACCGTTCAGCGTCGTCAGTGCCCCCATCGATGAAACCCCATTGCCTGATGAAAGCGCCCCGGCCTACGTCGAGCGCCTGGCCCGGGCCAAGGCTGCCGCCGGCCTGGCCTGCCTCGAAGGCCCGGCTGTGGTGCTGGGCGCAGACACTGCCGTGGTGCTCGATGGTCGTATTCTCGGCAAACCGGAAAACCGCGAAGATGCCCTGGCCATGCTGGCCGACCTTTCGGGCCGCGAGCACCAGGTATTGACCGCGGTCGCCCTGAGCGATGGCCAGCGCGTGCACAGCCTGTGCGTCACCAGCAAGGTGCGCTTCCGTGCGATCAGCGCCGAGGAAGCGCAACGCTACTGGGCCAGCGGCGAGCCCGCGGACAAGGCCGGCGGCTATGCCATCCAGGGCTTGGGCGCGGTGTTCGTCACCGGCCTTTCCGGCAGCTACTCGGCGGTGGTCGGCTTGCCCCTCAGTGAAACGGCCGAACTGCTCGGCCAATTCGGCATTGCCTGCTGGCAATCGCCCGCGCATACGCCAGAGGTAACAAACCCGCGGTAGCCAGCACTGCATACGCCATCCATCATTATCCAAGACCTTTGACGAGAGCCTGCCATGAGTGAAGAGATCCTGATCAACATCACCCCGATGGAGTCGCGCGTGGCGGTGGTGGAAAACGGGGTGCTGCAGGAAGTGCATGTCGAGCGCACCCAGCGCCGGGGCATCGTCGGCAATATCTACAAAGGCAAGGTGGTGCGTGTGCTGCCGGGCATGCAGGCGGCCTTCGTCGACATCGGCCTGGAGCGCGCGGCATTCATCCATGCCTCGGAAATATCCCAGCGCGAAGGCTCGGCGGTAGAGAACATCACCGCCCTGGTGCACGAGGGCCAGGCCCTGGTGGTGCAGGTGACCAAGGACCCGATCGGCACCAAGGGCGCGCGCCTGACCACCCAGCTGTCGATCCCGTCGCGCTACCTGGTGTACATGCCGCGCAGCAGCCATGTCGGCATTTCCCTGAAGATCGAAGACGAAGCCGAGCGCGAGCGCCTCAAGCAGGTGGTCAGCGACTGCATGGAAAGCGAGAACATCAAGGACGCCGGTGGCTTCATCCTGCGTACCGCCGCCGAAGGCGCACGCGCTGAAGAGATCCTGCAGGACATTCGCTACCTGCGCCGCCTGTGGGAGCAGATCGGCACCCAGATCAAGACCTGCGGCGCGCCCACGGTCATCTACGAGGACCTGGGCCTGGCCCTGCGTACCTTGCGCGACCTGGTCAACCCGAAGATCGAGAAGATCCGCATCGACTCGCGGGAAACCTTCCAGAAGACCACGCAGTTCGTTGGCGAGCTGATGCCGGAAATCGCCGACCGCCTCGAGCACTACCCGGGCGAACGGCCGATCTTCGACCTGTACGGCGTCGAGGACGAGATCCAGCGTGCACTGGAGCGCAAGGTACCGCTGAAGTCCGGTGGCTACCTGGTGGTCGACCCCGCTGAAGCGATGACCACCATCGATGTGAACACCGGCGCCTTCGTCGGCCATCGCAACCTTGAAGAGACCATCTTCAAGACCAACCTCGAGGCCGCCACAGCCATCGCCCGGCAACTGCGCCTGCGCAATATCGGCGGCATCATCATCATCGACTTCATCGACATGGAAGATGAGGAGCACCAGCGCCAGGTGCTGCGCACCCTGGAAAAGCAGCTGGAGCGCGATCACGCCAAGACCAATATCATCGGCATCACCGAGCTGGGCCTGGTGCAGATGACCCGCAAGCGCACACGGGAAAGCCTGGAACAGGTGCTGTGCGAGCCCTGCCTGGCCTGTCAGGGCCGTGGCAAGCTGAAAACCCCCGAGACCATCTGTTACGAAATCTTCCGCGAGATCCTGCGCGAGGCCCGTGCCTACCAGGCCGAAGGCTACCGCGTGTTGGCCAACCAGAAGGTGGTCGACCGGTTGCTGGATGAAGAGTCCGGTAACGTCGCGGAACTGGAGGCCTTCATCGGCCGAACCATTCGTTTCCAGGTGGAGTCGATGTATTCGCAGGAACAATACGATGTGGTGCTGCTCTGAGGCCTTCTGAAACGCGCCGCGGGTGGCCCGGGCTGGCAAAACCGGGACGACGGGCCATCATGGATAAACGACCTGGAGGGCCATGGCCATGGGACGTCTGACCCGCGTTCTTGTCGCCTTGACCCGCTGGGGGCTGGGCGTTTGCGCCCTGCTGGCGGTACTGGTGGCGCTGTATGTCAGCCTCGGCCGCGAACTGGTGCCGTTGGTGGCCGAGTACCGCGCCGATGTGGAAAGCAAGGCCGAACAGGCTTTGGGCCTGCCCGTGCACGTCGGTGCCCTGGAAGGCCGCTGGAGCGGCCTGGCACCGGTGCTGCGGGTGCGCGACCTGCAACTGGGCGAGGGGGCCACGGCCCTGCGCCTGGACGACGTCAAGGTGGTACCCGATGTCTGGGCCAGCCTCACCGCCCGCGAGGTACGCCTGGCACGCATTCAGTTGGGCGGCCTGCAACTGATCCTGCGCGAGAACGAGCAGGGCGCCTGGAGCCTCGAAGGCCTGCCGAAGAAGGACGATGCGCCGCTCGACCCCGCCGAGTTGTTGCAGCGCCTGCGCCAGTTGGGCCGCATCGATGTGTTCGACAGCCAGGTCACCCTGCACCCTTGGCAGCGCGACCCGTTGACCCTGACTTATGTGAGTGTCGGCCTGCAGGCCGGGGCTTCGCGCCATGCCCTGGACTTGCGCGCGACCCTGCCCGATGGCCAGCCCCTGTCGCTGAACCTGCGCAGTCGTGCCTCGGCCAACGCCTGGCGCGACGGCCAGGTCGAAGCCTACCTGAGCCTGCCACAGAGTGACTGGGCGCGTTGGCTGCCACCACGCCTGCTGGGCCAGTGGCATGCCGACGCCCTGCGGGCGGGCGGCGAGTTCTGGGTCGACTGGCGCAAGGGGCAGTTGCAGCAGGCCGTCGTACGCCTCAATGCACCGGAGCTGCAGGGCGCCTATGCCGGGCGCAAGGCGGCCAAGCTGAACAACCTGGCCCTGGGCGCCTGGTTCCAGCGCCGGGAGCAAGGCTTCGATGTGGTGGTCGACTCCCTGGCCATGGATGTCGGCAAGACCCGTTGGGAGTCGCACCTGCAATTGCAGCAGCGTCCAGGCGAGGACGCTGCCGCGGAAAGCTGGCAAGTGCAGGCCGACCGCCTCGACCTCACGCCGTTGACCCCGCTGATCGATGCCCTGGCGCCGCTGCCGGACAACGTCATGGCCGTGGTCGATGGCCTGAAGGTGACCGGCGCGCTGCGCAATGTGCGCCTGGAGGCCCGGCCCAAGGCCGAGGGTGACCAGCGCCTGCAGTTCGAAGCCAACCTGGAGAAGGTCGGTTTCGATGCCTATCACAATGCTCCTGCAGCCGGTAACGTCAGCGGCAGCATCAGCGGTGACCTTGGCCATGGCGAACTGCGCCTTGATACCGATGCGTTCATGCTGCATCTGTACCCGATCTTCGCCAAACCCTGGCACTACCAGAAGGCCAATGCGCGCCTGACCTGGGCCTTGGACAAGGAAGGTTTCACCCTGGTCGCGCCTTACCTCAAGGTGCTCGGCGAGGAGGGCAAGATCGCCGGTGACTTCCTCATTCGCCTGTTGTTCGAAGAGGGCCGCGAGGACTACATGGACCTGCGTGTCGGCCTGACCGAAGGCGATGGCCGCTACACCGCCAAGTACCTGCCCGAGGTGCTCAGCCCAGCCCTCGACGAATGGCTGCGCAGTGCGATCGTCAAAGGCACGGTGGACGAAGGCTACTTCCAGTACCAGGGCTCGCTGAACCATGGCGTCGCGCCGGAAGCCCGCAGCATCAGCCTGTTCTTCAAGGTGCGTGATGCGGCCCTGGACTTCCAGCCGGGCTGGCCGCAGGTGCAGCACGTGGATGGCGATGTGTTCATCGAGGACAGCGGTGTGCGCATCAAGGCCCAGCGTGGCGTACTGCTCGACACCAAGGTCAGTGATGTGAGCGTCGATATCCCGCATGTCGACCAGGGCCAGCAAAGCCACCTGTACCTCGATGGCGACTTCGACGGCAGCCTGGGCGATGGCCTGAAGATCCTCAAGGAAGCGCCAATCGGCACTGGCGAGATCTTCGCTGGCTGGGAGGGCGAGGGGCCGCTCAAGGGCAAGGTCAAGCTCGACATTCCGCTGGCCCGCGGGCAGCGGCCGAAAGTGCAGGTGGACTTTGCCACCGACGATGCGCGGCTGAAGGTGGCGCCGCCGAGCCTGGAGTTGAGCCGCCTGAAGGGTGACTTCAGTTTCGATTTGGACAAGGGCCTGAGCGGCAAGGGCATCAGCCTGCAGGCTTTCGGCAAGCCGGTAACGGCGCAAATCACCGCCGAAGGCCAGCCCGGGCAGATGCAGACACGCGTCAACGCCAGCGGGCAGGTGTCACTCAAGGCATTGACCGACTGGCTGCAGTTCAACCACGCCTTGCCGGCTTCCGGCGACCTGCCGTACCAGTTGCAGGTCAGCCTGGGTAGCCGGGACAACCGCCTGAGCGTCAATTCCAGCCTCAAGGGCCTGGCCATCGACCTGCCAGCACCCTTTGGCAAGGCAGCGTCCGATACCCGTGACACCCGTTTCAGCATGACCCTGCAGGGGCCGGAGCGGCGCTTCGATGTCGCCTACACCGACCTTGCCCGCTTTGCCTACGCCGCGCCGGCCGAGAAGCTGGGGCAGGGCCGTGGCGAGTTGCTGCTGGGCGCCGGTGACGCCCAGGTACCTGCCGGCCAAGGCCTGCGAGTACGCGGGCACTTGGAGGCGCTGGACCTGGGGCCTTGGCAGGAACAGGCGGCGCGCCTGGCCGGTAACGACCCGGGCGGAAGCGCGCGGCAGAACCTGCAAGGCGTCGACCTGAGCATCGGCCAGCTGAAAGCCTTTGGCCTGGACCTGAACCAGGCCGTGGTGCGCCTGGCCCGTGGTGGCCCCGCCTGGGATTTGCGCCTCGACAGCAAGGAAGTCATCGGCAACGCCCGGGTGCCGGATGCCAAGGGCGCGCCCATGGTCGTGCGCATGCAGACCTTGCGCCTGCCCGCCGCCAGCGCTGCTGAAAAGCAGGCCGAGGCACAGGCAGAGGAGGGCCCCGACCCGCTGGCCTCGTTCGACCCGCGCAAGGTGCCGGCGCTGGACCTGAGCATCGACAAGCTCTATCGCGGTGACGACCTGTACGGCAGTGCGTCGCTCAAGCTGCGGCCGACCGCGCGTGGCGTGACCGCCAGCGACATCGACCTCGACTTCAAAGGCCTGCGTATCGATGGTGGCGGCGGCTGGGAAGGCGAACCGGGCAGCACCAGCAGCTGGTACAAAGGGCGCCTGGACGGCAAGAACCTGGCGGATGTGCTCAAGGCCTGGGGCTTTGCCCCGACTGTGACCAGCCGCGACTTCCGCCTGGATGTGGATGGCCGCTGGCCGGGTTCGCCGGCCTCGGTGAGCCTCAAGCGCTTCTCCGGCAGCATGGACGCAGCACTGCGCACCGGCCAGTTCGTCGAGGTCGAAGGCAGTGCCCAGGCGCTGCGGGTGTTCGGCCTGTTGAACTTCAACTCCATCGGGCGGCGCTTGCGCCTGGACTTCTCCGACCTGTTCGACAAGGGCCTGGCCTACGACCGGGTCAAAGGCTTGCTGGTGGCCAGTAACGGTGTCTATGTGACCCGCGAGCCAATCGCCGTGACTGGCCCGTCGAGCAACTTCGAGCTGGACGGTACCCTGGACCTGGTACGCGACCGGGTCGATGCCAACCTGCAGGTGAGCCTGCCAGTGACCAACAACCTGCCGCTGGCGGCCTTGATTGTCGGCGCGCCGGCCGTGGGCGGGGCGCTGTTCCTGGTCGACCGGCTGATCGGCGACCGCGTGTCGCGCTTCGCCAGCGTGCACTACCGTGTCGAAGGTCCGGTGAAAGAGCCTAGAATCACATTTGTGAAACCTTTCGAGAAATCCCGCTAGGAGTGCCCATGAAGGCAGCTGTAATCCAGATGGTCAGCCAGGAAGATGTGCTGGCCAACCTGCAGCGCGCCGGTGCCCTGCTGGAGCAGGCCGCCTTTGGCGGTGCACGGCTGGCCGTGCTGCCGGAAAACTTCGCCGCCATGGGCCGCAAGGACGCCGCTGCCATCGGCCGCGCCGAAGCGTTGGGCGAAGGGCCGATCCTGCCATGGTTGAAACGTACCGCCCGCGACCTCAAGTTATGGATTGTCGCCGGTACCTTGCCATTGCCACCGGTCGGCCAGCCCGAAGCAAAGGCGCATGCCTGCTCGCTGTTGATCGACGAACACGGTGAGGTGGCGGCACGCTATGACAAGCTGCACCTGTTCGATGTGGACGTTGCCGACAACCGTGGCCGTTACCGCGAGTCTGACGACTATGCCCACGGCGCCCAGGTAGTGGTGGCTGATACGCCGGTGGGGCGGCTGGGGCTGAGCGTGTGCTACGACCTGCGCTTCCCCGAACTGTACAGCGCACTGCGCGCCGCTGGTGCGGAACTGATCACTGCGCCGGCCGCCTTCACTGCGGTAACGGGCGCGGCGCACTGGGAAGTGCTGGTGCGCGCCCGGGCCATCGAGACCCAGTGCTACCTGCTGGCTGCGGCACAGGGCGGCACTCACCCGGGGCCACGGGAAACCCATGGCCATGCGGCGATCGTCGACCCCTGGGGGCGCATCGTCGCGGAACAGGCGCAAGGTGAAGCGGTACTGCTCGCCGAGCGCGACATTGACGAACAAGCGTCCATCCGGGCGCGCATGCCGGTGGTATCGCACCGGCGCTTTTTCTCGCAGGGCGCGTTGCGGCCTGCGCACACCTCGGAGTGACTATGAGCCAGATGTTATCCACCGTCAGCGAGCAGCTCCTGGCCCCAGGCGGCTTGACCCTGGACAGCCTGCAGAGCGTGCTGGGTGAGTTGGCCGGCCCCGGCATCGATGCCGCCGACCTGTATTTCCAGGGCCAGATCTCGGAAACCTGGGCGCTGGAAGACGGCATCGTCAAAGAGGGCAGTTTCAACCTCGACCAGGGCGTGGGCGTGCGTGCCCAGTCCGGTGAAAAGACCGGCTTTGCCTACAGCAACGCAATCAACCTCGAAGCGCTGACCTCGGCCGCCCGTGCCGCCCGTTCGATCTCCCGTGCCGGGCAGAACGGCAAGGTGCAGGCCTTCCGCAGCCAGGACGTGACTGCCCTTTATCCGGCGGACAACCCGCTGGATGTGCTCAGCCGTGCTGAAAAGGTCGACCTGCTCAAGCGTGTCGACGCCGCCACCCGTGCCCTGGACCCGCGTATCCAGCAGGTCAGTGTAAGCATGGCCGGGGTCTGGGAACGCATCCTGATCGCTGCGGCCGATGGCAGCCTGGCCGCCGACGTGCGCCCGCTGGTGCGCTTCAACGTCAGCGTCATCGTCGAGCAGAATGGCCGCCGCGAGCGTGGCGGGCAGGGCGGTGGCGGGCGTACCGACTACCGCTTCTTCACCGAAGAGCGGGTCATGGGCTATGCCCGCGAAGCACTGCGCCAGGCCCTGGTGAACTTGGAGGCGATCCCGGCACCGGCTGGTACCCTGCCGGTGGTGCTGGGTTCGGGCTGGTCGGGCGTGCTGCTGCACGAGGCTGTCGGCCATGGCCTGGAAGGTGACTTCAACCGCAAGGGCAGTTCGGCGTTCAGCGGCCGTATTGGCGAGAAAGTGGCATCGAGCCTGTGCACCATCGTCGACGACGGCACCCTCGAAGGCCGCCGTGGCTCGCTGAGCGTGGATGACGAAGGCACCCCGACCGAGTGCACCACGCTGATCGAGAACGGTGTGCTCAAGGGCTACATGCAGGACAAGCTGAACGCGCGCCTGATGGGCATGGCGGTGACCGGCAACGGCCGCCGCGAATCCTACGCGCACCTGCCGATGCCGCGCATGACCAACACCTACATGCGTGCCGGCGAAAGCGATCCGCAGGAAATCATCGCTTCGGTGAAGAAGGGCATCTACTGCGCCAACCTCGGCGGTGGCCAGGTGGACATCACCAGCGGCAAGTTCGTGTTCTCGACCAGTGAGGCCTACCTGATCGAAGACGGCAAGATTACCGCGCCGGTGAAGGGGGCGACCCTGATCGGCAATGGCCCGGAGGCGATGAGCCGGGTGTCGATGGTCGGTAACGACCTGGCGCTGGACAGCGGGGTAGGGACTTGCGGCAAGGACGGGCAGTCGGTGCCGGTGGGGGTCGGGCAGCCGACCTTGAAGCTGGATGCGATTACCGTGGGCGGTACCGGCGCGTGATGGCTTCAGGGACCGCTTTGCGGTCCATTCGCAGCACAAGGCTGCTCCTACAGGGATCGCGTATTTCTGTAGGAGCAGCCTTGTGCTGCGAATGGGCCGCAAAGCGGCCCCAGGGTGATCAGCGCAAGCCGCGCTGCAGCTCGTCGAGGTCGCGGATGTACTTGAACACCTTGCGCGCGGCGGCAGGCGGTTTGTTCCGCGCCTTCTCGTGCTGGGCATGGCGCACCAGCGAGCGCAGTTGCTGGCGATCGGTGTCGGGGTATTCGCTGACGAAGCGCTCGAGGTCTTCGTCGTTACCGTCGATCAACCGGTCACGCCAGCGCTCCAGGCCGTGGAAGCGCTCGTTGTACTGGCGGGTCGAGCTGTCCATCTGTTCGAGCAAGGCGTGGATGGCATCCAGGTCCTGCACGCGCATCAGCTTGCCGACAAACGACATGTGGCGTTTGCGGGCACCGTGAGCGGTGTGCTTGCTGGCTTCGGCCAGGGCCTTGCGCAGCTCGTCGGTCAACGGCAGGCGAGCCAGGGTATCGGCCTTGAGCGTGGTAAGGCGCTCGCCGAGTTCGACCAGCGCATGCAGCTCGCGCTTGATCTGGGTTTTGCTTTTTTCGCCGTCGAAGGCGTCGTCGTTTGAATCAACCATGGTGGCAGTCCGCTAGAAATCGCCGCCATGATAACCAGTCGGGGGCCGCTTGTCCGGCCCGGTCGTAGAATGACCCTCGCCGAACGCTGAATTTGAGTGGAGAGAACCATGAGTGCAGTCCAGAGCGTAGGTCCGAAGGACCTGCCAGCATTGCAGGAGCAGGTCGAGGCGATCATCGCCGAAGCGCGCCGCCAGGGGGCCAGTGCCTGCGAGGTGGCGGTGTCGCTGGAGCAGGGCCTGTCCACCACGGTACGCCAGCGAGAGGTCGAAACGGTCGAGTTCAACCGCGACCAGGGCTTTGGCATCACCCTCTATGTGGGCCAGCGCAAAGGCTCGGCCAGCACCTCGGCCAGTGGCCCGGAAGCGATTCGCGAAACCGTCGCCGCGGCCTTGGCGATTGCCAAGCATACCTCCGAAGACGAATGTTCCGGCCTGGCCGACGCAGCGTTGATGGCCCGCGAGATCCCGGACCTGGACCTGTACCACGACTGGAACCTCGAGCCGGAGAAGGCCATCGAGATGGCCCTGGCCTGCGAGGCGGCGGCGTTCGACGCCGACCCGCGTATCCTCAATGCCGACGGCACCACCCTCAATACCCACCAGGGCTGCCGCGTGTATGGCAACAGCCATGGTTTCATCGGTGGCTATGCCTCGACCCGGCACAGCCTGAGCTGCGTGATGATCGCCGAAGGCGACGGCCAGATGCAGCGTGATTACTGGTACGACGTGAACCGCCAGGGCAACCTGCTGGCAGACCCGCGTAGCATCGGCGTGCGCGCTGCCCAGCGTGCCGCCAGCCGCCTGGGTGCGCGGCCGGTGCAGACCTGCGAGGTGCCGGTGCTGTTCTCGGCCGAGCTGGCCGGTGGCCTGTTCGGCAGCTTCCTGTCGGCCATCTCCGGCGGCAACCTGTACCGCAAGTCGTCGTTCCTGGAGGGGACCATTGGCCAGCGCCTGTTCCCCACCTGGCTGACCCTCGACGAGCGCCCGCACATTCCGCGGGCACTGGGCAGTGCCGCATTCGACGGCGATGGCCTGGCTACCTATGCCAAGCCGTTCGTCGACAAGGGTGAGCTGGTGTCGTACCTGCTGGGTACCTATTCCGGGCGCAAGCTGGGTTTGCCAAGCACGGCCAACGCCGGCGGCGTGCACAACCTGTTCGTCAGCCATGGTGTCGAAGACCAGGCGGCGCTGATCCGGCGCATGGGCCGCGGGCTGCTGGTGACCGAGTTGATGGGGCATGGCCTGAACATGGTGACGGGGGATTATTCCCGTGGCGCGGCAGGGTTCTGGGTCGAGAATGGCGAGATTCAGCACGCGGTGCAGGAAGTGACCATTGCCGGGAACATGAAAGACATGTTCCAGCAGATTGTCGCGATTGGCAGCGATCTTGAGACCCGCAGCAACATTCACACCGGCTCGGTGCTGATCGAGCGGATGACTGTGGCGGGTAGCTGATCCACAGCCTGTACCGGCCTCTTCGCGGGTAAACCCGCTCCCACAAGAATCGCACAAGGCTCAAGTCTGATGCAGTACCTGTGGGAGCGGGTTTACCCGCGAAGAGGCCGGTGCAGGCTATAGAGAATTCTCAATGAAACCGAAGACCCGGCCCCACGCCGGGTTTTTTGTTTCATCACCTTTCTCTTGAAGTGATTCTGTTTATCACTTAATAATGAATATCATTATCCAGTAACCCGGCGATGATGTTCATGAAACCCGTCCTCCGCGAACTGCCCTACCTGGAAAACTGGCGCTGGCTCAGCCGACGCATCCGCTGTGCGCTCGAGCCCGACGAGCCGCGCCTTATCGAGCATTACCTGGCTGAAGGCCGTTACCTGGTGTGCTGCACCGAGACCTCGCCATGGACGGTGGCGCTGACCTCCTTCCGCCTGCTGCTGGATACCGCCTGCGACCGCATGCTGCCCTGGCATTGGCGCTGCCTGTGCCTGGACCAGGCCTGGCGCCCGCTGCTGGACCTGCGCAACCTCGACCGCGAGGCCCAGAACCAGCGCTGGCAGCCCTACGCCCTGCAGTTGGCCAATTGCCGCCTGCTGCCGTCGATTTCTCCCGATGAACTGATGCAAGGATTTGATGATGAGTGATACCCGTATCGAGCGTGACAGCATGGGCGAACTGCAGGTGCCGGCCCAGGCCCTGTACGGTGCCCAGACCCAGCGCGCGGTCGACAACTTCCCGATCAGCGGCCAGCGCATGCCGGCCCAGTTCATTCGTGCGCTGCTGCTGGCCAAGGCTGCCGCGGCCAAGGCCAACGTCGAACTGGAACAGCTGTCGACCGCGCAGGGCCAGGCCATCGTAACGGCAGTCGAGCAACTGCTGGCGGGTGACTTCATCCAGCATTTCCCGGTGGATGTGTTCCAGACCGGCTCCGGCACCAGCTCGAACATGAACGCCAACGAGGTGATCGCGACTCTGGCCAGCCGCGTGCTGGGTGAGGCCGTCAACGCCAACGACCACGTCAACTGCGGCCAGAGCAGCAACGACATCATCCCGACCACCATTCACGTCAGCGCCGCCCTGGCCCTGCACGAGCAACTGCTGCCAGCCCTGGCGCACCTGGTACAGGTGATCGAGGCCAAGTCGGCACAGGTGCATCAGCACGTGAAGACCGGCCGCACCCACCTGATGGACGCCATGCCAGTGCGCATGAGCCAGGTGCTGGATGGCTGGGCGGCGCAGATCAATGGCGCCAAGGCACACATCGAAGCGACCCTGCCGAGCCTGCAGGCGCTGGCCCAGGGTGGCACCGCCGTGGGCACCGGCATCAACGCCCACCCACAGTTCGCTGCCGGTTTCGCCAGCCAGCTCAGCGGCCTGACCCAGGTCGAGTTCACCCCCGGGCAGAACCTGTTCGCCCTGATCGGCTCGCAGGACACCGCGGTGGCCCTGTCCGGCCAGCTCAAGACTGCCGCCGTGGCGCTGATGAAGATCGCCAACGACCTGCGCTGGATGAACTCTGGCCCGCTGGCCGGGCTGGGCGAAATCGAGCTGCAAGGCCTGCAGCCGGGCTCTTCGATCATGCCGGGCAAGGTCAACCCGGTGATTCCGGAGGCCACCGCCATGGTCGCCGCCCAGGTGATCGGCAATGACGCCACCATCGCCATCGCCGGCCAGTCCGGCAACTTCGAGCTGAACGTAATGCTGCCGGTGATCACCCGCAACCTGCTGGAGAGCATCGAGCTGATGGCCAACGTCAGCCGCCTGCTGGCCGACAAGGCCATCGCCAGCTTCAAGGTCAACGAAAGCAAGCTCAAGGAAGCCCTGGCACGCAACCCGATTCTGGTCACGGCGCTGAACCCGATCATCGGCTACCTCAAGGCCGCTGAAATCGCCAAGACCGCCTACAAGCAGGGCCGTCCGATCATCGACGTGGCGCTGGAGCACACCGACCTGTCGCGTGACCAGCTAGAAGCGCTGCTGGACCCGGAGAAGCTCACCGCCGGTGGTATCTGACACTGAGTCACGGCCCAAGCGCCAGCGGTGGCCGCATTGGTCATCGCCCAACCCATGCCTACGGAATGCACTGATATGCCCCATACCTTGCCTGCACTGCCTTACGCCTACGCTGCGCTGGAACCGCACATCGACGCGCAGACCATGGAAATCCACCACACCAAGCACCACCAGACCTACGTCAATGGCCTCAACGCCGCCATCGAAGGCACCGAGTGGGCTGGGTGGCCGGTGGAAAAACTGCTCGGCGCGGTCGGGCAACTGCCGGAAAACCTGCGTGGTGCGGTGACCAACCATGGCGGCGGCCACGCCAACCACAGCCTGTTCTGGACCGTGATGTCACCGCAGGGCGGGGGAGAGCCGCAGGGCGCTCTGGCGCAGGCCATCGACGCCCAACTGGGCGGCTTCGATGCCTTCAAGGAGGCCTTCACCAAGGCTGCGCTGACCCGCTTCGGCAGTGGCTGGGCCTGGCTCAGCGTGACCCCGCAGAAAACCCTGGTAGTGGAAAGCAGCGGCAACCAGGACAGCCCGCTGATGCACGGCAACACGCCAATCCTCGGCCTGGACGTGTGGGAGCATGCCTACTACCTGAAGTACCAGAACCGTCGTCCGGAATACATCGGTGCTTTCTACAACGTCATTGACTGGGCGGAAGTGGAGCGCCGCTACCTCGAAACCCTGAAGTGAGTCTCCCCGGTATGCGCTCCCAGATGATGTATGTCAGCCGTGTGCGCCTGTTTCGCCTGTTTCGCCTGGCGCTTGGGACTTTGCTGTTGCTGGCAGGCACTGCATTACTATTGGCGCGCGGCTTCGCCTGGTTGGACCTGGCCTGGCCAGCTTGGGGCTGTGCATCGGTTTGCGCCGGATGATGGGGTGTTCACCGGCTTCGCTGTGGGAGCGGCACATAACTCATTGAATTGGCGGGGACTCTGTGGGAGCGGCTTTAGCCGCGAACACCGGCGCAGCCGGTGCCATGCACCGCGTTGGATTCTTCGCGGCTAAAGCCGCTCCCACAGGGTACGCGTACCGCTTGCGAATGAGCCAGCGAGTTTCATTCGCCTTCGTCGAAGAAGTTGTTGATCAGCTCGACCAGCGCATCCATGGCATCAACGTCCTGCTCGCCTTCGGTATGCAGGTGCACCTGGGTGCCTTTGCCGGCCGCCAGCATCATCACCGCCATGATGCTCTTGCCATCCACCAGCTTGTCCGGCGCACGGCCAACCCTGACCTGGCAGGGGAAGCGGCCGGCAACGCCGACGAACTTGGCTGCCGCCCGGGCATGCAGACCCAGCTTGTTGATGATGGTGATTTCACGGGCGGGCATCGTGGGGCGGATCCTTGGGCTAGAGGTCGCGGTGGCGGACCTGGACGTTTTTCAGGGATTGCTGCAGCAGCTGGCCAAGGCGTTCGGTAATGTACACCGAGCGGTGGTGGCCGCCCGTGCAGCCAATGGCAATGGTGACGTAGGCACGGTTGCTGGCGGCGAAGCGGGGCAGCCACTTGAGCAGGTAGCTGGAAATGTCGTTGAACATCTCTTCGACATCCGGCTGTGCGGCCAGGTAGTCGATTACCGGTTGGTCGAGGCCGGAATGCTCACGCAGCTCGGGTTTCCAGTAGGGGTTGGGCAGGCAGCGCACATCGAACACCAGGTCGGCATCTACCGGCATTCCGCGCTTGAAACCGAACGACTCGACCAGGAACGCGGTGCCAGGCTCGGGCTGGTTGAGCAGGCGCAGCTTGATCGAATCACGCAGCTGGTAAAGGTTCAGGCTGGTGGTATCGATCTTCAGGTCGGCCAGGTCTGCAATCGGCCCAAGCAATTCGCTTTCCACCCGAATCGCTTCCGCAAGCGAGCGGTCGGCGTTGGTCAGCGGGTGGCGTCGGCGGGTTTCCGAGAAGCGCTTGAGCAGTACGTCTTCGTCGGCATCCAGGTACAGCACGTCGCACTGGATATGCCGGGCGCGGGCTTCTTCGAGCAACTCGGGGAAACGCGTCAGGTGGCTGGGCAGGTTGCGCGCGTCGATCGACACGGCGACCTTGGGTTGCAGCAACTCGGTATTGATCAGCGCATTTTCCGCCAGCTGTGGCAGCAGCCCGGCGGGCAGGTTGTCAATGCAGTAGAAACCGTTGTCTTCCAGGACATCGAGGGCGGTGCTCTTGCCGGAGCCGGACCGGCCGCTGACGATGATCAGGCGCATGTTCAGTGCTCGTTCTGTACGTCCAGGACAACCTGGAACAGGGCCTCGCTGCTGGTGGCCGCACGCAGGCGATCACGGACCTCCTTGCGATCGAGCATGCTGGCAATCTGGCGCAGCAATTCCAGATGGGCATCGGTGGCGGCTTCAGGCACCAGCAGGACGAACAGCAGGTCCACCGGCGCGCCATCGATGGCGTCGTAGTCGATAGGGGCTTCCAGGTGCAGCAGGGCGCTGACCGGAGCGGAACATCCTTCCAGCCGGCAGTGCGGGATGGCGATGCCGTTGCCGAAACCGGTCGAACCGAGTTTTTCCCGGGCGACCAGTTTTTCGAAGACGTCTTGCATCTCCAGTTCGGGCACTTGTTCAGCGATGACGGTGGCGACCTTTTCCAGGGCGCGCTTCTTGCTGCCGCCCGGCACGTTCACGAGGGAACGGCCGGGGGTCAGGATGGTTTCAAGTCGGATCATGGATGAGGGGGATCAGCGGGCAGCTGCACCTTGCAGCAGGCTTTGCTGTTTTTCCTTGTGTTTTTTCAGTTGGCGGTCGAGCTTGTCGGCCAAGGCGTCGATCGCTGCATACATGTCTTCGTGTTCGGCGTTGGCAACCACTTCGCCGCCGGGAATCTGCAAGGTCGCCTCGACCTTCTGCTGCAGCTTCTCGACTTTCATGATGACCTGCACGTTGGTGATCTTGTCGAAGTGACTTTCCACGCGAGCGAGCTTTTCAAGCACATAATCGCGCAGTGGCTGGGTGACTTCTACATGCTGTCCACTGATATTGACTTGCATACAGCTTCTCCTTTGTTGCCCGTGCATAAAGAGGCAGGTCTTGCACCTGCCCCACAAACGCTGTGGCACATCTCAGGGGCTACATCAGTCGCTTGCGCTCGCTCGACGGTGCGATGCCGAGTGACTCGCGGTACTTGGCGACGGTGCGACGGGCTACCTGGATGCCTTGTGCCTCCAGTAAACCAGCGATCTTGCTGTCACTCAATGGCTTTTTCTGATTTTCCGCCGCAACCAGTTTCTTGATGATCGCGCGGATCGCCGTAGACGAGCATTCTCCGCCTTCGGAGGTGCTGACGTGGCTTGAGAAAAAGTATTTCAGTTCGTAGATGCCACGCGGGGTGTGCATGTATTTCTGCGTGGTTACCCGCGAAATGGTCGACTCGTGCATGCCCACCGCTTCGGCGATGTCATGCAGTACCAGCGGCTTCATCGCTTCGTCGCCGTGGTCGAGGAAGCCGCGCTGGTGCTCGACGATCTGCGTGGCCACCTTCATCAGGGTTTCGTTGCGGCTTTGCAGGCTCTTGATGAACCAGCGTGCTTCCTGCAGCTGGTTGCGCATGAAGGTGTTGTCGGCGCTGGTGTCGGCCCGGCGCACAAAACCGGCGTACTGCGGGTTGACGCGCAGGCGCGGAATGGCCTCCTGGTTCAGCTCCACCAGCCAGCGGTCGCTGTCCTTGCGCACGATGACGTCGGGCACCACGTACTCGGGCTCGCTGGACTCGATCTGCGAGCCGGGGCGCGGGTTGAGGCTTTGTACCAGTTCGATGACCTGGCGCAGCTCGTCTTCCTTGATTTTCATGCGACGCATCAGCTGGCTGTAGTCACGGCTGCCGAGCAGGTCGATGAAGTCGGTGACCAGGCGCTTGGCTTCGGCCATCCACGGGGTGCTGGCGGGCAGTTGGCGCAGTTGCAGCAACAGGCATTCGCCCAGGGTGCGGGCGGCAACGCCGGCTGGCTCGAACTGCTGGATGCGGTGCAGCACCGCTTCGACCTCGTCCAGCTCGATATCCAGCTCCGGGTCGAAACCGGCGCAGATTTCCTCAAGGGTGTCTTCCAGATAGCCCTGGCCGTTGATGCTGTCGATCAGGGTGACGGCGATCAGGCGGTCGGTGTCGGACATCGGGGCCAGGTTCAGTTGCCACAGCAGGTGGCTTTGCAGGCTTTCGCCGGCCGATGTGCGGGTGGTGAAGTCCCACTCGTCGTCGTCGTTGCTCGGCAGGCTGCTGGCACTGGTCTGGTAGATGTCTTCCCAGGCGGTGTCGACCGGCAGTTCGTTGGGGATGCGCTCGCTCCACTCGCCGTCTTCCAGGGTGTCGGCACTGGTGGTGCTTTCCTGGAAGCTGTTGTCCTGGACTTCGGCGGCCGGCTTGTTCTCGGCGTTGTCCGCCATCGGGTCGCTGTTGTCGAAGTCGTCGCCGTCTTCCTGACGTTCGAGCATCGGGTTCGACTCCAGCGCTTCCTGGATTTCCTGTTGGAGGTCCAGGGTGGAGAGCTGGAGCAGGCGGATGGCCTGTTGCAACTGCGGTGTCATCGTCAGTTGCTGGCCCATTTTTAGGACGAGCGATGGTTTCATGGCTGGGGCTTAATACCTTGTTCGCCGGCGCGCATGCGCCATCCACTACACGAGGGCGCCGGGGCGCCAGATCAAGCAAGTTTTATGCCTTAAATTGTAGCGTTTGCCTAGAGCACCGTAACACTTTACCCCGGGTTTCAGGGCGATTTGCCAGTACTCCAGGCGCGTGCCAGGCTCAGAGCCGGAACTCGTGGCCCAGGTAAACCTCTTTGACCAGGTCGTTGGCCAGGATGGTTTCGGCGTCGCCTTCGGCGATCAGCCGGCCATCGTTGACGATATAGGCGGTTTCGCAGATATCCAGGGTCTCACGCACGTTGTGGTCGGTGATCAGTACACCGATACCCTTGGCCTTGAGGTGATGGATGATCTGCTTGATGTCGCCGACCGAAATCGGGTCGACACCGGCAAACGGTTCGTCCAGCAGGATGAACTTGGGTGCGGTCGCCAGCGCGCGGGCAATTTCCACGCGGCGGCGCTCACCACCGGACAGGCTCATGCCGAGGTTGTCGCGAATGTGGCTGATGTGGAACTCCTGCAGCAGGCTTTCCAGCTCTTTGCGCCGGCCGTCGCGATCGAGTTCCTTGCGGGTCTCGAGGATGGCCATGATGTTGTCGGCCACCGACAGCTTGCGGAAGATCGAGGCTTCCTGCGGCAGGTAGCCGATGCCGGCGCGGGCGCGACCGTGCATGGGCTGGTGGCTGACATCGAGGTTGTCGATCAGCACGCGCCCCTGATCGGCCTGGACCAGGCCGACGATCATGTAGAAGCAGGTGGTCTTGCCGGCGCCGTTGGGGCCGAGTAGGCCGACGATCTGGCCGCTGTCGATAGACAGGCTGACGTCACGTACGACTTGCCGCCCCTTGTAGCTCTTGGCCAGGTGCTGGGCTTTGAGGGTTGCCATTTACTCGGCCTTCTTCTTGGGCTGGATCACCATGTCGATACGCTGACGCGGCGAGGTCACGTTGCCACCGCGACCGGCGGTTGCCACCTGGGTCTGGGTGTTGTAGACGATCTTCTCGCCTTCGGTGGTGTTGCCTTCGTTCTCGACCTTGGCGCGGTCGGTGAGGATCACCATGTCCTTCTGCGACTGGTACTGGATGGTCACCGCCCAGCCTTTCATCTTGTCTGGCTTGGCTGCGCTCTGCTGCTGCTCGAAGTAGGCCAGGTTGCCCACCGAGGTCACCACGTCGATGTCGCCGGAGGCGGAGCGGGTGATGGTCACGGTGTTGCCTTTGATCATCATCGAACCCTGGGTGATGATCACGTCGCCGGTGTAGGTGGCCACGCCCTGCTTGTCGTCCAGGTGGGCGTTGTCGGCCTGGATGCGGATAGGCTGGTCACGGTCGTTCGGCAGGGCGAGGGCGCTCGCGCTTCCCAGTGCTGCGCTCAGGCTGAGCAAAAGGGGGAGGGTTTTAACGAGCCTCATACTGTCCTCTTACGTTAGAGAGCAAGTCCATCTTGCCTTCTTTCAAATACGCTTTCATTCCTTTGCCCGTAGTTGTGCCACCGGCGCCGTCGATTCTAACGGCTTGCTCGGTCTGCGCATATTGCTTCTGCGGGAACACGGTCATGCGTGAGCTGGTAATGATCATTTCGCGCTGCTTTTCGTCGGTGCGGGCGACCCGTACGTTGTCGATCAGTTCGACTTCGCTGCCGTCCGGGTTGACTTCGGCGCGGGTGCTCTGCACGTGCCACGGGTATTCGGTACCGCGGTACAGGTGCAGGTCCGGCGTGGTCAGCAGGGTGATTTCGCTGGCCTTGAGGTGTTCGACCTTGTCGGCGGTCATTTCGTACTGCAGCTTGCCGTCGGGCAGGAACTGCACACTGTGGGCGTTGACCGCATAGTAGTCGATGGCGCTTTCGTCGACCTGGGTCACCGGCTTGTCGAGGAAGCTTTCCGGGCTGACATTCCAGTAGCCGATCGCCACCAGCAGGGCGGCGATCACCGCGAGCAGCGCAATGTTGCGGGCTTTCTTGCTGAACATGGGCAGCCTTACAGGTAGTTGGCGTTGGCAGCGTCCAGGGTGCCCTGGGCCTGCATGATCAGTTCGCAGAATTCACGGGCCGCGCCTTCGCCGCCACGTGCCTGGGTCACGCCATGGGCGTGCTGGCGAACGAACGGCGCGGCGTTGGCCACCGCCATGCCCAGGGCGACCCGGCGGATTACCGGCAGGTCGGGCAGGTCGTCGCCCAGGTAGGCCACTTGAGCATAGCTCAGGCCCAGTTCGGCGAGCAGGCCGTCCAGCACCACCAGTTTGTCCTCGCGGCCCTGGTACAGGTGCGGGATGCCGAGGTTCTTCGCCCGGCGCTCGACCACCGGGGTCTTGCGCCCGCTGATGATCGCGGTGGTCACGCCCGAGGCCATGAGCATCTTGATGCCCTGGCCGTCGAGGGTGTTGAAGGTCTTGAACTCGCTGCCGTCCTCGAGGAAGTACAGGCGCCCGTCGGTGAGCACGCCGTCCACGTCGAACACTGCCAGCTTGATGTTCTTGCCGCGTTGCATGAGGTCCTGGTTCATTCCATCGCTCCTTTACATCACGCCGGCGCGCAGCAGGTCGTGCATGTTCAGGGCGCCGGTGGGGCGGTCCTCGCGGTCCACCACCACCAGGGCGCCGATCTTGTGGTCTTCCATGATCTTCAGGGCCTCGGCCGCGAGCATTTCGGCGCGGGCCGTCTTGCCGTGCACGGTCATTACCTGGTCGATCAGGGTGGTGTGGACGTCGATGTTGCGGTCCAGGCTGCGGCGCAGGTCGCCGTCGGTGAAGATCCCTGCCAGCTTGCCATCGGCTTCGACGATCACGGTCATGCCCAGGCCTTTGCGGGACATTTCAAGGAGTGCGTCCTTGAGCAGGGTGCCGCGGGGCACCTGGGGCAGTTCGTCGCCGGCGTGCATCACGTTTTCCACCTTGAGCAGCAGCCGGCGGCCCAGTGCACCACCCGGGTGCGAGAAGGCAAAGTCCTCGGCGGTGAAGCCGCGGGCTTCGAGCAGGGCAATGGCCAGCGCGTCGCCCAGCACCAGCGATGCGGTGGTGGAGGAGGTGGGGGCCAGGTTCAGTGGGCAGGCCTCTTGCTCGACGCGGGCGTCGAGGTTGACCTCGGCAGCCTGGGCCAGGGGCGAGTCCGGGTTGCCGGTCAGGCTGATCAGCTTGATGCCCAGGCGCTTGATCAGCGGCAGCAGGGTGACGATTTCGGCGGTGCTGCCGGAATTCGACAGGGCAAGGATGACATCATCGCGGGTGATCATGCCCATGTCGCCATGGCTGGCTTCGGCCGGGTGCACGAAAAACGCCGGCGTGCCGGTGCTGGCCAGGGTGGCGGCGATCTTGTTGCCGATGTGCCCGGACTTGCCCATGCCGACCACGACGACCCGGCCCTTGCTGGCCAGGATCAGTTCGCAGGCCTTGACGAAATTGTCGTCGATGCGCGCCAGCAGGGCCTCTACGGCCTCGAGTTCCAGGCGCAGGGTGCGTTGGGCGGATTGGATCAGCTCGCTGGATTGGCTCATGTCGAAAAAGCAATGCCTGATGAAAAGGCGGCGATTATAGCTGCAATGAAAGAAACCCTCACGCTTTCGATTGCCGTGGTGAATGTCTCGCCAGCCTGTCGCAGGGCTGAACGACTCGTTAGCCGACCTTGGGGCGGCGCTGTCAGCGGTGCTATAGTTCGCCGCTATTCGGCCTGCCAGGGGCGCTTGTGCCTTCCAGATGGAGGCCGACGTCCATTAGGACGAGGCTGCACTAGCAAGGAGTCTAGATGAGTGTGGATAGCGCCTACGCGGTCGAGTTGAAGGGGGTTACCTTCAAACGCGGTTCGCGCAGCATTTTCAGCAACGTCGACATTCGCATCCCGCGCGGCAAGGTCACCGGTATCATGGGGCCATCGGGTTGCGGAAAGACCACGTTGCTCCGCCTGATGGGCGCGCAGTTGCGCCCCTCCAGCGGTGAGGTCTGGGTTGCCGGGCAAAACCTGCCGACGCTGTCGCGCAGCGACCTGTTCGACGCCCGCAAGCAAATGGGGGTGCTGTTCCAGAGCGGCGCGCTGTTCACCGATCTCGATGTGTTCGAGAACGTCGCGTTCCCGCTGCGCGTGCACACCCAGCTGTCGGACGAGATGATCCGCGATATCGTGCTGATGAAGCTGCAGGCCGTGGGGCTGCGCGGTGCCATCGACCTGATGCCCGACGAGCTGTCCGGTGGCATGAAACGCCGTGTGGCGTTGGCCCGGGCGATTGCCCTGGACCCGCAGATCCTCATGTACGATGAACCGTTCGTCGGCCAGGACCCGATCGCCATGGGTGTATTGGTGCGTCTGATCCGCCTGCTCAACGACGCCCTGGGTATCACCAGCATCGTCGTTTCCCATGACCTGGCGGAAACCGCCAGCATCGCCGACTACATCTATGTGGTAGGTGATGGCCAGGTGCTGGGCCAGGGGACGCCTGACGAGCTGATGGGCTCGGACAACCCGCGCATTCGCCAGTTCATGAAGGGCGATCCGGACGGCCCGGTGCCTTTCCATTTCCCTGCGCCTGACTACCGCGCCGACCTGCTGGGAGCGCGTTGATGCGCAGAAAATCCTTACTCGAACGTGTCCGCCTGCTGGGGCGCTCGGCCATCGACGTGCTGGCGGTGCTGGGGCGCTCCTGTCTGTTCCTGTTCCATGCGCTGATCGGCCGTGGCGGCATCGGTGGCGGCTTCCAGCTGCTGGTCAAGCAGCTGTATTCGGTGGGCGTGCTGTCGTTGGCGATCATCGTCGTGTCCGGCGTGTTCATCGGCATGGTGCTGGCGCTGCAGGGCTTCAGCATCCTGACCAAGTACGGCTCGGAGCAGGCAGTGGGGCAGATGGTTGCCCTGACCCTGCTGCGTGAGCTCGGCCCGGTGGTGACGGCATTGCTGTTCGCCGGCCGTGCCGGTTCGGCGCTGACCGCAGAAATCGGCAACATGAAGTCCACCGAGCAGTTGTCGAGCCTTGAAATGATCGGCGTCGACCCGCTCAAGTACATCGTCGCGCCGCGCCTGTGGGCCGGTTTCATCTCGTTGCCGTTGCTGGCGCTGATCTTCAGCGTGGTCGGCATCTGGGGTGGCTCGTGGGTGGCGGTGGACTGGCTGGGCGTCTACGAGGGCTCGTTCTGGGCCAACATGCAGAACAGTGTTTCGTTCACCGACGACGTGCTCAACGGGCTGATCAAGAGCCTGGTATTTGCCTTCGTCACGACCTGGATCGCCGTATTCCAGGGGTACGACTGTGAGCCCACCTCAGAAGGGATCAGCCGTGCCACCACCAAGACCGTGGTCTATGCCTCGTTGGCAGTGCTGGGTCTGGACTTTATTCTGACCGCCTTGATGTTTGGAGATTTCTGATGCAAAACCGCACCCTGGAAATCGGTGTCGGCCTGTTCCTCCTGGCCGGGATCCTGGCGCTGCTGCTGCTCGCCCTGCGTGTCAGCGGGCTGTCGGCCAGCCCGAGCAGCGATACCTATAAAGTTTATGCCTACTTCGACAATATCGCCGGTTTGACGGTCAGAGCTAAAGTGACCATGGCCGGTGTGACCATCGGCAAGGTTACCGCCATCGATCTGGACCGTGATTCCTACACCGGTCGGGTGACGCTGCAGCTGGACAAGTCGGTGGACAACCTGCCGACCGATTCCACTGCCTCGATCCTGACCGCCGGGTTGCTTGGCGAGAAGTACATCGGCATCAGCGTGGGCGGTGAGGACCAGGTGCTCAAGGACGGCGGGACCATCCACGACACCCAGTCTGCGCTGGTGCTGGAAGATCTGATTGGCAAGTTCCTGCTCAACTCCGTTGGCAAGGAACCGAAAGAAGCGCAACCGGCTAATTAAGGAGTTTCCATGATTTCCATCCTGCGACGTGGCCTGCTGGTCCTGCTGGCGGCCTTCCCCCTGCTGACCATGGCTGCGCAGACGCCTCACGATGTGGTTCAGGGCACCACCACTGAACTGCTGGGCGACCTCAAGGCCAACAAGGAACAGTACAAGTCCAACCCCAACGCCTTCTACGATGCGCTGAACCGCATCCTCGGCCCGGTGGTGGACGCTGACGGTATTTCCAGAAGCATCATGACCGTCAAGTACTCGCGCAAGGCTACCCCCGAGCAGATGCAGCGCTTCCAGGAAAACTTCAAGCGCAGCCTGATGCAGTTCTATGGCAATGCCCTGCTCGAGTACAACAACCAGGGCATCACCGTCGACCCGGCCAAGGCTGATGACGGCAAGCGCGCCAGCGTTGGCATGAAGGTCACCGGCAACAACGGTGCCGTGTATCCGGTGCAGTACACCCTGGAAAACATCGGCGGCGAGTGGAAGGTGCGTAACGTGATCGTCAACGGCATCAACATCGGCAAGCTGTTCCGCGACCAGTTCGCCGACGCCATGCAGCGTAATGGCAACGACCTGGACAAGACCATCGACGGCTGGGCCGGCGAAGTGGCCAAGGCCAAGCAGGCCGCCGACAACTCGCCAGAGAAGACCGTCAAATGAGTGAGGCCGGTGTAAGCATGGCCGAGCCGGGCGTGCTGCGCCTGGCCGGCGTGCTGGACTACCGCAGCGGGCCGGCCCTGCGCAAGCAGGGCAAGGCGCTGATCGCGGCCTGCCGCGAGGCGCAGTTGGTGCTCGATTGCTCGGCAGTGCAGCGCTCCACCAGTGTCGGCCTGTCGTTGCTGCTGGCATTCATGCGTGATGCCCAGGCCGCCGGCAAGGGTTGCCAGGTGCGCAGCATGCCCGACGACATGCGGGAAATTGCCGAGGTTTATGACCTCGATGAAGTGCTGGCAACCTGATGGCCTGGCACGGATGATGGCCCCTCGGTCAGCGAAGCCCTCGTTGGGCTTCGCAGGCGAGGGGCTTTTTTGTATGATGGCCGACCCGTGCGCATCGGGCGCCGATTGAGGTTGAGCATGCAGGCCGTAGAAGTTAAAAGCTTCCTTGAAGAGAAATTGCCGGGTTCCCGGGTCGAAGTTGAAGGCGAAGGCTGCAACTTCCAGTTGAACGTGATCAGCGACGAGTTGGCTGGCCTGAGCCCGGTCAAACGCCAGCAGGCGATCTATGCTCACCTGAATCCGTGGATCGCCAATGGCAGCATCCATGCGGTAACCATGAAATTTTTCAGCAGCGCAGCCTGGGCTGAGCGCACCTGAGCCAACGTGGCGGCGAGATTCCAATGGACAAACTGATTATTACTGGCGGCGCTCGCCTTGATGGCGAGATCCGCATTTCGGGCGCGAAGAACGCAGCCCTGCCGATTCTGGCGGCGACCCTGCTGGCCGACGGCCCGGTCACCGTGGGCAACCTGCCGCACCTGCACGACATCACCACCATGATCGAGCTGTTCGGCCGCATGGGCATCGAGCCGGTGATCGACGAAAAGCTGGCGGTCGAGATCGACCCTCGCACCATCAAGACCCTGGTTGCACCTTACGAGCTGGTCAAGACCATGCGTGCCTCGATCCTGGTGCTGGGCCCGATGGTCGCCCGTTTCGGCGAGGCCGAAGTGGCCCTGCCTGGCGGTTGCGCCATTGGCTCGCGCCCGGTCGACCTGCACATCCGTGGCCTCGAGGCCATGGGCGCGAAGATCGAAGTCGAAGCCGGCTACATCAAGGCCAAGGCGCCTGAGGGTGGCCTGCGCGGTGCGCACTTCTTCTTCGACACCGTGAGCGTGACCGGTACCGAGAACATCATGATGGCCGCTGCCCTGGCCAAGGGCCGCAGCGTGCTGCAGAACGCCGCGCGCGAGCCGGAAGTGGTCGACCTGGCCAACTTCATCAACGCCATGGGCGGCAAGGTTCAGGGCGCTGGTACCGACACCATCGTCATCGATGGCGTCGAGCGCCTGCACTCGGCCAACTACCGCGTGATGCCGGACCGTATCGAGACCGGTACCTACCTGGTTGCCGCTGCCGTGACTGGCGGCCGTGTCAAGGTCAAGGACACCGATCCGACCATCCTTGAAGCCGTACTGGAAAAACTCAAGGAAGCCGGTGCCGACATCAACACTGGCGAAGACTGGATCGAGCTGGACATGCACGGCAAACGGCCGAAAGCCGTCAACCTGCGTACCGCCCCGTACCCGGCGTTCCCGACCGACATGCAGGCGCAGTTCATCTCGCTCAACGCCATTGCCGAAGGCACCGGTGCAGTGATCGAGACGATCTTCGAAAACCGCTTCATGCACGTCTACGAAATGCACCGCATGGGCGCGCAGATCCAGGTCGAAGGCAACACTGCCATCGTCACTGGCGTCAAGGCGCTGAAGGGGGCCCCGGTAATGGCCACCGACCTGCGTGCTTCCGCCAGCCTGGTGCTGTCGGCGCTGGTAGCCGAAGGCGATACCCTGATCGATCGCATCTACCACATCGACCGTGGTTACGAGTGCATCGAAGAAAAACTGCAGATGCTGGGCGCGAAGATCCGTCGCGTACCGGGCTAGTAGCCCGTCGGCATACCGTGTGGGAGCGGGCTTGCCCGCGAATACCGGCAGAGCCGGTGCCATGCACCGCGGTGGTTGCTTTGCGGGCAAGCCCGCTCCCACAATGAATCAAATGCGGTCGGGCTCGACGCCCGGCCGGCAGTAGCCGCTTAAGGACCGACGTTCCAATGTTGACCATCGCGCTTTCCAAAGGCCGTATTCTCGACGATACCCTGCCGTTGCTGGCCGAGGCCGGTATCGTGCCGACCGAGAACCCGGACAAGAGCCGCAAACTGATCATCCCCACCACGCAGGACGATGTGCGCCTGCTGATCGTGCGTGCCACCGACGTGCCGACCTATGTCGAGCATGGTGCCGCCGACCTGGGTGTGGCCGGCAAGGATGTGCTGATGGAGTACGGCGGCCAGGGCCTTTACGAGCCCCTGGACCTGCAGATTGCCCGTTGCAAGCTGATGACCGCTGGCGTGGTCGGCGCACCCGAGCCCAAGGGCCGTCTGCGCGTGGCTACCAAGTTCGTCAACGTAGCCAAGCGCTACTACGCCGAACAGGGCCGCCAGGTCGACATCATCAAGCTGTACGGCTCGATGGAACTGGCTCCGCTGATCAACCTGGCCGACAAGATCATCGACGTGGTCGACACCGGCAACACCCTGCGTGCCAACGGCCTGGAGCCCCAGGAACTGATCGCCACGATCAGCTCGCGCCTGGTGGTCAACAAGGCCTCCATGAAAATGCAGCACGCCCGTATCCAGAGCCTGATCGACACGCTGCGCGGTGCGGTCGAATCGCGACACCGCGGCTGACTCTCTACCGACTGCGCGCGGCCTTCGCTGCCGCGCCCGTCTATCCGCGTCATAGCCATTTTTCTCGGGTGCCCGCGCGGATGGACTGGTAGCCTAGGGCGCCTGAGCATTCGCCAATAATCGAGGCCCTCGCCATGACCGTGTCCACTGCAATTGCCCGTCTCAACGCTGCTGATCCGGATTTCGCCCGACATCTGGATCATCTGCTGAGCTGGGAAAGTGTGTCCGATGACGCGGTCAACCAGCGCGTGCTCGACATCATCAAGGCCGTGCGCGAGCGTGGCGATGCGGCATTGGTGGAATTCACCCAGCGTTTCGATGGTGTCGATGCCAAGTCCATCGATGACCTGATCCTCGATCGCGAGCGCCTGGAACTGGCCCTGACCCGCATTACCCCGGTCCAGCGCGAAGCCCTGGAAAAGGCTGCCAACCGTGTGCGCATGTACCACGAGCGGCAGAAGCAGGATTCCTGGCAGTACACCGAGGCCGACGGCACCGTGCTTGGCCAGAAGGTCACCCCGCTGGACCGCGCCGGCCTGTATGTGCCGGGTGGCAAGGCGTCGTACCCGTCGTCGGTGCTGATGAACGCCATCCCGGCCAAGGTCGCCGGTGTGGCCGAAGTGGTGATGGTGGTGCCGATCCCGCGTGGCGAGGTCAACGAGCTGGTGCTGGCGGCTGCCTGCATCGCCGGTGTCGACCGTGTGTTCACCGTCGGTGGCGCCCAGGCTGTCGCTGCCCTGGCCTACGGTACCGAAAGCGTGCCGCAGGTGGACAAGATCGTCGGCCCGGGCAACATCTACGTCGCCACCGCCAAGCGCCACGTGTTTGGCCAGGTGGGTATCGACATGATCGCCGGCCCGTCGGAAATCCTCGTGGTATGCGACGGCCAGACCGACCCGGACTGGATCGCCATGGACCTGTTCTCCCAGGCCGAGCACGACGAAGATGCCCAGGCCATCCTGGTCAGCCCGGACGCCGCCTTCCTCGACCGCGTTGCCGCCAGCATCGACAAGCTGCTGCCGACCATGGAACGTGCCGAGATCATCGAGAAGTCGATCAATGGCCGTGGTGCGCTGATTCAGGTGCGTGACATGCAGCAGGCCATGGAAGTGGCCAACCGCATCGCACCCGAGCACCTGGAACTGTCGGTGGCCGACCCGCAGGCCTGGCTGCCGCACATCCGCCACGCTGGCGCGATCTTCATGGGTCGCCACACCAGCGAAGCGCTGGGCGACTACTGCGCAGGGCCCAACCACGTACTGCCGACCTCCGGCACCGCGCGTTTCTCGTCGCCGCTGGGGGTGTATGACTTCCAGAAGCGCTCGTCGATCATTTTCTGCTCCGAGCAGGGCGCGTCCGAGCTGGGCCACACCGCCTCGGTCCTGGCCCGTGGCGAGTCGCTGACCGCCCACGCCCGCAGCGCCGAATACCGCATCCTGACCCAAGAGAAGGGGAACTGAGCATGAGTCGATTCTGGAGCCCCTTCGTCAAGGATCTGGTGCCTTACGTGCCGGGCGAGCAGCCCAAGCTGGCCCGCCTGGTCAAGCTGAACACCAACGAAAACCCCTACGGCCCGTCGCCCAAGGCGCTGGAGGCCATGCGCGGCGAGCTGAACGACAACCTGCGCCTGTACCCGGACCCGAACGGTGACCGGCTGAAGCAGGCGGTGGCCGAGTACTACGGCGTGACGCCGGCACAAGTGTTCGTCGGCAACGGCTCGGACGAGGTGCTGGCGCACATCTTCCACGGCCTGTTCCAGCACGACGCACCGCTGCTGTTCCCTGACATCAGCTACAGCTTCTACCCGGTCTACTGCGGCCTGTACGGTATCGCCTTCGAGCAGGTGGCGCTGGACGAGCAGTTCCAGATCCGCATCGAGGACTACAACAAGCCCAATGCCGGCATCATCTTCCCCAACCCCAACGCGCCGACCGGTTGCCTGATGCCGCTGCAAGCGGTGGAGCAGTTGCTGCAGGCCAACCGTGATTCGGTGGTGGTGGTCGATGAAGCCTACATCGACTTCGGTGGCGAAACGGCGATCAGCCTGGTGGACCGCTACGACAACCTGCTGGTCACCCAGACCCTGTCGAAGTCGCGTTCGCTGGCCGGGCTGCGGGTTGGCCTGGCGGTGGGGCACCCGGACCTGATCGAAGCGCTGGAGCGAATCAAGAACAGCTTCAACTCCTACCCGCTGGACCGTGCCGCGATCGTCGGCGCGGCGGTGGCATTCGAGGACCGCGAGTACTTCGAGGAAACCTGCCGCAAGGTGATCGACAGCCGCGAGGTGTTGGTCGGGCAGCTGCAGGCCAAGGGCTTCGAAGTGCTGCCGTCGGCGGCCAACTTCATCTTCGCTCGCCATCCGCAACAAGATGCCGGTGAGCTGGCTGCACGCCTGCGCGAGCAGGGCGTGATCGTGCGCCACTTCAAGCAGCCGCGCATTGCCCAGTTCCTGCGCATCACCATCGGTACGCCAGAGATGAACCAGGCGCTGCTCGATGCGTTGACCTGACGTCATCCACTGCCCTGCGCGGTCCTTGTAGGAGCGGCCTTGTGTCGCGATAGGGCCGCAAAGCGGCCCCAGCAGTTTTTGCATCTGCGCTGAAATCCAGGGGCCGCTTTGCGGCCCTTTCACGACACAAGGCCGCTCCCACAAAAAATCGCGCCAGGTTTCTAATCGCAGCTCTCTCCAATGACAAACACTTTGCCCACCGGTATGCTGCGCCAATTCATCGGATGATTGGTTGAGTTGCATGAGTACCGAATTGACCAGGCGGTCCCTGGTCGAACTGGCCGTCGAGCGCATGCGCGAGCGCATCGTGCTGGGCGACTGGCAGGTTGGCCAGCGTTTGCCGACCGAGCCGGAACTGGCCCTGCAGTTGGGCATAAGCCGCAACACCGTACGCGAGGCCATGCGTGTGCTGGCATTCAGTGGCCTGGTGGAGATCCGCCAGGGCGACGGCAGCTACCTGCGCACGGCCCAGGACCCGCTGCAGGCGGTGCAGGCGATGTCACGCTGCACGCCCGAGCAGGCCCGTGAAACCCGGCACATCCTCGAAGCCGAGGCCATCGGCCTGGCCGCACTGCGCCGAACCGACGCCGACCTGCAGGCGCTGCGTGATGCCCTGGCCAGCAGTGCCGGGCATTTTCACGGTGATATCGATGCTTATGTGGCCTGCGACCTGGTGTTTCACCAGCGGCTGGTCGATGCCGCCCACAACCCGGCCTTGAGTGAGCTGTACCGGTACTTTTCCGGGGTGGTGGCTGCCGCGCTGCAGCACAACATGGCGACCGTGCCGCGCTGCCAGGCCACGTTCGACCTGCATGGGCAGATCCTTGCCGCCATCGAGCAACGCGATGCGGAGCAGGCCAAGCGCCTGAGCCGTACCCTTATCGAATCCTGACTCCGAGAAGGCCATGGCTGATTCCATCACCCGTAACACCCCACCGAGCGAGCGGGACCTCGAAGAGTTGCTGATCGACGCCGAGGCTGACGACGAACAGGTCCAACAGCAGCCGGTACAGGTACAGCGGCCTTGGCTGTTGTTGCTCGGCCTGGTGCTGGTGGCTTTGAACCTGCGACCGGCATTGTCGAGCATGGCGCCAGTGCTGGGCCAGGTGTCCGAAGGCCTGGGGCTGAACGCCTCGCAGGCCGGTTTGCTGACTACCTTGCCAGTGCTGTGCCTGGGCCTGTTCGCCCCTTTGGCGCCGGTGCTGGCGCGGCGCTTTGGCAGCGAGCGGGTGATCCTCGGCATTCTCGCTACCCTGGCGCTTGGCATTGTCGTGCGCAGTAGCCTGGGGGCCACCGGGGTGTTCCTCGGCAGCCTCATGGCGGGGGCCAGCATCGGCATCATTGGCGTGCTGTTGCCGGGCATCGTCAAGCGCGATTTCCCGCAGCACGCTGGCACGCTGACCGGCGTGTACACCATGGCGTTGTGCCTGGGCGCCGCCATGGCGGCTGGCGCCACGGTGCCCCTGGCCCAGCATTTCGACGGCTGGGCGCTGGGGCTTGGCTTCTGGATGTTGCCGGCCCTGCTGGCCATGCTGGTATGGCTGCCGCAGGCCCGCCAAGGTCATGGCCTGCACAAGGTCGCCTATCGCGTGCGTGGGCTGTGGCGTGATCCGCTGGCCTGGCAGGTGACCCTGTACATGGGCCTGCAGTCGTCACTGGCCTACATCGTCTTTGGCTGGTTGCCATCGATCCTGATCGGTCGCGGCCTGAGCCCGACCGAGGCGGGGCTGGTGCTGTCGGGGTCGGTGATCGTGCAGTTGGTCAGTTCGCTCAGTGCGCCCTGGCTGGCCACTCGCGGCAAGGACCAGCGCCTGGCGATCGTGCTGGTCATGCTGATTACCCTGGCCGGCCTGTTCGGTTGCCTGTATGCGCCGCTTTCCGGGCTGTGGGGCTGGGCGGTTGTGCTGGGCCTGGGGCAGGGCGGTACCTTTGCCCTGGCGCTGACCTTGATCGTGCTGCGCTCGAAGGATGCCCATGTGGCGGCGAACCTGTCGAGCATGGCGCAGGGGGTGGGTTATACCCTGGCGTCGATGGGGCCGTTTGCGGTGGGGCTGGTGCATGACCTGACCGGGGGCTGGGCGGCAGTGGGGTGGATCTTTGCCGTGCTGGGGGTGGGGGCCATCGTGTTCGGCCTGGGCGCCGGGCGGGCTTTGCATGTGCAGGTGAGCAGCGAGAAAGTCTGAAGGGGTATGTTGGCAGTGCCGGCCTCTTCGCGGGTAAACCCGCTCCCACAGGGATCGCACACATCTTGAAGTCATGTTGTACCTGTGGGAGCGGGTTTACCCGCGAAAGGGCCGGTACTGGCATAAGCAACCGGGGCAGATTATCGTGCTGCTTTCATCCCCCCAGGACGGACCAGCCCCATGAGCGACGCCAACCGCGACCTGATCACCCGCTTCTACCAGGCCTTCCAGCGCTTGGACGCCGAGGCCATGGTCGCCTGCTACAGCGACGATATCGTCTTCAGCGACCCGGTCTTCGGCACCTTGCGTGGCAAGGATGCAGGCGACATGTGGCGAATGCTCACCAGCCGGGCCAAGGACTTCACCCTGACCTTCGACAACGTCCGCGCCGATGAACGCACAGGCGCCGCACATTGGGTGGCCACCTACCTGTTCAGCCAGACCGGCCGCATCGTGGTCAACGATATCCAGGCGCGTTTCCTGATTCGTGACGGGCTGATCTGCCAGCACGATGACCACTTCGACTTGTGGCGCTGGTCGCGGCAGGCGCTGGGTGTGCCTGGCATGCTGCTGGGCTGGTCGCCGCTGGTGCAGAACAAGGTACGCCAGCAGGCGTTCAAAGGCCTGCGGGCATACCAGCATGCTCAAGGCAGCGCTACCGCCTGATCACTCTCGTGGTAGCTGAAGGCGGCGCGTTCATTGAGGTCGTTCGGTAGACGAATACGAATGACAGGTATGAATGTGCCGTTGGTCCTGTGCCAATCCTGCTGATCGGCCTGAGCTTGTTGCAATGCGCCGTAAGCGCCTTCGATATGGAAGAACGACTGGATTGGCAGCTTGCTGGATTGCTTTTCGTCCCACGCACCGATCACCACCTCGTTCCACGGGAACGGTAGTTCAGGCGCAAACAACTGTTTGGCGCGTATGCTCTGGTAGAAGGCTTCAGCTCGCTCGGGAACCCGCGCCCGGCGGATATCGAATGCGCATTGGGCCTTGTAGTCGCCGCTTTGCCGGAACCGCGCCATCCATTGCTCGGCAGTGAGTATTCCCTGTTCATGGCAAGCCGCTTCGGTTGGGGCCGTCTGCCGATTGTCGCCGCAACCTCGGTTGTCACGCTCCCAGGTGTCGCCGTCAGTGGGCCAGGCGCATAGCATTTCATAGCGCAAGCTATCTTTTGGGCGTTGCAGCATCGGGTACAGGGTAAAACCGCTACGGCCGTCGGCAGCCAGCTGCGTGGTGGGAATGTCGCTGCGCAGGTATGAAAACGATACGCCGCCTTTGTCCTTGCTGTTCTGGCTATGATGCCAGGAATGATAACGCGGTGAAGGTTTGGTCGACCTTAGCAAGACGCCCGAACAGGCGTGGGCAGGTACCGCGTTGCCCGGGCAATGCGCGGGCGTGGAGTCGTAGTTTTTCTGCAACTGTTCGGCGGTCCGGGCGCCGATGGAGGCCTGGGCGGTGGATACGCCGGCCAATAGGGCAGCGGCAAGCAAGGTGCGGGATACTGAAGTGAGCATGATGAAGCCCTTCTGGGGTGGGCTCACCAAATTAATGATGGAAAGAGCAGGCGTCGTGAGTGAAAAAGTGCCGGATCAGGCAGTAAAACCCTGGTATGTCTACTTGGTAAGGGCTGCCAATGGATCGCTGTATTGCGGTATCAGCGATGACCCGCAGCGGCGCTTTCTGGCGCACCAGAAAGGGCAGGGCGCGCGTTACTTCAAGACCAGCCCGGCCCAGGCGCTGGTGTATGTGGAGCAATGGCCGGACAAGGGCGAGGCGTTACGCCAGGAGCGGCTGGTGAAGCGGCTGCGCAAGTCGGCGAAGGAGGCGTTGGTGGCCTCGTATCTGGTCGGTTCGGCATAAGATTGCGGGGCCCTTGTGGGAGCGGGTTTACCCGCGAAGAATTCGACGCGGTGCATGGCACCGGCTTCGCCGGTGTTCGCGGGTGAACCCGCTCCCACAGGGCCCCGGGGCCATCAGTCCTTGCGCCGCTTCAACTGATCCACCAAGGTGGTCGGAAGGCCTTTGATGATCAAGGTCCCTGCCTCCTCGTCATACTCGACCTTGTCCCCCAGCAGGTGCGCTTCGAAGCTGATCGACAACCCCTCGGCACGCCCGGTGAAACGGCGGAACTGGTTGAGGGTGCGCTTGTCTGCGGGGATTTCCGGCGACAGGCCGTAGTCCTTGTTGCGGATGTGGTCGTAGAACGCCTTGGGCCGGTCCTCGTCGATCAGGCTGGACAGCTCTTCCAGCGTGACCGGCTCGCCCAGTTTGGTCTGGGTTGTGGCGTACTCGACCAGGGTCTGGGTTTTTTCGCGGGCAGACTCTTCCGGCAGGTCTTCGCTCTCGACGAAGTCACTGAAGGCCTTGAGCAGGGTGCGGGTTTCGCCCGGGCCGTCGACGCCCTCCTGGCAGCCAATGAAGTCGCGGAAGTAGTCCGAGACCTTCTTGCCGTTCTTGCCCTTGATGAACGAAATGTACTGTTTGGAGTTCTGGTTGTTCTTCCACTCCGACAGGTTGATGCGCGCCGCCAGGTGCAGCTGGCCAAGGTCGAGGTGGCGCGAAGGCATGACGTCGAGCTCGGCGTTCACCGCCACGCCTTCGCTGTGGTGCAGCAGGGCGATCGCCAGGTATTCGGTCATGCCTTGCTGGTAGTGGGCAAACAGGATGTGGCCGCCGGTGGACAGGTTGGACTCTTCCATCAGCTTCTGCAGGTGCTCCACGGCCACGCGGCTGAAGGCGGTAAAGTCCTTTTCTTCGTCCAGGTACTGCTTTAGCCAGCCGCTCAGCGGGTAGGCGCCGGACTCACCGTGGAAAAAGCCCCAGGCCTTGCCTTGCTTGGCGTTGTAGCTGTCATTGAGGTCGGCCAGCAGGTTTTCGATGGCGTCGGAGGCGGCCAGTTCGCAATCGCGGGCATGCAGCACGGCGGGGCTGCCATCGGGCTTTTTGTCGATCAGGTGAACGATGCAATGACGGATTGGCATGAAATTCTCGGCGAGCTGCAAAAGTCGTCCAGTTTACCCTAGACACAAGGTGGTGCAGTGGCCGGATGTTGGCGGAAATGCCGGTTGTTCGTTTTTTGTTCAAATTTGTGCGTTTTAGGCTAAAACCCCCGAAAAACCTGCATTAAATCGAAGCGCGCAGCGGATATTTATCCGTTCCTGTGGTAGCTTTGCGCGGTCTTGCGCCCCTTGTGTGGCGCATTGCTGGCAGCGTGCTGTCGTCGTGTCGAACCAAACGTCGATTTGCGTATCTACATACGCGATTGGCGCGGCCCTCCACTTTCAGGGGCTGGCCCGATAACGTCGTAGTCCGCTGCATAACCATCGAATTTGATAGGGAAGGAACACCACCATGGCATTGACCAAAGACCAACTGATTGCCGACATCGCCGAATCGATCGCCGCGCCAAAAGCCACCGCCAAGAACGCTCTGGAGCAACTGGGCCAGATCGTTGCCGACCAGCTGGAAAACGGCGCTGAAATCACTCTGCCAGGCATCGGCAAGCTGAAAGTCGCTGAGCGTCCTGCCCGTACCGGCCGCAACCCTTCGACTGGCGCTGCCATCGAAATCGCTGCCAAGAAAGTCGTCAAGTTCGTTCCAGCCAAAGTGCTGACCGACGCCATCAACAAGTAATTGTTGAAGCTTTGACGAAACCGCGCCCGGCTTGCCCGGGCGCGGTTTTTTCATGCCTGGGTTTTACGCCCGGCGTGCCAGGCCTGGCGCGCGGCGTCGTCGTGGAAGCTCCAGGCGACCATGCGGCTCTGCTTCTGCCCTTGGCCCATTTCACTGATGCGCACGGCCTTGGCGCCCGCTTTCCTGAGCGCAGCCTCGATCCCCGGCAGGTTGCTGGCCTTGGACACCAGGCTGGTGAACCACAGTACCCGCTCGGCGTACTGCACGCTTTCGCTGACCAGTTGGCTGACAAAGCGGATCTCGCCGCCTTCGCACCACAGTTCGTTGTTCTGGCCGCCGAAGTTGAGCACCGGCAGCTTGCGCTTGGGGTCCTGCTTGCCGAGGTTCTTCCACTTGCGCTGGCTGCCACGGGTGGCTTCGTCGCGTGAGGCATGGAAGGGCGGGTTGCACAGGGTGAGATCGAAGCGTTCGCCCTCCTGCAGCAGGCCGTTGAGGATGTGCGCACGGTTGGCCTGCTGGCGCAGGGTGATGGCCTTGCCCAGGCCGTTGGCCTGGACGATGGCCTTGGCCGAAGCCAGGGCCACGGGGTCGATGTCCGAGCCGAGGAAGCGCCAGCGGTAGTCGCTGTGGCCCAGCAGCGGGTAGATGCAGTTGGCCCCCACGCCGATGTCCAGCGCACGCACCTGGGCGCCCTTTGGGATCTCGCCGGCATTGTCGTCGGCCAGCAGGTCGGCGGCCACGTGGATGTAGTCGGCGCGGCCGGGAATCGGCGGGCACAGGTAGTCGGCGGGGATATCCCAGTGCTGGATGCCGTACTGGGCCTTCAGCAGGGCACGGTTGAACACCCGCACGGCCTCGGGGTTGGCGAAGTCGATGCTGGGTTTGCCGTGTGGGTTGGTGATGGTGAAGCGCGCCAGGTCAGGGTGGGCCTTGATCAGGCTGGGGAAGTCGTAGCGGCCCTGGTGGCGGTTGCGCGGGTGCAGGGTGGGTTTGTTCGGGGTCATGGCAGTGTCCAGCCCTATACGAGCGGTGGCTGATAGAGCCTGGGGCTGCTTTGCAGCCCTTTCGCGACACAAGGCCGCTCCTACAGAATAGCGGCGCCCTTCAGACCGGCGCCGTCCCTGTAGGAGCGGCCTTGTGTCGCGAAAGGGCCGCAAAGCGGCCCCAGCTTTTTCTCTAGTGATTAAAGCGCTGCAATCCGCGCATGCTGCTCGGTGAAGTTGGCCAGGGCCTGTTCGGACTCGGCCAGCTTGGCGCGTTCCTTCTCGATCACGGCAGGTGGTGCCTTGTCGACGAAGGCGGCGTTGGAAAGCTTGCCACCCACGCGAGCCACTTCACCCTGCAGGCGCTGGATTTCCTTGTTCAGGCGCGCCAGCTCGGCATCCTTGTCGATCAGGCCGGCCATTGGCACCAGCACTTGCAGGTCACCGACCAGGGCGGTGGCCGACAGCGGCGCTTCGTCGGCATCGCCCAGTACGGTGAACGATTCGACCTTGGCCAGCTTCTTCAGCAGGGCTTCGTTTTCCTGCAGGCGACGCTGGTCGTCGGCGTTGGCGTTCTTCAGGAACAGCGGCAGCGGCTTGCCCGGGCCGATGTTCATTTCGGCGCGGATGTTGCGCAGGCCGACCATCAGCTCCTTGAGCCACTCGATGTCGCCTTCGGCGGCAGCATCGATGCGGCTTTCATTGGCCACCGGCCATGGCTGCAGCATGATGGTCTTGCCTTCGATGCCGGCCAGCGGCGCGATGCGCTGCCAGATTTCTTCGGTGATGAACGGCATGAACGGGTGCGCCAGGCGCAGCGCCACTTCCAGCACGCGCACCAGGGTGCGGCGGGTGCCACGGGCGCGCTCGACTGGGGCGTTCTCGTCCCACAGCACTGGCTTGGACAGCTCCAGGTACCAGTCGCAGTACTGGTTCCAGATGAACTCGTACAGCGCCTGGCTGGCCAGGTCGAAGCGGAACTGCTCCAGCTGGCGGGTCACTTCGGCTTCGGTACGCTGCAGCTGCGAGATGATCCAGCGGTCGGCCAGCGACAGCTCGTAGGCTTCGCCGTTCTGGCCGCAGTCCTCGCCCTTGTCCAGCACGTATCGGGCGGCGTTCCAGATCTTGTTGCAGAAGTTGCGGTAGCCTTCGACGCGGCCCATGTCGAACTTGATGTCGCGGCCGGTGGAGGCCAGCGAGCAGAAGGTGAAGCGCAGGGCGTCGGTGCCGTAGCTGGCGATACCTTCGGGGAACTCGGCCTTGGTCTGCTTGGCGATCTTTTCGGCAAGCTTGGGCTGCATCATGCCGCTGGTGCGTTTTTCCAGCAGGGCGTCGAGGGTGATGCCGTCGACGATGTCCAGCGGGTCCAGCACGTTGCCCTTGGACTTGGACATCTTCTGGCCCTGGCCGTCACGTACCAGGCCGTGCACGTACACGGTCTTGAACGGTACCTGCGGGGTGCCATCCTCGTTCTTGATCAGGTGCATGGTCAGCATGATCATGCGCGCAACCCAGAAGAAGATGATGTCGAAGCCGGTCACCAGCACGTCGGTGGAGTGGAACTTCTTGAGGAACTCGGTCTGTTCCGGCCAGCCCAGGGTGGAGAAGGTCCACAGTCCCGAACTGAACCAGGTGTCGAGTACGTCGTCGTCCTGGCGCAGGACCACGTCTGCGCCCAGGTTGTGCTTGGCGCGCACTTCTTCCTCGTTGCGGCCGACATAGACCTGGCCGGCCTCGTCGTACCATGCCGGGATGCGGTGGCCCCACCACAGCTGGCGGCTGATGCACCAGTCCTGGATGTCACGCATCCAGGAGAAGTACATGTTCTCGTACTGCTTGGGCACGAACTGGATGCGGCCATCTTCCACGGCGGCGATGGCAGGTTCTGCCAGCGGCTTGGTGGAAACGTACCACTGGTCGGTCAGCCACGGCTCGATGACGGTGCCCGAACGGTCGCCTTTCGGCACTTTCAGCGCGTGGTCATCGATGCTGACCAGCAAGCCCTGGGCATCCAGGTCGGCGACGATCTGCTTGCGCGCGACGAAGCGGTCGAGGTTGGCGTATTGGGCCGGCAGGCGGGTGTCCACCTGCTCGTTGACGCTGCCGTCGAGGTTGAAGGCCTGCGCGCTGGCCAGCACGAAGGCGTTCTTGTCGAAGATGTTCAGCAGCGGCAGGTTGTGGCGCTTGCCGACTTCGTAGTCGTTGAAGTCGTGGGCCGGGGTGATCTTCACGCAGCCGGTACCGAACTCGGGGTCGCAGTAGTCGTCGGCGATGATCGGGATGCGGCGGCCGACCAGCGGCAGTTCGACGAACTTGCCGATCAGTGCCTGGTAGCGCTCGTCGTTCGGGTTGACCGCCACGGCGGCGTCACCCAGCAGGGTTTCCGGACGGGTGGTGGCGACTACCAGGTAGTCCTTGCCTTCGGCGGTCTTGGCGCCGTCGGCCAGTGGGTAGCGCAGGTTCCACAGGTGGCCCTTCTCGTCGTGGTTTTCCACTTCGAGGTCGGAGATGGCCGTGTGCAGCTTGGTGTCCCAGTTGACCAGGCGCTTGCCGCGGTAGATCAGGCCGTCTTCATGCAGGCGCACGAAGGCTTCCTTGACCGCTTCGGACAGGCCGTCGTCCATGGTGAAGCGCTCGCGGCTCCAGTCGACCGACGAGCCCAGGCGGCGGATCTGACGACTGATGTTGCCACCGGACTGGTCCTTCCATTCCCAGACCTTTTCCAGGAACTTTTCGCGGCCCAGGTCATGCCGGTTCTGGCCCTTGGCCTCGAGCTGGCGCTCGACCAGCATCTGGGTGGCGATACCGGCGTGGTCGGTGCCTGGCTGCCACAGGGTGTCGCGGCCTTGCATGCGGCGGAAACGGATCAGGGCGTCCATGATCGCGTTGTTGAACCCGTGGCCCATGTGCAGGCTGCCGGTCACGTTCGGCGGCGGGATCATGATGGTGTAGGACTCGCCTGCACCTTGTGGGGCGAAATAGTTCTCGGACTCCCAGGTGTTGTACCAGGAAGTTTCGATGGCGTGCGGCTGGTAGGTCTTATCCATGCGCGGCGGGACCCTGTGCATTTATTCGGGAAAGCCGGGAAGTATAACCAAGCTGGGGGCCGCAGGCGACAAGCTGCTGCTATCTGGCAGGCAGGGACGGCCTATTCGCGGGTAAACCCGCTCCCACAGGAGCTGCGCAAGCTTTGAGACTTGCGCCGGTCCTGTGGGAGCGGGTTTACCCGCGAAGAAGGCACCGCCGAATTTCGGTTTTACTCGGAACGCTTGATCAACCGCTCGATCCGCGCATCCAGCCGGCGCTTGATCTCGTTCTCGATGTGCGGGGTGAAGTCGTTGATCACGTCCTGCATGATCATCTGCGCCGCCGCACGCAGTTCGCTTTCCAGGTGCAGCAGGGTGTCCTGGCGACGGGTCTGCGGGTCATCTTCGGGTTCGGCAGCTACCGGTTCGGCCGCAGGCACATGATTGCCGGGCGCTTCTTCCAGCAGCAACGGGATCTGCTCCACCGTCTCGGTCAGCAGCGGCGGTTGCAGGTCGGCGTCGCCAAGCAACTGGCGTATCGACTCGAGGTCATCGAGCAGATGGGCGGAATCGGGCAGGGGGGAGGGCTTGTCCATCGTCGTCAAAGTCGCTGTAAGCGGTGGTCTTGCAGAGCATAGCCCTGTTCACGGTAGAAACGGAATCGTTCACGGGCCGATTGGCGGATGCCAGGCTCTTCAACGACTATTTCGGCCACCCGCTCGAACTGGCCGACGAAGGCCGGTACGCCGGCGCCCAGGTTGATCAACAGGTCGTGGTGCTCGCCTGCACTGTCAGCGGCCAGGCCCAATGCCACACTGGCATCGGCATGCACTTCCGCGAGGTCGTGGGGCACGAAGGCCTCGCCCTTGAAGCGCCACAGGCGTTGGTCCAGCTCGCTGCGCTGCTCGGCGTCCTGGCAATGCAGGTAGACCCGGTGGCCAAGGCGCCAGGCCTTTTCGCACAGCTTGCAGGCGAAATCGAGCCGCGCCGACAGCGAGTCGGTGGGCAGGATGTAGAAATCGACTTTGCTCATGGTGGTATCGCCGGCCGGTGGCGCGCGGGGCGCCACCGGCTTCATGGCGTCAGGCGCCAGCGCGGTCCAGCAGGTACTGGGTCAGCAGGGGCACAGGGCGGCCAGTGGCGCCCTTGTCCTTGCCACCGCTGACCCAGGCGGTGCCGGCGATGTCCATGTGCGCCCAGTCGTAGGCCTTGGCAAAGCGCGACAGGAAGCAGCCGGCGGTGATGGTGCCGGCCTTCGGCCCGCCGATGTTGCCCATGTCGGCGAACGGGCTGTCCAGTTGCTCCTGGTACTCATCGAACAGCGGCAGCTGCCAGGCACGGTCGTCGGCGCGCTTGCCGGCGTCGAGCAACTGGCCGACCAGGTCGTCGTTGTTGCCCATCAGGCCGGTGGTGTGGCTGCCCAGGGCGACGATGCAGGCACCTGTCAGGGTGGCGATGTCGATGACTGCCTGCGGCTTGAAGCGCTCGGCGTAGGTCAGGGTGTCGCACAGCACCAGGCGGCCTTCGGCGTCGGTGTTGAGGATTTCCACGGTCTGCCCGCTCATGGTGGTGACGATGTCACCCGGGCGGGTGGCGCCGCCGCTCGGCATGTTCTCGGCGCAGGCCAGCAGGCACACCAGGTTGACCGGCAGCTGCAACTCGAGCACCGCACGCAGGGTGCCGAGGACGCTGGCGGCACCGCACATGTCGTACTTCATTTCGTCCATGCCGGCACCAGGCTTGAGGCTGATGCCGCCGGTGTCGAAGGTAATGCCCTTGCCCACCAGCACGAACGGCTTGTCCGCCTTCTTGCCGCCCTGGTAGTTGAGCACGATCAGGCGTGGTGGCTGGTCGCTGCCCTGGCCGACGGCGTAGAACGCGCCCATGCCCAGGTCCTTGATCTTCTTCTCGTCCAGCACTTCGACTTTCAGCGCCTTATGCGCCTTGCCCAGGTCCTTGGCCTGTTCGGCCAGGAAGCTTGGGTGGCACAGGTTGGGCGGCAGGTTGCCCAGGTCGCGGGTGAAAGCCATGCCGGTGGCGATGGCGCTGGCATGCTTGACGGCACGCTCGACCTCGGCCTGGCCGGCCTTGTCGGCCAGCAGGGTGACCTTCTTCAGGGCGCGCGGCTCGGCCTTCTGGCTCTTGAAGCGATCGAACACGTATTCGCCGTCGAGCAGGGTTTCGGCCAGCAGGCGGTACTTGCCATAGTGGGCATCGCGGTTGCTGACCGCGATGTCGTCCAGGGCCAGCACTGCGTCAGCGCCGTTCAGGCCCTTGAGCACGCCAGCGACGCTGGCGACCAGTTTGCGCCAGGCGCGGTCGCCCAGGGCTTCGTCCTTGCCGCTGCCCACCAGCAGTACGCGCTCGGCCTTCAGGCCCGCGAGGTTCTGCAGGAGCAGGGTCTGGCCCGGCTTGCCGGCCAGGTCGCCACGCTTGAGCACGGCACTGATGGCGCCCTCGCTGGCCTGGTCGACGGCCTTGGCCACGGCGCCGAGCTTGCGGTTTTCACCTACCGGGAGGACCAGGGTGGCGGTTTTTACGGATGCAGCAGCTACGCTTTTTACAACCAGTTCCATGTCAGGATCCCCGAATGATCGATACAGTCGGCGCTGTGTGTTCCAGCGCTCTGGACGGGCCTGGCCGCGTCGTCGCGCGCCAGCGGAAAAGCTGCCAGTTTGAGCCTGCGGCAAGCGTGCTGACAACCCCGTTGTGCGCCTTCATGCGCGGCGAAGTGACAGGGGCGGTCAATCACAGGATAATGCGCGCACTTTACATGGAGGTTCGCCTTTGGCGAACCGGCATTGGTCTTGGCTGTACTAAGTCATTGTCTGGCGCCATTGATTGGCAGTCCGCCCTGACAACCCAGGAGTGTCTGGTTTGATCGTCTTTCGTTATCTGTCCCGCGAGGTCCTGGTGACCTTGAGCGCCGTCAGCGCCGTGCTGCTGGTGATCATCATGAGTGGGCGCTTCATCAAGTACCTGGCCCAGGCTGCCCAGGGTGTGCTCGACCCGAGCGTGCTGTTCCTGATCATGGGCTTCCGCCTGCCGGGCTTCCTGCAGCTGATCCTGCCTCTGGGGCTGTTCCTCGGCATTCTCCTGGCGTACGGGCGCCTGTACCTGGAAAGCGAGATGACCGTGCTGTCGGCCACCGGCATGAGCCAGCAGCGCCTGCTGGGCCTGACCATGGCGCCGGCCGCCCTGGTCGCCCTGCTGGTAGCGTGGCTGAGCTTGAGCCTGGCACCGCTGGGCGTGGCCCAGGTGCAGCAGATCATCGCCCAGCAGGATGCCCTGACCGAGTTCGACACCCTGGTGCCGGGCCGCTTCCAGACCCTGCGCGACGGCTCGCGGGTGACCTACACCGAAGAGCTGTCGGACGACCGCATCAACCTGGCCGGGGTGTTCATTTCCGAGAAGCGCTTCAACCAGGACAAGACCAAGGACCGCGCCCCGTCGGTGCTGGTGGCCGAAAAAGGCCACCAGGAAATCCAGGCCGACGGCAACCGCTACCTGGTGCTGGAAAACGGTTACCGTTACGACGGCAACCCGGGCCAGGCCGATTACCGTGCAATCAAGTACGACACCTACGGCGTGCTGCTGCCCAAGCCGGAAGTCGCCGAGGAAGTGACCGATCGCGAAGCCATCCCCACTTCCGAGCTGATCGGCAAGAAAGGCCTGCGTGAGCGCGCCGAGCTGCAATGGCGGCTGTCGCTGCCGATCCTGGTGTTCATCGTCACCATGCTGGCGGTGCCGCTGTCCCGGGTCAACCCGCGCCAGGGCCGCTTCCTCAAGCTGCTGCCGGCAATTCTTCTGTACATGGCCTACCTGACAATGCTGATTTCCGTACGCGGCGCCCTCGAGAAGGGCAAACTGCCGATCGCCCTGGGCATGTGGTGGGTCCACGGCCTGTTCCTGCTGATCGGCCTGGGCCTGATGTACTGGGAGCCGCTGCGTCTCAAACGCGCCGCCCGTCGTGCGGAGGTGGCCCATGGGTAAGCTCGACCGCTACATCGGCCAGAGCGTGCTGCTGGCCATCCTCGCCGTGCTGGGGATCATCCTCGGCCTGGCTTCGCTGTTTGCCTTCATCGACGAGATGAGCGACCTGAGTGACACTTACACGGTGATGGAGGCGGGCAACTTCGTCCTGCTGACCGCACCGCGGCGCCTGTACGAAATGCTGCCGATGGCCGCCTTGATCGGCTGCCTGATCGGCCTGGGCAGCCTGGCCAGCAGCAGCGAACTGACCATCATGCGTGCTGCCGGGGTTTCCATCGGGCGCATCGTCTGGGCGGTGATGAAGCCGATGCTGGTACTGATGCTGGTCGGCCTGCTGATCGGCGAGTACGTGGCGCCGGTGACCGAGAACAAGGCCCAGGCCGACCGTTCCCTGGCCCAGGGTGGTGGTGATGCGCAAAGCTCCAAGCGCGGCATGTGGCACCGCCAGGGCGAGGAATACGTGCACATCAACGCCGTGCAGCCCAACGGCCTGCTGCTGGGTGTGACCCGTTACCGCTTCGACAGCGAGCGCAAGATCGTCACCTCGAGCTTTGCCCGCCGTGCACAGTACCAGGACGACCACTGGATGCTCAGCGACGTGCGCACCACCTTCTTCCGTGGCGACCACACCGAAGTGGTGACCGCGCCGAAGGAACGCTGGGACGTTTCGCTCACGCCGCAACTGCTCAATACCGTGATCCTGGCGCCGGAGTCGCTGTCCATCACCGGGCTGTGGGACTACATCCACTACCTGTCCGACCAGGGCCTGAACAATGCCCGTTACTGGCTGGCGTTCTGGACCAAGGTGTTGCAGCCGATGGTGACCGCGGCGCTGGTGCTGATGGCCATTTCCTTCATCTTCGGCCCGCTGCGTTCGGTAACCCTTGGCCAGCGCGTGTTCACCGGTGTACTGGTGGGCTTCGTGTTCCGCATCGCCCAGGACCTGCTGGGGCCTTCGAGCCAGGTGTTCGGCTTCCCGCCGCTGCTGGCGGTGGTGATCCCGGCAGGCATCTGTGCGCTGGCCGGTGTGTGGTTGTTGCGCCGGGCAGGTTGATGGCCTGAGCTGTACAAAAAAGCCGACCTCAGGGTCGGCTTTTTGCTGCTTGACCAATAGCTGTAGGCTTGCGGCGAACTTGTAGGAGCAGCCTTGTGCTGCGAAAGGGCCGGTCTGGCAAAACACTCTCGTTGCCAGTGATGGCCTCTTCGCAGCACAAGGCTGCTCCTACAGGTACATTGGTTGCCCTGAAGCTTGTACTTATCTCTTCTGCTTCGGCACCCGCACCAGCTGGCTTTCCGAATAGATGTCATGCCAGCCCCTCTGGCGCTTGTCGATCAACACCCAGAAAAACCCCAGCCCCAGGCACAGCCACGAGGCAATCGACACCACGAAGCGCAGCAGCGCCTGCCACAGGCTGATGGCCGTGCCATCGGCGTTCTGCACCCGCACGCCCCACACCTGCATGCCCAGGGTCTGCCCGCCATGGGTCCAGAACTTGGCAAAGAAACCGAACAGGACGAACAGCAACACGGTGGACAACAGCGGGTCGCCGTCCAGTGCGCCAGCCTCGGTCAGCTCACGCATGCGGGCTTCGCCGATGATCGCCATCTGGATCATCTTGTAGGCGCCGGCGGTCACGATCAGCAGCGCCGTGCACAGCAGGAAGTCGTAGAACATCGCCGCCAGGCGCCGGCCCAGGCCGACCGGCGGAAAATCACCCTGGGGTGTGAGCAGAGGCTTGGACATGCAAAACGGCTCCAGAAGACGAAGCCGCTATTCTACGGGCAAAAAAAAGCCCCTGCACTTGGCAGGGGCTTTTCTCGAAGTCGGGTTCGGCTTAGCCGGCGACCTGAACTTTGTCAGCCTGCATGCCTTTCTGGCCCTGGACTGCTTCGAAGGTGACCTTCTGGCCTTCTTTCAGGCTCTTGAAGCCGTTACCTTCGATAGCGCGGAAGTGCACGAACAGATCCGGACCGCTTTCTGGGGTGATGAAGCCGTAACCTTTTTCGTCATTGAACCACTTGACGGTACCGTTCTGACGCTCAGCCATTGTCTTATTTCCTATGAAGCTTGAATTTTGATGACAGTTTCTTTTGCAATAAAGGAAGCAAAAGATTACTGGGCTGGGTTGCAGGAAAGTAAGAGACGTCGAACGGGTTGTAGCAGATTGCGGCTACTGGCCCAGGTCACGAACTGTTGCGACCCATGCAAACACAGTGCAGTGACTCTACGCCAACTCCCGAGCGAAAAACAAGCCCTTGGTCGTATGGAAAATCGGCCGTTTGCCGATAACCGACCGATTTGTCGGAAACGGCATGGCGCCTGGCCTGGCGCCATGTTCAAAAGTTATTGGACAGGTTCGAAAACGAATATGTCGAACCTGCCCGCAACCTTCACAAAGCGGCTTCAGCCCCGGTAGTAACGTTGTGCCACGAAAGGCATTTTGCTGACTTTCAAGGCAACCTTCTTGCCGCGCACCAGGGCAAACAGTGAGGTGTCGATAGCGCTATGTTCACTATCGATATAACCCATTGCTACAGGTGCACCGAGTGTCGGGCCAAAGCCGCCGCTGCACACTTTGCCTACAGGTTTATCGTTTGCATCGACAATATCCGCGCCTTCACGTACTGGGGTACGCTCCTGCGGCAACAGGCCCACACGTTTGCGCGCCACACCATCGCGCTGATGAGCGAAGATGGCCTCGGCACCCGGGAAACCGGCGGCACGCGCGCCATCGGCACGGCGAACCTTGGAAATTGCCCACAACAGGCTGGCTTCCACCGGCGTGGTTTCGGTGTTCATGTCGTGGCCATACAGGCACAGGCCGGCTTCCAGGCGCAGCGAGTCACGCGCACCCAGGCCGATCGGCTGTACTTCGGGCTCGGCCAGCAGGCGGCGGGCCAGGGCTTCGGCGGCATGTACCGGTACCGAGATTTCGTAGCCGTCTTCGCCGGTGTAGCCCGAGCGGCTGACGAAGCAGTCTTCACCCAGCACTTTCACCGGGCGGAACTGCATGAAGGTCATGCCGGCCACTTCCGGGGCCAGGCGCTCCAGCACCTTGACCGCCGCCGGGCCTTGCAGGGCCAGCAGAGCGCGCTGCTCGAACAGCGGCTGCACCTCGCAACGGCTACCGATGTGCGCTTGCAGGTGGGCCAGGTCCTGGTCCTTGCAGGCGGCGTTGACCACCAGGAACAGCGTGTCGTCGCCCAGGTTGGCGACCATCAGGTCGTCGAGGATGCCGCCTTGCTCATTGGTGAACATGGCATAGCGCTGCATGCCCACCGGCAGGTCGATGATATCCACCGGCACCAGGCTTTCCAGGGCCTTGGCGGCATCGCTGCCGCGCAGGGTGATCTGGCCCATGTGCGAGACATCGAACAGGCCGGCCTGCTCGCGGGTGTGCAAGTGTTCCTTGAGCACGCCCAACGGGTACTGCACCGGCATGTCATAGCCGGCGAACGGCACCATGCGCGCACCCAGTTCCAGGTGCAGGGCGTGCAGTGGGGTCTTGAGCAGTGTTTCGGACATCGGTGACTCCTTGCTGTTGTTGTCGGGTCAACATTCGATGATGTTGACGGCCAGGCCGCCACGGGCGGTCTCTTTGTATTTGCTTTTCATGTCGGCGCCGGTCTGGCGCATGGTGCGGATGACCTTGTCGAGCGACACGTAGTGCTGCCCGTCGCCGCGCAAGGCCATGCGCACCGCGTTGATCGCCTTCACCGAGCCCATGGCGTTGCGCTCGATGCAAGGCACCTGGACCAGCCCGCCAATCGGGTCGCAGGTCAGGCCCAGGTTGTGTTCCATGCCGATTTCGGCAGCGTTCTCCACCTGCTGCACGGTGCCGCCCATCACCTCGCACAGCGCCCCGGCGGCCATCGAGCAGGCCACGCCGACCTCGCCCTGGCAGCCTACTTCGGCGCCGGAGATGGAGGCGTTTTCCTTGTACAGGATGCCGATGGCCGCGGCGGTGAGCAGAAACCGCACCACCCCGTCCTCGTTGGCTCCCGGTACGAAGCGCATGTAGTAATGCAGCACCGCCGGAACAATGCCCGCCGCGCCGTTGGTCGGCGCGGTGACCACACGCCCGCCGTAGGCGTTTTCCTCGTTCACTGCCAGGGCATAGAGGTTGACCCAGTCGAGTACCGACAGGGCATCGCGCAGGCTGGCTTCCGGGTTGCGGCTCAGTTGGCGGTACAACGCCGGCGCTCGGCGCTTGACCTTGAGCCCGCCCGGCAGGATGCCTTCATGCTGGCAACCGGCTTCGACGCAGTCCTGCATCACTTGCCAGATGCGCAGCAGCCCGGCACGGGTTTCCGCCTCGGGGCGCCAGGCCGCCTCGTTGGCCAGCATTACCTGGCTGATCGACAGGTTTTGCCCGGTGCAATGGCCGAGCAGCTCCTTGGCGGTCTTGAACGGGTAGGTCAGCGGTGTGCTGTCCTCGACGATGCGGTCGTGGCCGGCAGCGTCCTGGTCGACCACGAAACCGCCGCCCACCGAGTAGTACTCGCGGCTGCGGATTTGCAGGCCGGCCTCGTCGAAGGCGCGGAAGATCATGCCGTTTGGGTGGTAGTCCAGCGGCTTGCGAATCATCGCCAGGTGCTGCTTTTCGATGAACGCGATGCTGTGCTCGCCGAGCAGGTTCAGCCGACCGCTGTCGCGGATGGCCAGCAGGCGGGCAGGGATGGTGTCGGTGTCGATGACATCGGGGTGTTCGCCTTCAAGGCCCAGCAGCACGGCCTTGTCGCTGCCGTGGCCCTTGCCGGTGGCGCCGAGCGAGCCGTACAGCTCGGCCTTGACGCTGACCGTGCGGGCAAGCAGGCCATCACGGCGCAGTCCTTCGGCGAAACGCGCGGCGGCGCGCATCGGGCCGACCGTGTGCGAGCTGGAGGGGCCGATGCCGATCTTGAACAGGTCGAAGACGCTCAAAGACATGGTGGACCTCCAGCCAGGAATATTGGGCAAACGCTGAACCCTGTGGGAGCGGGCGCGCCCGCGAATGCGTCGTTGAAGCCAACATCGCATTCGCGGGCACGCCCGCTCCCACAGTGGACCACACCTCGAGTCAGGTGGCGGGCCCGAGGGCTATCAGGCGTCCTGATAGCTCTCGATCGACGGGCAGGCGCACACCAGGTTGCGGTCGCCGAACACGTTGTCGACCCGGCCGACCGGCGGCCAGTACTTGCCTTCCACCAGGCTCGGCAGCGGGTACACCGCCTGCTCGCGGCTGTAGCCATGGGCCCATTCGCCAACCAGCTCGGCCGCAGTGTGCGGGGCGTTCTTCAGCGGGTTGTCGTCCTTGTCCAGGCTACCGTTCTCGACCGCGCGAATTTCTTCGCGGATCTGGATCATCGCGTCGCAGAAGCGGTCCAGTTCTTCCTTGGACTCGCTTTCGGTCGGTTCGATCATCAGCGTGCCCGCCACCGGGAAGGACATGGTCGGGGCGTGGAAGCCGAAGTCGATCAGGCGCTTGGCCACGTCGTCGACGCTGATGCCGCTGGTGTCCTTCAGCGGGCGCAGGTCGAGGATGCACTCGTGGGCCACCAGGCCATTGCCGCCGGTATACAGAACAGGATAGTGCTCTTCCAGGCGACGGGCGATGTAGTTGGCGTTGAGGATCGCCATCTGCGAGGCACGCTTGAGGCCGGCACCGCCCATCATGCGGATGTACATCCAGGTGATCGGCAGGATGCTGGCGCTGCCGAACGGCGCGGCACAAACCGCGCCCTCGGTGTTTTCCAGCTGCGCGTGGCCGGGCAGGAACGGCGCCAGATGCGACTTGACGCCGATCGGGCCGACGCCCGGGCCGCCACCGCCGTGCGGGATGCAGAAGGTCTTGTGCAGGTTCAGGTGGGATACGTCGCCGCCGAACTTGCCCGGGGCGCACAGGCCGACCATGGCGTTCATGTTGGCGCCGTCGATGTACACCTGGCCACCGTTGTCGTGGATGATCGCGCAGATTTCGCCGATCGCTTCCTCGAACACGCCGTGGGTCGACGGGTAGGTGATCATGATCGCGGCCAGGCGCTCGCGGTGCTCGATGGCCTTGGCGCGCAGGTCCTCGACATCGACGTTGCCGCGGGCATCACAGGCGGTGACCACCACGCGCATGCCGGCCATGTGCGCGGTTGCCGGGTTGGTGCCGTGGGCCGACGACGGGATCAGGCAGATGTCGCGGTGGCCTTCGCCACGGCTGCGGTGGTAGGCGCGTATGGCCAGCAGGCCTGCGTACTCGCCCTGGGAACCGGCGTTGGGCTGCAGCGACACGGCGTCATAGCCGGTGGCGGCGCAGAGCATGGCTTCCAGCTCGGTGGTCATCTGCAGGTAGCCCTGGCTCTGCTCGGCCGGGGCGAACGGGTGCAGATTGCCGAACTCGGCCCAGGTGACCGGGATCATTTCGCTGGCGGCGTTCAGCTTCATGGTGCACGAGCCCAGCGGGATCATGCTGCGGTCCAGCGCCAGGTCCTTGTCGGCCAGGCGGCGCAGGTAGCGCATCAGCTCGGTTTCGCTGTGGTAGCGGTTGAATACCGGGTGCGCGAGGATGGCCGACTGGCGCAGCAGGGCGGCAGGCAGCAGCGAGCCGGTGCTGGCGGCCAGGGCGTTGAAGTCCGGCTGGGCCTGGTCGCCACCGATCAGCTGCCACAGGGCCTCGACATCGGCCTGGCTACTGGTTTCGTCCAGCGACAGGCCCACGTGGGCGGCGTCGATCTGGCGCAGGTTGATGCCCTGGGCGCGCGCCTTGTCATGCAGGCTGGCAGTGGCACTGCCGGTGGCCAGGGTCAGGGTGTCGAAGGCGCTGGCGCCCACCACCTGCACGCCCAGCGTCTTCAGGCCGGCGGCCAGGATCGCGGTCAGCGCATGGGTACGTTCGGCGATGCGCTTGAGGCCGGCCGGGCCGTGGTATACGGCGAACATGCTGGCGATGTTGGCCAGCAGTACCTGGGCGGTGCAGATGTTGCTGGTGGCCTTTTCGCGGCGGATGTGCTGCTCGCGGGTCTGCATGGCCAGGCGCAGGGCGGTCTTGCCGAAGCGGTCGATCGACACGCCGACCAGGCGGCCCGGCATGTCGCGCTTGAACGCGTCACGGGTGGAGAAGTAGGCCGCGTGCGGGCCACCGAAGCCCAGTGGCACGCCGAAGCGCTGGGCGCTGCCGATGGCCACGTCGGCGCCGAACTCGCCCGGCGGGGTCAGCAGGGTCAGGGCCAGCAGGTCGGCGGCCACGGCGACCAGGGCGTTGGCGGCGTGGAAGCGCTCGACCACTTCGCGGTAGTCGAACACTTCACCGTTGCTGGCCGGGTACTGCAGCAGGGCGCCGAAGAAGGCGCTGACATCGCCCAGCTCGCGCTCGTCGCCGACCACGATCTCGATGCCCAGCGGCTCGGCACGGGTGCGCAGCACGTCGAGGGTTTGCGGGTGGCAGTGCACGGAGGCGAAGAAGGCGTGGCTGGCCTTGTTCTTCGACAGGCGCTTGCAGAAGGTCATGGCCTCGGCCGCAGCGGTGGCTTCGTCGAGCAGGGAGGCGTTGGCGATCGGCAGGCCGGTCAGGTCGCTGATCAGGGTCTGGAAGTTCAGCAGCGCTTCCAGGCGGCCCTGGGAGATTTCTGGCTGGTACGGGGTATAGGCGGTGTACCAGGCCGGGTTTTCCAGCAGGTTGCGCAGGATTGGTGCCGGAGTGTGGGTGTTGTAGTAGCCCTGGCCGATGTAGCTCTTGAACAGCTGGTTCTTGCCGGCGATGGCCTTGAGCGCGGCAAGCGCGTCGGCTTCGCTCTGGCCGTCGTGCGAGCCGAGCACGCTGGTGCCTTTGATGCTGTCGGGAATGACCGCGGCGGTCATGGCTTCCAGCGAGTCGAAGCCGAGGGCGGCCAGCATGGCCTGCTCGTCAGCGGCGCGCGGGCCGATGTGGCGGGCGATGAATTCGTTGGCGGTGCCGAGGTTGATGGTCATGGCGGGGTTCCTCAGGCGTCGTCGTTGGCTTTGATCAGGCGGTCGTAGGCGTCCTGGTCGAGCAGGGCGGCCACGGCGCTGGCGTCGGCGGGAATGAAGCGGAAGAACCAGCCTTGGCCCATCGGGTCTTCGTTGACCAGTTCCGGGCTGTCTTCGAGTTGGTCGTTGATCTGGACCACTTCGCCGGTGAGGGGCATGTACACACCGCTGGCGGCCTTGACCGATTCGACGGTGGACGCTTCGCTGCCTTTCTCATACTGCTGCAACTCTGGCAGTTGCACGAAAACCACATCGCCAAGGGCGTTCTGGGCGTAGGCGGTGATGCCCACGGTGACGCTGCCATCGGCTTCGACGCGCAGCCATTCGTGATCTTCAGTGAAACGCAACTCGCTCATGGGGAATCCTCGGGAAGCAGGGCGTTAGGCGCAGTGGCTCCGCGCTCTTGGGGTTGGGATTCCCTTAGCAAAAATGCGGCCAATCGTTAAAAAACGTTATAAATCAATATGTTAATTATTTTGCGTATTCAGTTTGTCATACTTGTGGAATGAAAACGCTACAGCGGGAGGGGGATGAAAAAGGGTTTGGGGATCAAACCCTTGCACAGCCGTATCCGAATGGATGTGTATTGATTTGAATACGGCGTATTGAAATCGATACGGACCTGCCTGCAGGGCGCGAGTTACAGCCGCCAGCCCTTCAGGCAGTCCTTTTTGCGATGCCCGGTCTACGTAGTTCTACGTAGATCGCGCCCGTAGTACTGCGAATTTTCTTGTGGACCCGGGATGGCGAAAGTGTCGCCGTCCTTATCCGGACACATACAACAACAAAAGCCGTCGCAGGTTTACCACCCGCGACAGGAGAAAATTCGATGACCACACTGGCTACCCGAATTGCCTGGTTTGCCGTTGCCTTGCTTGGTGCATTTGCGCTGGGCACGCTTGCCCTGCGCAGGGGCGAAGCCATCAACGCCCTCTGGATCGTGACCGCAGCAGTTGCCATCTACCTCATTGCCTACCGTTACTACAGCCTGTTCATCGCCAACAAGGTGATGCAACTGGACGCCGCACGCGCCACGCCCGCCGTGCTCAACAACGACGGCCTGGACTACGTACCGACCAACAAGCACATTCTCTTCGGGCACCACTTTGCTGCCATTGCCGGCGCGGGCCCTTTGGTTGGCCCGGTGCTCGCCGCACAAATGGGCTACCTGCCCGGCACGCTCTGGCTGATCGCCGGTGTGGTCCTGGCGGGTGCTGTCCAGGACTTCATGGTGCTGTTCATCTCCACCCGTCGCAACGGTCGCTCCCTGGGCGAACTGGTACGCGAAGAGATGGGCTCCATCCCTGGTACCATCGCCTTGTTCGGTGCCTTCCTGATCATGATCATCATCCTCGCGGTGTTGTCGCTGATCGTGGTCAAGGCGCTGGCGGAGAGCCCCTGGGGCATGTTCACGGTAATGGCCACGTTGCCGATTGCAGTGTTCATGGGCGTCTACATGCGCTACCTGCGCCCAGGGCGTATCGGTGAGATCTCCGTGATCGGCGTGGTCCTGCTGCTGGCGTCCATCTGGTGCGGTGGCCTGGTCGCCGCCGACCCAGTCTGGGGGCCTGCCTTCACCTTCACCGGGTTGCAGATTACCTGGATGCTCATCGGCTATGGCTTCGTTGCCGCGGTACTGCCCGTATGGCTGATCCTGGCGCCACGGGACTACCTTTCGACCTTCCTCAAGATCGGGACCATCGTCGCCCTGGCAATCGGCATCCTGGTCATCGCCCCCGACCTGAAAATGCCAGCCGTTACCCACTTCATCGATGGCACGGGCCCGGTCTGGAAGGGCGCCCTGTTCCCCTTCCTGTTCATTACCGTGGCTTGCGGCGCGGTGTCTGGCTTCCACGCGTTGATCAGCTCGGGTACCACACCCAAGCTGTTGGCCAATGAAAGTCATGCCCGTTACATCGGCTACGGCGCGATGCTGATGGAGTCCTTTGTCGCGATCATGGCCATTGTCGCGGCATCGGTCATCGAACCTGGGATCTACTTCGCCATGAACAGCCCGGCCGCCGTGGTGGGTGGCGATGTCGCGACCGTGGCGGCTACCGTGAGCAGCTGGGGCTTCACCATAACGCCGGAAATCCTGCAACAGACTGCCGCCGACATTGGCGAGCACACCATCCTGGCTCGCGCCGGTGGAGCGCCGACCTTGGCCGTGGGGATTGCCCAGATCCTGCACCAGGCGCTGCCAGGCGAGAACACCATGGCGTTCTGGTACCACTTTGCAATTCTCTTCGAGGCACTGTTCATCCTCACTGCCGTCGATGCCGGCACCCGTGCGGGACGCTTCATGCTGCAGGACCTGCTCGGCAATTTCGTGCCGGCTCTGAAGAAGACCGACTCCTGGACAGCGAACCTCATCGCTACCGCAGGTTGCGTGGCCATGTGGGGCTGGCTGCTGTACCAAGGGGTGATCGACCCGCTGGGTGGCATCAATACCCTCTGGCCGCTGTTCGGCATCTCCAACCAGATGCTGGCCGGGATCGCGCTCATGCTCGGCTGTGTGGTGCTTATCCGCATGAAGCGTCAGCGATACGTCTGGGTTACCTTGATTCCAGCCGTCTGGCTGCTGATCTGCACCACTACGGCCGGTCTTATCAAGCTGCTGGACAAGGACCCCTCGATGGGCTTCCTGGCGCTTGCCAAGAAGTACAGTGATGCTGCCGCCGCAGGCCAGGTACTGGCGCCTGCGAAGGATCTGATGCAAATGCAGCACGTTGTGTTCAATGCCTATACCAACGCGACGCTGACAGCACTGTTCCTGTTGGTGGTCCTGAGCATTCTTTGTTTTGCCGTGAAGGTTGGGCGCCGTGCCTGGGTAATGCCCGAGCGCACCGACAAGGAATCACCGTTCCAGCCACAGCCGGACGCCTGAGAGGGCGCCCGGAATGTTCAATGACCTGAGCAAGATGGGTAAGTACCTGGGGCAAGCCGCCCGGATGCTGGTCGGCATGCCAGACTACGACGCCTATGTGGAGCACATGCAGCTCAAGCACCCGGAAAAGCCGCTGATGTCCTACGAGGCGTTTTTCCGGGAGCGACAGGAGGCACGTTACGGTGGTGGGAAGGGACGCCCTGTTCGTTGCTGCTGAGCGCTGACAAGCCCCGGCAGGCGCAACGTTCATCGTGGTGCTCTCGCATTGGAAGGCCGGCAGCAGGCATAGTGCTGTTGCCGGCCCGCTCCTGCATTGGAAATGACCATGCAACTCAAGCACAAGATCGTCACCCTCAGTGTGCTTCCACTCGTCCTTTCGGTCCTGTTCATCTGTGTCCTCGTGTTTGCCCAGAGCCGCAAGCTGGAGGAGGAACAGGCACGCCTGGTTGAAAGCAGCATCATGGCAGCAAAGAAGGCCGAGTTGAAAAACTACCTGGGCCTGGCGATGAGCCTCATCGCGCCGTTGTATGAAGGCAGCACCGATGATGAAGCAACTCGGCAGCGTGCACTGGAGATCCTGTCCCAAGCCAACTTCGGCCTCGACGGCTACTTCTTCGTGTACGACCAGCAGGGCAAGAACCTGATGCACCCGAGGCAGTCCGAGCTGGTTGGCAAGCAACTCATTACGCTGACCGACAAGAACGGGCTACCGGTCATCCAGGCGCTACTCAAGAGCGCCAGGGAGGGCGATGGATACCAGCTGTACGACTGGCAGAAGCCTTCTTCCGGGCAGATTACCGGGAAACTGTCATATGTCGTGATGCTGGACCGCTGGGGCTGGATGCTTGGCACAGGCATATACATCGACGATGTGGAGGTGGCGACCCGCAAGTCTCGGCAAGAAGTCGCTACCGGGGTACTGACCACGGTTCTGGCGATCGCCTCGTTTTCGTTGATTGCCGTACTGGTGATTTTTACCGGTGGCCTGATGCTGAACGTCAGTGAACATCGCCTGGCGGACCGTAAGCTTTCCACACTCAACCAGCGGATCGTGAACCTGCAGGAGGAGGAGCGCTCGCGGGTTTCGCGTGAACTGCATGACGGGATCAGCCAGGAGCTGGTGTCGATCAAGTTCCAGTATGAGCTGGCCGCCATCGAACTGGCCAACGGCCGAAGCGAGGGCCTGGAAAACCTGCGCAAAGGTACTTGCAGACTTGGCGCGGCGATCGGTGAGATACGCCGTATTTCCCATGATCTGCGCCCCTCGCTTCTGGACACGTTGGGGTTGTCGCCGGCCATCGAGCAACATGTCAGTGAGTTCGAGCAACGTACTTCGATTCACACTCAGTATGAATGTGAAATGGATGCGGCGGACATCGATACCAGCCTCAGGTTGACGCTGTTCCGCATCATTCAAGAGGCCCTGGCGAACGTGGAGCGTCATGCCAAGGCCACTGCAGCGATCGTTTCCGTCACGCAACAGCAGGGCATGATCGTGTTGCGTGTCGAGGACAACGGGGTAGGGTTCGATACCCGCGCAGCAGACGAATGCCACGGTATCGGCCTGAGGAACATTCGCGAACGAGTGGAGCACCACTCGGGTAGCGTCAACATCGCATCCTCTTACGGCCGTACCGAACTACAAGTGCAGATACCGGTTACGATCAGCTGAGCAGCTTTGCCACTCCAACCCTCGAGGCCCCCATGAGCGTAACCCATCCGGTCAGAATCGCCCTGGTCGACGACCATGTCCTTGTGCGTGATGGCGTCAAGGCCCTGCTGTGCGCGATCCCGCATTTCGAGGTGGTCGGCCAGGCCGAGTCAGCGGCCCAGGCAATCGAGCTGGTAGCGAGTACCGAACTGGACATCCTCCTGGTCGATGTAGGGCTTCAGGACATGAATGGGTTGGAGCTCACGCGCAGGCTGCGCGAACTCTACCCGGATATCAGGATCCTCATGCTGAGCATGTACGACAACCAGGAGTACGTGCGCACCTCAATCAGTTCCGGAGCGCTAGGTTACGTGCTGAAGAATGCGCCCTCCGCAGAGCTTATCGCGGCCATCGAGGCCATTGCTGCGGGAGGACGCTTCTACAGCTCGGAAATCACTCGCAAGCTCGCCGGGAGCAACCGGGACGAGCACGAGCTGACACCTCGTGAACTGCAAGTGCTGTCAATGATCGCCAAGGGGCACAACAACAAGAAAATGGCCCGAGAGCTGGATATCAGTGTCCGAACAGTAGAAACCTACCGGCTGAGCATCAGGCGCAAGCTCAACATCGATACGCCTGCGGCACTGGTGAAATACGCGCTGGAACACGGCCTGATTTCGATCTAGGCAAACCAGGGCAGCGCCAGATACAGCTTGATGACGATGACATTGATGATGTCGATGAAGAACGCCCCCACCATCGGCACCACCAGGAAGGCAATGCGCGAGGCTCCGTAGCGCTGGGTCACCGCTTGCATGTTGGCGATTGCCGTCGGCGTTGCGCCCAGGCCGAAACCACAGTGCCCGGCAGCCAGTACCGCTGCATCATAGTTGCGGCCCATGACCCGGAACGTGACGAATATCGCGAACAGTGCCATGACCAATGTCTGTGCGGCGAGCAATGCAAAGAACGGTAATGCCAGCGCTGAAAGGTCCCACAACTTGAGCGACATCAAGGCAATGGCCAGGAATAACGACAAGCTCACATTGCCCAAGACCGAGACTTCCCGTTCGAAAACTTGATAAAAGCCGAGCGCCGAAAGGCCGTTTCGCAACACCACGCCCACGAACAGCACGCAAACGAACGTTGGCAGTTCAAGTGCAGTGCCTTTCAGCAAACCGTTAAGTAACGAGCCTGCGAGCAAACTGACAGCGATCAGCGCCAATGTTTCGATAAATGAAAACGGTGTAATCAGGCGCTCTTTGTCCGGTTGTTCGAAACCTTTGGGCAGTTGTGGTGCTGCTTCTTCGATACCAGGTGTCGTTACCCGCTTGATCAGCAACCGGGCGACCGGGCCACCAATCAGGCCACCCAGTACCAGGCCGAAGGTAGCTGATGCCATTGCCAGTTCGGAGGCCGAGGCCAGGCCAAACTTTTCGGTGAAAGTGGCCCCCCAAGCAGCACCAGTGCCGTGGCCGCCGGACAAGGTGATGGAGCCAGCCAGCAGGCCCATCAGCGGGTCGAGCCCCAGTGCCGTTGCCAGGCCGATGCCCATCGCGTTCTGGACCAGCAGCAAACCGGTTACCACCAGCAGGAACACGGTAACCACGCGGCCACCTTTTTTCAGGCTGGCGAAGTCTGCACTCAAACCAATGGTGGCGAAGAACGCCAGCATCAGAGGGGTTTGCAGTGAAGTATCGAATTGCACGTGGATATCGAAACTGCGCAACGCCAGGAACGCCAAGGCCACTACCAGGCCGCCAGCGACAGGTTCCGGAATATTGTAAGTGCGCAGGAAACCAATACGCGCGACCAGGCCGCGCCCCAATAACAGTACCAAAGAGGCGGCTACAAGCGTCCCGTAAAAATCGAGTTCAAACATCAGGTGCTCTCGTTATATCCAGTAGCGGACCACTTCCCGCTATGGGGCGGACAAGTGGGGTGACAGGTGGGAATACACTGTCACCATTCTACGAGGCATCCGTGGGAGAGTATCTTTCACTGGCGTAGGAAAAGCCTGAATAACAACCGGATTATTACAATAACTATCAGGGGCCGCTTTGCGGCCCATCGCAGGCAAGCCAGCTCCCACAATTACCGTGACAACTTCGAGAGCAACGCCGTACCTGTGGGAGCTGGCTTGCCTGCGATGGGCTGCATAGCAGCCCCGTTGACGCTATCTGGCAGGTATCAGGCTTTGCCCGGTATTCCATATTTGCGCAGGCGCTGCGCAATGGCGGTATGTGAAGTTTGCAAGCGCACGGCCAGTTGCCGCGTCGATGGGTAGCTGGCGTACAGGCGTTGCAGCAGCTCGCGCTCGAAATCGCCCACGGCCTGTTCCAGGCTGGCCACTTCGCCGTCCTGGCCACGGGCGACCGAGGTGCCGGCGATGTCCAGGTCACCGATATCCACCAGGTTGCCCTCGCAGATGGCTGCAGCGCGGAATATCACGTTCTGCAGCTGGCGCACATTGCCCGGCCAAGGGTTGGCCAGTAGTGCCGAATGGGTGGCGGGGGTCAGCCGGCAGGGGGGGCGCTGGATCTGCGTGCAGGCCTGCTGCATGAAGAAATGCGCCAGCATCAGGATGTCCTGGCCACGGTCGCGCAGCGGTGGCACTTGCAGGTTGAGCACGTTCAGGCGGTAGAACAGGTCTTCGCGGAAGCTGCCTTCGGCGACCATGCGCTCCAGGTCGCGGTGGGTGGCGCTGATGATGCGTACATCCACCTTCACTTCGCGGTCGCCACCCACCCGGCGGAAGCTGCCATCGCTGAGAAAACGCAGCAGCTTGGCCTGCAGGTATGGCGACATCTCGCCGATTTCATCGAGAAATACCGTGCCCTGGTTGGCCAGCTCCATCAGCCCGGGCTTGCCGCCCCGTTGCGCGCCGGTGAAGGCGCCGGGGGCGTAGCCGAACAGTTCGCTCTCGGCCAGGCTCTCGGGCAGCGCGGCGCAGTTCAGGGCCAGGAATGGCGCCGCATGGCGGCTGCTGATGGCGTGGCAGGCGCGGGCTACCAGCTCTTTGCCGGTGCCGGTTTCGCCATGCACCAGCAGCGGTGCATCGAGCGCCGCCACGCGCAGGGCGCGGGCCTTGAGGGTGCGGATGGCCGGTGACTCGCCGAGCAGGGCATCGAAGCCTTCGGCATGGTCGTGGTGCATCGCCGACAGGCGTTCGCCCATGCGCGTGGGCGGGTACAGCGTCAGCAGGCCACCGGCGTTGGTGATCGGCATGGCGTCCAGCAGCAGGCTCTGACCATTTAGCTGCATCTCGCGCATGGGCAGGTGGAAGTTGTTGTCCAGCAGGGCCTGCAGCAGCGCCGGGTCGCCGAACAGTTCACCCACCGAGCGCCCGGCCGATTCGCGGCCGCACAGCTCGATCAGCGCCGGGTTGGCCAGCAGCACCTTGCCGGCACTGTCCACAGCCAGCACCGGGTCGCTCATCGCCGCCAGCAGGGCATCGAGCTGCAGGTGCCGGCGTTGGCCAGGGAGGATGTCGACCACGTCCACCGATTGCACGCCATGTACCTCGAACAGCGCGTCGTGCAGTTCTTCGAGCACGGCGGGGCTGAGGGTAGGGGCGTCGATGTAGACGTTCGGCGGTACCATCTCCACGGCGTCCAGGTTGAGGTTGCGGGCACCGAGCAGGGCGAGGACTTCCTGGGTGATGCCGACGCGGTCGATGAAGCTGACGTGGATGCGCATGGGGACGGTGCGGTTGTGGCTGGGGGAGGGCGGTAGTATGCCTCAACATTGTCGGGGCCGCTTTGCGGCCCATCGCGACACAAGGCCGCTCCTACAGGTACAGCGCCACGCCCGAAATTGGCGCGATCCCTGTAGGAGCGGCCTTGTGTCGCGAAGGGCTGCAAAGCAGCCCCCGGTTCTTGAAATCACTCCAGATGTTCAGGCTTGATCGGATCGCCCGACTTCACATCCAGCTTTTCGCGAATGTCCGCGAACATATGGTCATAAAGCTTGTGCGGCGAACCCAGGCTCTCGAATTTCTTCGGTGGCTTCAGGTACGACTGCGCCCTTCGGCTCAGTTGCATGAGGAAGCTGGGCAACACCTGGTCCTTGGCCAGGAAGAACTTTTCTTCCACTGGCTTGCCTTCGATGCTGCCATGCATCTTGAACTGGATGCCTCTGCCTTCCTTGGGATCCGACACTGCCTCGTATTCGATGTTCAGGTCATAGCTGTGGTCGTTCTGGTTCAGCGCGGTGCGCTCGATGTGTACATGACCGGGCTGGTACTGGGCCATGGCAAGCTCCTTTGGAAGGTCGAAAATGGCGGGCGCTGGCGCCCGCCCACTGCATTCAACGGTAGCTGATCCCCGGCTTCGCGGTGGAAACCCTCGTGCCGGCGGTGCCTTTGACGATGTCTTCGATGTTCTCCAGCGAACTGATCACTGCCACTTTGCCGGTGTTGCGGGCAAAGTCGCAGGCTGCCTGCACCTTCGGCCCCATGGAGCCGGCGGCGAAGCCGAGGCGTTCGAGTTCGTCGGGGTGGGCCTGGGCAATGGCCTTTTGCGTGGGCTTGCCCCAGTCAACATACGCCGCATCGACGTCGGTGGCGATTATCAGAAGGTCGGCGTCCAGCTGTTCTGCCAGCAGGGCCGAGCACAGGTCCTTGTCGATCACCGCCTCGATGCCCTTGAGCTTGCGGTTCTCGTCGTACATGGTGGGGATGCCGCCGCCGCCGGCGCAGATCACGATGCTGCTCTTTTCCAGCAGCCACTTGATCGGGCGGATCTCGAAGATGCGCTTGGGTTTCGGGCTGGCCACCACACGGCGGTACTTGTCGCCGTCGGCCTTGACCACCCAACCCTTTTCCTTGGCCAGGCGCTCGGCCTCTTCCTTGCCATAGACCGGGCCGATGAACTTGGTCGGGTCCTTGAAGGCGGGGTCGTTGGCGTCCACTTCGACCTGGGTCAGCAGGGTGGCGAACGGCACTTCGAAGGCCAGCAGGTTGCCCAGTTCCTGTTCGATCATGTAGCCGATCATGCCCTCGGTTTCGGCACCCAGCACGTCCAGCGGGTAGGCCTCGTCGGGCTTGTAGGACAGGCCCTGCAGCGACAGCAGGCCAACTTGCGGGCCGTTGCCGTGGGCGATGACCAGCTCGTTGCCTGGGTGGATCTTGGCGATCTGTTCGGTGGCGGTGCGGATATTGGCGCGCTGGTTGTCAGCGGTCATGGGCTCGCCGCGACGCAGCAGGGCGTTGCCGCCCAATGCAACAACGATACGCATGGGGAATGTCCTTTAACGAAAAGAATGAACTGCCGCTGCACGGAGGCTGCCGGGTTCCCTGTGGGAGCGGGCGTGCCCGCGAAGAGGCCAGGCCAGACACCATCAATGGTGCGGCTGACGCATTCGCGGGCATGCCCGCTCCCACAAGTACAGAGCAACCCTCCGGTAGGCGGGTATGGCTTACAGGTCAGCCAGTGTCGACACCAGGATCGCCTTGATCGTGTGCATGCGGTTTTCCGCTTGCTCGAAGGCGATGCAGGCCGGCGACTCGAAGACGTCGTCGGTCACTTCGATACCGTTGGCCAGGTCCGGGTACTGTTCGGCGATCTGCTTGCCTACCTTGGTTTCGGAGTTGTGGAACGCCGGCAGGCAGTGCATGAACTTGGTCCGCGGGTTGCCGGTGGACTTCATCAGCTGTGCATTCACCTGATACGGCTTGAGCAGCTTGATGCGCTCACCCCAGGCTTCGATCGGCTCACCCATCGATACCCACACGTCGGTGTGCACGAAGTCCACGCCCTTGACCGCGGCAACCGGGTCTTCGGTGAGGGTGATGCGCGCGCCGCTTTCCTCGGCGTACTTGCGGCAACGCTCGACCAGGTCGTCATGCGGCCACAGCGCCTTGGGCGCGGCGATGCGCACGTCCATGCCGAGCTTGGCGCCAATCAGCAGCAGCGAGTTGCCCATGTTGTTGCGGGCGTCGCCCAGGTAGGCGTAGCTGATGTCGTGCAGCGGCTTGTCGCTGTGCTCACGCATGGTCAGCACGTCGGCGATCATCTGGGTGGGGTGGTATTCGTCGGTCAGGCCGTTGAACACCGGAACACCGGCGAACTTGGCCAGCTCTTCGACGATTTCCTGCTTGAAGCCACGGTACTCGATGGCGTCGTACATGCGCCCGAGCACACGGGCGGTGTCCTTCATGCTTTCCTTGTGGCCGATCTGCGAGGAGGTCGGGTCGATGTAGGTGACATTGGCGCCCTGGTCATAGGCGGCCACTTCGAAGGCGCAGCGGGTACGGGTAGAGGTTTTTTCGAAGATCAGCGCGATGTTGTTGCCTTTCAGGTGCTGCTGCTCGGTGCCGGTGTACTTGGCGCGCTTGAGGTCGCGGGACAGGTCCAGCAGGTAGCGCAGCTCGCGGGTGCTGTGGTGTTCCAGGCTGAGCAGGTTGCGGTTGTGAATATTGAACGCCATGACTTTTCTCCTTGAGTTTGGTGAGCACACCGGCCGCCGCTTTGTGAGGGCGGCCGGGGGTAATGGTCGTTAGTAGTCGATCGGGTCGCGCACGATCGGGCAGGTCATGCAGTGGCCGCCGCCACGGCCCCGGCCCAGTTCGCCGGCGCTGATGGTGATGACTTCGATCCCGGCCTTGCGCAGCAGGGTATTGGTGTAGGTGTTGCGGTCGTAGCCGATGACCACGCCCGGCTCGATGGCCACCACGTTGTTGCCGTCATCCCACTGTTCGCGCTCGGCGGCAAAGCTGTTGCCACCGGTTTCGACCACGCGCAGCTTGACCCCAAGCTGCTCGCCCACCACCTCGATGAACGACTTGTTGATGCGGCGCACGTCCATGCCGTAAGGCTTGCTTTCGTCGGGACGGATGATGAACGGCACGATCTCTTTCACCACTTCCGGGAAGACCGTGACCAAGTCGCGGTCGCAGAAGCTGAACACGGTATCCAGGTGCATGGCGGCGCGCGATTTCGGCAGGCCTGCGACGATCACTTCCTTGACGGCGCCCTTGGCGAACAGGTTCTGCGCGAGCTGGCCGATAGCCTGGCGCGAGGTACGCTCGCCCATGCCGATCAGCACGATGCCCTTGCCGATCGGCATGACATCGCCGCCCTCGAGGGTGGACTGGCCATGTTCCTTGTCCGGGTCGCCATACCACACCTGGAAGTCGGCGTTGGTGAACTGTGGGTGGAACTTGTAGATGGCGGTAGTCAGCAGGGTTTCCTGGCGTCGCGCCGGCCAGTACATCGGGTTGAGCGTGACGCCGCCGTAGATCCAGCAGGTGGTGTCGCGGGTGAACTGGGTGTTGGGCAGCGGTGGCAGGATGAAGCTGGAGTGGCCCAGGTAGTCGTTGTACATCTTGACCACCTCGGCACCTTCGCTCTGCGGCAGGTCCTGCCCGGCGACGCCGCCGATCAGGAACTCGGCCAGGTGGCGTGGGTCGAGGCCTTCGAGCCAGCTGCGCACTTCATTGGTCAGGCCGACACCGACGGTGTCGGGGGTGATCTTGCGATCGAGGATCCACTTCAGTGCCTCGGGTTGCTGGACGATGTCGGTCAGCAGGTTGTGCATCTCCAGCACATCCACGCCACGCTCGCGCATCTTGGTGACAAAGTCGAAATGGTCACGCTTGGCCTGGTCGACCCAGATCACGTCGTCGAACAGCAGCTCGTCACAGTTGCTCGGCGTCAGGCGCTTGTGCGCCAGGCCCGGCGAGCAAACCATGACCTTGCGCAGTTTGCCGGCTTCGGAGTGGACACCGTACTTCTGTTTTTCAGCGGACATGATTTCATTCCTCCAGTTGAACGAAGACGTGGGTCAAAGAGTCAGGAAGCCGTCGTACAGGCCAAAGGCTGCCACCAGGGCGCCGATGACCACGGCTGCGAAGATCAGTTTTTCCACGTTGGTGAAGACAGGTTGGCCAACCTCACGCTTGGCCTTGGCGAACAGGATCGCGCCAGGTGCGTAGAGCAGGGCCGAGAGCAGCAGGTATTTCACGCCACCGGCGTAAAGCAGCCAGACGGCGTACAACAGGGCGATACCACCGATCACCAGGTCCTTCTGCCGTTCGGCCAGGGCCTGCTCGTAGGTTTCGCTACGCACTGCCAGCAGCACGGCATAGGCTGCCGACCACAGGTAGGGCACCAGGATCATCGATGTGGCCAGGTAGATCAGCGACAGGTAGGTGCTGTTGGAGAACAGCGTGATCACCAGGAAGATCTGCACCATGGCGTTGGTCAGCCACAGGGCGTTGGCCGGTACCTGGTTGGCGTTCTCGCGGCGCAGGAACTCCGGCATGGTGTGGTCCTTGGCGGCGGCGAACATGATCTCGGCGCACAGCAGCACCCACGACAGCAGGGCCCCGAGCAGCGAGATGATCAGGCCGACGCTGATCAGCACCGCGCCCCAGTGGCCGACCACATGCTCCAGCACGGCAGCCATCGACGGGTTCTGCAGCTTGGCCAGTTCCGGTTGGGTCATGATGCCCAGCGACAGTACGTTGACCAGCACCAGGAACAGCAGCACGGTGACGAAGCCGATGACCGTGGCCTTGCCCACGTCAGAGCGTTTTTCCGCCCGCGACGAGAAGATGCTCGCACCTTCGATGCCGATGAACACCCACACGGTGACCAGCATCATGTTGCGCACCTGGTTCATCACGCTGCCAAGCTCTGGTGTGCCCAAGGCCCAGATGTCGGCGGTGAAGATGTCGAGCTTGAAGGCGAACAGGCAGATCAGGGCGAACAGCAGCAGTGGCACCACCTTGGCCACGGTGGTGACCAGGTTGATGAACGCCGCTTCCTTGATACCGCGCAGTACCAGGAAGTGCACGGCCCACAGCAGCACCGACGCGCCGATGATGGCGGCCGGGGTGTTGCCTTCGCCGAAGATCGGGAAGAAGTAGCCCAGGGTGCTGAACAGCAGCACGAAGTAGCCGACGTTGCCCAGCCAGGCACTGATCCAGTAGCCCCAGGCCGAGGAGAAGCCCATGTAGTCGCCGAAACCGGCCTTGGCGTAGGCATACACCCCGCCATCCAGGTCAGGCTTGCGGTTGGCCAGGGTCTGGAACACGAACGCCAGGGTCAGCATGCCGACCGCGGTGATCGCCCAGCCGATCAGTACAGCGCCAACCCCTGCGCTGGCAGCCATGTTTTGCGGCAGCGAGAAGATCCCGCCACCAATCATCGAACCGACGACAAGTGCAACTAACGCGCCGAGCTTTAGTTTTCCGGATGAATCAGACATTTAACAACTCCTGCCAGGAGAAAGTTGACGAAAGAGTAAATCCGACGCCGCTGCCATTCGCTGACTTGGGTCAGTTCATGGCGACGTGAAGTAGGAAAATTCCTTCACGAAGCTCCTGGAGAGTGCCGACAACTTATGCTGCAGGGCTTGCACGCTGGCACCTCCATGTCCTTCTAGAGCAAACGCTCTGTTCAGCCTGCGATGCTTGAAGCTAGCCGCTTTTGCCGCTTTCGCAAATTTTTCACAAGAATTTCGAGTTTTATCGGATTCTTTTCTAGTTGCTCGGGAGCTGCTAGTTTTTACTCGAAGGGTGACATAGACAAAGCAGTTATTAGTGCTATAGCTTCATTGATCAGGATCATTATAAGTAACACCATTTATATGGCCCGCATGGCTGTTTCAAGCCCATGACAACGCGCAAAAAAAAGGAAGGCTCATGAGCGAACCGGGACAGAAGCTGCGCCTGGGCGCGCTGATCGCGTTGGTGGTCGGCTCGATGATTGGAGGCGGGATCTTCTCGCTGCCGCAGAACATGGCGGCGCGTGCCGATGTGGGGGCGGTGCTGATCGGCTGGGGTATCACCGCGGTCGGCATGCTGGCCCTGGCGTTCGTGTTCCAGACCCTGGCCAATCGCAAGCCGGAGCTGGACTCGGGGGTGTACGCCTACGCCAAGGCCGGCTTTGGCGAGTACATGGGTTTTTCCTCGGCCTGGGGCTACTGGATCAGTGCCTGGCTGGGCAACGTCGGCTACTTCGTGCTGCTGTTCAGTACCCTGGGCTTCTACTTCCCGGTGTTCGGCGAGGGCAACACGCCAATCGCCATCGGCTGCGCTTCGCTGCTGCTGTGGGCGGTGCATTTCCTGGTGCTGCGCGGCATCAAGGAAGCGGCGTTCATCAACCAGGTGACCACCGTGGCCAAGGTGGTGCCGTTGCTGATTTTCGTGGTGATCGCCGCGTTTGCCTTCCGCGCCGATATCTTCACACGTGACATCTGGGGCCTGAGCAACCCGCAGTTCGGCAGCGTGCTGGAGCAGGTACGCAACATGATGCTGGTCACCGTGTTCGTGTTCATCGGCATCGAGGGCGCCAGTGTGTATTCCGGGCGCGCCCAGCGCCGCTCGGATGTGGGCAAGGCCACGGTGATCGGTTTCCTGGGGGTACTGGCGCTGCTGGTGCTGGTCAACGTGCTGTCGCTGGGGGTGATGACCCAGCCGGAACTGGCCGGGTTGCAGAACCCGTCACTGGCCTCGGTGCTGGAACATATCGTCGGGCCCTGGGGCGCCTTGCTGATCAGTATCGGTCTGGCGATTTCGCTGCTTGGCGCGCTGTTGTCGTGGGCGTTGCTGTGCGCCGAGATTCTCTTTGCCACGGCGCGGGACAAGACCATGCCGCGCTTCCTGGCCAAGGAAAACGCCAATCACGTGCCGGCCAACGCCCTGTGGCTGACCAACTGCATGATCCAGGGCTTCCTGCTGATCACGCTGTTTTCTGCCGGTACCTATACCAGCCTGATCTACCTGGCCTCGTCGATGATTCTGGTGCCCTACCTGTGGTCGGCGGCCTACGCCGTGCTGCTGGCGGTGCGTGCAGAAACCTACGACGGGCAGCCGGCCCTGCGCCGCAAGGACCTGCTGGTGGCGCTGGTTGCCCTGGTGTATGCAGTGTGGCTGTTGTACGCCGGCGGGCTCAAGTACCTGTTGCTGTCGGCGCTGCTGTACGCGCCGGGCGTGATCCTGTTCGCCAGGGCCAAGCATGAGCAGGGAAAAACCTTGTTCACCACCTGGGAAAAGCTGATCTTCGCCGCCGTGCTGGCAGGTGCCGCGCTGGCGGCCTATGCCCTGTACTCAGGGCTGCTGAGCTTGTGACGGGGCAGGGCAGGGGGCGTGCTCGGGGCGGGACCAGATCCACAGGTTGCCCAGGGTCATGCCGGCAATGGCCAGGAACACCGGCCAGCGGTGTTCCAGGAATGTCAACATCAGGCCCGCGCACAACAGCATGCTGAGGGTCGCGCTGACCTTGGCCCGGCGCTGGATCACCTTGCCATTGCGCCAGTTGTGCAGGATCGGCCCGAACAGCCGGTGGTTCTCCAGCCAGGCAGACAGGCGCGGCGAACTGCGCGTGGCCGCCCAGGCGGCCAGCAGGATGAATTCGGTGGTCGGCAGGCCGGGAATGACGATCGCGACCAGGCCCACGCCCAGGCTCACGTAAGCCAGGAGCGCATACAGCAGGCGGGCGAGTTTCGAGCGGGCGGGTCGGGTCATGGTCTCACTGCATAAAACGGTTCGGCCACCGGTAGGGTGGCCGGCTACGGCGTGTCAAACCAGCGCGGCATCCGCGGCGTAGGCGTGCTTGAGCAGCTCGGTGAAGCGCTCGAAGGCAGCAACTGCGCCGCGTTCGGCAGCGGCTTCCTCTTCGGCCGACAGGACCAGGCCATCAAGAATGCGGGTGAACTGCTTCCAGCCTTCGGCACGGCCACCGGCCGGTTCGCCCAGGTGTCGGGCACCGAAGCTGTCGGACAGTTCCAGGGCCACGGCACGCTTGATCAGAAACGCAGCGCCCAGTTTGGAGCCTTCGGAGACGAAGATCCAGCCCATTGCCTCGCCCAGGCTCGGGTTGCGCAGGGCTCCTGGCACGGCTGGCGGTACTTCGGTGTCGAGGTCGGCGAGGTCCAGGCGGGCCTGTTCGGCGCGGCAGCGCTCCGCCAGGTCGGGGACGATGGCAATCAGTTGCGGGTCGTTGTACAGGGCCTGCAGCTCGGCCTGGAACAGGTACTGAGCGACCACGAAGCGGGCGAAGCTTTCGCGGCTGTCGAAGGGCGCGTGGGCTTTGACCAGGGCATCCAGTTCGGCGTGGGGGGCGTGGGTGATCTGGTTGAGGCGCTGGGAGCGCAGGGCTGGGCGGTCGGTCATGGGGCAGTCCTTGGAAAAGGGGGCGTCTAGAGACAAGACGAAACAGTGGGGCTGGGACAGTAAAAAAATCGGGTTTTCGTGTTGTCTGTACTGGCCTCTTCGCGGGCATGCCCGCTCCCACAGGTCCAGCGCAGGCCCAAGGGCTGCGCAGTATCTGTGGGAGCGGGCGAGCCCGCGAAGAGGCCGGTGCAGGCGCAACGGGTCAGATATCCCAAACCACATTGATGCCGAAGTTGCGCCCCGGCATGGTCAGGCGGTCGATGTTGGCCGGCTGGGTCACGGCCGCTTCACCCTGGCCGTCGTAGCTGCGTACCGAATCCCACTGCCAGTACTTCTTGTCGGTGAGGTTGTACAGGCCGGCGTTGATGGTCACATCGTCGGTGACCTTGTAGTAACCGGTCAGGTCCAGCACCCCGTAGCCGGGGGTACGGAACTTGGAGCTCGAGCCGTCGGGCGAGTAGAAGGTGCTGTCGTCGACGCGGGTCTTGCGCTTGACCAGTGTCCAGCTCAGCAGGCCGCCGTAGTGCTGTTGTTCGTAACCCAGGCCGAACACGCCCTTGAGCGGGTTGACGCTGTTCAGTGGCTCGCCGGTGTCATCGTTGCGGCCATAGGTGTAGGCGATCGAGCCCTGGGTATACAGGCCCTGCGGCGCACCGAAGTGGTCGAGGTTCAGGCGGCCCTTGACCTCGGCACCCTTGATGGTGGCGTGCTTGATGTTGTTGGCCTTGAAAGTCTGCTCCAGGTTGGCGCTTTTCACGGCGTCCTCGTCGATGAAGTCGCGGTACTTGTTGTAGAACACCGCCACGTCGAAGTTGCCAGCGTCGAAGTTGCCACGCAGGCCGGTTTCATAGCTTTTGCTCTTTTCAGGCTCCAGGCCCGGATTGCCTTCTACCCGGTAGCCTTGCTCGATGTTCTGAAACTTGCCGTACATGGATTTGGCAGTCGGGGTGCGGAAACCTTCGGCGTACTGGCCATACCAGGTGTAGTTGTCGTTGAAGGCGTAGGTCAGGCCGAACTTGGGCGAGACGCGGTGCCACTTCTTGTCCGAGTCGTCCTGAGAGGTAGGCGCGGTACCGGTGGACTCCAGGCCACGCAGGAACTCCTTGGTGAACCTGGGCTCCATGCGCGTGTAGTCGTAACGAGCGCCAGGCATGAAGGTCCAGTTGTTCCAGCGGATTTCATCCTGCACGAACAAGCTGTAGGTGTTCACGGTCGGGTCCGGGAAGTCGCTGACCAGGGCCTGGCCGTCTGCCGGGCGCTCGGCGCCAGCGCCGGTGCAATCTGAGCCAACGGCCAGGCAGGTGCCGGTGCCACTGCGCGAACCGGTGACCTTCTCGTGCTTGAGGGTGGTGCCGTAGGTCAGCAGGTGGTCGGTGGCGCCGAGGCTGAAGGCCTTGTCCAGCTGGGCGTCGAATACCCACTGGCGGTCCTTGTAGAGGGTGTCGCGGGTACGCAGCACCTGACGGCCAGGTGGTGCGTAGACTTCTTCGGTGTGCTGGTCGGTCTTGGCGATCTGATAGTTCAGGCTCCACTTCACATGGTCGGCCACCAGCGAATCCAGGCCGAACTCATGGTTGATGCCAAAGCGTTCGCGGGTGATGGTGTCGTTGCCAGTGCGCGCCTTGTAGTAACCCGAGGCACCAAAGCCAGGAATGAACGGCCCGCCCACCGCACTGAGGATGTTCTGGTCGCGGTCATCCTTGTAGCGTTCGTAGGTAAAGCCCAGGCGCGCGTCGTCGGCGTAGTTCCAGCCCAGCTTGGCCAGCACGTTTGTGGTGCGCACGTCCATCGGGTTGGCTTCGGTACGGGCCAGGCCGTCACCGCTGTGGCCGCCGTGGGTCTCGGTTTCGTGGCCGTTGCGCTGGCTCAGGTGCAACAGGCCGTCGAAGTCGCCCTGGCGGCCGGCGACAGTGGCGGAGGTCAGCCAGCTTTCATCGGCCGAGCTGTAGCCGGTCTTCAGACGGGCACCTGCGTCCTTGCCGGGCTTGATGATGTCGTCCGGGTCGAGGGTGAAGTAGCTTACCGCACCGCCGATGGCGTTGCTGCCGTACAGCACCGAAGCCGGGCCGCGGAGGATTTCCACACGCTTGACGATCTCCGGGTCCACGTAGTTGCGCTGGGTCTGGGCGTAGGGGCCGAAGAAGAAGCTGTCGGGGATCGACACGCCATCGACCTGGGTGAGGATGCGCTCGCCGTCGATGCCACGGATGTTGTAGCCGTTCAGGCCGCTGCGCTGGCCGGTGCCGGCTACCGACACGCCCGGTTCGTAGCGCACCAGGTCCTGGATGTTGTTGACGTTCTGCCGGTCCAGTTGCTCGCGGGTCTGCACGCTGACGGTGCTCGGCACCTGGCTGACGTCCTGGGCGCTGCGGGTGGCGCTGACGGTCACCTGCTGCAGGGCAATCACATTGGCGCTGGCCTGGCGTTCGAGCACCACATTGCCGTTGCTGATCTTGCGAAAGCCCAGGCCGGTGCCGTGCAGCAGGCGCTTGAGTGCGGCTTCCGGCGGTAGCGAACCCTGCACCCCTGGCGATGCCACGCCGTCGGCCAGTTCGGCGCTGAAGCCGACCTGCCAGCCGGTGACCTGGCTGAAAGCATTGATGGCCGAAACCAGCGGCTGCTGGCCGATGCTGAAGCGGTAGTCGCCCATGCGCGGGCTGCTGGCCTGTGCCGGCTCGGCGGCCAGTGCCGGCAGGCTGATGGCGCCGCTGGCGAGCAGGGCGAGGTTCAGTAGGGAAAGGCTCAGGAGGGACAGTTGCCCTCCATGGCGAGGAAGGGTGGAGGGGCGGGTAGGACCTGTGGACATCGGAAGCGCTCCCTGACGCGCGGACTGTTATAGGTGATGGCTGTCCTCGTTTTCAAACGAGAATCAGTTGCATTGGCTATAACGAGACGGGCGGGGTAGCGTGAGTGCGTAAAAAAAGTTGGATTGCGGTCTGGCAATCTGTATCGCGATTTCCGTGGGAGCGGGCATGCCCGCGAAACAGGCACCGCGGTGGATGGCACGGGCTTTGCCCGTGTTCGCGGGCACGCCCGCTCCCACAGGGACCGTGTCGGGTTTCAGATTTGCGGATCAGTTCAGGATGACCAGCGCCGGGAACTCATGCAGCTGTGCCGAGGTGATGTGGGCCAGCGCGCGCAGGGTTTCCAGCGGCTGGTCGAGGCGGTAGTTGCCGGTGACCGCCATGTCTTCCAGCTGTGCATTGCGGTTGATGATCCAGCCCGGGTAGTAGCGCTGCACCTCGGCCAGCACCTGGCTCAGCGGGCAGTTCTCGAACACCAGGCGGCCGTCGACCCAGGCCAGGTCCTTGTGCATGTCGGGGCGCTGGCGCTGGCCGAACCCCTGGGGGCCGACACTGATGCTGTCGCCGGCACTCAGGCGGATGCGCTGGTCGCGGCCTCCCTGCAGGTCGACATCGCCGCGCTGCACCCGCACCTGTGCCTCGCCGTCGAGGTAGCGCACGGCAAAGTCGGTGTCGCGCACCTGCGCGCGCAATGGCCCGGCCTGCACTTCCAGTGGCAGCAGCGCGCCCTCGGGGACCTGGAAATAGGCCTCGCCCTGTAGCAGGCGGGCGATCTGGCGGCCGTCACGCTGCTCGCTGGCAAATGCCGAATTGGTGTTGAGCAGCACTTTCGCGCCGTCTTCCAGCTGCAGGCGCTGGCGCTCGCCCACCACCGTCAGGTGGTCGGCCTGCAGGCGCATGGGCAGGTTGCCGAGGGTGAACAGCCCGACCAGCAGCAGCGCCGCCGTGGCCAGGGGTTTCCAGTGGCTGCGCAGGCGCCCGCGCCACGAGCGGCGCTGTTGCTGATGCATCTGCACGGCCACCTGGTGCAGCGGTGCGCCGTTCCACAATGCTTCTGCCTCGACATAGGCCTCGGCATTTTCCGGCGCTGCGCTGAGCCAGGCTTCGAAGGCCTGGGTGTCCTCGGCGTCGGCGCATTGCAGGCGCACCAGCCAGTCCAGCGCCTCGTCCATGGCACGAGCACGGGCGCTGGGCCCGGCGGGTGACGGGCGAGGGGGGCTGTCGGTCACGGTGAATCCTTGAATGGTTTTTTGCGAATGATCAAGGCTGAGGCGGGGCGTGGCAAGGGCTTTGCGTTGCCTCACTTGAGGCGGTCGGCGACACCCATGCAGATCGCCATGATCAGTTTCAGTTCCTTCTGTACCGTGCTGGGCGAAACATTCAGTTGTTCGGCGATTTCCAGGTAGGTGGCGCCATGCAGGCGGCTGAGGATGAAGATGCGCTGCTGGCGTTCGCTCAACTGGTTGAGGCTGATGCTCAGGTGCTTGAGCAACTGCTCGGCATGGGCCGCATCCTCGCTGCTGGTGGCCGGCGCGGCCACGCTGTGCAGGACCTCGTCGGGCACGTCGTCGACCAGCATGCGCGATTGCACCCGGCGCGCGCGCAGGTGGTCGAGGGCCAGGTTGCGCGCGGTCTGGAACACGAACGGTTCGATGTGTTCGATGGGCCGCTCACCGAGGGCGCGGGACACCCGCAGGTAGGTTTCCTGCAACAGGTCCTCGGCCGTGTTGGGGTTGCCCACCATGCGCTGCAAGGTGCGCAGCAGGGTAAGGCGCTGGACGAGGAAGACAGAGTTGAACCTGGACTGACTCACTGGGGGACCTGGCCGACGAAAGGTTAATGATAATGCTTATCATCCATCTCGAAGGTCAAGCCTGGAAATGTTAGGAAAAGGTAAAGATTGTGAGTCCCAGCCTTGCGCGGTCCCCGTGTAGGAGCGTGCCGAAGCTCAGCGGGCGCGGCACAACGCCAGGCAGTTATCCAGCATGCGGTTGGAGAACCCCCACTCGTTGTCATACCAGGCCAGCACCTTGAGCATGCGCCCGTTGGCCCGGGTATGGTTGGCATCGAAGATCGACGACAGCGGGTTGTGGTTGAAATCGCAGGAAACCAGCGGCAAGGCGTTGTAGCCCAATACCCTGGAATGCTTGCTGGCCTCGAGGAACAGCTGGTTGACCTGCTCGGCCGTGGCCTCGCGCTTGAGGTTGACGGTGAGGTCCACCAGCGACACGTTGATCACCGGCACCCGTACCGCCATGCCGGTAAGCTTGCCGGCCAGCTCCGGCAGCACCAGGCCCACGGCCTCGGCAGCGCCGGTCTTGCTCGGGATCATCGACTGGGTCGCCGAGCGCGCACGGTACGGGTCGCCGTGGTACACATCGGTCAGCACCTGGTCGTTGGTGTAGGCATGGATGGTGGTCATCAGGCCCTGTTCGATGCCGAACTCGCGGTGCAGCACCTGGGCAATCGGTGCCAGGCAGTTGGTGGTGCAGGAGGCATTGGAAATGATCTGGTGCGAGGCCCGCAGGATGTCATGGTTGACCCCGTACACCACGGTGGCATCGGCGCCTTTGGCCGGTGCCGAGACAATCACCTTGCCAGCCCCCGCAGCCAGATGTGCGGCGGCCTTGGCGCGCTCGGTGAACAGCCCGGTGCATTCGAACACCACGTCGATCGCCTCGGCCTTCCAGGGCAGTTCGGCCGGGTTGCGGATGGCACTGACCGCGATACGGTCACCATTGACCGTGAGGCTTTCGTGGTCGGCCTCGACGCTGGCGTCGAATGTGCCGTGCACGCTGTCGTACTTGAGCAGGTGGGCATTCATGGCGCTGTCGCCCAGGTCGTTGATGGCGACGACCTGCAGGTCCTGGCGGTAGCCTTGGGTATACAGTGCGCGCAGGACGTTGCGCCCGATGCGGCCGAATCCATTGATGGCGATGCGTAGGGTCATGGCAGTACCTCTGGCAGTCCGAGTGAAACCTGTGGCACAAAGGAGCTTCACTGAAACGGTTTTGTTGTTGGAATTACAAGATTATTCACCTGCCGATAGAAAACAAGCCTTTTTAGTGGCAGTATTTTGTTTAAACATACAACGAGTGGTTGGGCGACGTGCCTCCACCGATGCAGCGGGCTCCTCTACCTTGAGCCTAGGCCGCAATCGTTTGGAGGGGAAATGCCCGGTAAACCGCCCTTACAATTAGCCTGGAGTCCAGTACATGCATCCGCGCATCCTTGAGGTCACCCAGCGGCTGGTCGAACGTAGCCGTGCCACCCGCGAACGCTACCTGCAACTGATTCGCGGCGCGGCCAGTGACGGCCCCATGCGTGCCAGCCTGCAGTGCGCCAACTTCGCCCATGGCGTGGCCGGTTGCGGCAGCGACGACAAGCAGACCCTGCGCCTGATGAACGCGGCCAACGTGGCCATCGTCTCGGCCTACAACGACATGCTTTCGGCGCACCAGCCGTACCAGCACTTCCCCGAGCAGATCAAGCAGGCCCTGCGCGAGGTCGGCTCGGTCGGCCAGTTCGCCGGTGGCGTGCCGGCCATGTGCGATGGCGTGACTCAGGGCGAACCGGGCATGGAGCTGGCCATCGCCAGCCGCGAAGTGATCGCCATGTCCACCGCCGTGGCCCTGTCGCACAACATGTTCGACGCCGCGCTGATGCTGGGCATCTGCGACAAGATTGTCCCCGGCCTGATGATGGGGGCGCTGCGCTTCGGCCACCTGCCGACCATCTTCGTTCCGGGCGGGCCGATGGTCTCCGGCATTTCCAACAAGCAGAAGGCCGACGTGCGCCAGCGCTACGCCGAAGGCAAGGCCAGCCGCGAAGAGCTGCTGGAGTCGGAGATGAAGTCCTACCACAGCCCTGGCACCTGTACCTTCTACGGCACTGCCAATACCAACCAGCTGGTGATGGAAGTGATGGGCCTGCACCTGCCGGGCGCCTCGTTCGTCAACCCGTACACACCGCTGCGCGACGCGCTCACCGCCGAGGCCGCGCAACAGGTCACGCGCATGACCAAGGCCAGCGGCAGCTTCATGCCGCTGGGTGAAATCGTCGACGAGAAGGCGCTGGTCAACTCCATCGTCGCCCTGCACGCCACCGGTGGCTCGACCAACCATACCCTGCACATCCCGGCGATTGCCCAGGCCGCGGGTATCCAGCTGACCTGGCAGGACATGGCCGACCTGTCCGAGGTGGTACCGACCCTGTCCCACGTCTACCCCAACGGCAAGGCCGACATCAACCACTTCCAGGCCGCGGGCGGCATGGCCTTCCTGATCCGCGAGCTGCTCGATGCCGGGCTGCTGCACGAAGACGTCAACACCGTGGCCGGCCATGGCCTGCGCCGCTACACCCAGGAGCCGTTCCTCGACAACGGCAAGCTGGTGTGGCGCGAAGGGCCGCAGCACAGCCTGGACGAAAGCATCCTGCGCCCGGTGGCGCGGCCGTTCTCGGCCGAAGGCGGCCTGCGGGTGATGGAGGGCAACCTTGGCCGCGGCGTGATGAAGGTGTCCGCTGTTGCCCCCGAGCACCAGGTGGTCGAGGCCCCGGCGCGGGTGTTCCACGACCAGCAGTCGCTGGCCGATGCGTTCAAGGCCGGCGAGCTGGAGCGTGACTTCGTCGCCGTGGTGCGCTTCCAGGGCCCGCGCTGCAACGGCATGCCCGAGCTGCACAAGCTCACACCGTTCCTCGGTGTGCTGCAGGACCGTGGCTTCAAGGTGGCGCTGGTGACCGACGGGCGCATGTCCGGTGCCTCGGGCAAGATCCCGGCGGCCATTCACGTTTGCCCCGAGGCTTATGACGGCGGCCCGCTGGCACGGGTGCGCGATGGTGATATGGTGCGGGTCGATGGTGTCGAGGGCACGCTGCGGGTAATGGTGTCGGCCGAAGAACTGGCCAGCCGCGACCTGCCGCCAGCGCCACAGGGCAACGACCTGGGCTGCGGGCGCGAGCTGTTCGGCTTCATGCGCATGGCGTTCAGCCCGGCAGAGCAGGGCGCCAGTGCGTTCACCTCGGCCCTGGAGAACCTCAAATGAAGGACCTGCTGGTTGGCGACATCGGCGGCACCAATGCCCGTTTTGCGTTGTGGCGTGACAACCAGCTGCACGAAGTGAAGGTCTTCGCCACCGAGGACTACACCAGCCCGGAACAGGCCATCGAGGCTTACCTTGAAGGCTTGGGCATTACCCGCGGCGGCGTGACTGCTGCCTGCCTGGCGGTGGCTGGGCCGGTCGATGGCGATGAGTTCCGCTTTACCAACAACCACTGGCGCCTCAGCCGTGTGGCCTTCTGCCAGACATTGCAGGTCGAGCGGCTGCTGCTGATCAACGATTTTACCGCCATGGCGCTGGGCATGACCCGCCTGCGCCCCGGCGAGTTCCGCGAAGTGTGCCCAGGCCAGGCGGACCTGTCGCGGCCGGCCCTGGTCATCGGCCCGGGTACCGGGCTGGGCGTGGGTGCGCTATTGCGCCTGGGCGAACAGCACTGGCATGCCCTGCCGGGCGAGGGCGGGCACGTCGACCTGCCGGTGGGCAATGCCCGCGAAGCGGCGATTCACCAACAGATTCACGGGCAGATCGGCCATGTCAGCGCCGAAACCGTGCTCAGTGGCGGTGGCCTGCTGCGCCTGTACCAGGCAATCTGCGCGCTGGACGGCGACACACCCCGACACAAGACCCCGGCACAGATCACCGATGCCGCGCTCGGCGGCGAGCCGCGGGCGCTGGCGGTGATCGAGCAGTTTTGCCGGTTCCTCGGCCGAGTCGCTGGTAACAATGTTCTGACGCTGGGCGCGCGGGGTGGGGTCTATATTGTCGGCGGCGTGATCCCGCGCTTTGCCGAGCTGTTCGTGCGCAGCGGGTTTGCCGCGAGTTTTTCCGACAAGGGCTGCATGAGTGGCTATTTCGCTGGCGTACCGGTTTGGCTGGTGACGGCGGAGTTTTCCGGGTTGCTGGGGGCCGGGGTGGCTTTGCAGCAGGCGCTGGATAACCGATAGGTAGCAGGGGGCCGCTGTGCGGCCCATCGCGACACAAGGCCGCTCCTACACGGGGCCGCGCCATTCTGTAGGAGCGGCCTTGTGTCGCGATGGGCTGCAAGGCAGCCCCGAAGGCAACACCCGACAGCAGGCAAAAAGACCTGCAATCAACAAGAGGAAGGACCACCTTGAGCACTGCCGGCAAATCGATCCTGATGGTCGACGACGACCAGGAAATCCGCGAACTGCTGCAAACCTACCTGAGCCGCTCCGGCTTCCAGGTGCATGCCGAAGCCGACGGCAAGGGCTTTCGCCGCGCGCTGGAATCCACCCCCTGCGACCTGGTCATCCTCGATGTCATGCTGCCCGACGAAGACGGCTTCAGCCTGTGCCGCTGGGTACGCCAGCACCCGCGTCAGGCACGGGTACCGATCATCATGCTCACCGCCAGCTCCGACGAAACCGACCGGGTCATCGGCCTGGAGCTGGGCGCCGACGACTACCTGGGCAAGCCGTTCAGCCCCCGCGAACTGCAAGCGCGGATCAAGGCCCTGCTGCGCCGCGCCGAGTTCGGCCAGGCGGCGCCGGGCAGTGCGGTGCTGGCCTTCGACGACTGGCGCCTGGACACGGTCAGCCACCGCCTGTTCCATCGCGACGGTGAGGAGGTGATTCTCTCCGGCGCCGACTTCGCCCTGCTCAAGCTGTTCCTCGACCACCCACAGCAGATCCTCGACCGCGACACCATCGGCAACGCCACCCGTGGCCGCGAGCCGATGCCGCTGGACCGCATCGTCGACATGGCGGTCAGCCGCCTGCGCCAGCGCCTGCGCGATACCGACAAACCACCTCGGCTGATCCGCACCGTACGCGGCAGCGGCTACCTGTTGGCTGCCCATGTCTGCAATGCGCCCTGAACGGCGCTGGCGGCTGCTGCCGCGCTCGCTACTGGGGCGCATGCTGCTGCTGACCCTGCTGGTAGTGCTGCTGGCCCAGGGGTTGTCGAGCATCATCTGGGTTGCCCAATTGCGCGCCAGCCAGTTGCAGGGCCTGCGTGCCAGCGCCAGCAGCCTGGCTCATTCGATGAGTGCCAGTGTCAGCTACTTCCGCTCGTTGCCGGTGGCCTACCGGCCGATGGTCCTCGACCAGCTGCGCAGCATGGGCGGCACGCGCTTTTTCGTGTCGCTCAACGCCAAGCCGCTGGACATGCCGCTACTGCCCGTTACCCCGCGCAAGCAGGCGGTTATCGATGTGTTCCAGCAAGTGCTGCATGAGCGCCTGGGTTCGCAGATGGAAATTTCCGTGGAGTTCGTCGGGCCGGACGACCTGCGTATCTTCAACAGCGGCCTGAAGCTCGACGAACTGCCACGCTCCTGGGCGCATTACTCGCTGACCCTGGAGCCACTCAACCCGCCGGTGCTGGTCACCCAGATCCGCCTGGGCGAGGGTGAGTGGCTGTACATCGCCTCGCTGCTGCCCGAGCCCTACACCAGCCTGGAGGCCGAGCGCCTGCCGCGTCAGCAGATCGGCTTCATCGTGCTGACCACGGCCTTGCTGCTGTTGTTCATCGGCTTGCTGGTGCACTGGCAAAGCTGGCCGCTCAAGCGCCTGGCGCGGGCTGCGCGGGAGATGTCGCTGGGCGCCGATGTGGCGCCGGTGGCCGAAGGTGGTGGCAGCGAGGTGGTCGAGGTGGGGCGTGCGTTCAACAGCATGCGCGAGCGCATCAGCCGCTACCTGACCGAGCGCAGCCAGCTGTTCAGTGCCATTTCCCACGACCTGCGCACGCCGATCACCCGCTTGCGCCTGCGCGTCGAGCTGCTGGAGGACGAGCGCCTGCAGGCCAAGTTCAGCCAGGACCTGGACGAGCTGGAGCTGCTGGTCAAAGGCGCGTTGCAGTGCGTGAAGGACACCGACATCCACGAGAATATCGAGCCGGTCGATCTCAATCAGGTGCTGGAAATCCTGGCCGAGCCTTACCTGGGCGATGGCCGCATCACGCTCGAAGGCCGGGCGCTGGCGCCTTACCCGGGCAAGCCGCTGGCGCTGCGGCGCTGCATCGGCAACCTGATCGACAACGCCATAAAGTACGGCGAGCGGGCACGGTTGCGCATCATCGACAGTGCCGAGGGGTTCGTGCTGCAGGTGGATGACCAGGGGCCGGGGGTGCCGCAGCAGCAACTGGAACAGGTGTTCGAGCCGCACTTCCGTCTGGCCGGGCAGCAGCAGGGGTACGGGCTGGGGTTGGGGATTGCGCGCAACATTGCCCATAGCCATGGCGGGGAGGTGAGCTTGCTGAACCTGCGTGAGGGCGGGTTGCGGGTGACCTTGTACCTGCCGCGGGGCATGGACTGAAGGGTTGTATTGCCTCTACCGGCCCCTTCGCGGGTAAACCCGCTCCCACAGGTTTTTGCATTAGCCTCGGAGTCTGGTGGACCTATGAGGACTTTGTGGGAGCGGGTTTACCCGCGAAGAGGCCGGTACAAGCAACACAAATGTCACTGGCTGGTGACAAATCCACCTTCCTTGGTGACATTCCCTTCCAGGCCAGCTCACTAGAATTCGCAGACGACTGGCAAGGATCAAGCTGGCCCATGAGCACCTCCAACCTGGCTTCCACCCGCTGGCTCGACGCCCCGGCGCACAACGCCTGGCGCATGGCAGAAGGGCAACGCCTGCTGGCCTTCGCCACGGCTTCGAAACTGCCCGATGGCTTCGGCAGCCTCGACGCCGCAGGCCTGCTTGCCCCCGGTGCCCGCGCCGAAACCCTGATCACCGCCCGCATGACCCACTGTTTCGCCCTGGCCCACCTGCAGGGCGTGCCCGGCTACCTGGCCTATGCCGAACACGGTGTGGCCGCCCTGCGTGGCGCGCTGCAGGATGCCACCTACGGCGGCTGGTTCGCCCACCCCGGTGGCCATGACGACAGCGGCAAGGCGGCTTACCTGCATGCGTTTGTCGCCCTGGCCGCCAGCTCGGCGGTGATGGCAGGTGCTGGCGGTGCACCAGCCCTGCTGGCAGGCGCGGTGCAGGTGCTCGAAGCGCATTTCTGGAGCGAAGAGGAGGGTGCCCTGCGGGAAGCCTTCTCCCGCGTCTGGCAGTTGCCCGAGCAGTACCGTGGCGCCAACAGCAACATGCATGCGGTCGAGGCCTTCCTGGCCCTGGCAGACGTCACTGGCAACAGCCTGTGGCTGCAACGCGCCTTGCGCATCGCCGAACGCATCATCCATACCCATGCCGCCGCCAACGGCTACCGGGTCATCGAGCATTTCGACGCCCTCTGGCAGCCACTGCCGCACTACAACCAGTCGCACCCGGCCGACCACTTCCGGCCTTATGGTTCCACGCCCGGGCATGCCCTGGAGTGGGCGCGGTTACTGCTGCATCTTGAAGCCAGCCTGGAACGGGCCTGCCTGCATGCCCCGCAGTGGCTGCCAGACTGTGCCCGCGCGTTGTTCGATACAGCCTGCCAGCAAGCCTGGAACGTCGATGGCGCGCCCGGTTTCATCTACACCCTGGACTGGGACGATCGCCCGGTGGTGCGCGCACGCCTGCACTGGGTGCATGCCGAAGCCTGCGCCGCCGCCGCGGCCCTGTTGCAGCGCACGGGCGAGGCGCACTACGAGCAGTGGTACCGCCGTTGCTGGGACTTCATCGCCAACCATTTCATTGACCATGGCGCTGGCAGCTGGCACCACGAACTCGATGCGCACAACCAGCCGGCCGCGACCATCTGGCCAGGCAAGCCCGACCTCTACCATGCCTACCAGGCGCTGCTGCTGCCGGGCTTGCCACTGGCACCCAGCCTGGCCAGCAACTTGGCCGGCAATGTAACCAAACGATGACATTCACGCATCGCTTCGTTACCTGGCGAGGCGAGCAGGCTGTTTAGACTTCATGCAACGCAAGCGATCGACTTGCACGGCATAACAACAAGAAAGGTGCTTCGATGAATTCCACGCTCCGTCTCGCTGCCGCAATCTCACTGGCCTCCTTGTTCCCGCTGAGTGCCTTGGCTGCCGATGCCAAAGGCAGTGTCGAGGTGGTGCACTGGTGGACCTCCGGTGGTGAAAAAGCGGCGGTGGATGTGCTCAAGGCCCAGGTCGAAAAAGATGGCTTCACCTGGAAGGACGGCGCCGTCGCCGGTGGTGGTGGTGCCACCGCCATGACCGTGCTCAAGAGCCGCGCCGTGGCCGGCAACCCGCCGGGTGTCGCGCAGATCAAGGGCCCGGACATCCAAGACTGGGCAGCCACCGGCCTGCTCGACGCCGATGTGCTCAAGGGCGTGGCCAAGGACGAAAAGTGGGACTCCCTGCTCGACAAGAAGGTCGCGGACACCGTGAAGTACGACGGTGACTATGTCGCCGTGCCGGTGAACATCCACCGCATCAACTGGCTGTGGATCAACCCCGACGTCTTCAAGAAGGCTGGCATCGACAAGGCGCCAGCCACCCTCGACGAATTCTACGCCGCCGCCGACAAGCTCAAGGCCGCCGGCTTCATCCCGCTCGCCCATGGCGGCCAGCCGTGGCAGGACAGCACCGTGTTCGAAAGCGTGGTGCTGGCGGTGATGGGGGCCGATGGCTACAAGAAGGCCCTGGTCGACCTCGACAGCGCGGCCCTGACCGGCCCGCAGATGGTCAAGGCGCTGACCGAACTGAAGAAGGTCGCCACCTACATGGACCCGGACGGCAAAGGCCAGGACTGGAACCTGGAAGCGGCCAAGGTCATCAACGGCAAGGCCGGCATGCAGATCATGGGCGACTGGGCCAAGAGCGAATGGACCCTGGCGAAGAAAACCGCCGGCAAGGATTATCAGTGCGTGCCATTCCCCGGCACCGACAAGGCGTTCCTGTACAACATCGACTCGCTGGTGGTGTTCAAGCAGAACGACGCCGGCACGTCTGCCGGCCAGCAGGATATTGCCCGCAAGGTGCTGGGCGAGGACTTCCAGAAGGTCTTCAGCAGCAACAAGGGGTCGATCCCGGTGCGCAACGACATGCTGGCCGACATGGGCAAGTATGGCTTCGACGCCTGCGCGCAAACCTCCGCCAAGGACTTCCTGGCCGATGCCAAGAATGGCGGCCTGCAGCCGAGCATGGCGCACAACATGGCCACCACGCTGGCCGTGCAGGGCGCGTTTTTCGATGTGGTGACCAACTACATCAACGACCCCAAGGCCGACCCGGCCGATGCGGCGAAGAAGCTGGCGGCGGCGATCAAGGCTGCCCAGTAAAGCTGACGCGATTCCGTTGTAGGAGCGGCCTTGTGTCGCGATGGGCTGCGCAGCAGCCCCATAACCTGCGCACTCGATCTTTAAGGTAGGTAATCGACCTTGAGTCCTTTGGGGCTGCTGCGCAGCCCATCGCGACACAAGGCCGCTCCTACAGGGGAGTGCGGCGCCTTTGAGGTGAACCATGACCACAGCAACCGCCCAACTGCGGGCCTCACCCCTGGACGCGCTACAGCGCTGGCTGCCCAAGCTGGTGCTGGCGCCGAGCATGTTCATCGTCCTGGTGGGCTTCTACGGCTACATCCTCTGGACCTTCGTCCTGTCCTTCACCACCTCGACCTTCCTGCCGACCTACAAATGGGCCGGCCTGGCGCAGTATGCCCGGCTGTTCGACAACGACCGCTGGTGGGTGGCAAGCAAGAACCTGCTGCTGTTCGGCGGCCTGTTCATCGCCATCAGCCTGGTCATCGGCGTAGTGCTGGCAGTCTTGCTGGACCAGCGCATCCGTCGCGAAGGTTTCATCCGCACCATCTACCTGTACCCCATGGCGCTGTCGATGATCGTCACCGGCACCGCCTGGAAGTGGCTGCTCAACCCGGGCATGGGCCTGGACAAGCTGCTGCGTGACTGGGGCTGGGAGGGCTTTCGCCTGGACTGGCTGATCGATCCCGACCGGGTGGTGTACTGCCTGGTGATCGCCGCCGTGTGGCAGGCCTCGGGCTTCATCATGGCAATGTTCCTCGCCGGCCTGCGTGGCGTCGATCCGTCGATCATCCGCGCCGCGCAGATCGACGGCGCCAGCCTGCCGCGCATCTACTGGCGCGTGGTACTGCCCAGCCTGCGCCCGGTGTTCTTCAGCTCGCTGATGATCCTCGCGCACATTGCCATCAAGAGCTTCGACCTGGTGGCGGCCATGACTGCCGGCGGCCCTGGCTACTCGTCCGACCTGCCTGCGATGTTCATGTATTCGTTCACCTTCAGCCGCGGCCAGATGGGCATGGGCTCGGCCAGCGCCATCCTGATGCTCGGGGCGATCCTGGCGATCCTCGTGCCTTACCTGTACTCGGAGCTGCGGAGCAAACGCCATGCATAGCCCTCTCGACAAAGCGGTGCTTAGCCCGAGCCGCATCGCCATCCACGCGGTGCTGTTGCTGGCGGTGCTGCTGTACCTGGTGCCGCTGGTGGTGATGCTGCTGACCAGCTTCAAGACCCCGGACGACATCAGCACCGGCAACCTGCTGAGCTGGCCGGTGGTAATTACCGGCATCGGCTGGGTCAAGGCCTGGAGCACGGTCAGCGGTTACTTCTGGAACTCGATCATGATCACCGTGCCAGCGGTGCTGATCTCCACCGCCATCGGCGCGCTGAACGGCTATGTGCTGTCGATGTGGCGCTTCCGCGGTTCGCAGCTGTTCTTCGGCCTGCTGCTGTTCGGCTGCTTCCTGCCGTTCCAGACCGTACTGCTGCCGGCCTCGTTCACCCTCGGCAAGCTCGGCCTGGCCAGCACCACCACCGGCCTGGTGCTGGTGCACGTGGTCTACGGCCTGGCCTTCACCACGCTGTTCTTCCGCAACTTCTACGTGAGCATTCCCGATGCGCTGGTCAAGGCTGCGCGCCTGGACGGTGCCGGGTTCTTCACCATCTTCCGCCGCATCATCCTGCCGATGTCCACGCCGATCATCATGGTCTGCCTGATCTGGCAGTTCACCCAGATCTGGAACGACTTCCTGTTCGGCGTGGTGTTCTCCAGCGGCGATTCGCAACCGATTACCGTGGCCCTGAACAACCTGGTCAACACCAGCACCGGGGCCAAGGAATACAACGTCGACATGGCGGCGGCGATGATCGCCGGCCTGCCAACCCTGCTGGTCTACGTGGTGGCAGGCAAATATTTCGTCCGCGGGCTGACTGCTGGCGCGGTAAAGGGGTAAGTCATGGCAACGCTCGAACTTCGCAATGTGAACAAGACCTACGGCAGCGGCCTGCCGGACACCCTCAAGGACATCCAGCTGTCGATCAAGGATGGCGAATTCCTGATCCTGGTCGGCCCGTCGGGTTGTGGCAAGTCGACCTTGATGAACTGCATCGCCGGGCTGGAGCAGATCACTGGCGGCGCGATACTCATCGACCAGCAGGACGTCAGCGGCATGAGCCCCAAGGACCGCGACATCGCCATGGTGTTCCAGTCCTACGCGCTGTACCCGACCATGAGCGTGCGCGAGAACATCGAGTTCGGCCTGAAGATCCGCAAGCTGCCCCAGGCCGCCATCGACGAGGAAGTGGCGCGGGTGGCCAAGCTGTTGCAGATCGAGCACCTGCTGGCGCGCAAGCCGGCGCAGCTGTCCGGTGGCCAGCAGCAGCGCGTGGCCATGGGCCGGGCGCTGGCGCGGCGGCCGAAGATCTACCTGTTCGATGAACCGCTGTCCAACCTCGATGCCAAGCTGCGCGTCGAAATGCGTACCGAAATGAAACTGATGCACCAGCGCCTGAAGACCACCACCGTGTACGTCACCCATGACCAGATCGAGGCCATGACCCTGGGCGACAAGGTGGCGGTGATGAAGGACGGCATCATCCAGCAGTTCGGCACCCCGCAGCAGATCTACAACGATCCGGCCAACCAGTTCGTCGCCAGCTTCATCGGTTCGCCGCCGATGAACTTCATCCCGGTGCGCCTCACGCAACAGGACGGGCGCCTGCTGGCCGTGCTCGACAGCGGCCAGGCGCGTTGCGAACTGCCCCTGGGGGTGGCTGCAGACGAGCTGGAGGGCCGCGAGATCATCCTGGGCATCCGCCCCGAGCAGATTGCCCTGGGTGCAGCCGAGGGCAATGGCCTGCCCGGCATTCGCGCCGAGGTGCAGGTGACCGAGCCCACCGGGCCAGACCTGCTGGTGTTCGTCACCCTCAACCAGACCAAGGTCTGCTGCCGCCTGGCGCCGGATGTGGCGTGCCGGGTCGGCGACAGCCTGAACCTGCAATTCGACCCGGCACGGGTGCTGCTGTTCGACGCCGCCAGCGGCGAGCGCCTGCACCTGGCCACTACTGCCGCAACCATGAAGGACAATGTGGCGCACTTCAAAGGCCGATAACTCGTCTACACCGTCAATAAGAACAAAGAGGACGCAAAGGGATGGAACAGCGCAAACGCATCAGGACATTAGGTTCGCTCGCCTTGCTCGCACCGCTGGCGATGGCCGCTGGCAGCGGCGCGCAGGCTGCCGAGGCTTTTTCCAGCGAATCGAAGTGGATGACCGGCGACTGGGGCGGCACCCGCACCGAGCTGCTGGAAAAGGGCTATGACTTCACCCTCGATTATGTCGGTGAGGTTGCCGGTAACCTGCACGGTGGTTACAACGACGACAAGACCGCGCGCTATAGCGACCAGTTCGCCCTGGGCGCGCACCTGGACCTGCAGAAAATCTTTGGCTGGCATGACGCCGAGTTCAAACTGGCGATCACCGAGCGCAGCGGCCGCAACCTGTCCAACGACCGCATCAGCGATCCGCGCGCCGGGCAGTTCAGCTCGGTGCAGGAAGTGTGGGGCCGCGGCCAGACCTGGCGGCTGACCCAGATGTGGGTCAAGCAGAAGTACTTCGACGGCGCACTGGACGTGAAATTTGGCCGCTTCGGCGAGGGCGAGGACTTCAACAGCTTCCCCTGCGATTTCCAGAACCTGGCCTTCTGCGGCTCGCAGGTGGGCAACTGGGTTGGCGGCATCTGGTACAACTGGCCGGTCAGCCAGTGGGCGCTGCGGGTGAAATACAACATCACTCCGGAATTCTTCGTTCAGGTCGGTGCCTTCGAGCAGAACCCTTCCAACCTGGAAACCGGCAACGGCTTCAAGCTCAGTGGCAGCGGCACCAAAGGCGCGATCCTGCCGGTGGAAGCGGTGTGGTCACCCAAGGTCAATGGCCTGCCGGGCGAGTACCGCCTGGGTTACTACTACAGCACGGCCAAGGCCGACGATGTGTTCGATGACGTCAACGGCAACCCGCAGGCGCTGACGGGCGAAGCCTTCAAGTCGCACTCCAGCAAGCATGGCTGGTGGGTGGTGGCGCAGCAGCAGGTCACTGCACATGGCGGCGACGTGAACCGTGGCCTGAGCCTGTTTGCCAACTTCACCGTGCACGACAAGGCCACCAACGTCGTCGACAACTATCAGCAACTGGGCTTGGTCTACAAAGGCGCATTCGACGCCCGGCCCAAGGACGATATCGGCTTCGGCGTGGCGCGCATTCATGTGAATGACGACGTGAAGAAGCGCGCCGAACTGCTCAACGCCCAGAGCGGCATCAGCGATTACGACAACCCAGGCTTCGTGCCGCTGCAGCGTACCGAGTACAACGCCGAGCTCTACTACGGCTTCCACGTCACCAACTGGCTGACCGTGCGGCCCAACCTGCAGTACATCAAGAGCCCCGGCGGGGTGGATGAGGTGGACAACGCGCTGGTCGCAGGTTTGAAGATTCAGTCGTCATTCTGAGAGCAATTGTTGTAAATTTACGCCAATCCACTTCGGTACCCGGCAGCCACTGGCCTTCAGTGGTTGTCGGGGATAGGCCGAGACAGCGCTATCTCAAACAACAAGAGCTCTGAACCATGCCCGAACATCCGCTCCATCGCTTCTTTACCTCGCAGCGGCCCCGGCCGACATTCGAGTGGGAGCGTTACCAGCAGCGCGATGTGCTGATCATCGACCATCCCCGTTGCCAGGCGGTGTTCAGCCGCCAGGGTGCGCAACTGCTGCATTTTCAACCAGCGGGTGAACGGCCCTGGCTGTGGTGCGCCGAGCAGTGGCCGCAGGTGGGCGCGATCCGCGGTGGTGTGCCTGTGTGCTGGCCATGGTATGGCCGCCACCCCAGCGAGGACTTGTGGCCGGCCCATGGCTGGGCGCGCCTGCTCGACTGGAAGCTGGTGGACAGCCGCGAGGACGAGGAGGGGGTAACGCTGAAATGGCGGCTGGACCTGTGCGACTGGCAGGTCGACCTGCATGCCCGGCTGGGTAGCCGCATGGAGCTGAGCCTGAGCACCGAGCACCAGGACAGCGAACCCTGCCAGCTGAGCCATGCCCTGCTGGCCTACTGGCGCATCAGTGACGTGTCCGAGATAGCGCTGTCCGGGCTGGAGGATATCGAAGGCTACGACCGCCTGAACCGCCAGGCCTGCCGTGAAGATGGCGCGCTGAAGCTCAAGGGCGGTTGCCAGAAGGTCTACCCCGGCACGCCGCGGGTGCAATTGCAGGACCCGGCCTGGCAGCGCGAGCTGTGCATCGATACCGGTGACAGCGACGACACGGTGGTGTGGCACCCGGGCAACCGCCCGCTGATGGGCGTGACCGGGCGTGAATGCCAGCGCTTCGTCTGTGTCGAGGCCGCCAGCGGCAGTGGCGAGGGCCTGAGCCTGGCGCCGGGGCAGCGTGCCCACCTGCGCCTGCAGGCACACCGGCTCAGTTGAGCTCGTCGTCCTCGATCGGGTAGCGGCTGGCGTTGAGGCTTTCCTTGATCTTGCGCAGGTGCGGCTGGAAGTCCACGCCGCGACGCAGGGTCATGCCGGTGGCCAGCACATCGAGCACAGTCAGCTGGATGATCCGCGAGGTCATCGGCATGTAGATGTCGGTGTCTTCCGGCAGCGGAATGTGCAGGCTCAGGCTGCAGGCATTGGCCAGTGGCGAACCGGCAGCGGTCAGGCCCAGCACCGAGGCGCCGTTTTCCCGGGCCAGGCGGGCAACCTCGACCAGTTCGCGGGTGCGCCCGGTGTAGGAGATGATCACGAACAGGTCGCCGGTGTGCGCCACCGAGGCCAGCATGCGCTGCATCAGTACGTCGGCGTGGGCGGATACTGCCAGGTTGAAGCGGAAGAACTTGTGCTGGGCGTCCAGCGCCACCGGGGCCGAGGCGCCCAGGCCGAAGAAGTGGATCTGCCGGGCCTGGATCATCATGTCCACGGCACGGCTGACCTGCTGCGGGTCGAGCTGCTGGCAGGCGCTGTCGAGCGAGGCGATGGCACTGGCGAAGATCTTCTGGGTGTAGGCGGCCGGGTCGTCGTCAGCCTCCACCGCGCGGCTGACGTAGGCGGCGCCGCTGGCCAGGCTCTGCGCCAGCTGCAGCTTGAGCTCGGGGTAGCCGCTGACGCCGAACGAGCGGCAGAAGCGGTTGACGGTAGGTTCGCTGACCTTGGCCGCCTGGGCCAGCGCAGCAATGCTGAAACGGGTGGCTTGTTGCGGGTTGAGCAGGATGACTTCGGCGACTTTGCGTTCGGCCTTGTTCAGCTCGTCGAGGCGGCCCTGGATCTGTTCCAGGAGGTTTCGCACGCGGTCCATGGGGTGTGTCCTTGGGTCGGGAAGACAGCCGGCTGTGGGAGCAGCAGGCTTTTTGCACGGTCGTCTATCGTACTGTCGGCGCGGTTGACGTACCACTTGTCTGTAACACTTGTGTGTAATGTTGTGGTTTTTACTACATTATCCCTTGAAAACCGTATGTGAAAGCGGTATTCCTAGACCAACTTTAGGAAAGAACCAACATCATGGCTGCGATCAGTGTCGAACCTTGCACCTTTGCCCTGTTTGGCGCCCTCGGCGACCTGGCATTGCGCAAGCTGTTTCCTGCGCTCTACCAGCTCGACCGGGCCAACCTGTTGCACCCGGAAACCCGCCTGCTGGCGCTGGCCCGCGAGGCCGGTAGCGCGCAGGGCCACCTGGACAGCATCGAAGCGCACCTGCGCCGGCATGTGCCCGAGGCCGATATCGAGCCCGCCGCGCTGGGCCGCTTCCTCGCCAGGCTGAGCTACCAGCACCTGGACTTCCTCCAGCCCGAGGGCTACCAGGCCCTGGCCGAGCAGTTGCCGGGCGAGCTGCCGCTGATCGCCTACTTCGCCACCGCTGCGGCGGTGTACGGGGCCATCTGCGAAAACCTCGACAAGGCCGGGCTGGCCGAACGCACCCGGGTGGTACTGGAGAAGCCCATTGGCCACGACCTGGAGTCGTCGCGCCGGGTCAACGATGCCGTGGCGCGGTTCTTCCCGGAGAGCCGGGTCTACCGCATCGACCACTACCTGGGCAAGGAAACGGTGCAGAACCTGATCGCCCTGCGTTTCGCCAACAGCCTGTTCGAAACCCAGTGGAACCAGAATTCCATCTCCCATGTGGAGATCACAGTCGCCGAGAAGGTCGGTATCGAAGGCCGCTGGGGCTACTTCGACAAGGCCGGCCAGCTGCGCGACATGATCCAGAACCACCTGCTGCAGCTGCTGTGCCTGATCGCCATGGACCCGCCCAGCGAACTGTCGGCCGATGCCATCCGTGACGAGAAGGTCAAGGTACTCAAGGCCCTGGCACCGATCACCGGTGAAGGGCTGAGCACCCGTGTGGTGCGCGGCCAGTACATCGCCGGCTACAGCGATGGCAAGCCGGTGCCTGGTTACCTGGAAGAAGACAACGCCAACGCCCAGAGCGACACCGAAACCTTCGTCGCCCTGCGTGCCGACATCCGTAACTGGCGCTGGTCGGGGGTGCCGTTCTACCTGCGTACCGGCAAGCGCATGCCGCAGAAGCTGTCGCAGATCGTCATCCACTTCAAGGAAACGCCGCACTACATCTTCGCCCCGGAACAGCGTTTGCAGATCGGTAACAAGCTGATCATCCGCCTGCAACCGGACGAAGGCATCTCTTTACGGGTGATGACCAAGGAGCAGGGCCTGGACAAAGGCATGCAACTGCGCAGCGGCCCGTTGCAGCTGAATTTCTCCGATACCTGGCGCAGTGCACGGATTCCGGATGCATACGAGCGGCTGTTGCTCGAAGTGATGCGCGGTAACCAGAACCTGTTCGTGCGCAAGGACGAAATCGAGTATGCGTGGAAGTGGTGCGACCAGCTGATCGCCGGCTGGCGTAACGCGGGCGATGCGCCCAAGCCATACGCGGCAGGCTCCTGGGGGCCGATGAGCTCGATTGCACTGATCACACGCGATGGGAGGGCGTGGTATGGGGATATCTGAACTGAAACTGCCAGCGGCTGTGAAGGTACACGAGCTGGCGGATGCCAAGGCTCTGGCCGCAACCCAGGCCCATGACGTGGCCGAGCGCCTGCGTGCGGCCATTGCCGCCAAGGGCCAGGCCTGCGTGGTGCTGTCCGGTGGCCGTAGCCCGGTGCCGTTCCTCGAGCAGCTGGCCAGCGAAAACCTCGACTGGGCCAAGGTCACCGTCAGCCTGGCCGATGAGCGCTGGGTGCCGGTGGAGCACGCCGACAGCAACGCCGGCCTGCTGGCCCGCCACCTGTTCAAGGGCGCGGCGGCCAAGGCCCGCTTCGTTGGCCTTTACCAGCAGGCGGAGAACCTTGATGCCGCCGCGGGCAAGGCCGATCAGGCCCTGGCCGAGCTGCCGCCGATCGACGTACTGGTGCTGGGCATGGGGGATGATGGCCACACCGCTTCGCTGTTCCCCGCCAGCCCCAACCTGGAGGCAGGCCTCGACCTGGCCAACCCACGCCGCTGCCTGCCCTTGCTGGCACCGAGCGTGCCGCACCAGCGCCTGTCGATGACCCGCTCGCTGCTGGCCAGCTCCGCCTTTACCGCGCTGTCCGTACAAGGGCAGGGCAAACTCGCTACCCTGCGCGCCGCGCTGGCTGGCAACGACCTTACCGAAATGCCGATTCGCGCTTTTCTTCACGCCCCCCTGGACATCTACTGGTGCCCATGAGCCAAGGATCCACAGTCATGACCACCCTCGAACGCCCACAGTCCAAGCTCTCGATGGCCGACAAAGCCGCACGGATCGACGCCATTTGCGAAAAGGCGCGCATCCTGCCGGTGATCACCATCGCCCGTGAGGAAGACATCCTGCCGCTGGCTGACGCCCTGGCCGCCGGCGGTATCCGTACCCTGGAAGTGACCTTGCGCTCGCAATATGGCCTGAAGGCCATCCAGGTGTTGCGCGAGCAGCGCCCGGAGCTTTGTGTCGGCGCCGGCACCGTGCTCGATCGCGGTATGTTCGCCGCCGTTGAAGCTGCGGGTGCGCAATTCGTCGTTACCCCAGGCATTACCCAGGACATTCTCGAAGCCGGTGTGGAGAGCGAGATCCCGCTGCTGCCAGGCATCAGCACGCCGTCCGAAATCATGATGGGGTACGCCCTGGGCTACCGCCGCTTCAAGCTGTTCCCGGCGGAGATCAGCGGCGGCGTGGCGGCGATCAAGGCCTTTGGCGGCCCGTTCGGCGATATTCGTTTCTGCCCTACGGGTGGGGTGAACCCGGCCAACGTGCGCAATTACATGGCGCTGCCCAATGTGATGTGCGTGGGTGGTACCTGGATGCTCGACAGCAGCTGGATCAAGAACGGCGACTGGGCGCGGATCGAAGCGTGCAGCGCGGAGGCGATGGCGCTGCTGGACGCCAACTGAATTTGTTGTGTGCTTTACGGCTTGTGGGGCGCTTGGTCGGCGCCCCTTTTTTTGCCTGGAGATCTTGCAGCGCCTGTACCGGCCCTTTCGCGGGTGAACCCGCTCCCACAGGTACTGTACAGATGCTGAGTGCAGCGCGATCCCTGTGGGAGCGGGTTCACCCGCGAAGAGGCCGGCACAGGCCAACAAAAAAGCCCGCATCAAACGATGCGGGCTTTCTCATTCATTGCGGCACGGCTCAGGCCGCCTTGGCTTCCTGCAGGCTCAGCGAGCGGTTCAGCGCGCTGAACAGTGCCTTGAAGCTGGCTGTGGTGATGTTTTCATCGATACCCACACCATGCACCGGGCGGCCACCGGCCACGCGCAGTTCGATATAGGCCGCGGCCTTGGCATTGGTACCGGCGCCAATGGCATGCTCGTTGTAGTCCATGATCTCCACGGCAATCGGCAGGCCGGCCACCAGTGCTTCCAGTGCGCCGTTGCCCTTGCCGCGCCAGTGCAGGGTGGTTTCGCCTTCACCGGCGACTTCCACTTCCACGGCGCTGTGGCCGTTCTCTTCCTGCAGGCGGTGGCTGACCAGCGCGTACGGAGCGTTGGCCTGGAGGTATTCCTTGTGCAGCAGGCTGTAGATCTGCTGGGCGGTCATTTCCAGGCCCAGGCGGTCGGTTTCACCCTGTACTACCTGGCTGAACTCGATCTGCATGCGGCGCGGCAGGCTGATGCCGTATTCCTGCTCGAGCAGGTAGGTGATGCCGCCTTTGCCCGACTGGCTGTTGACGCGGATTACCGCCTCGTAGCTGCGGCCGATGTCGGCCGGGTCGATTGGCAAGTAAGGCACTTCCCACAGCTCGCCTTCCTGCTGCTTGGCGAAGCCCTTGCGGATGGCATCCTGGTGCGAGCCGGAGAACGCGGTGTGGACCAAGTCGCCCACGTACGGGTGGCGTGGGTGCACCGGCAGCTGGTTGCACTCTTCGACCACCTTGCGCACGCCGTCGATGTCGGAGAAGTCCAGCAGCGGGTCGATGCCCTGGGTGTAGAGGTTCAACGCCAGGGTCACCAGGTCGACGTTACCGGTACGCTCGCCGTTGCCGAACAGGCAGCCTTCGGCGCGATCGGCACCGGCCATCAGGCCCAGTTCGGTGGCGGCAATGCCGGTGCCACGGTCGTTGTGGCAGTGCAGGCTGATGATCACGCTGTCGCGACGGCTGACATTACGGCAGAACCATTCGATCTGGTCGGCATAGATGTTCGGGGTGGACACTTCCACGGTGGCCGGCAGGTTGAGGATGATCTTGTGCTCGGGGGTCGGGTTCCACACCTCGATGACCGCGTCGCAGACTTCCTTGGCGAACTCCATCTCGGTGGCGCTGAAGGTTTCCGGCGAGTACTGGAAGGTCCACTGGGTTTCCGGCTGCTGGGCGGCGTACTTGACGAACAGCTTGGCCGCGTTCACCGCGATGTCCTTCACGCCTTGCTTGTCCTGGTTGAAGACGATGCGGCGGAACGACGGGCTGGTGGCGTTGTACAGGTGGACGATGGCCTTCTTCGCCCCGCGCAGCGACTCGAAGGTGCGGGCGATGAGGTCTTCACGGGCCTGGGTGAGCACCTGGATGGTGGTGTCGTCCGGGATGTGGCCGTCTTCGATCAGCATGCGCACGAAATCGAAATCGGTCTGCGAGGCGGACGGGAACGAGGCTTCGATTTCCTTCACGCCAACCTGCACCAGGGTCTTCCAGAAGCGCAGTTTCTTCTCCGAATCCATTGGCTCGATCAGCGACTGGTTGCCATCACGCAGGTCGGAGCTGCACCAGATTGGCGCGGCGGTGATGGTCTTCGACGGCCAGGTACGGTCAGGCAGGTCGATGGTCGGGAAAGCGCGGTATTTCTTCGAAGGGTCTTTGAGCATGGTCATGGAAGCAATCCTTTTGTGTGCGGCCGAGATCGGGCCTGCCGAGCGATAACGAGATGAAAAGGCGAGGCGACGCGATTCAGCCTGGTAGTCGGGCGCTGACCAGGCAGAGGCTGCGATGTTGTCGGAGCAGGATGAGGGTGCTGAAGGTTTTCATGCCTTCAACCCTAACCAGTGGGGTGGGGGATGGCAAGCGTTCAGGAAAAATTGAGAGGAATGCTTAAAAAAAGCTGAAAGGCGAGATTTTATCGCTGTAATTTTCTGAGTGCTTCTCGATTTTTGCGCAGTATTTTTCGATGGCGCAACACAGTTGAACTGATGTCGACTGTGCCGGCCCTTTCGCGGGTGAACCCGCTCCCACAGGTGTAACGCCATCCCTGTGGGAGCGGGTTTACCCGCGAAGAGGCCGGCACAGGCAGTACCGCTCTCAGGGCTGGAACGCGCCAATGAAAATCGCCGGATCCACCCGCGCATCGTTCAGGCTGACGTTCCAGTGCATGTGCGGCCCGGTAGCCCGCCCGGTCGAGCCCACACGCCCCACCACCTCGCCCCGGCGCAACTGCTGCCCCACCTGCACATCGATCTTCGACATATGGCAGAACATGCTGATAAAGCCCTGCCCGTGGTCGACGAACACCGTGCGGCCGTTGAAAAAGTAATCGCCCACCAGGATCACCTTGCCATTTGCCGGGGTCTTGATTGGCGTGCCGGCCGGCACCGCGAAGTCCAGCCCGGCATGCGGGTTGCGTTCTTCGCCATTGAAGAAACGGCGCACGCCGAACTTGCTCGACAGCGGGCCACTGACCGGCTTGTCGAGAATCAGATTGCTGGGCAGGGTCGGGCTGAAGCTGCGGTAAGCCTTGATCTGCTCGGCCAGCTCACGATCGATGCGCTTGAGGTCGGCCGGGTTCGGGTTGACCTGGCGGGTGTTCTTCAGGGTGATGCGCTGCTCGGGGTACTTTTTACTACCTACGCTGAAAGGCAGGGTACGGCCGCCCTGGCTCAGCACCGCGGTGCCGGGCTTCTGGGTCAGCGGGATGCCGACGATGGCCAGCCAGTTGTCCTGCTCTTTCACCACCAGCACCGGTTTGCCGTCGAAGCGGGCGCTGGGCGCGCTGGCGGCGGGGCCGAGGTCGACCACCGCCACGCCGCCGGGTACCGGCTTGTTCAGCGTGCGGGTGATGTAGCTGGCCTGGGCGCCGCCGGCCAGCAGCAGGAGGGAAAGGGCAAGCAGGGGCGCGAGCAGGCGGGGCATGTGTCAGTCCAGAAGTGAGAGGGTGACCGGGGTCAGGTGGTTGTCTTCGACCCGCACCAACAGCTCGCCTTCGTTCAGGCGGGCGGTCAGGCGCTGGCCATTGCGGGTCTGTTCGGCGCTGCGGATGGCCTGGCCCTGTTCGTCCAGCAGGATGCTGTAGCCGCGGGCGAGGGTGGCCAGCGGGCTGACCACCTGCAGCGTCTGCAACTGGGCCTGGAAGCGCTGGCGGCGGTCCTTGAGCACCTCGCGCATGGCCCGTGGCAGGCGCTCGGCCAGGCTGTCCAGGCGTTGGCCCAGCAGTTTCAGGGTGCGCCCCGGGTGTTGCGCGGCGAGGCGGGTGTCCAGGCGTGCCAGGCGCTCGTGACGCTGGTTGAGGTTGAGCATGAACGCGCGGCGCAGGCGCATGTCCAGGTCGTCCAGGCGTTGGGCCTGCTGGCGCAGGCGCTCGCCCGGGTGGCGCAGGCGCCGGGTCAGCGACTCCAGGCGCAGGCGGTCGTGGGTCAGGCGGTTCTGCATGCGCAGCAGCAGGCGCCGTTGCAGGCCATCCAGGCGTTGCTGCAGGCCACTGTTGTCGGGGGCCAGCAGCTCGGCGGCAGCAGACGGTGTGGGCGCGCGCACGTCGGCGACGAAGTCGCTGATCGAGACATCGGTCTCATGGCCCACGGCGCTGACAATCGGCGTGACACAGGCGGCCACGGCCCGCGCCACGGCTTCTTCGTTGAAGCACCACAGGTCTTCCAGCGAGCCACCGCCCCGGGCCAGGATCAGCGCATCGAACCCGAGGCTGTCGGCCAGGCGGATGGCGCGCACGATCTGTGCAATGGCTTCGCGGCCCTGTACTGCGGTGGGGATCAGGTTCAGCTCCACCTGCGGGGCGCGGCGACCGAACACACTGATGATGTCGCGGATCACTGCACCGGTGGGCGAGGTAATGATGCCGATGCGCTGCGGGTGGGCTGGCAGCGGCTGCTTGCGTTCGGCGCTGAACAGCCCCTCGGCACCGAGCTTTTCCTTCAGTGCTTCGAAGGCCAGGCGCAGGGCGCCATCACCGGCCGGCTCGACGGTGTCGAGAATCAGCTGATAGTCGCCACGCCCTTCGAACAGCGAAACCTTGCCGCGTACCCGCACCGCCAGGCCGTCGCGCAGGGCCTGGCGCACCCGCATGGCGTTCTGCCGGAACAGCGCGCAACGCACCTGTGCGCCGCTGTCCTTGAGGGTGAAGTACATGTGGCCGGACGCCGGGCGGGCGAGGTTGGAAATCTCGCCTTCCACCCACACGCTGCGGAACACGTCTTCCAGCAGCACGCGGGCGCGGCCGTTCAGTTGGCTGACGGTAAGGACCTCGCGGTCCAGGCCGAGTCGTTCGAAAGGGTCTCTGATCATGGCGGGCATCATAAAGGACATCGGCCCCGGTTGTCTGTCCCGGCCCTATCGCCGGCCCAGCCCTTTGGGCTGCGCTGTCGCGTAGATAACCGAAAGTGCAAGCAGTCCGCATACCCTGTGGGAGCGGCTTTAGCCGCGAAGAATCCAACGCGGTGCATGGCACCGGCTGCGCCGGTGTTCGCGGCTAAAGCCGCTCCCACAGGACACCTGCTAATTCACTGAGTTATGTGCAGTTCTATAGGGGCAGGCCCTTCAGGCCTGCATCGCCGTCACGAACTGGCGCACCATCGAACCTGCGTCACGCCTGCAAGCCATCGCCACAGTACTCTCACACCCTCCTTCCAGCGCCACGAAGCTGACTGACGCTGGCGCAATCTCACGCATGCATTCCGGCAACAACGCCACCCCAAACCCCGCCTGAATCAGCTGCAACTGGGTGGTCTTGCGCGACAGCACCTGCGCCGCTCGCGGGAAAAAGCCTGCCTCCATGCACATCGAGGCCGACAGGTAGCTCAGCCCGCCACGGTCCCGGTGCGGAATGGAAATGAAGCGCTCTTCCCGCAGTTGTTCCAGTTTCACCTGTGGCGCGCTGGCCAAGGGATGCGCGGCGGCGACCGCCAGCAGCAGGGGTTCGCTGAACAGTTCATGCAGCACTACCCCTTCATGCTGGCGCAGCACCGGCAAGCGCAGCAGGCCGATATCCAACCGCCCGGCAGCGATATCCTCCAGTTGAGCCTCCGACGACTGCTGGGCAATTTCCAGCGAAACCCCTGGGTTGTCGCGCAAGTAGCCGCCCAGGCGAGCCAGCAACGGGCCGGTCAGCGGTACGGTACTGGAGTGGTTCAGGCGCAGGCTGCCCTGCAACCCTTCGCCAATATCGCGGGTAACCCTCTCGGCCTGCGCCAGGTCGGCCAGCAAGCGCCGCGCCCGTTCCAGGAAGGCCTGGCCAGCCAGTGTCAGGCGCGGCAGGCGCGCGGTGCGCTCGAACAGCGGCGTGCCCAGTTGCTGCTCCAGTTCCTTGATCTGCCGGCTCAGCGCCGACTGGGCGATGTACAGCCGCTCGGCGGCAGCGCTGAAGCTGCCGCATTCGGCGATTTCCACGAAGTAACGCAATTGGCGGATCGACGTCATGTCATGCCTTTTCGAGATGAGTGTGGCGACAAAGGCATATTAGTCGGCATGGCTCATGGCTGGCTAACCTTTGCCTGTCTTCCCAGGAGCTGCTGCCATGCTCGCCCAACTGTCGTTTTCCGGCCTTGACTGGCTGCCCATCCTGCTTGGTGTCGGCGCTGCCTACATCGTCTTCGGCATCGCCGGTTTCGGCACCGCGCTGGTGGCGGGCCCAGTGCTGATCCACTTCATGCCGCTGTCGCGGATCATTCCGCTGCTGGTGCTGCTGGATTTCGTCGCCGCCTTCGGCAACCTGTTGCCCTCGCGCCGCGATGTCGTGCGCGGCGAACTGCTGCGGCTGCTGCCGTTCATGGCCATTGGCTGCACGCTGGGCGTGGTATTCCTGCTACAGCTGAAGTCCGACCTGTTGCTGCTGCTGATGGGCCTGTTCGTCACGGCCTATGCCTTGTACGGGCTGGCGGTGAAGGTGCGGCCGGCCAGTCTGTCGGGTTTCTGGGCAATGCCGATGGGCACGGCAGGCGGGCTGTTCGGTGCCTTGTTCGGCAGCGGCGGCTTTCTTTATGCCCTGTACCTGAGCGCGCGGCTGGAGGTGAAGGAACAGGTGCGCGCTACCCAGAGCGCGCTGATCAGTTGCAGTACGGTGGTGCGCCTGACACTGTTCCTGATCGCAGGTGTCTATGCCGACCAGAACCTGCTGCTGCTCGCTGCCTGCCTGTTGCCGGTCATGCTCGTCGGCCTCTGGGCAGGGCGCAGGCTCACCCACCGGCTGTCCCGCGAAGCTTTCGTGCGCCTGGTCACCTGGCTGGTGCTGGCCAGCGGCCTGGCGCTGATCGGTCGCTACCTGAGCGCCTGAGCAGGCGGTAGAATTGCGCCAATACCGCAGTTTTTCAGGCTTGTCCCGTTCATGAACACCCAGAGCATCATCGTTCCCAAGCTGTCTACCGTCCCGGTGCATGAAGCCCGGGCCCGCGCCATCCTGCGCTGGCTGGTGCGCGAGAAAGTCGTCGAGGAACAGCTGACCACCTGTGGCCGCACCGGCAATCGCATGGGCCATGCCCTGGCCGAAGGTGCCCGCAAAGTCGCCCTGCACCCGCAGAAACTGCCCTTCGGCGAGCAGGTCAACGGCCTGGAGGTGATGCTCAAGCGCTGCATCTATACCCCTACCGAAGGTTTCCTCGAAGAGGCCGGTTGCCCCGAGTGCCGGGGCGAGGTGGGTGAGCCGCTGTTCGAAAGCCTGGAAGAATGGATGCCGGCGGTGAGCGACAACTTCACCTGCCCGTTGTGCGGCTTCGAAGATGACATCAATGGCTTCATTTACCTGCAGCCATGTGCCTTTTCCAACCTGGGGTTCATCTTCAACAACTGGGGCGAGGCCGGGTTCACCCAGGCCTTTCTCGACAGCTTCGCCGACTGGCTCGACCAGCCGGTGACCGTGGTACAGGTAAAACTGCCACAAGGCTGACCGAAGGCCCTTATTTTGCATTGAGCGGCGCGCCGTGCATGAGTATAATGGCGCGCTTCCATTTTTCCCGCCCGGGAGCCCCCGCGATGCTGCGTATCAGCCAAGAAGCCCTGACCTTCGACGATATCCTCCTTGTACCTGGCTATTCCGAGGTACTGCCCAATGAAGTCAGTCTCAAGACCCGTTTGACCCGCGGCATCGAGCTGAACATTCCGCTGGTTTCCGCCGCCATGGATACCGTGACCGAAGCGCGCCTGGCCATTGCCATGGCCCAGGAAGGCGGCATCGGCATCATCCACAAGAACATGACCATCGAACAGCAGGCCAGCGAAGTCCGCAAGGTCAAGAAGTTCGAGGCTGGCGTGGTCAAGGACCCGATCACCATCGACGCCGACGCCACCGTGCGCGACCTGTTCGACCTGACCCGCCTGAACAACATCTCTGGCGTTCCGGTGCTGGCGAACGGCGACCTGGTCGGCATCGTCACCTCCCGTGACGTGCGCTTCGAAAGCCGCCTGGATGCCAAGGTCCGCGACGTGATGACCCCGAAAGAGCGTTTGGTCACCGTCCGCGAAGGCGCCGACAAGAACGAAGTCCGTGAGCTGCTGCACAAGCACCGCCTGGAAAAAGTCCTGATCGTTGACGACAAGTTCAACCTCAAGGGCATGATGACCGTCAAGGACATCGAAAAGGCCAAGGCCTACCCGCTGGCCAGCAAGGACGACCAGGGTCGCCTGCGCGTCGGCGCCGCGGTCGGCACCGGCAAGGACACCGGCGAGCGCGTTGCCGCCCTGGTGGCTGCTGGCGTTGACGTGGTGGTGGTCGACACCGCCCACGGTCACTCCAAAGGTGTGATCGACCGCGTTCGCTGGGTCAAGGAAACCTACCCGCAAGTGCAGGTGATCGGCGGCAACATCGCCACCGGCGCTGCCGCCAAGGCTCTGGCCGAAGCTGGCGCTGACGCGGTCAAGGTCGGTATCGGCCCGGGCTCGATCTGCACCACCCGTATCGTTGCCGGTGTCGGCGTGCCGCAAATCAGCGCCATCGCCAACGTTGCCGCTGCACTGGAAGGCACTGGCGTGCCGCTGATCGCCGACGGCGGCATCCGCTTCTCGGGTGACCTGTCCAAGGCCATCGTCGCCGGTGCTTCCTGCGTGATGATGGGTTCGATGTTCGCCGGTACCGAAGAGGCTCCGGGTGAAGTCGAATTGTTCCAGGGCCGTTCCTACAAGGCCTACCGCGGCATGGGCTCGCTGGGTGCCATGGCACAGGCGCAAGGCTCGTCCGACCGCTACTTCCAGGACTCCTCGGCCGGCGCCGAGAAGCTGGTACCGGAAGGCATCGAAGGCCGTGTTCCCTACAAGGGCGCCCTGGCCGCGATCATCCACCAGCTGATGGGCGGCCTGCGTTCGTCCATGGGCTATACCGGCAGCGCAACCATCGAAGAGATGCGCACCAAGCCGGAATTCGTGCGCATCACCGGTGCCGGCATGGCCGAGTCCCACGTGCATGACGTGCAGATCACCAAAGAAGCCCCTAACTACCGCGTAGGCTGAGGCTTCAAGCAATACAAGCATGCGGGGCTGTCATGACAGCCCCGCGTCGTTTCCGATTTCCACTGACGAGATTGAGTCATGGCCCTCGACATTCACGCTCACCGCATCCTGATCCTCGATTTCGGTTCCCAGTACACCCAGCTGATCGCCCGCCGCGTGCGCGAAATCGGCGTGTACTGCGAGCTGCATCCGTTCGACATGGACGATGAAGCGATCCGCGAATTCAACCCGCGCGGCATCATCCTCGCCGGCGGCCCCGAGTCGGTCCACGAAGCCAACAGCCCGCGCGCCCCGCAGGCGGTGTTCGACCTGAACGTACCCGTGCTGGGTATCTGCTACGGCATGCAGACCATGGCCGAGCAGATGGGCGGCAAGGTCGAAGGCTCCGACCTGCGTGAATTCGGTTATGCCCGTGTGGACGTGGTCGGCAAGAGCCGCCTGCTCGACGGCATCGAAGACCACATCGATGCCGACGGCGTACTGGGCCTGGACGTGTGGATGAGCCACGGCGACAAGGTCACCCAGATGCCGGGCAACTTCCACGTGCTGGCCAGCACCCCGAGCTGCCCGATCGCCGGCATGTTCGACGACGCGCGCGGCTACTACGGCGTGCAGTTCCACCCGGAAGTGACCCACACCAAGCAGGGCGGTCGCATTCTGTCCCGCTTCGTGCAGGACATCTGCGGCTGTGAAGCCCTGTGGACTCCGTCCAACATCGTCGAAGATGCTATTGCCCAGGTGCGTGAGCAGGTTGGTTCGGCCAACGTCCTGCTGGGCCTGTCCGGCGGCGTCGACAGCTCCGTCGTTGCCGCACTGCTGCACCGCGCCATCGGCGACCAGCTGACCTGCGTATTCGTCGACAACGGCCTGCTGCGCCTGCACGAAGGCGACCAGGTGATGGCCATGTTCAAGGAGAACATGGGCGTCAAGGTCATCCGCGCCGACGCTGAAAAGCAGTTCCTCGACAACCTGGCCGGCGAAGCCGACCCGGAGAAGAAGCGCAAGATCATCGGCCGCACCTTCATCGACGTGTTCGATGCCGAAGCCAGCAAGCTGGAAAACATCCAGTTCCTCGCCCAGGGCACCATCTACCCGGACGTGATCGAATCGGCTGGCGCCAAGAGCGGCAAGGCCCACGTGATCAAGTCGCACCACAACGTCGGTGGCCTGCCTGAGGAAATGAACCTCAAGCTGGTCGAGCCGCTGCGTGAACTGTTCAAGGACGAAGTGCGCAAGATCGGCCTGGAGCTGGGCCTGCCGTACGACATGGTCTACCGCCACCCGTTCCCGGGCCCGGGCCTGGGCGTGCGTATCCTCGGTGAAGTGAAGAAGGAATACGCCGACATCCTGCGTCGCGCCGACCACATCTTCATCGAAGAGCTGCGCAAGGCCGACTGGTACCACAAGACCAGCCAGGCATTCGTGGTGTTCCAGCCGGTCAAGTCGGTTGGCGTCGTTGGCGATGGCCGTCGCTACGCCTGGGTCGTGGCCCTGCGTGCCGTCGAGACCGTGGATTTCATGACCGCGCGCTGGGCGCACCTGCCGTACGAACTGCTGGAAACCGTCAGCGGCCGTATCATCAACGAAATCGACGGTATCTCGCGCGTTACCTACGACGTGTCGAGCAAGCCGCCAGCGACCATCGAGTGGGAATGATCCCGCGTCCGGCATAAACCGGCAGCGACTTGCGTACAAAGTCCAGAAGCCCGCTTGATTGCGGGCTTCTGGTTTTAGCAGTCTGACAATTTGGCAGGTGGCTCCGGTCGGAACCTGTTTCTGGTCCTTGTTCGCTATCGAATACCCAAAGCCCGAAGCCACGCATCGACCTGCCCGAACGCATCTAGCTGCCACTGTTCTGGGGTGCGATCGCCCAAGATCTGTGTTTCTTCAACAAAGCCGCGTACACAAGTGGGGCCAAAGCCCTCTACGCAGTCGAACTTTTTGGCGATAAATGTATAGCCGGCCTTTCCACTGGCGATCTCAAGCACAGGGCGACACTCCTCTGCTAATGCTTCAGATCCCCCTGGGTAATTCCGAACGCAGTAGTAGATGTCATACGCGTCTTTTTGCTTGTAACGTCCTTCGATGGCGTGGCCTTTCATTGCGAGCAGAGCAGGGATGGAACAAACGGCGACCTCGACGCGATTGGTGCCGCCGTTTGGCATGTTCCCGGAAATCGCCACCATCTGGTAAAAACGAAGGGCCAGATCGGCACCGTCAGCGCGTTGCACTGCGAAGTCAGTGATAAGTGGTGGTACGTTCTTTACCAGTTCTGTGTCTTTCGGCCTCAGGAAGTCAATGATCACATCAATAGGAGGCCCGTCGTCGACCGTTTTGATTTGCCGCACTAGCTGGAAGCGTTTTAGCTGCTGACTTTGTGCATAGCCATGACTCAGTAACTCATCGACCAGGTTGGCGTACTCACCGTCCCCCAGCGCTTCAGCATCGAGGCCAAGATCGAGGTCGAGCGTACCCACGTGCGGCATGTCTTCGTTTTCATTCAGCAATAGCCAGGGTACGGCGCCCCCTACCACGGCGAATTTGCCTTTGAAGCTACCAAGGACTTGTCCGATCTCAATCAAAACGGACTTGACCGCTGCTGTGGTGCGGTCGTCGTAGTCATTAGCCCGCTGCGGTTCATTCGGAGTCATTTCGACCATTTCAGTTTCTCTTGTCGAAGAAAATCAGCCGCCTCTCGTCCTCGCTCTCCCGATTTGGCGAGATCAAGGTAGGTCTGCACAGGGCTGGTGCAAATGACTCCGGGGGCGGGCTCCACGATGTCGTCTAATAATCCTTGATCATCAAGCAGATAAACGATCACGTTCTCCCCTTTGTTACTGGGAGATAGTTTCAGAGTCGAGCGCAGTTTTTCGATCCCCTGCAAATCGGCGTAGAAGTAGTGGGTTCCAGTGCGTCCATACGGTGCCAGCCACGTTGCTGCGGTAAACGAAGCCATTGCTGCAGTTACTTTCCCGTCTTGCTGTGGATGAAGCGTACGGATAGCTTCGTCAAACAATGCGCCATGCAGCGTCGTGTAAAAGCCTATTCGTTTGTGTGGGGGCGGTTCGTAATCCTCGCGCCAGGCATCGAGTAAAGCATCAGGATCAGACAGGAATATCCCCTGCTCTGAGCGTTCGGCCCACTCACGGTCCAGCAGCCCTGAGCGAACGTTGCTCACCAGGCCGAGACTGACACCAGCTGCTTCTGCCAGCTCAGCAACTCGCCATGGATGCGCAGGCTCACGCAGCATGCGCCGTAATACCTGAGCTGATTTTGGCTTGAACAAGGAACGCAGTTCACGTCGTTCGGCTGTTGGTTTGCTGGCGACCTGACGAGAAATGAAGAACGTGCCAAAGGCAAACCGGGCATTACCCTCCAGATCGAGATACGCGACGTTGTACTGCCTGCACAATGCTTGAGCTTCGACTGACAAATAGGGCGCGATCAGTACAGGGACTACTGACTCAGGCTGGCGCCGTACATAGTCCTGTAGATGGAGTAGCGCAGCGCGAACATGACGAGGTTGCGCATTTGATTTCACCTCAGCTACCAGTGTGTGCCGTTCGCCGAATACCTCGAGTTGGGCGACCAAGTCTATTTCGTCGTTTCGCTTGGCTAAGCTGACTTCCAGCCGCTCGGCAGCCGGGACCTCGGCCAGGATGCTGCGGAGTGCATCGGCAGACTGCTCTTCGATTTTCACTAGATCTGCTAATTTCATCATCCGTTGAAAATAGGGCTTTTAATGAAAATCTGTCAAGTTTTTCAGTCGAATCACCAATTTCAGCGCTTGTTGAAAATATCTTTTTGACTGAAATTCTAGATACAGGGAGCCTGGAATCCTACTCGGCCCCAGGAGAATGCCCGAAATACGCCTTGTAGGCATGGCAGAAATTGGCAGGGTTGGCGTAGCCGACATGGTAGGCAACCTGCGATACCTGCCATCGACGCTCCAGCAGAAGGGCGCGGGCCAGTTCCATTCTTTGTTGCCGAACGTATTGCAGGAGCGACCGGCCGTATTCGTGGCTGAACGCGCGGCGCATGGTGGTTTCGCTCACCCCCAATTGGCGAGCGAGGGCTGCAGCAGTGGGCGGGGCGTTCAGGTTTTCGTCGAGCTGGCGGCGCGTTTCAACGGCGAGATCGCGGCGCCCCCGGTCCTGAATCTTCTCGGCAGACCTGTGCCCGATCAGGTGGCTGGCCAGCTCCAGCACGATGGCCAGGCTCAGGCTCTCGCAATGCAGGCGCCTGAGCCCGCCGGTGTAGGGCGACAGATAGAGCTGCTGGAACAGGCGGCTCACCGCTGGGCACTGTGGCAACTGGTCGAAGCGCATGCCATCGGCGACCAGCGCCAGCAGAGGCTTCAGCTGCGCGTCGTCCCGGGCCAGCTCGTGCAGGTAATCGCCAGCAATACGTACCCCGGCCATACGGGCGTGACTGTTGGCGGGCAATTGGTCCTGGGCCTCCAGGCTTTCACCAAGGCCCAGCATGTGCAATTGGCCAGGGGCATAACAGTTGAGCCTTCCGTCCACCGTGTGCTGCCACGCCCCGTCGAACACCTGCACGATGCACAGGCTTTGCGGCAGCACCTTGTCGATCCTCAGCGGCTCCGGAAATTGCAGGTTGCAATCGAAGTACTGCAACCCGTCGTGTACCGTCTGCGCCCGATAGTGGCCGGACGCGCTGCCCATCACCCGCGCGCTGTTCGCGTCCAGCACACCGGCCTCGGCGAGTGACCCGGGGCTATCGAATGAAAAGTCGGTGTCGAGGTAGGGGCTGATCGATCGCATGTGCGCTAGGCATCCTTGGCTGAGGGCGGCATGGCCGGAAATGGTAACGCGTGCACATTTTCAGCGACAGCCATTGTGCGCACGGCGCTGTCTGTTGTGCGAACCGGTCAGCGGGGTTGGCTAGACGGGCCAGGCTTATTTCAATGGGCGTTTGTTCCGATTCAGGATGGAAAAGACATGCTCGCTTATCGCAAATGGACTGCCCTTCTGGTGGCTGCGCTCAGCCTGTGGCTGGGCCAGGTTCACGCTGAAGAACGGCCGGAAGTGGCTGACCAGGTAATTGCCTACACGGGGACGCAAGGTGCCAAGGTGTGGACGCTGCGCATCGGTGCACGCGCCGCCAACGAAGCGCTGGTACAAATCGAGGGCGTCGATCACGACTGGAACATGCGCATCCAGAAAATGCAGGTGGAGAAAACCAGCAGGGATACCCGTTACTCCACCACCGTGGATGGCAAGAAATACGTTGTGCTGATCATCCAGGGTAACTGGGGCGGCGAACTGTATCTGCCGGGTGAGGCTCAGGCAATGCAGGTCGGCTATTCGGAAGGGCTGTCGCATCAGGGCAATGCCCAGGCATTCCTTACCGATTACCTGGCAGCACAGAACACGGAGGCGCAATGACCATGGGCGAGTTCAACGACCCGCTGTCCGAGCTGTCTGGCTCGCTCGGTCAGGACTATGAGCAAAGCCGTGCCGCCCAGCGCGACCGGGTGATCGCTGAGCTCAAGCAAGTGATCGAGCGCGTGCCCGAGCAGAGCGAGTTCACCAACTCCCGGCGTTACCGGGTCTGGGGGCCAGTATTGTTGCTGGGTTCCCTGATCATCACGGCCGTGACATTCAACCCTGAGCGCTTGGGGGCGGTTGCAGCCGGTGTCTTCATCACCTTGATTGCAGCAGCGGTGACCTGGCAACACCGTAATGCCGGTACCCAGGTATTCATGCGCCTGACCCGCCGGCAATTGTTTGTCGATACGCTGGATGCACCGGTAGACCTGGCGGAAGTGGAAGACGTTTCGGTCAAGGATGAAGGGCTGGTCATGGTGCAGACGCTGGAAATGAGCAGCGAAGCCGTCCTGCCAAAGCATCATGTGGTGAAACTGCAGTTCTTCGGTAACCAGGCCATGGTGTTGAAGAAACCGCGACCGCAGATCCGCATCATGTCCGCAGGCCTGGCCAGCAACGGACGCAAGCTGGGGAACGAGGAAGTGCTCGCCCTGCTGGCGGCCTACCGCGATGCGGCACATGCGCAACGGCAACTGGATCTGTTGCAGACCGATGGATAACGGCGAACGCGAAGCCCACCTCGCGTACCTGCAGGAGCAGGCTGATGGCCCCACCGACAGCTTCGTACTGCTGGAGCGCTCGCTCGGCAAGGCGCTGGCCTGTGCTGTGATTGGCCTGCTGTTCGGCGCACTGGGGATATGGCTGACCGCCCTGGCGGTGCAGTTCAGTCCCGGTGCCAGCAGCGGTGTCATCTGGCTGATGTCTGGTTTCGGCCTCGGCCTGGCCGGCCTCGGGGTAGCGGGGCTAGCCTGCGCCGTCGTGCTATACCGCCGGCACGGCAAGCGGGTGCTGAGCGTGACGCCAGATACCCTGTGCTTCGCCAACGCGCAGGCGCCGACCCCACTGCATTCCTTCGACGGTTTCGAGGTCGAGCAGGGTTACTTCACCACCCGGCTGATCTTTACCGTGTCGGCGTTCAGCCATGCACCAGCGCTGGCACCGGCCTGTTTCAGGGCGCTGGCCTCGCCTGACGCGGTGGTCGTCGCGGGCGGCTTGCGCGTCAGGCTGTGGTTGTGCACGCCCGTCGTGGCCGGGCGCCGCCTTGGCCTGCAGGAACTGGTGGATCTGCTTTATGCCTATGTGCAAGCGGCCCAGGCCAGGCGTACGTTGGCGCAGTTGTTTCCGGGCGTGGCGCGTCTGGGTGATGCGGCCAGATGAGCCTGATCGTGACCGTTGGCGCTATGGGGCAATGAGGCGCTTCGGTTGGGGCCTGATCCTGCTGCTGTTGCCACTGGTGCTGTTTGGCTGGGGTAAAGTGCAGTACTGGCGGGCTGACACGGCGCAGGATCAGGCCCGGACCATACGGCAATGGCTGGCTGCCCCCAATGAGACGTTGCTACGCCAATTGCCGTGGGAAGCCCGCAAGGAGCTTGCCAGGCATCTCGATCCGCGGCAGGCCCTGCAGCGCCAACTGGACCTGCTCGATGCGGATCGCCACTGGGTAAGCGTACGCAAGATGATGGCCAGTGTGAGCTGCTGGCTGGCGGTGGCCGCTTTGCTGGCAGGCCTCTGGGCCTGGCTCAAGCTGAAGTTGGACGCCTGGCGGGCGCTGCGTTCTGCGGCCTATCTGCATGAGCGCATGATGGCCAGCTGGCAGGGCCTGGGCTGTTGCTTGAGCATTTACATGGTCATGCTTGCCGGTTCGCTTTGCCTGTCGTTGCTCTACGAGGCCAGTTCCGGAGCGAGCCGCGCAGCGCAGGGCGGCATGACGGTGCTGATCGTGGTACTGCCGCTGGCCTCTGTTCTGGTTGTGTGTGTTCGCCAGGTCTGGCGAATGCGTCGGCAGTGGCCGCTGATGCAGTCTCCGACCGCCAGTTTTCTGGCCCGCCCGCTCGGCAGGCAGGCGACCCCAGCGGTGTGGCAGTGGATCGAGACCTTGGCAACGCAACTGCACGCGCCGGCCCCGGACCATATCGTGGTCGGGCTTGACCAAGGGTTTTTCGTCACCAGCGTTCCGATCCTGCTGCAGCCCGACGGGCAGGTCCTCAGGGGGCGCACATTGTATCTGCCTCTACCTTGCCTGGCCGCCTTGAGCCAGGCCGAGGCGGCCTCGATCATCGGTCACGAACTGGGCCATTTCAGGCGCCGTGATACGGAGCGGGGTAGCGAAACCAGTGCGCGATTCAGCCTGATGTGCGCGCATTATTCGGCCATGGTCGGCGACGAGGATGCTCCGCGCTGGGTGGTTCGGCCCACCTTGTGGCTGGCCGGGCAGTTCTTGCACCATTTCCAGCTTGCGGTTCATCACTGGGGGCGTGCACAGGAATTGCTGGCTGATCGGGCAGGTGCCGAGGTCGCTGGCCCGAAGCTGTTCGTACAGGCGCTGTTACGGGTGATTGCCCTGGGCAGGGTGATCGACGGCTTGCTGCTCGCTCACGGTGGCAGCAACCTTTTGCAGGCGCTGGCGGCGCACCTGCAAGGCACGCCGTTGCACCTGGGCGAGGAAGTGCTGGGGCTGGCCACTACTCATCCGTTCGATACGCACCCCGACATAGCCACGCGCCTGAACAACCTGGACATTCTGCTCGACCCGCAATTGCTGCAGGCGGCCTTGCGCGTGCCGTCCGTTGGGGACCAGCAATGGTTCAACGACCTTTGTCTGGCCCCCGACAGCACGTGCGATAGCAAGGCTGCTGTTAGCATCCAAAGAGACTTCACTTAATATTTCCCATTTGCAGGTGTATCGTATTCGCCCTTCATCGCCAGCCATGCTGGCAGCTTGATTGCGCAGAACACGAGGTACCCGCACCGATGTCCTTCACCCGTCGACGAATGCTCAAGGGCCTGACCGGCCTGGTTGTGGTTGGCCTGGGCGCCGGTGGCGCGGCGCGTTATTGGCTGGGCAAGGTCGAAGATGACAACGCCGGCCATGACTATGAGCTGATCGCAGCGCCCTTGGATGTCGAACTGGTGCCTGGGCACAAGACCGAGGCCTGGGCCTTCGGCCCGTCGGCACCGGGTACCGAACTGCGCGTGCGCCAGGGTACCTGGCTGCGGGTGCGCTTCATCAACCACCTGCCGGTCGAAACCACCATCCACTGGCACGGTATCCGCCTGCCGCTGGAAATGGACGGCGTGCCCTATGTGTCGCAACTGCCGGTCAAGCCGGGCGAGTATTTCGACTACAAGTTCCGTGTGCCGGATGCCGGCAGCTACTGGTACCACCCGCACGTCAGCAGCTCCGAAGAGCTGGGCCGTGGCCTGGTCGGCCCGCTGATCGTCGAGGAGCGCGAGCCGACCGGCTTCCAGCATGAGCGCACGCTCAGCCTGAAGAACTGGCACGTGGACGAGCAGGGCGCCTGGTTGCCGTTCAGCATCCCGCGTGAGGCGGCGCGCAACGGCACCGCCGGGCGCCTGATCACCATCAATGGCCAGGCCGATTCGGTCACCGAGCTGCCAGCCGGCCAGGTTGTGCGGGTGCGTCTGCTTAACCTGGACAACACCTGGACCTACCGCCTCAACCTCAAGGGCAACTGCGAGGCAAAAATCTATGCTCTGGACGGCAACCCGGTAACCCCGCGCCCATTGGACGATGACTACTGGCTCGGCCCAGGCATGCGTATCTGCCTGGCTATTCGTATACCCGAGGCGGGGGAGGAGATCTCCCTGCGCGACGGTTTCGTTCGCCTGGGCACCCTGCGTTCGGTGGCCAGCAACGACGCGCCGAGCGACTGGCCGCCGGCGCTCCCGCCCAACCCGATCGCCGAGCCGGACCTGGAGAATGCCGAAAAGCTCAACTTCAATTTCGAGTGGGCGGCGAAAGTCTCGGTCACTACGGACCAGGATAGGCCGTCGAGCATGTGGCAGATCAACGGCCAGGCCTGGGATATCACCGACAAGACTTGCGCCGATCGGCCGATTGCCACGCTGAAGAAGGGCAAGAGCTACATCTTCGAGCTGAAGAACATGACCCAGTACCAGCACCCGATCCACCTGCACGGCATGAGCTTCAAGGTGATTGGCTCCAACCGCCACGACATCAAGGAGCCGTGGTTCACCGATACCTACCTGCTGGGCAAGAACGAGCGCGCCCAGGTGGCGCTGGTGGCGGATAACCCGGGCACCTGGATGTTCCACTGCCACGTCATCGACCACATGGAAACCGGCCTGATGGCCGCGATCGCGGTGGTCTGATGCGCCCGCAGATCATCGATCGCAGCCGCGATCAGGAATTCATGCGCCTGGCCCTGGCCCTGGCCGCCGAAGGTGCGGCCATGGGCGAGGTGCCGGTGGGCGCGGTACTGGTGCAGCACGGGCAGGTGATCGGGCAGGGCTTCAATCGGCCGATCATCGACAGTGACCCCAGTGCGCACGCCGAGATGGTGGCCATTCGCGCGGCGGCGAAATCCGCCAGCAACTACCGGCTGCCGGGCAGCACCCTGTATGTGACCCTGGAACCGTGCAGCATGTGTGCGGGGTTGATCGTGCATTCGCGGGTGATGCGGGTGGTCTACGGCGCGCTGGAGCCCAAGGCGGGGATCGTGCAGAGCCAGGGGCAGTTCTTCGGGCAGGGCTTCCTGAACCACCGGGTGATGGTGGAGGGCGGGGTGCTGGCGGAGGAGTGCGGGCAGATCCTCAGTGACTTCTTCAAGGCCCGCCGGGCCAAGTCTTGACCTGTTCCGGCCCCTTCGCGGGTAAACCCGCTCCCACAGGAATACCACTATCTTCAAAACCTGTGATGTACCTGTGGGAGCGGGTTTACCCGCGAAGAGGCCGGTGCAGGCTTACATCGGCGGCGACTGCTCCGCCGGCTTGTCCTTGTTCACCCCGGGCACATGCAGGCTGCCCTCGGCCACCTGGCCTTCGAGCTGCGGCTGGGTCACCCAGGTGAGGATGTCGTAGTAGCGACGGATGTTGGCCACGAAATGCACCGGCTCGCCGCCACGTGCATAACCGTATTTGGTCTGCCGATACCACTGCTTCTGCGAAAGCCGTGGCAGCATCTTCTTCACGTCCAGCCACTTGTTCGGGTTGAGCTTCTCGCGCTTGGCCAGGGTGCGGGCGTCTTCCAGGTGGCCGGTGCCGACGTTGTAGGCGGCCAGGGCGAACCAGGTGCGGTCCGGTTCCTGGATGCTGTCGTCGAGCTCTTCCTTGATCTTCATGAAATACTTGGCGCCGCCCTGGATGCTCTGCTTCGGGTCCAGGCGATTGGATACGCCCATCGCCTGGGCGGTGCGCTGGGTCAGCATCATCAGGCCGCGCACGCCGGTCTTGGAGGTGACCTCGGGCTGCCACATCGATTCCTGGTAGCCGATGGCGGCCAGCAGGCGCCAGTCCACCTGCTCGACCTTGGCGTAGCTCTTGAAGTGCTTCTCGTACTTGGGCAGGCGCTGCTGCAGGTGCTGGGCGAAGGTGTAGGCACCCACATAGCCCAGTACGTCGACATGGCCGTAGTAGCGGTCCTTCAGGCGTTGCAGGGTGCCGTTCTTCTGTGCCTTGTCGAGGAACTCGTTGACCTCGTTGAGCAGGCTGTTGTCTTCACCGGCCGCCACCGCCCAGCGCTGGTCGCGGGTGTCGCCCAGGTCGAAGGCAACCCGCACGTTGGGGAAGTACACCTGGTTCATCGCCAGCTCGTTGGAGTCGACCAGGGTCAGGTCGATCTGGCCTTCATCGACCATGCGCAGCAGGTCGACCACCTCGACGGCGTCGGATTCTTCGTATTCCAGGCCCGGGTACTGCTTTTTCAGCTCGGCCAGCTGGTCGGCGTGGCTGCTGCCCTTGAGCACCATGATCTTCTTGCCGACCAGGCCCTTGGCGTTGGTGGGGCGCGTGCGGCCGTTGCGGTAGATGACCTGTGGGGTCACTTCCAGGTAAGGGTGGGAGTACCTGACCTGGGCCTTGCGCCGCTCGCTGGTGACCAGGCCGGCCGCTGCCAGCACCGGGCCGGAGGGCTTGCCGAGGCTGTCGTACAGCTCGTCGAGGTTGTCGGCGGTCTCGATCTGCAGCTTTACGCCGAGATCCTCGGCGAAATGCTGGACCAGCTCGTATTCGAAGCCGGTTTCGCCGTTGCGGTCCTGGAAGTAGGTGGCCGGGCTGTTGCGGGTGATCACGCGCAGCACGCCATCCTCCTTCACGCGCTCGAGGGTGCTGGGTTTTTCAACGCAGGCACCGAGCAGCAGAAAGAGTCCGGTTGCGAAAAGCCATCTGGCGCAACGCTGGCGCAAAGCAGTGTGGGCGAACATAGGTTGCAGTATACGCAAAGGACTGGCCCAACCATATCTCGACAACTGTTAGCTTGTCTGGTAGCGCTTTATGTACAATGGCGGCCTGGTCCCCTTGTAGGAGCGGCCTTGTGTCGCGATGGGGCGCGCAGCGGCCCCGGGATATTTGCGGCGGAGCTGAAAATCTGGGGCCGCTGCGCGCCCCATCGCGACACAAGGCCGCTCCTACAGGGCGAGCGAGGCAGGTGTATTTTTTTGACCCGAAAGTCCGGTTCCGCCGCCCGGCAGCCGTGGCTTAGAGCGGGTGCCGAAACCCTTCGAATTAGGCTAGAATGCACGGCCTCTAAGCACACCCCTTCCTGAGGCTGTCCCGACGATGTTGATCCTGCGCGGCGCTCCTGCCCTTTCTGCCTTTCGCCACGGTAAATTACTCGAGCAACTGAGCCAGAAAGTCCCCGCTGTTACTGGTTTGTATGCCGAATTTGCCCACTTCGCCGATGTCGACGGCGAGCTGACCGCCGACCAGCAGCAGGTGCTGGGGCGTCTGCTCAAGTACGGCCCGAGCGTGCCGGTACAGGAGCCGAGCGGCCGCCTGTTCCTGGTCGTGCCGCGCCTGGGCACCATTTCGCCGTGGGCCAGCAAGGCCAGCGACATCGCCCACAACTGCGGCCTGCAGTCGATCCAGCGCCTGGAGCGCGGTATCGCCTACTACGTTGCCGGCAACCTGAGCGAAGCCGACGCCGAACTGATCGCCGCCGAGCTGCACGACCGCATGACCCAGCGCGTGCTCGGCCAGCTGGAGCAGGCCGCTGACCTGTTCAGCCATGCCCAGCCCAAGCCGATGACCTCGGTGGACATCCTCGCCGGTGGCCGTGACGCCTTGGCCAAGGCCAACATCGACCTGGGCCTGGCCCTGGCCGAAGACGAGATCGACTACCTGGTCAACGCCTTCCAGGGCCTCAAGCGCAACCCGAACGACATCGAACTGATGATGTTCGCCCAGGCCAACTCCGAGCACTGCCGCCACAAGATCTTCAACGCCAGTTGGGACATCGACGGCCAGGCTCAGGAAAAGAGCCTGTTCGGCATGATCAAGAACACCTACCAGATGCACAACGAAGGTGTGCTGTCTGCTTACAAGGACAACGCCTCGGTGATCGTCGGCAACGTTGCCGGCCGTTTCTTCCCGAACCCTGAAACCCGCCAGTACGGCGCGGTGCAGGAGCCGGTGCACATCCTGATGAAGGTCGAGACGCACAACCACCCGACCGCCATCGCCCCGTTCTCCGGCGCCTCCACTGGCTCCGGCGGTGAAATCCGCGACGAAGGCGCGACCGGCCGTGGCGCCAAGCCCAAGGCTGGCCTGACCGGCTTCACCGTGTCCAACCTGCGTATCCCGGGCTTCGAACAGCCGTGGGAGCAGGCCTACGGCAAGCCTGAGCGCATCGTCGACGCCCTCGACATCATGATCGAAGGCCCACTGGGTGGCGCTGCGTTCAACAACGAATTCGGTCGCCCGGCGCTGACCGGCTACTTCCGTACCTTCGAGCAGGCCATCAACACCCCGCACGGTGAAGAAGTGCGCGGCTACCACAAGCCGATCATGCTTGCCGGTGGCATGGGCAACATCCGTGAAGACCACGTGCAGAAGGGCGAGATCACCGTCGGCGCCAAGCTGATCGTGCTCGGTGGCCCGGCCATGCTGATCGGCCTGGGCGGCGGCGCCGCTTCGTCGGTGGCTACCGGTGCCAGCTCGGCTGACCTGGACTTCGCTTCGGTACAGCGCGAAAACCCGGAAATGGAGCGCCGTTGCCAGGAGGTCATCGACCGCTGCTGGCAGCTGGGCGACAACAACCCGATCGCCTTCATCCACGACGTTGGCGCCGGCGGTATCTCCAACGCCTTCCCTGAGCTGGTCAACGACGGTGGCCGTGGTGGCCGCTTCGAACTGCGCAACGTGCCCAACGACGAGCCGGGCATGGCCCCGCACGAAATCTGGAGCAACGAATCGCAAGAGCGCTACGTGCTGGCCGTCAGCGCCGTCGACTTCGAGCGCTTCAAGGCAATCTGCGAGCGTGAGCGTTGCCCGTTTGCCGTAGTGGGTGAAGCGACTGAAGAACAACACCTGACCGTAAGCGACAGCCACTTCGGCAACACGCCGGTAGACATGCCGCTCGACGTACTGCTGGGCAAGCCGCCACGCATGCACCGTTCGGTTACCCGCGAAGCCGAGCTGGGCGATGACTTCGACCCGAGCAAGCTGGACCTGGACAACGCCGTTCAGCGCGTCCTCAGCCACCCGGCCGTGGCCAGCAAGAGCTTCCTGATCACCATCGGCGACCGTACCATCACCGGCCTGGTCGCTCGTGACCAGATGGTCGGCCCGTGGCAGGTACCGGTGGCCGACTGCGCCGTCACCGCCACCAGCTTCGACGTCTACACCGGTGAAGCCATGGCCATGGGCGAGCGTACCCCGCTGGCGCTGCTGGATGCCCCGGCGTCCGGCCGCATGGCAATTGGCGAGACACTGACCAACCTGGCTGCCTCGCGCATCAAGAAGCTGTCCGACATCAAACTGTCGGCCAACTGGATGTCTGCCGCCGGCCACCCAGGTGAAGACGCCCGCCTGTACGACACCGTCAAGGCTGTCGGCATGGAGCTGTGCCCGGAGCTGGGCATTACCATTCCGGTCGGCAAAGACTCGATGTCGATGAAGACCAAGTGGAGCGACGAGGGCGTCGAGAAGAGCGTTACCTCGCCAATGTCGCTGATCATCACCGGCTTCGCCCCGGTCACCGACATCCGCAAGACCCTGACCCCGCAACTGCGCATGGACAAGGGCGAGACCGACCTGATCCTGATCGACCTGGGCCGCGGCAAGAACCGCATGGGCGCCTCGATCCTGGCACAGACCTACGGCAAGATCGCTGCCCAGGCACCGGACGTCGACGACGCCGAAGACCTGAAGGCGTTCTTCGCCGTGATCCAGGGCCTGAACGAAGATGGCCACCTGCTGGCCTACCACGACCGCTCCGACGGCGGCCTGGTCACCACCGTGCTGGAAATGGCCTTCGCCGGCCACTGCGGCCTCGACCTGCACCTCGACCCGCTGACCGACAGCCAGGGCGACGTGCCGGCCATCCTCTTCAACGAAGAGCTGGGCGCGGTCATCCAGGTTCGCCAGGATGCCACCCCCGACGTACTGGCACAGTTCAGCGCCGCTGGCCTGGGTGAAGGCTGCGTCGCGGTGATCGGCAAGCCGGTCAACAACGGTGAAGTGTCCATCAGCCTGAACGGCGAAGTGCTGTTCGACGACGACCGCCGCATGCTGCAGCGCCAGTGGGCCGAGACCAGCTACCAGATCCAGCGCCTGCGCGACAACGCCGACTGCGCTGACCAGGAATTCGACCTGCTGCTCGAGGAAGACAACCCGGGCCTGTCGGTCAAGCTGGGCTTCGATGTCAACGACGACATCGCCGCGCCGTACATCAAGAAGGGCGTGCGCCCGCAAGTGGCCATCCTGCGCGAGCAGGGCGTCAACGGCCAGGTCGAGATGGCAGCCGCCTTCGACCGTGCCGGCTTCGCCGCCATCGACGTGCACATGAGCGACATCCTCGCTGGCCGTGTCGACTTCGAAGCCTTCAAGGGCCTGGTCGCCTGCGGTGGCTTCTCCTACGGCGATGTGCTGGGTGCCGGTGAAGGCTGGGCCAAGTCGGCGCTGTTCAACAGCCGCGCCCGTGACGCCTTCCAGGCCTTCTTCGAGCGTACCGACAGCTTCGCCCTGGGCGTGTGCAACGGTTGCCAGATGATGTCCAACCTGCACGAGCTGATCCCGGGCACCGAGCACTGGCCGCACTTCGTGCGCAACCGCTCGGAGCAGTTCGAAGCGCGTGTGGCCATGGTCGAAGTGCAGAAGTCCAACTCGATCTTCCTGCAGGGCATGGCCGGTTCGCGCATGCCGATCGCCATCGCCCACGGTGAAGGCCATGCCGAGTTCGCCAGCGAAGAAGCACTGCTGGCAGCCGACCTGTCCGGTTGCGTGGCGCTGCGCTACGTCGACAACCACGGCAAGGTCACCGAAGCCTACCCGGCCAACCCGAACGGCTCGCCGCGTGGTATCACCGGCCTCACCAGCCGCGACGGCCGCGTGACCATCATGATGCCGCACCCGGAGCGTGTGTTCCGTGCCGTGCAGAACTCCTGGCGCCCGGATGAGTGGCAGGAAGATGCCGCACTGATGCGTATGTTCCGTAACGCACGGGTGTGGGTGAACTAAGGCGTGTACAAGCTCGCCTTCTTCGTCCCCGCCAGCCACGTCGAAGTGGTCAAGGCCGCTGTGTTCGCCGCGGGTGGCGGGCGCATCGGCGACTATGATCACTGCGCCTGGCAGACGCTGGGCCAGGGCCAGTTCCGCCCGCTGGACGGCAGCCAGCCGTTCCTCGGGCAAACCGGCCAGGTCGAGGTGGTGGAAGAGTGGAAGGTGGAGCTGGTGGTGGCTGACGACCTGATTGCCCAGGTCGTCGCTGCACTCAAGCAGAGCCACCCGTACGAGACGCCAGCCTACGAAGTCTGGCGGCTCGCCGAGTTCTAAACCGCATCAAGGCTATTCGCGGGTAAACCCGCTCCCACAGGGATCGCACAACCCTCGGATATTGTGCGATCCCTGTGGGAGCGGGTTTACCCGCGAAGAGGCCCTACAACCCAGCCACAATCTCCTTGCCCTGCCCAGGCCGCTTCAACCACCCACAAGCCAGCAACCCCACCTCGAACAGCACCCACATCGGCACCGCCAGCATCGTCTGCGAAAACACATCCGGCGGCGTCAGTATCATCCCCACCACAAAGCAGCCGACTATCACGTAGGGCCTGCTGCGTCGCAACGTAGCCACATCGGCCAACCCCACCCAAACCACGATAAACGTCGCTACCGGGATCTCGAACGCCAGCCCGAACGCCAGAAACAGCGCCAGGATAAAGTCCAGGTACTGGCTGATATCGGTCATCATCGCCACGCCCTCCGGTGTAACGCTTGCAAAGAAGCCGAACATCATCGGGAACACCAGGAAGAATGCGAAGGCCATGCCGGCATAGAACAGCACGATGCTCGACACCAGCAACGGCAGGGCAACGCGCCGTTCACGGCGGTACAGCCCCGGCGCCAGAAAGCCCCAGGCCTGGTGCAGCAGCAGCGGCATGGCGACGAACACTGCGCACATCGCGGTCAGCTTGAACGGTGTCAGGAACGGCGAAGTGACGCTGGTGGCGATCATGCTCGCGCCTTCCGGCAAGAAGCGCCGCAGCGGTTCGGAGATCAGCGTGTACAGCGTCTGGGCGAAGGGGAACAGCCCGGCGAACACCAGCGCCACCAGCGCCAGGCAACGCACCAGGCGTTTGCGCAGGTCGCGCAGGTGTTCGGTCAGCGGCATGCTCGCCGCCGGGTCCATGGCAATGCTCATGAAAGGTTTTCCTTGGGGGGAGCGACCGTGGCCGCATCATTGGCCGGCTCCGCGTTCAGGCTGATGCCTTGGCGGATCTCCTGTTCCAGGCGCTGCAAAGGCGCACTGTCGAGAGTGGGTAGCTCGACAGCGGGCAGTTCGATCTCCCGCTCCACCTGCGTGCGCAGGGCGTGCATGGCCCTGCGTGCCTGGCCCAGGCCGCGCCCGAGGGTGCGTGCCGCCACCGGCAGGCGCTCCGGGCCTAAAACCAACAGCGCGACGATGCCGACCAGCAGCAACTCGCTGAAGCCTACCTCGAACATCAGGGCTGACGGTCCGGTTGAGGCTGTTGTGTGGCCTGGCCAGTCAGCGGTGCCTGTTGCTGCACCTGCGCCAGGCCAGGGGCGTTGGCGTCATTGTCGCCGCCCATGGACTTGCGAAAACCCTGGATCGCCTCGCCCATATCGCTGCCCAGGCCTTTGAGGCGCTTGGTACCAAACAGCAGGAATACGATCAGCAGTACGATCACCAGTTGCCAGATTCCAATGCCACCCATTGCGACCACTCCTGTAAGGTCATGAAAAGGAAAGACAATCCTGCCTCGCGCAGATGACGTACACATGACGAACGGTCACTGCCATCTACCTGCAACACCTGGCGTGTTGACTGGCGTCTTTATTCGGCGACAGAGGCAGGCAAGGATGGGTGGCAGGCAACAGCAGGGCGCGGCCCTGCTGATGGTGATGGTGGTGCTGGCGATGCTGGCGACGGGCATGGCCTGGCTGGTGGAAGATGGCCGGCGCCAGGTCGATGATGTGCGCCTGTTGCACCAGCGGGTGCAGGCGCGAGCGATGGAGCAGGCCGGCCTGGCCTATGCCGAGCAGGCCCTGCGTGACCCTAGCTGGCGGCTTAGCCCGCTGTTCTGGCAGGCCTTGCGCGGGCAGCCGTTGAACTACGATTTTGGCGCCGGCCAGGCGCAGTTGCGGGTGCGCGATCAGCACACCTGTTTCAACGTCAATGCGCTGCTTGGCGCTGACGGCGAGCGTGCTGCGCGCCAGTTGCGTTACCTGCTGGGCGACGACATGGCTGCCGAGCGCCTGGTCGATGCCCTGGCCGACTGGCTGGATGCCGACAGCGATGCCCGCCTGCAGGGCGCCGAGAGCGCCCAGTACCTGCGCCAGCAACCACCGCGCTTGGCAGCCAACCAGCCGATGCTCGATACCAGCGAGTTGAACCTGCTACTGGAACCGGATGCCAGCCGCCAAAGCCGTTACCCAATGCTGTGCACCTTGCCGCAGACCACCGGCTGGCGGCTGAATGCCAATGCCTTGGGGCTGGAGCATCTGCCGTTGCTGGAAGCGCTGTATGAAGGGCGTTATCCGCGCTCGTTGCTCAGCCGCATCATCAGCGGTCGCCCGGCGTCGGGGTATGTGGATGCAACTGCGCTACGCCAGGCCCTGGGGGCGGTGGATGACGAAACCTTCGAGCGCTTGAGCGAAGGGCTGCTGCTGAACAGCGGGTATTTCCTGTTGCAGCTGTCGTTCGCGGAGGAGGGGCGGGTGATACGCAGCGAGTTCCAGGTGGAGGCGCTGGGGGTGGTGCAATGGCATGCCCGGGTGCCGGCGCAGCAAGTGCGGGTGCGTAGCCGTGAGCCGATGGTGTGGTAGGGCTTGAGATTGCCGGGGCTGCTTTGCAGCCCATCGCGACACAAGGCCGCTCCTACAGGGGAATGCGATCCCTTCGAACGGTTGAGCGCAGCGAGTTCCAGGTGGAGGCGCTGGGGGGCAATGGCATGCCCGGGTGCCGGCGCAGCAAGTGCGGGTGCGTAGCCGCGAGCCGATGGTGTGGTAAGGCTTGAGATTGCCGGGGCTGCTTTGCAGCCCTATCGCGACACAAGGCCGCTCCTACAGGGGGAATGCGATCCCTTGTAGGAGCGGCCTTGTGTCGCGATAGGGCCGCAAAGCGGCCCCCGTGCACAGATCGATCAGGCGGTGCCGATCTCCCCGCCATCGATACGCTGGATCACCACCGTCGCAGCCCGCGGCCTTACCGTGGTACCTGTCGGGGTGGCATCGGTGGCCTTGTCGGTATACGGCCAGTTCTCCGGGTGCTGGATGTTGACGAACAGCGTCTTGTTGTCCGGGGTAAAGGTAATCCCGGTCACTTCGCAGCCATTCGGCCCGACGAAGAAGCGGCGCAGGTCCACCTGGTTCTGTGCGTTCACCGGCACCTGCTTGCCGCTGGCATCCACCAGGTTGGTGGGGATTACTGCCAGCAACTGGTCGTTGGTGTAGTCGGTCACGGTGCTCTCGCCGTTGTCGGTCTCGAACCACAACACGCCACGGCTATCGAAACTCATGCCGTCCGGGCTGGCGAACTGGTTCAGTTCGGTCAGGCCGGAGCGGTTGATATCGGCAGTGCCGGCAGCGTTGGCGCCGAACACGAAGATGTCCCAGGTGAAGCTCAGCTGGTCGTCGCTGTCGTGCCAGCGGATGATGTGGCCGTGACGGTTCGGGCCGCGCGGGTTGGCTGCGTCGACCTTTTCCGGGGTGCGCGCGCTGTTGTTGGTCAGGGTCAGGTACACGTCGCCGTTGAGCGGGTTGACCGTGGTCCATTCCGGGCGGTCCATCGGCGTTGCGCCCACGGCATCGCCAGCACCACGGGTGTTGAGGATGATGCCCGGCAGGTCGCCATACAGTGCGCCCAGGGTACTGCCGCCAGTGGTGGCGGTGGCCACGTCCAGCAGTAGCCATACGCCAGTGCCGTCGGCATTGAAGCGGGCCACGTAGAGCTTGCCCTGGTCAAGGTACTTGGCGCCGGTGGCCAGGCGGTCCGCCGGGTTGGCGTCGGCGGCGTCCCACACGGCGGTGGACACCCACTTGTACAGGTACTCGTTGTTCGAGTCGTCACCCATGTACCACACCAGCGGCTTGCCGGCGACGGGCAGGCCCGGGGCGCAGCCTTCGTGGCGGAAGCGGCCCAGCGCCGTGCGCTTGGTGGCCAGGGTGTTGCTGTTGTACGGGTCGATTTCGACGATATAGCCGTAGGTGCTGGCTTCGTTGCGGTAGTCGTCGGTGGCGCTGGCGCCTTTGACGGTGACGTCGAAACGGGCGAATTCGTCGGCCACTTCGCTGCTGTCACCGGCCGCGGTTTCCCACTTGTATTGGCCGCTGGAGGTGCCCACGCCAATGCGGCGCTGGTCTTCGGGGCGGGTGCCCTTGTTGACGAAGATGCCTGGCCAGTTCTCTTCACAGGTCAGGTAGGTGCCCCACGGGGTATAGCCGTTGCCGCAGTTGTTGTTGGTACCGCGGCAGTGGGTGCCGGCGGTGGAGTACTTGGTCTTGACGTGCTCGGTACCCCGTAGCGGGCCGGTGATTTCCATGCGCGAGGCGGTAGTGAAGCGGCGGTTGAGCGGGTCGTTGTCGACCACCTGCCAGCGGCCGCCGATTTTCTGCAGGCGCACCACGCCGGCGCCGTGGGCGTTGATTTCCTTGCGCACTTCCTCGACCGGGCGCTTGCCGTTCACATCGGTGGTCGGGCCGGCAGGGTGCAGGGCGGCGGTGTCGATGTACTCGAAGTTGATCGCCAGCAGGCCGTCTTCGGAGCTGCCATTGATGGGGAAGAAGTGCATGCCGTCATGGTGCATGCCCATGGCGTTGGCCTGGTCGGTCGAGGTGTTGCTGCCGTCGGACTTCCACGGGTTGCCGTTGCTGTTGATCGGCGTGCCCCAGGGCGCCAGCACGTAGGCGCTGTAGCCGGCGGCAACCACGCAGGCGTCGGTGCGCGAGCCCGGGATGGACTGGAAGCCCAGTGCCAGTTTCGGCACTTCCGGCTCAGTCACGGGTGGCTCGGTGACCGGCGGCTCGGTGACCGGATCATCGTGATCGGAACCACCACCGTCGAAGCAGCCTGTCAGGCCGGTACCGGCAATCATGGCGATGGCGGCTCCCAGGCTGCCGCGCATCACGCTGCGGCGGCTCAGGTAGGCGTCCATGACGCTGGCCATCGGCAGGTTGCCGCTTTGGTTCCGGTCCAGGTTGTCGCCGGTATCTCGACTCATCAGGGTGTCCTTATGTTGGCTGAGTTAGAGGAAACCGCGACTTTAGTGCGCAAATATGATGATTCATTGGCAGAAATGTTAAGGGGGTTTTAAAACAACTTGCTCTTAGAAGTGTGCTGTACAGATCACTTTGGAATGGCTGTCGGATTTCTGCCATCAAACTGTAATGCCAACGCCGCAACATCCGGGGCCCTGAATGAACATGGATAAGGATGGCGGGTTCGATGGCAAGCAGTGTGCACAGGCGCGAAGTGATCGGCTGGATGGGTATCGGTGCTTTGGCTCCGTTGCTCGGCGCCTGCTCCGCCTTCCCTGGGCAGCAGGGCGGCAACGCCAGCCTCGACCTGCTGTATGTGGCCGATACCCTCGATGCCCGCCAGCCTGGCCAGGCGGTGGTGCCGGCCACCCGCCTGGGGCCGGTCAGCCACCTGGGCCGCGCCCCATGGATGACCGGCAGCAGTGCCAGCATCGCCTACCCGAAACTGGCGCCGCTGCTCGATGCCAGCCAGGCTGCATCTGCCCAGCTGGGCGGCTACGCGGTGCTGGCTGCGTTGCTCGAGCAGCTGCGCGGCGAGGCTGGGGCGGGCAACAGCCTGACCCTGGAAAACGGCCAGGGCTGGAATGGCAGTGGCCTGGCCTACCTGACCCAAGGCGAAAGCGGCCTGCAGGGCAGCCAGCTGCTGGGCAGCGAAGCGCGGGTCAGCAGCGACGAGCGCGTGCTGTGGCCACAGCGCAGCCCGGCGCTGTATCGCCAGGCTGGCGCCGTTACCCTGGGCGCCGGGCTGGCAGACACGCAACGCCTGGCGTTGGGCCTGGAAGCCTTGCACGTCTTCGAACGCGGCGGTGCACGTATTGCCGTGGTCGGCGTGACCGACCCCTACGCCCAGGACCAGAAAGCCTCCCTTAAACAGTGGTACCAGTCATTGCAGCCGGTGTTCGAACAAGCCCGGCGCGAGGCCGACCTGGTGGTGGCCATGGCCGATGTCGGTACCGGGCCGGGTCTGTGGCTGGCCGAGCGGGTGGCGCAGATCGACGTGCTGCTGTGTGCCCGCGGCCAGGACCTGTGGCCGGCGCCGGTCGAGGTGAGCCAGGCCAGCGGCCGCCGCGTGCCGGTGCTGTTCGCCGGTTGCCGGGGCAGCGGCGCCTTCCGCCTGCGCTGCCAACGCGTGGCCGGGCTGTGGCAGTTCGACGGGCGTTTCTTCCCGGCCTTTGAGCAACAGCTGGCACCCGTCGCGCAACAGCGTGTCGGGGCATTGCAGGCAGAATTGCGCCAGCAGCGCGCCGGCCACGCGGCCTGGCTCGATCAGCCGCTGGCCCGCGCGCCCCAGGCGCTGTGGCGCCGCGATACCCGAGGCGGCAGCTGGGACCGCCTGCTGCATCAGGCCCTGGCCGACGACAGCAGCATGCCGGTGCTGCTGCCGGGCCTGCGTTACGACTACCCGCTGCCCGCCGGGGCGGCCATTACCCGCGAACACCTGATCAGCCTCACCGGTGGCTACCCGGCACCGGTGGTCGAAGCGCCGGCCCGGCAGGTCGAGCAAGTGTTGGAAAACGCTGCGGAGCAACTGTTCGGCGACCCGCTGCTGCTGGACAACAGCCAGGACCTGCCGCGCTGGCAGGGCCAGGCCTGGCGTGTCAGCTACAGCCCGCAAGGCAAGCGCATCAGTGGCCTGGAACCGGTGCAGGGCCTGTGCCGCACCTTTGGCCTGCAATTCGAAACCCAGGCCGGCGAGCCGCTGTGGCAACGGGTCGAAGCCTGGCTCGCCCGCCAGGCGAGCGACTGGCAACTTGCGCCGCTGCAACTGCCCGAAGTGCGCTACGTGCAGGGGCACCCGGGCTGGCACCCAAGGCAACTGGCCTCGTGATGCTCGCCTCGCGCCTGCTGACTGGCGCTGGCCTGACCCTGGCCGGCTGGCTGGCCGCCCAGTGCGTGCTGCAACTGGGCCGCCAGCCGCAACCGGCCACTGCGCCCGCCGCGCCCGCCAAGCCGCTGCCTGGCTTGATGGTCGGCCAATGGCAGGTACCCGTCGACGACGGCGCCATCGCCATCACCCGTCTGCCATTGCAATACCTGGGTGGCCTCAAGGCCCAGCCGCTGGCCTCCAGTGTGGTGGTGCTGCGCTATGGCGAGCAGGTGCGCACCTTGGCCCGCGGCCAGCGCCTGGCACCAGGGATCGTGCTGCAGGACATCGACAGCGATGGCCTGATTTTCAACAACCAGGGGCGGCGTGAACGCCTGCCCTGGCCGCCACGCTCCGCCGTGACCGGCTTCAAGCGGCAAGGATGAACGATGCCTGTTAGATATTGCGTGGCGGCCGCGCTGAGCCTGGCCCTGTCCATGGCCTGTGCTGAAGAGCCGGTGTTCGACGACAACGGCACGCCCATGTACGAGGTGAACTTCGTCGACACCGAACTGGGCGAGTTCATCGACAGCGTGTCGCGCATAACCGGCACCACCTTCATCGTCGACCCCCGGGTCAAGGGCAAGGTCACCGTGCGCACCGTCGACCTGCACGACGCCGATGCCATCTACGACATCTTCCTGGCCCAGCTGCGCGCCCAGGGCTACGCCACTGTCGACCTGCCCAACGGCAGCGTGAAGATCGTTCCCGACCAGGCCGCTCGCCTGGAGCCGGTGCCGGTGGAGGCGGGAGGGCAGCAGGGGGAAGGCAGCGACAGCGTGGCCACGCGGGTATTCAATGTGCGCAACGCCGCCAGCGAGCAGGTGCTGGGCATTCTCAAACCCCTGATCGACCCACGGGTCGGTGTGATCACACCTTATCCGGCGGCGCACCAGTTGGTAGTTACCGACTGGCGCAGCAACCTGGAACGTATCGCCAGCTTGCTGCGCCAGCTCGACCGCCCCCAGGACGCACCAGGCAGCGGCAGTACCCAGGTCATCTACCTGCGCCATGCCAATGCGGGCGAAGTGGTCAAGGTGTTGCGCGGGCTCAGCCAGGAAGGCATGGCGCCCTCTGAAGGTGCGGGCGAAGCAGAGGGCAAGGACAGGCCCGTAGTGCCTGTCGCCGGAGGCTCGGGCATCCGCCTGGAATACGAAGAAGGCACCAACGCCGTGGTCATGGTCGGCCCCGACAGCGAGCTGGCCGCCTACCGCGCCATCGTCGAGCAGTTGGACATCCGCCGTGCCCAGGTAGTGGTGGAAGCGATCATCGCCGAGGTGTCCGACAGCAGCGCCCAGGAACTGGGCGTGCAGTGGCTGTTCGCTGACGAGAAGTTCGGTGCCGGTATCGTCAATTTCGGCAGCAACGGGGTAAACATCGCCAGCATCGCCGGGGCCGCTGCCAGTGGCGACAACGAGGCCCTTGGCGACCTGCTGTCCAGCACCACCGGCGCCATGGCGGGTATCGGCCATTTCGGCGGCGGCTTCAACTTCGCCATGCTGGTCAACGCGCTGAAGGGCAAGAGCGGCTTCAACCTGCTGTCCACGCCCACCCTGCTGACCCTGGACAACGCCGAGGCGTCGATCCTGGTCGGCCAGGAAGTGCCCTTCGTCACAGGATCGGTGACGCAGAACAATGCCAACCCGTACCAGACCATCGAGCGCAAGGAAGTCGGGGTGAAGCTGCGCATCAAGCCGCAGATCAACGTCGACAACAGCGTGCGCCTGGACATCGTCCAGGAAGTGTCGTCGATTGCCGACACTACGGCTGCCAGCGACGTGATCACCAACAAGCGCGAGATCAAGACCAAGGTCATGGTCGAGGACAACGGCCTGGTGATCCTCGGCGGCCTGATCAGCGACGAACTGAGCACCAGCGACCAGCGCGTGCCGCTGCTTGGCGATATCCCTTACCTGGGCCGGCTGTTCCGCTCCGACGCCACCAAGAACACCAAGCAGAACCTGATGGTGTTCATCCGCCCGCGCATCCTGCGTGACGGGCCGAGCCTGGCCGGGCTCAGCGAAGACAAGTACCGCACCTTGCAGCAGACCACACCGCTGCAGTTGCCCGACCTTGCGGATGCGCAAGACGCTACGCCGTTGTTGCAGGTGTTCCCCTCCAGCCGTGCACGGCTGGAAGGCGGTGACTGGTGATGCTGCCTTATCGCCAGGCACGGCAGAGCGGGGTGGCCATGGCCCCTGCGGAGCAGGGCTGGCAGCTATGGTTGCGGCACGACGCCGACAGCGCCCAATTGCAGGAGCTGCTGCGCGTGCACGGCCAGCCCAGCCTGCTCGAATACCTGGAGCCTGCACTGTTCGACGAACGCCTCGGCCAGCTGTACCAGGCCGGCGATGCTGCCACCGAGGCGCTGATCGAAGGCATCGGCGACCAGGTCGACCTGGACAGCCTGATGAGCGAAATGCCGCGCATCGAGGACCTGCTGGAAAGCGACGACGAAGCCCCGGTGATCCGCCTGATCAACGGCCTGTTCGGCCAGGCCCTGCGCCTGCGCGCTTCGGACATTCATATAGAAACCTTCGAGCAGAGCCTGGTGGTGCGCCTGCGGGTCGATGGCCACCTGCGCGAAGTGTTGCGCCCACCGCGTGCGCTGTCGGCCATGCTGGTGTCGCGGATCAAGGTCATGGCCCGTCTGGACATCGCCGAAAAGCGCCAGCCCCAGGATGGCCGTATCACCCTGCGTGCGGCGGGGCGCGAAGTGGATGTGCGGGTCTCGACACTGCCCGGCATCCACGGTGAACGGGTGGTGATGCGCGTGCTCGACAAGCAGGCCAGCCTGCTGGCGCTGGGCAACCTGGGCATGCCGGCGGCGGTGTTGCAGGGCCTGCGCAGTTGCCTGGCACGGCCCAACGGCATCGTGCTGTCCACGGGGCCGACCGGTTCGGGCAAGACCACTACCCTGTATGCCAGCCTCAACAGCCTCAACGACGGCAGCCGCAACATCCTCACTGTCGAGGACCCGGTGGAATACGCTATCGCCGGCATCGGCCAGACCGCTATCAACCCGCGTGCCGGGCTGACCTTTGCCAGCGGCCTTCGCGCCATCCTGCGCCAGGACCCGGACGTGATCATGCTCGGCGAAATCCGTGACCAGGAGACCGCGCAGATCGCCGTACAGGCCAGCCTCACCGGCCACCTGGTGTTGTCCACGCTGCACACCAACAGTGCGGTGGGCGCGGTGACCCGCCTGCGCGACATGGGCATCGAACCGTTCCTGATCGCCTCGTGCCTGCGCGGCGTACTGGCCCAGCGCCTGGTGCGGCGCCTTTGCAGTTGCGCCGTCGCGCACCCGCTGCAGCCGGCGGAACGCGACCTGTGGCCCGAACTGGCGGCGCTGGGCAGCAGCTACCACGCGGTGGGCTGCGAGCAATGCCAGGGCAGCGGGTATATCGGGCGCCTGGGCCTGTATGAATTCATCGAGCTGGATGCCGGGCTGATCGGCCTGTTGTACGACGGCGCCAGTGAACTGGCCATGCAGGACTACCTGGCCGAGCGCCGGCAGAGCCTGGTGGCGATGGCCAGCGACTGCCTGGCCCGTGGCGAGACCAGCCTGGCCGAAGTACTGCGCGTGGTGCAGGGCTGAGCCATGCCGACCTATCGCTACCAGGCCGTCGACCTAGCCGGCAAGACCCACAAGGCCAGCTTGCAGGCCGACAGCGAACGCCATGCCCGCCAGTTGTTGCGTGAGCAGGGCCTGTTCGCCCGCCGCTTGCAGCGTCACGAAGCCGGCACCCGACAACCACGTCGTCAGCGCCTGAGCCGCGCCCAGCTGTGCGAACTGACTCGGCAGCTGGCCACCCTGACCGGTGCTGGCATCCCTCTGGTCGACGCCCTGGCTACCCTGGAACGGCAACTGCGCCAGCCCGCCCTGCACAGTGTGCTGGTGGCCTTGCGCGGCTCGTTGGCCGAAGGCCTGGGCCTGGCCCGCAGCTTGGCGCGTCAGGGGGCGCCGTTTACCGGCCTGTACTGCGCGCTGGTCGAGGCCGGCGAGCGGTCCGGGCGCCTGGCCCAGGTGCTGACCCGCCTCGCCGACCATCTGGAGCAGGTTCAACGACAGCAGCACAAGGCACGTACCGCGCTGATCTACCCCACCGTGTTGATGGGAGTGTCGCTTGCCGTGGTGGTAGGCCTGATGACCTTCGTCGTACCCAAACTCACCGAACAGTTCGCCCATGCCGGGCAGAGCCTGCCGCTCATTACATCGCTGTTGATCGGCCTGAGCCAAGGGCTGGTGCAGGCCGGGCCCTGGCTTTTGGGGCTGGCCCTGTTGCTCGGCGCGCTCGGCGGCTGGTTGCTGCGCAAGCCGCACTGGTGCCTGCGCCGCGACCAGCTGCTGCTACGCCTGCCACATATCGGCAGCCTGCTGCAGGTGCTGGAAAGCGCGCGCCTGGCACGCAGCCTGGCAATCCTCAGCGGCAGCGGCGTGGCCCTGCTCGAAGCCCTGCAAGTGGCCACCGAAACCGTCGGCAACCGGCGTATCCGCCTGGCCATGGAGCAGGTGCGCCAGCAGGTGCAGGGCGGCACCAGCCTGCATCGCGCACTGGATGCCAGCCAGCAGTTCCCGCCGCTGCTGGTGAACATGGTCGGCAGCGGCGAGGCCAGTGGCACTTTGGCCGACATGCTCGAGCGCGTGGCCGACGACCAGGAGCGTGGCTTCGCCCGCCAGGTCGATACCGCCATGGCGCTGTTCGAACCCCTGATGATCCTGGTGATGGGCGCCGTGGTGCTGTTCATCGTGCTGGCGGTGCTGCTGCCGATCATGCAACTCAACCAGGGCCTGCAACTGTGACGACAAGGAGTACTGCCATGCAGCATCGACGTAACCGCCAGCGCGGTTTCACCCTCATGGAAATCATGGTGGTGATCTTCATCATCGGCCTGCTGATCGCCGTGGTCGCGCCCAGCGTGCTGGGCAATCAGGACAAGGCCATGAAGCAGAAAGTGATGGCCGACCTGGCCACCCTGGAGCAGGCGCTGGACATGTACCGCCTGGACAACCTGCGCTTCCCCAGTAGCGAGCAGGGCCTGGCCGCGCTGGTGAAAAAGCCGGCCCAGGAACCGCTGCCACGGGCCTGGCGCAGCGACGGCTACGTACGCCGCCTGCCGGAAGACCCGTGGGGCACCCCGTACCAGTACCGCATGCCCGGCGAGCATGGCCGGGTCGACGTGTACTCGCTGGGCGCCGACGGCCTGCCGGGCGGCGAAGGCCAGGATGCCGACCTGGGTAACTGGGAGCTGTAACGGGTGCGCCGTCAGCGGGGCTTCAGCCTGATCGAATTGCTGGTGGTGCTGGCCATCGCCGGGCTGATGACCGGATTGGCGGTGGCCGGGTTCGGCAACAGCCAGGCCAGTGTCGACCAGGCGCTGCAACGGCTGGCGAGCGAGACCCGGGCGCAGGCCGCTCTGTCCCGGCATGCCGGGCAGCTGCGCGGGCTGCGCTGGAATGGCCAGCGCCCGGAGTTCGTCCGGCGCGAGGGTAATGGCTGGGTGGTCGAAGCAGTTGCCCTTGGTGACTGGCCCAAGGGGCTGCGCCCGGACTGGCCGGCTAGCCCACAGCCGCGCCTGTTGTTCACCCCACATGGCTGGGCGCAACCGGGCAACGTGCGCTGGCGCTGGGCCAATGGCAGCCAGCAATGGGCCTGGAGCCGCGATGGCCGCTTGCAGGTGATGGTCGCCCCATGAAGCGGCATCAGCGTGGCTTTACCCTGCTGGAGGTGACCGTGGCCCTGGCGATTGCCGCGGTGCTGGCGGTGATGACCAGCCAGGTTTTGCGCCAGCGCCTGGCGGTGCAGGACAACCTGCAGCAACACCGCCTTGGCCTGCTATGCGCGCGAGAACTGCAAACCCGTTTTGCCGTCGAGCAATACTGGCCGGCGGCAAACCAGGTTGGCGGTGAACTGAGCCAGGGCGGCCAGCGCTGCCACTGGCAACTGCAGCTGCGCCGCACCGGCCTACGCGACCTGCGTCGCGGCGAACTGCTGCTGTTCGCCGACCGCGACCAGCGCCTGCCGCTAGGCCAGTACACCGTGTTCCTGGAGCGGCCATGAGTTACAGAAACCGTGAAGCTTGCGCGGTCCCAGTGGGAGCGGGCATGCCCGCGAAGCAGGCGACTCGGTGTATGGCACCGGCTTCGCCGGTGTTCGCGGGCGCGCCCGCTCCCACAGAGGCCCGGTTCCACCCCGCGCAGGTGCCTGCCCCTGGATCAGCCGTGAGTGACAGAGATCGTGAAGCTTGCGCGGTCCCTGTGGGAGCGGGCATGCCCGCGAAGCAGGCGACTCGGTGTATGGCACCGGCTGCGCCGGTGTTCGCGGGTGAACCCGCTCCCACAGAGTCCCGGTTCCACCCCGCGCAGGTGCCTGCCCCTGGATCAGCCGTGAGTGACAGAGATCGTGAAGCTTGCGCGGTCCCTGTGGGAGCGGGTTTACCCGCGAAGCAGGCACCGCGGTGTATGGCACCGGCTTCGCCGGTGTTCGCGGGCGCGCCCGCTCCCACAGGGAGGGCGCATACCCGTCAGCCTTGGACCCGGCCGAGCAAGAACCGCCAGGCCGGCCTTACCCTGATCGAGCTGATGGTCGCCCTGGCACTTACTGCTTTGCTCGGCATCATGCTCGCCGCCCTGGTCAACGGCTGGCTCAAGGTTCGCGAGCGCCTGCAGGTCACCACGCAGGAAACCTCGGTGCTGGACTTCTGCCTGGCGCTGGAGCGTCGCTTCGACAGCCCGGTAATGCGCCGTGTCTACGACCAGCGCCTGCCCTTGGCCAGCCGCTGGCTGGACTGGCAACCGGCAAGCAACCAGTTGCTTTGGGTCGCCATCACCGGCATGCCGGAAGCCGAGGGCGGCTCGCGCCTGCAGCGCCAGCGCCTGCGCTTCGAGGCCCGCGAGCAACGCCTGCTGCTGGAAAGCTCGGCCGATCTCTATGCCGCCGCCACCCCACGCTGGGTCCAGCGCGAGCGGCTCGACCGGGTCAGCGCCATGAATGTTCTTTATTACCAGGGCGGCCGCTGGCTGGCCTGGCCTTCCGACCAACCTGCGCACCCCGGCCGTGGCGTGCGTCTGGAACTGCAGCGTGACGGAGCACCCTATGTCTGCACCTTCGCCCTCCCGTGGGGGCGCTCATGAAGTTTGAATGGCGGCGGCGTAGCCCGGCCCAGTCGTGGTTGTTGCTGCGACCAGGCGTTGTCTGGCACTGGGCGCTGGCCGAGGGCGGCCTTGTGCAACGCCATGGGCAGGGCGAGCCCCCGGCGAACTTGCAGGCCCGTGTGGCGTTGATCCTGCCTGCCGAGGCCTGCAGCTACTTCCGCGTGCCGGCACCGCCGGGGCTCAAGCGTGAAGAATGGCCGTTGTTGCTCGAAGACCGCTTGCTGCAGGCAGTCGACGAGGTGATATGCGCCTGCCTGGCCCGCGAGCGCGGCCATCTTCGGTTACTGGTAGTGGCCCGTCAGCAACTGGAGGACTGGCGCGGGCAGTGCGCCGAATGGGGCTTGCAGGTGGCACGTTGCTGGGCAGAACTACAGCTGCTGCCGCCCCCCGAGGCGGGCCATGCCTGGCAATGGCAGCGCACACCCGGCATGTATTTGTACAAAGGGCTGGCCGAAGACAGGCAGGAGCACTGGCTGGCCTGGCCGGATGCACTGGGCGAGGTGCCACGGCAACCGTGGGCGGAGCTGCAAAAGGTCGCGCTGAGCGGCGACTGGCCCAGTACGTTGGCACCGCTCGATTCATTGCCCGGCCTGTTCGAGCGTACCCGCAAGGTGCGCTCGCTGCCGGTGGTGTCCCGGCCGCAGCAACGCTTGCTTGCGGCCTGCCTGGTACTGGCTGCCGTCTGGGGCGGGCTGTGGTTGAGCAAGCAATGGGCCCAGGCGCAATTCTGGCGCAGCCAGGTCATCGCCGTGACTGGTGAGCAGGCCAGCCCCCGGCAAGCCGCGCAGGCCCTCAAGCGCCTGCGCGAAAATGAATTGCAACAGCAGCTGCGCACGCGCCAGCTTGAAGACCTGCAGGCGGCGTTGCAGGCCTGGCTGCGTGACCACCCCGGCTGGCGCCTGCAAGCGGTGCGCTTCGATGGCCAGCGCTGGCACCTGCGTCTGGAGGGTGAAGGCAGTGCGCCGCCATGGAGCGACATGGCAACAGCTGCCGGGGCCTCGGTCCAGGTGCAGGACGGCCAAGTGGTGTTCGACCTGGGAGCAGCCTCATGAACCGGGACTGGGTACAGCGTCATCGCTTGAAGTTCGCCTGGGCACTGATTGCCCTGTTGCTGACCTTCCTGGCCCTGCGCGCAGGCCTTGCGCAATGGCGCGAGCTCAGCCAGTGGCGCGGGCTGGCCGAACAGGCCGCCAGCCTGCAAGGCGGCCCGGGGCTGAACCTGGAGCGGCTCCGACAGTCGGCCCAGGCGCGGCAGATCGAACTGGCCGAGGTCGATGCGCAGGGCAAGACCTGGCAACTGCGTGGGCAGGTGGCAGACGAGCGCGTACTGCAAGGCTGGTTGCAAAGCCTGCGTGCAGAAGGTGCACAGCTACTGCAATGGGGGCTGGAGCAGGATGGCAAGGGCCTGCGCTTCAATCTGGTGATGCAGCCATGAGCCGCAAGGGCATGGCGTGGGTTGTGCTGGTGTTCGTGGTGTCGGTATTGGTTGAGCTTCCGGCCAATTGGGTGGTGCGTGCATTCGGCCTGCCAATGCGTGACGCCAGTGGCAGCCTGTGGCAAGGCCAGGCCCAACAGTTGGGCCCCGTCGGGCCTTTGCACTGGACGGTCCAGCCTTGGCGCTTGCAGGCGAATGCGCAGCTGGGCTTTCAGGGCCAGGCCTGGCAGTTGCGCGCCGAAGGCTGGCCGTGGCGCTGGCGGCTCGACGCCTCTGCGGTGGGCGCCCAGGCGACCGTTCCGACGGATTACCGCCTGGCGGGACAGTGGCAGGGGGCATTGCGAATTCAGGGGGCAGGGCGCCAATGCCTTGCCAGCGAAGGCCGCATGACGGTAACCGACCTTGCCCTGAGCGAGCCCTGGTCACTGGGCCTGGGGCAGGGCTGGCTGGAAATGGACTGCCAAAGCGGCTGGCGCCTGCGCGGGCAGTTGGTGCAGCAGGGGCAGCATCAACTGGCCGTGGATGCCGACCTGCCAGGGCGCCGGGTGCAGGTAGTGTTCGAGTTGCAGTCGGAGGCGGCGCTGACGCCTTTGTTGCGTGGGGTGCAGTGGCTTGGGCCGCAGGCATTGGCAGGGCAGCAAGACTTGCGTTGGTAAGGGGAAATGCGTGGAGATTGCATGTAAGGCTGGGAGGTGATCGGTTTGAGTCTTGAGTGGGGCGCATATCGAGCGCCGCGCGGGCGGCACTCGATCGGGCAGACGCCTGAAATGCCCCGACAAACCTCAGGGCCGAATTTCGATCAACGTGCCATCCCGCACCAGGTCCCACACTTCCTGCATGTCGCGGTTACGCATGGCAATACAGCCGTCCGTCCAGTCCAGGGTGTGGAAGTACCACTCCGGATACTCGTCGTTGATCGGCGTGCCATGGATCATGATCATGCTGCCGGCGCTCACCCCTTCGCGGGTGGCACGGGCGGCATCGGTGATGTTCGGGTAGTTGATGTGCATGGCCAGGTTGAAGCGGTCGCTCTGCTTGCGCCAGTCCAGCCAGTACAGGCCCTCGGGGGTTTTCTTGTCGCCTTCGCGCTCCTTGGCGCCCTTTGGCTGCTTGCCCAGCGAGATACGGTAGGTCTTCAGCGGTTCGCCACGGCTGATCAGCTGCAGGCGGCGCTCGGACTTGATCACCAGTACCTTGTCGATCAGCGGTTGCATGGCCTGCTGCGAAGGCGATGGGGTTTGCGCTGCCGGCTGGGGCTTGCGGATGATGGTCTCGGTGAAGGCCGCCTGGGACACCGAGGTAACGCAAAGGCAGAAAAGGGCAAGCAACCAGCGCATGTAACGGTATCCCTGAAGGCTTCTAGGTGGTGGGCGAGACGTTCATCGGCGGCAGGTATTCATGGCCTATGGGGTAGTGCTGCCCGATGCGATCGCGATAGTAGCATTCTAGTGTGCGAGTGACGGTGCGGAAAGCCAGCTCGCCCCACGGTATCTCATGTTCCTCGAACAGTCGCACCTCCAGGCTTTCGACACCGACCGCGAAATCAAGGTCCGCCAGCTCGGCGCGGAAGAACACGTGCACCTGGTTGATGTGTGGCAGGTCGAACAGCTGGTACAGGTTCATGCTGCCGACCTGGGCGCAGGCCTCCTCGACGGTTTCGCGACGGGCGGCCTGGTCCAGGGTTTCGCCGTTTTCCATGAAACCGGCAGGCAAGGTCCAGAAACCGCGGCGTGGCTCAATGGCGCGCCGGCACAGCAGCACCTGGCTGCCCCAGGTCGGCAACACGCCGGCTACGATGTTGGGGTTCTGGTAATGGATGGTCTGACAAGACTCGCAGACATACCGCAGGCGGCTGTCGCCATCGGGGATCCGCTGAGTGACCGGCTGGCCGCACGCGCTGCAGAATTTCATGTGTCGTTCCTTTTTGCTCTGGGCTATCTTGGCGCGCCGGCCGTGCTGCCGCAAGCGCACGGGGCTTGGGTGCTTCGCGCCTTTGGTGCATCATGCAAGGCAGGCCTTGGATACGAGCGTGCGCAATGCTGGACGAGCTACTTCGCCGAATGAGCAACCACCAACCCGCATCACTGGAAACCGACCGGCGGTTCCCCGAAGCGGCGGTCCTCTTGCCCATTACCCGCAGCGAAGCGCCCGAACTGGTCCTGACCCTGCGCGCCAAGGGCCTGTCCACCCACGGCGGCGAAGTGGCCTTTCCCGGTGGCCGCCGCGACCCGGAAGACCCGGACCTGGTGTTCACCGCGCTGCGTGAAGCCGAAGAAGAAATCGGCCTGCCGCCAGGCCTTGTGGAAGTGATCGGCCCACTCAGCCCGCTTATTTCGCTGCACGGCCTGAAAGTGACGCCATTCGTCGGGATCATCCCCGATTTTGTCGAATACCGTGCCAATGATGCCGAGATCGCGGCAGTATTCACCGTGCCCCTGGAATTCTTCCGCCAGGACCCGCGCGACCATACCCACCGTATCGATTACCAGGGGCGCAGCTGGTATGTGCCCAGCTATCGCTATGGCGAATACAAGATCTGGGGGTTGTCGGCGATCATGATCGTCGAACTGGTCAACCTGCTGTTCGATGCCGGCATCAGCCTGCACCAGCCCCCGGAGCGTTACATCGAAAACTGAGCGGGGCCAACCCCGTCGTCTGCGTTGCAGCCTGAGGAGCAAGCATGAAATACCGCCTGGGCGACCTGCGGGTCGAGAGCCACCCTACCAGTTGGGCCGCACCCAACGCCACGCTGATCGGCAAGGTGCGCCTGCAGGCCGATGCCAGCGTGTGGTTTGGCGCGGTGCTGCGCGGGGACAACGAGCTGATCGACATTGGCGAGGGCAGCAATGTGCAGGATGGCACGGTGATGCACACCGACATGGGCTCGCCGCTGACCTTGGGCAAGGGCGTGACCGTTGGCCACAACGCCATGCTGCATGGTTGCACGGTGGGCGACTACAGCCTGGTAGGTATCAATGCAGTGATCCTCAATGGAGCGCGCATCGGCAAGCATTGCATCATCGGCGCCAATGCGCTGATTGCAGAGGGCAAGGAGATCCCTGACGGTTCGCTGGTGATGGGCTCGCCGGGCAAGGTGGTGCGCGAGCTGACCGAACAGCAGAAGCGCATGCTCGAAGCCAGTGCCGCGCATTACGTGCACAATGCCCAGCGTTATGCACGGGAGTTGGTGGTTGACGATGAGTGATGTGGTGGAGCGGCCGGTGGCCTCGCCGTGCGTGAGTATCTGTGCGCTGGACGAGCAGGATATCTGCACAGGTTGCCAGCGAACCGTGGCCGAGATCGGCCGCTGGGGGCGGATGGACAACGACGAGCGCCGGGCGGTGCTCAGGCGTTGCCATGAAAGGGCAGTGGCTGCGGGGCTCATTCTTTAAGGACCGACACGAACCCTGTGGGAGCGGGCGTGCCCGCGAAACAGACACCGCGGTGCATGGCACCGGCTTTGCCGGTGTTCGCGGGCATGCCCGCTCCCACAGGAACTGCGCAGCCCTCGAACCTGATACTGTACCTGCGGGCGCGGGTTTACCCGCGAACCAGCCAGCGGTAATCTGTGCGGCTTGCCCACAGACTACCCGCCATGTTCTATCTGATTGCCTACATCAGCAGCGTAGTGCTGATCAACTACGCCTTCTCCAGCGCGCCACACCTGGACATCATCTGGTCCGCGTGGGGCGGCCTGGTGTTCATCCTGCGCGACATGGTGCAGACCCGCTTCGGCCATGGCGCCCTGGTCGCCATGCTGGCAGCACTGGTGCTGTCCTATGTCACTTCGGAGCCGGCCATCGCCCTGGCCAGCGCCACCGCGTTCTTCATTTCCGAACTGATCGACTGGCTGGTGTTCAGCATCACCCGCCGGCCGCTGCGCGACCGCTTGTGGCTGAGTTCGGCGCTGAGCATCCCGGTGGACACCTTCATCTTCTTCGGCATGATCGGCGCCCTGACCCCAGCCGTGATTGGCACCGCCATGGCCTCGAAATTCGCCGGTGTCACCGCCGTGTGGCTGGCCATGGCATTTCGCGCCCGGCGGGCCGCCGTGGCGGGTTGATGGTGTAGAATAGCGGTCCTTTTTCAGCGGGCGGCGCCAAGCCTGGTGCGGCCCCGGACGCCTTCGAGGACCTGAAATGACCCGTATCGGAACCCCCTTGTCGCCCACCGCGACCCGTGTACTGCTCTGCGGCTGTGGCGAGCTGGGCAAGGAAGTGGTGATCGAGCTGCAGCGCCTGGGCGTCGAAGTGATCGCCGTCGATCGCTACGCCAATGCCCCGGCAATGCAGGTGGCGCACCGCAGCCACGTGGTCAACATGCTCGATGGCGTGGCCCTGCGCGCGGTGATCGAGGCCGAGAAGCCGCACTACATCGTCCCTGAAATCGAAGCCATCGCCACCGCCACCTTGGTCGAGCTGGAAAACGAAGGCTTCAACGTGGTGCCGACCGCCCGCGCCACCCAGCTCACCATGAACCGTGAAGGCATCCGCCGCCTGGCCGCCGAAGAACTGGACCTGCCAACCTCGCCGTACCATTTCGCCGACACCTACGAAGACTACGCCAAGGCCGTGGCCGATGTTGGCTACCCATGCGTGGTCAAACCGGTGATGAGCTCGTCGGGCAAGGGCCAGAGCCTGCTGCGCAGCGATGCCGACCTGCAGAAGTCGTGGGACTACGCCCAGGAAGGCGGCCGCGCCGGCAAAGGCCGGGTCATCGTCGAGGGCTTCATCGACTTCGAATACGAAATCACCCTGCTGACCGTGCGCCACGTTGGCGGCACCACCTTCCTCGAGCCAGTCGGCCACCGCCAGGAGAAGGGCGACTACCAGGAATCGTGGCAGCCGCAGGCCATGAGCCCGAAGGCGCTGGCCGAGTCGCAGCGGGTGGCCAAGGCAGTCACCGATGCCCTGGGCGGTCGTGGCCTGTTTGGCGTGGAACTGTTCGTGAAGGGCGACCAGGTGTGGTTCAGCGAAGTCTCGCCACGCCCGCATGACACCGGCCTGGTGACCCTGATTTCCCAGGACCTGTCGCAGTTTGCCCTGCATGCCCGGGCCATTCTTGGCCTGCCGATTCCGGTAGTGCGCCAGTTCGGCCCTTCGGCTTCGGCGGTGATCTTGCCCGAGGGGCAGTCGCAGCAGACCAGCTTTGCCAACCTGGGCGCGGCGCTGAGCGAGCCGGATACCGCCATTCGCCTGTTCGGCAAGCCGGAAATCAACGGTACCCGCCGCATGGGCGTGTGCCTGGCGCGTGACGAGTCGGTCGAAGCGGCGCGTGCCAAGGCGACCCGTGCTTCGCAGGCGGTCAAGGTCGAGTTCTGATCCGATTGGGGCTGCGTTGCAGCCCTTCGCGGGCACGCCCGCTCCCACAGGTTTCGGCGCTACCCCTGTGGGAGCGGGCGTGCCCGCGAAGGGCCGCAACGCGGCCCCAATTACTTACAGCTGCGTATTGCGGGTCTCTTTCAGGCACAGCACGGCAATCAAGCTGATCACCGCCGCCACCGACACATAACCCCCCACCCAGCTCAACCCACCCATGCTCACCAGCTTCTGGGCAAAGAACGGTGCCGCCGATGCGCCGACGATGCCGCCCAGGTTATACGCCGCCGAAGCGCCGGTATAACGCACGTGGGTCGGGAACAGTTCAGGCAGCAGTGCCCCCATCGGCGCAAAGGTCACGCCCATCAGGAACAGTTCGATGGCCAGGAACAGCGCCACACCTGCGGTCGACCCCGAAGTCAGCAGCGGCTCCATGGTAAAGCCCGAGGCCACTGCCAGCAGGCCGCCGACGATCAGCACCGGTTTGCGCCCGTAGCGGTCGCTGAGCCAGGCCGACAGTGGTGTGGCCAGGGCCATGAACACCACCGCGAAGCACAACAGGCCAAGGAACGTCTCGCGGCTGTAGCCCAGCGTGGTCACGCCATAGCTCAGCGAGAACACGGTGGAGATGTAGAACAGCGCGTAGCACACCACCATCGCCGCTGCGCCCAGCAGGGTCGGCAGCCAGTATCTGGAAAACAGGTCGACCACCGGCATTTTCACTCGCTCGTGGCGGGCGACGGCCTTGGCGAACACCGGGCTTTCTTCAAGCTTCAGGCGCACATACAGGCCCACCAGTACCAGCGCGGCGCTGAGCAGGAACGGAATGCGCCAGCCCCACTCGCGGAACTGCTCGTCGCTGAGTACCAGGGCCAGGGTCAGGAACAGGCCGTTGGCGGCCAAAAAGCCGATCGACGGACCCAGCTGCGGGAACATGCCGAACCAGGCGCGCTTGCCTTCCGGCGCGTTCTCGGTGGCCAGCAAGGCCGCGCCACCCCATTCGCCACCCAGGCCCAGGCCTTGGCCAAAGCGCAACAGGCAGAGGATGATCGGCGCCCATACACCAATGCTGTCGTAGCCTGGCAGCACGCCGATGGCCGTGGTGGACACGCCCATCAGCAGCAGCGAGGCGACCAGGGTCGACTTGCGGCCGATACGGTCGCCAAAGTGGCCGAACAGTGCCGAGCCCAGCGGGCGCGCCAGGAAGGCGATACCGAAGGTGAGGAAGGCCGCCAGCATCTGCGCGGTGCCTGACCCGGACGGGAAGAACACCGGGCCGATCACCAGGGCGGCGGCAGTGGCATAGACGTAGAAATCGTAGAACTCGATGGCGGTGCCGATGAAGCTGGCGGTGGCTACCCGCGCGGGCGAGTTGACCGGTGCGGCAGGCGCTTCGGCATAGGTGCTGCTGGTTGTCATTGAATAGGTCCCTGACAGTCTGGTCCGGCTCCATTGGGATAAGCCCCGCGGCGTGCAATGCAAAAGGCAGGCACGGTGGCGCGGGCGCCGGAGCGTTTTGTTGTTGTGTGCGCCCGACTGACGATAGCCCAAGGGGGATAGGGGCGGGGGCGGGCACTGTTCGGGGTGTTGAAGCAGGACCGCAGGGCGTGTCAGTGGAGCGGACTGGCCGTGGAGCGCCGGGTGCGGGTAGCAGGCGGGACGGCGGGGCTGGGTAAGCGTGACCCGAGTATAGCTATCGGGTCACGGTCCACACCAGTACCTTGCTGGCACAATTGTCCTCTGTTTCGAGGATTTCCAGGCGATAGCGGCCGATCTTCAGGCAAACGGCGCTTTCCGGGATGCTTTCCAGCGCTTCGGTGACCAGCCCGTTGAGGGTTTTCGGCCCGCCGTCGCAGGGCAGGTGCCAGCCCAGGCTGCGGTTGATCTCGCGCAGCGAAGCGGTGCCGTCTATGACAAAGGTGCCATCGGGCTGCGGGTGCACGTGAGGGTTGTCCAGGCTGTGTTCATCCTCGAACTCGCCAACGATCTCCTCGAGGATGTCTTCCAGGGTGACGATCCCCAGCACTTCGCCGTACTCGTCCACCACCACGCCCATGCGGCGCTGCTGTTTGTGGAAGTTCAGCAGCTGCATTTGCAGGGGCGTGCTCTCGGGCACGAAATAGGGCTCGTAGCAGGCGCCGAGCAGCATCTCCAAGGTCAGCTCGGCCTTGGGCAGCAGGTGGCTGATCAGCTTGGTATTGAGGATTGCTTCAACCTGGTTGATGTCGCTGTGGTACACCGGCAGGCGGGTGTGGCGGCTGACGATCAGTTGCTCGATGATGCGCTCGATCGGCTCGTCGAGGCTGATGCCGTCCACTTCGTTGCGCGGTACCAGGATGTCGTTGACGGTCATCTTGTCCAGTGACTGCAAGCCGTCGAGCAGGCCGTGGCGCGGTGCTTCGTGTTCCTCATCCTCGTCGAACTCGTCGGCTTCCTGCGGGTGCAGGGCCACGGCCGTGGGTTGCACGCGGAACGGACGCAGGATCAGTTTGGCAATGCCATCCAGCAGGTAGGCCAGCGGTTGCAACAGGGCGAGGGGTGCTTTCAGCAGGCTGGTGCCGAGGCTGACGAACGCCTGCGGGTTGCGCCGGGCCAGGCGCCGCGGCAGGTATTCGGCAAACACCAGCAGGACGAGGGTGGCGGCCAACCCGGCCAGCCAGAAGCCGTGCTCGCCGCTATGGCGCTGGCCAACCAGGCAGGCCAGGCCCAGCACCAGCAGCTTGCCCAGGCTGGCGCACAGCACCAGGGCCTGGGCCGGCAGCACGGGCTGGCCATCCTCGCCGGTGCGCAGCGCGCCATTGAGTTGCAGGCGGGCGGCATCCACCGCGGTGAACAGCGCCGACCACAACAGCGCCAGTGCCAGGGTGCCGAATAGCGGTGCGTACGGCAGGGTATCCATGGGCGGCCGTCAGATATGCAGGATGAATTCGCGAACCAGCTTGCTGCCGAAATAGGCCAGCATCAGCAGGCAGAAACCGGCCAGCGTCCAGCGGATGGCCTTGTGGCCACGCCAGCCCAGGCGGGTGCGGCCCCACAGCAGCACGCTGAACACCACCCAGGCGACACAGGCCAGCAGGGTCTTGTGTGCCAGGTGCTGGGCGAACAGGTTGTCGAGGAACAGCCAGCCGGAGATCAGCGACAGCGACAGCAGGCACCAGCCGGCCCAGAGGAAGCCGAACAGCAGGCTTTCCATGGTTTGCAGCGGCGGGAAGTTGCGGATCAGCCCGGACGGGTGCTTGTTCTTCAGCTGGCGGTCCTGCAGCAGCAACAGCAGTGCCTGGAACACCGCGATGGTGAACAGCCCGTAGGCCAGGATCGACAGCAGGATATGCGCGAGGATGCCCGGCTCTTCGTTGACCAGCGGCACTGTGCCGGGTGGCGCGAACTGGGCCAGCAGCGCGGTCACTGCGCCCAGCGGGAACAGCAGCACCAGCAGGTTTTCCACGGGTATGCGCAAGCAGGCCAGCAGAGTCAGGGCGATGACCGCCACGGCGATCAGGCTGGCGGCACTGAAGAAGTCCAGGCTCAGGCCCAGCGGGGTGATCAGCTGGAAGAACAGTGCACCGGCCTGGGCGAGTACCGCGAAGGCACCCAGCAGGGCAAGCAGGCGCTTGTCGGCCTTGCGGTTCTGGGCAAGGTAAGAGCCCTGGTAGATTGCCGCAGCTATATATAGGCCGGCGGCGATCAGGTTGGGGATGAGGCTGGGTGAGGAGAACATAAGTCCTGGTTGGCGAGCCTTAAAGAGACGGAGTTTGGCATAGATCGCGCCGCTCTAGGAAGACTGCACGCTTGTGTCGGGGCATTCGCGGGCACGCCCGCTCCCACAGGGATCGCGCCGCTCTTCAGGGTGGTGGTGTACCTGTGGGAGCGGGCTTGCCCGCGAAGAGGCCGGCACAGCCACCGAATATCTACCAGGCCGCCAGCAAGGTGTGCGCCGCCGCCGCACTTCGCTATAATCGCCGCCTTGCTGTGCCCGGCGGGTATGCATTCCCCCCTGGGCGCCTGACAAACCTCGGCTTTTACTGGGCCTGAAAGGATCACCATGTTCGAAAACCTGACCGACCGCCTGTCACAGACGCTGCGCCATGTCACCGGCAAGGCCAAGCTGACCGAAGACAACATCAAGGACACGCTGCGCGAAGTGCGCATGGCCCTGCTCGAGGCCGACGTTGCCCTGCCGGTGGTCAAGGATTTCGTCAACAGCGTCAAGGACCGTGCAGTCGGCACCGAAGTGTCGCGCAGCCTGACCCCGGGCCAGGCGTTCGTGAAGATCGTCCAGGCCGAGCTGGAAAGCCTGATGGGCGCGGCCAACGAAGACCTCGCGCTGAACGCCGCCCCGCCCGCCGTGGTGCTGATGGCCGGCCTGCAGGGCGCCGGTAAGACCACCACCGCCGGCAAGCTGGCGCGCTTCCTCAAGGAGCGCAAGAAAAAGAGCGTGATGGTGGTGTCCGCCGACGTCTACCGCCCGGCAGCGATCAAGCAGCTGGAAACCCTGGCCAACGACATCGGCGTCACCTTCTTCCCGTCCGACATCAGCCAGAAGCCGGTGGCCATCGCCGAAGCGGCCATCCGCGAAGCCAAGCTGAAGTTCATCGACGTGGTCATCGTCGACACCGCCGGCCGTCTGCACATCGACGCCGACATGATGGACGAGATCAAGGCGCTGCATGCCGCGGTCAAGCCGATCGAGACCCTGTTCGTGGTCGACGCCATGACCGGCCAGGACGCCGCCAACACCGCCAAGGCCTTTGGCGAGGCGCTGCCGCTGACCGGCGTGGTGCTGACCAAGGTCGACGGTGACGCCCGTGGCGGTGCCGCGCTGTCGGTGCGTGCCATCACCGGCAAGCCGATCAAGTTCATCGGTATGGGCGAGAAGACCGAAGCCCTCGAACCGTTCCACCCCGACCGCGTCGCCTCGCGCATCCTCGGCATGGGTGATGTGCTCAGCCTGATCGAGCAGGCCGAGCAGAACATCGACAAGGCCAAGGCCGACAAGCTGGCCAAGAAGCTGAAGAAGGGCAAGGGCTTCGACCTCGAAGACTTCCGCGACCAGCTGCAGCAGATGAAGAACATGGGCGGCCTCGGCGGCCTGATGGACAAGCTGCCGAGCATCGGCGGGGTCAACCTGTCGCAGATGGGCAACGCCCAGGGTGCCGCCGAGAAGCAGTTCAAGCAGATGGAAGCGATCATCAACTCCATGACCCCGGCCGAGCGCCGTGATCCGGAGCTGATCAGCGGCTCGCGCAAGCGCCGTATCGCCATCGGTTCCGGTACCCAGGTGCAGGACGTCGGCCGCCTGATCAAGCAGCACAAGCAAATGCAGAAGATGATGAAGAAATTCTCCGCCAAGGGCGGCATGGCCAAGATGATGCGCGGCCTGGGCGGGATGCTGCCGGGCGGCGGCATGCCGAAGCTGTAACCCCTATCCGGGGGCCTGCCGTTTGTCCGGCAGGTGCCCAGAACCCCCGCTGTAGCGGGGCAATGGCCGCGGATTTCGCGGCTCAACCGGCAGATCTGGACGGCAGGGCAGGGCCTTGCCGAAAAAGTCATTTGCAAATGTCCGTGTATTCCCCGAGAATATGCGGCCTTTTGGGCACCCGTGTGCCTATTTGGCATTCAGATTTGCAGTACCAGCTGCTGTATCAACTGCAGCACCGACTATAGGAACGATGTTCACATGGTAACCATTCGTCTGGCCCGTGGCGGCTCGAAAAAGCGCCCATTCTACCACCTGACCGTGACCAACTCGCGTAACGCCCGTGACGGCCGTTTCGTTGAGCGCGTAGGTTTCTTCAACCCGATCGCTGCTGGCGCCGAAGTCAAGCTGTCGGTCAACCAAGAGCGCGTCAACTACTGGCTGAGCCAGGGTGCACAGCCGTCTGAGCGCGTTGCTCAGCTGCTGAAGGACGCTGCCAAGGCTGCTGCCTGAGTAGTATGAACGCGACGCCAGAAAAGGCTGACGACCTCATCGTCGTTGGCAAGATTTTTTCGGTTCACGGCGTTCGCGGCGAGGTGAAGGTGTATTCCTTTACCGATCCGATTGAAAACCTGTTGGATTATCCGCGCTGGACGCTTCGGCACGAAGGCAAGGTAAAGCAGGTCGAGCTGGTCAACGGTCGTGGCTCCCAGAAGGGCCTGGTCGTGAAGCTGAAAGGCCTCGATGATCGTGATGAAGCACGTCTTCTGAGCGGTTACGAAATCTGCATTCCGCGGAGCCTTTTGCCCAACCTGGCTGCTGACGAGTACTACTGGTACCAGTTGGTGGGCCTGAAGGTCATCAACCAGGACGAACAACTGTTCGGCAAGGTCGATCACCTGTTGGAGACCGGTGCGAACGATGTAATGGTGGTCAAGCCCTGCGCAGGCAGCCTGGATGATCGCGAGCGTCTGTTGCCCTATACGGCGCAATGCGTGCTCGACGTCGACCTGGAAGCAGGCGTGATGCGGGTTGAATGGGACGCGGACTTCTAAACGATGGGTAACCTTCGCGTAGACGTCATCACGTTGTTCCCCGAGATGTTCTCGGCCATCACGGAGTACGGCATTACCAGCCGCGCGGTGAAACAGGGGTTGCTTCAGGTGACTTGCTGGAACCCGCGGGACTACACCACAGATCGTCACCACACGGTGGATGATCGGCCGTTTGGCGGTGGTCCGGGCATGGTGATGAAAATCAAGCCTCTGGAAGACGCCCTGGTTAGTGCCAGGCAAGCGACCGGAGCAGCGGCGAAGGTGATCTACCTTTCGCCACAAGGCCGCAAGCTGACTCAGCAGGCGGTCAAGGGCCTGGCCGAACAGGAATCGTTGATCCTGATCGCCGGTCGTTATGAAGGCATCGACGAGCGCTTTATCGAGGCTCATGTCGATGAGGAGTGGTCGATTGGCGACTATGTGCTTTCCGGTGGCGAGCTGCCGGCCATGGTACTGATCGATGCGGTTACACGGCTGCTGCCCGGAGCTTTAGGGCATGTGGACTCGGCGGAAGAAGATTCCTTCACCGACGGTCTGCTCGATTGCCCGCACTACACCCGGCCTGAGGTGTATGCGGATCAGCGTGTTCCCGACGTGTTGCTAAGTGGCAACCATGCACACATCCGGCGTTGGAGAATGAAGCAGTCCCTTGGTAGGACCTTCGAACGACGCGCCGATCTTCTGGAAAGTCGCTCGCTTTCTGGAGAAGAGAAGAAGCTGCTCGAGGAATATCTCCGCGAGCGGGACGATAGTTAAACGTATCGATGGTGGATCACGTATCCATCTTAGGAGCACAGCATGACCAACAAGATCATCCAGCAGCTCGAAGCCGAGCAGATGAGCAAGGAAATCCCGACCTTCGCACCAGGCGACACTGTTGTCGTTCAGGTTAAAGTGAAGGAAGGTGAGCGTTCCCGTCTGCAGGCGTTCGAAGGCGTCGTTATCGCCAAGCGTAACCGCGGTCTGAACAGCGCCTTCACCGTGCGCAAGATCTCCAGCGGCGTTGGTGTAGAGCGTACCTTCCAGACCTACAGCCCGCAAATCGACAGCCTGGCCGTGAAACGTCGTGGTGACGTGCGTAAAGCCAAGCTGTACTACCTGCGCGACCTGTCCGGCAAAGCCGCTCGCATCAAGGAAAAACTGTCCTGAGTGCAGTTTGCCCGGTGGCCAAGGCCGCCTAGCGAGAAAAAAGCAGCCTTCGGGCTGCTTTTTTGCGTTTTGACCCCCCGAAGATGTGATTGCCATGACTACCCGAGACCAGGAAATCCTGCGCCGCACCGAGCTGTCGGTGACCCGCGTGACCAAGGCGGTGTTCCCCAATACCACCAACCACCACAACACCCTGTTCGGCGGAACCGCCCTGGCCTGGATGGACGAAGTGTCGTTCATCGCCGCCACGCGCTTCTGCCGCCTGCCGCTGGTGACTGTGTCCACTGACCGCATCGACTTCAAGCACCCGATCCCGGCGGGCTCGATCGTCGAGTTGGTGGGGTCGGTCATCAAGGTGGGTAATACCAGCTTGCAGGTGCAGGTGGATGTGTTCGTCGAGAACATGTACCTGGACGGGCGCGAGCGAGCGATTCATGGGGTGTTCAGCTTCGTCGCCATCGACGAGGACAAGCGGCCGGTGCCAGTCTTGCCCCAGGCCTGAGTTCTCCTGTACCGGCCTTTTCGCGGGCGCGCCCGCTCCTACAGGTACTGCACTGTGAAGGTCCTGTGGGAGCGGGCGTGCCCGCGAAGAGGCCGGTACAGACAACCCCCAAGCTGCTGTGAAACACTAGCCGCACCTCCAACACCCAGCAGCCCCGAATGCCCGCCCTAGACCACCCCCTGATCGACCAGTTCCTCGACGCCCTGTGGCTTGAAAAGGGCCTGTCCGACAACACCCGCATGTCCTACCGCAGCGACCTGGCTCTGTTCAACGGCTGGCTGCAGGAACACGGCGTCAGCTTGCCCGACGCCGGCCGCGACCTGATTCTCGACCACCTGGCCTGGCGCCTCGACCAGGGCTACAAGCCACGCTCCACCGCACGCTTCCTGTCCGGCCTGCGCGGCTTCTTCCGCTACCTGCTGCGGGAAAAGCTGGTGGCCATCGACCCGACCCTGCAAGTGGACATGCCGCAACTGGGCAAGCCGCTGCCCAAGTCGTTGTCTGAAGCCGACGTCGAAGCCTTGCTGCAGGCCCCGGACCTGGGCGAAGCCATCGGCCAGCGTGACCGCGCCATGCTCGAAGTGCTTTACGCCTGCGGCCTGCGGGTCACCGAGCTGGTCAGCCTGGCCCTCGACCAGGTCAACCTGCGCCAGGGCGTGCTGCGGGTGATGGGCAAGGGCAGCAAGGAGCGCCTGGTGCCCATGGGCGAAGAGGCGGTGGTGTGGCTGCAACGCTACCTGCGCGATGGCCGCGCCGAACTGCTCAATGGCCGCCCCAGCGATGTCTTGTTCCCCAGCCAGCGTGGCGAGCAGATGACCCGCCAGACCTTCTGGCATCGCATCAAGCACCATGCCCGGGTCGCCGGCATCGACAAACCGCTGTCGCCGCACACCCTGCGCCATGCCTTCGCTACTCATCTGCTCAACCATGGCGCCGACCTGCGCGTGGTGCAGATGCTGCTGGGCCACAGTGACCTGTCGACCACGCAGATCTACACCCATGTCGCCAAGGCCCGCCTGCAGCAATTGCACGCCCAGCACCACCCGCGTGGATGAATGTTTTTCATGTTCCGCCGACCGGTCCTTGCAAGGCCCTTCACCGGCGGTGTGATGTGGTAGGCTTGGGCGGTTTGCACCAAGGGCCGCACGGTCACCGCGTATTTCCGCAGGTGGCGCCCTCCGGCCCCTGTCCGCCTTCAGGAGTTCCCATGCGCGTGACCCAGTTTTTCGCCGCCGCCGCGTTGGCGCTGGCCAGTACCTTTGCCGTTGCTGCGGCAACCGACAGCAATGCCACTGCCGAGCAGGCCATCCGTAAGTCGTTGCAGAACCTCGAGCTGGAAGTGCCCGTCGAAAGCGTGGCCAGCAGCCCGGTCAGTGGCCTGTATGAAGTCAAGCTGCAGGGCGGCCGCGTGCTGTATGCCAGCGGCGACGGCCAGTTCGTGATGCAGGGCTACCTGTTCCAGATCCAGGACGGCAAGCCGGTCAACCTCACCGAGAAGACCGAGCGCCTGGGCATTGCCAAGCTCATCAACGGCATTCCAGCCGCCGAGATGGTGGTTTATCCTGCCAAGGGCGAGACCAAGTCGCACATCACCGTGTTCACCGACACCACCTGCCCGTACTGCCACAAGCTGCACGCCGAGGTGCCCGAGCTCAACCGCCGCGGTATCGAAGTGCGCTATGTCGCCTTCCCGCGACAGGGTCTCGGTTCGCCGGGTGACCAGCAGTTGCAGGCTGTCTGGTGTTCCAGCGACCGCCGTGCGGCGATGGACAAGATGGTCGAGGGTGAGGAAATCAAGGCCGCCAAGTGCGCCAACCCGGTCAGCAAGCAGTTCCAGCTGGGCCAGTCGATCGGCGTCAACGGCACGCCGGCGATCGTCCTTGAAAGCGGCCAGGTCATTCCGGGCTACCAGCCGGCACCGCAGGTCGCCAAGCTGGCGCTGGCCAAGTAATCCAATTCAGTACGCCGTCGTCATGGGGTGACGGCATGTTTCACGGTCGGCATAGGTGTCGGCCGTTCAATGGGGAGTTCACAGTGAAACCGGTCAAAGTAGGCATCTGTGGGTTGGGGACCGTCGGTGGCGGAACCTTCAATGTACTTCAGCGCAACGCCGAGGAGATCGCCCGCCGTGCCGGGCGCGGTATTGAAGTGGCACAGATTGCCATGCGCTCGCAGAACCCGAACTGCCAGATTACCGGTACCCCCATTACCGCTGATGTGTTCGAAGTTGCGAGCAACCCGGAAATCGACATTGTCATCGAGCTGATCGGTGGCTACACCGTGGCCCGCGAGCTGGTGCTCAAGGCCATCGAAAACGGCAAGCACGTGGTCACCGCCAACAAGGCGCTGATTGCCGTGCACGGCAATGAAATCTTCGCCAAGGCCCGCGAGAAGGGCGTGATCGTCGCCTTCGAAGCGGCCGTGGCCGGTGGCATCCCGGTGATCAAGGCCATCCGCGAAGGCCTGTCGGCCAACCACATCAACTGGCTGGCCGGCATCATCAACGGCACCGGCAACTTCATCCTCACCGAAATGCGTGAGAAGGGCCGCGCCTTCCCGGACGTGCTGGCCGAAGCCCAGGCGCTGGGTTACGCCGAAGCGGACCCGACTTTCGACGTGGAAGGCATCGATGCCGCGCACAAGCTGACCATCCTGGCTTCGATCGCTTTCGGCATCCCGCTGCAATTCGACAAGGCCTACACCGAAGGCATCACCCAGCTGACCACTGCTGACGTGAATTATGCCGAGGCCCTGGGCTACCGCATCAAGCACCTGGGTGTGGCTCGCCGCACTGCCGAAGGTATCGAGCTGCGCGTACACCCGACGCTGATCCCGGCCGACCGCCTGATCGCCAACGTCAACGGCGTGATGAACGCCGTCATGGTCAACGGCGACGCCGCCGGTTCCACCCTGTACTACGGCGCCGGTGCCGGCATGGAGCCTACCGCTTCGTCGGTGGTCGGCGATCTGGTCGATGTGGTCCGTGCCATGACCTCCGACCCGGAAAACCGCGTGCCGCACCTGGCCTTCCAGCCGGATTCGCTGTCGGCCCACCCGATCCTGCCGATCGAGGCCTGTGAAAGCGCCTACTACCTGCGCATCCAGGCCAAGGATCACCCGGGCGTACTGGCCCAGGTGGCCAGCATCCTCTCGGAGCGTGGCATCAACATCGAGTCGATCATGCAGAAGGAAGCCGAGGAACAGGACGGCCTGGTGCCGATGATCCTGCTGACCCATCGCGTGGTCGAGCAGCGTATCAACGACGCCATCGTCGCCCTGGAAGCCCTGCAGGACGTGGTCGGCAAGGTCGTGCGCATTCGCGTCGAGCAGCTCAACTAACAATAGTGCCGGCGGGCCGCCAGTGCGGCCCCGGCCCCAGCATCGAAGGTTTGCACCCATGCGCTATATCAGTACCCGCGGCCAGGCTCCGGCCCTCAATTTCGAAGACGTCCTGCTGGCTGGCCTGGCCAGCGACGGCGGTCTGTACGTCCCGGAAAACCTGCCACGCTTCACCCAGGAAGAAATCGCCTCGTGGGCCGGCCTGCCGTACCACGAACTTGCCTTCCGGGTGATGCGCCCGTTCGTCGAAGGCAGCATCGCCGACGCCGACTTCAAGAAGATCCTCGAAGAAACCTACGGCGAGTTCGCCCACGCCGCGGTTGCCCCGCTGCGTCAGCTGAACAGCAACGAGTGGGTGCTGGAGCTGTTCCACGGCCCGACCCTGGCGTTCAAGGACTTCGCCCTGCAACTGCTCGGCCGCCTGCTGGACCACGTGCTGGCCAAGCGCAACGAGCGCGTGGTGATCATTGGCGCCACCAGCGGTGACACCGGTTCCGCCGCCATCGAAGGTTGCCGCCGTTGCGACAACGTCGACATCTTCATCCTGCACCCGCACCAGCGCGTGTCGGAAGTGCAGCGCCGGCAGATGACCACCATCTTCGGCGACAACATCCACAACATCGCCATCGAAGGCAACTTCGACGACTGCCAGGAAATGGTCAAGGCCAGCTTCGCCGACCAGTCGTTCCTCAAGGGCACCCGCCTGGTTGCGGTCAACTCGATCAACTGGGCGCGGATCATGGCCCAGATCGTCTACTACTTCCACGCTGCCCTGCAGCTGGGTGGCCCGGCGCGTTCCGTGGCGTTCTCGGTGCCGACCGGCAACTTCGGTGACATCTTCGCCGGCTACCTGGCACGTAACATGGGCCTGCCGGTCAGCCAGCTGATCGTCGCCACCAACCGCAACGACATCCTGCACCGCTTCATGAGCGGCAACCAGTACGTCAAGGAAACCTTGCACGCGACCCTGTCGCCGTCGATGGACATCATGGTCTCGTCCAACTTCGAGCGCCTGCTGTTCGACCTGCACGGCCGCAACGGCGGCGCCATTGCCGAACTGATGGCCAACTTCAAGCAAGGTGGCGGCTTCAGTGTCGAGCAAGACCGCTGGACCGAAGCGCGCAAGCTGTTCGACTCGCTGGCTGTAAGCGACGAGCAGACCTGCGAAACCATCGCCGAAGTGTTCGCCGCTACCGGCGAAGTGCTCGACCCGCACACCGCAATCGGCGTCAAGGCCGCCCGCGAGTGCCGCCGTAGCCTGGACACGCCGATGGTGGTGCTGGGTACCGCGCACCCGGTCAAGTTCCCGGAAGCGGTGGAGAAGGCCGGTGTTGGCAAGGCGCTGGAGCTGCCGGCGCACCTCAGCGACCTGTTCAGCCGTGAAGAGCGTTGCACGGTGCTGGCCAATGACCTGAAGGCCGTGCAGGGCTTTGTCAGCCAGCATGGCAACCGCGGCAAGCCACTGTAACGGCGTTGCTTTCCGGGGCTGCTACGCAGCCCTTTCGCGACACAAGGCCGCTCCCACAGGAGAATCGCGTTCCCCTGTAGGAGCGGCCTTGTGTCGCGATGGGCCGCAAAGCGGCCCCAAAATCTAGGCCTTTTCCCACATCTCCATCAGAAACTTCCTATTCGGCCCGCCCAGCGCAAAGCCTAAATTAGCCGGTCCTCCCATCAGGAGCGGCTCATGCACCAGCCCTACGTGTTGATCCACCAGGCTCGCCCATCCCATCAGATCCTCCTGCACCAGGCCCTCAACGCCCAAGGCATGTTCCATGTGCGCATCAGCGAAACCAGCGCAGACCTCGACGCCTGCCTGAACGCCGATCACCGCCCCGATCTGTTGATCCTCGACCACGCGATGCCAACCCGTGCCGGCCTTGCCTTGCTCGAACACCAGCACCGAACCCGCGCTTTGCTGTTCGTCGGCCAGGCTACCCCCAAGCGCCACAACCTTGCCCAAGAGGCCAGAAACCGGGGCCTGTGGGTGCTCGCCGAACTGCCCTGGCCGCTGTCGATGCCAAGCCTGCAGCGTGCCCTGCAAGCACTGCAGGCGCGCCCGTGGCGGCGTATTCAAACTGTCACGTCCGCCCCGCATGCTCACTGAAGCAGCCGCGGTGTAACGAACTTTCCGCTGCGTCTGTTGGTCAGTTCCTCTATATCCCACCACGCAGCGAGTGATCCGGATGGAAAGAATCTGCAGACTGCTCAACGAAGCCCTGACCCCCTATCAGACCCACCTCGGCGTCGCCGATGCCCAGGGTAATCGCCAATTGACCATTCACGACCGCCTCGCCGGCATCACCCTGCGGCGCACGGTGAGCGAGCGCCAGTTGCAGGAACAAAGCCTGTTGATCGACCTGGTGGATGGCCTGCACCGCGACCTGCAGATCGCCGAAGGGCGTTTGCAGCCCTGTGTGATCGCGGCATTGCAGCAGCGCCAGCAACCCCATGGAACCTTTGCCTGAGTGGTTTATCAGACACTGTAGGGGCAGCCGGGCCAGTGCTTTGCTCCGGCGCTGGCAAGGCTGTCACGGGAAGCCCCAAGGGCTTTCGCTTGGCCCCGGGCGTGTTTCCCCAGCGCCCGGGGTTTCTTTTTTTGGGGGGACAGGCACATATCCTTGTAGGAGCGGCCTTGTGTCGCGACGGGCCGCAAAGCGGCCCCGGCAATCTTCGCGGCGAAGCTGAAAATGTGGGGCCGCTACGCGCCCCATCGCGACACAAGGCCGCTCCTACAGGGGCCGATCGGGCAGCTAGTGGTCTTCGAAGAAGCGCTTGCTCTCTTCCAGGTAGCTTTCCTGCAACGCCGGGTCCAGCCAGCGTGCATACAACCCCGGCAACACATCCCGGCGCAAGGCAGGCAGCAGTTGGTCGATGTGCGCAATCGCTTCACGCCCCAGCTCGCTGTTCGAACAACCTACATGCAGAAACTGGTAGCGGTTCACCCCTTGCACAGGATGAAACCGGTAGTCAGCCAGTGCCCCGCCTTGCTGCTCCACCAGGTAGCGCACTTCGGGCCAGTAACCGAGCACCATGCGCAGGCGCCCGAGCTGTTGCATCTGTAGCAGGTTGGCGGTGGCGTCGTTGCCGTAGTGGCGGCTGAACGCGGTGTCGGGCAACTGGCGCAGGATGGCGTCGATCTGCGTGCCATAGCTGCGCTCGGCGACAACCCCCAGCTTCAGCGGGGTCTTGCTCAGCAGGCCATGCAGGTCTACCTCCTGGCCGTCGAGGTAAGGCGCCACCAGCGCCTCGCTGTCCTTGCGCAGCACCAGGCCGCCACTGAGTACGCCCAGGGAAGGCACGGAAAACCTCACATATTCGGCGCGTTCCGGCGTCCACAGCAGGGTCGGGTCGCAGGTGAAGCTTTTCGGGTCCTGCAGCATCTGGAGGCCGCGGGCGCGGTTGACCCGCAGAATGCTGTGGTCGTACTCGGGCATCTGCCTGATCAGCAGGGGCAACAGCTGGTCGATCACCCCTTGGCCTTTCTCCGGCCCTTCCAGAATGGTGAACGGCGGCAGGTCGCGTACCAGCCAGAAGAGGCGCTCCTTGGCGCTGACAGGCTGCAACAGCAATGCGGGCAGCAGCCCGCACAGCAGGACCAGGTGACGTAGGCAACGGGCAGCGCGCATGGACCAGGGCCGCGCCAGGGTCAGACCGTGCCTGCTGCGCGCAGGCTGGCGATGGCCGCCGCGTCGTAGCCCAGGTTGCCGAGCAGCGCTTCGGTGTGTTCGCCCAGCGCCGGGCCTACCCACTCGGTGGAGCCTGGGGTGTCCGACAGCTTGGGCACGATGCCCGGCATGCGGAATGGCTTGCCGTCCGGCAGCTTGGCCTGCAGGAACATTTCGCGTGCCAGGTACTGCGGGTCGTTGAACATGTCCTCGGCCGAATAGATGCGGCTGGCCGGCACTTCGGCGGTGTTCAGCACCTGTATCAGTTGCTCCAGCGGCAGGCTGTTGGCCCAGCGGTCGATTACCCCGTACAGCTCGTCACGGCGCAGGTCGCGGCCATCGTTGGTGGCCAGGGTCGGGTCGTCGGCCAGGTCGGTGCGGCCAATGGCCTGCATGAAGCGCTTGAAGATCGCATCGCCGTTGGCGCCGATCTGCACATGCTTGCCGTCGGCGCTGGTGTGAATGGAGGAGGGCGTGATGCCCGGCATGATGTTGCCGGTGCGTTCGCGGATAAAACCGAACACATCGAACTCCGGGACCATGCTTTCCATCATGGCGAAGATCGCTTCGTACAGGGCCACGTCCACCACTTGGCCCTGGCCGCCGTTGACTTCACGGTGTCGCAGCGCCATCAGTGCGCCGATCACCCCCCACAGGGCAGCAATCGAGTCACCGATGGAAATGCCCGTGCGCACCGGTGGGCGGTCGTCGAAGCCGGTGATGTAGCGCAGGCCGCCCATCGACTCGCCCACGGCGCCGAAGCCCGGCTGGTCCTTCATCGGCCCGGTCTGGCCGAAGCCCGACAGGCGCACCATTACCAGGCGCGGGTTGAGCGCGTGCAGCACGTCCCAGCCCAGGCCGAGTTTTTCCAGCACGCCCGGGCGGAAGTTCTCGATCAGGATGTCGGCGTCGGCCAGCAGGCGCTTGAGAATCTCGCGGCCCTCTGGGTGCTTGAGGTTGAGGGTGAGCGACTGCTTGTTGCGAGCCTGCACGAACCACCACAGCGAGGTGCCCTCGTACAGCTTGCGCCATTTGCGCAACGGGTCGCCACCATCGGGCGATTCGACCTTGACTACCTCGGCGCCGAATTCGGCACAGATGCGCGAGGCGAACGGGCCAGCGATGAGGGTGCCGAGTTCGACAACTTTTAGACCGGCGAGGGGTTTGCTGGGCGTAGTCATGGGGCATCCGTGGCAGCTGGGCAGATGCGTGGTTTTATCATAGGTCCGAAGCGGCAGATACTGCTGCGGGGCAACGAAGGGCAGTATCGGTTAGACTGTGTCACTTTTTCTCTGCGCAAGAAGCCCGTCGACCATGGCCCAGCCGTCCACCACCTACAAATTCGAACTGAACCTGACCGACCTCGACCGCGGCGTGTACGAAAACGTCCGTCAGACCATCGCCCGCCACCCTTCGGAAACCGAAGAACGCATGGCCGTACGCCTGCTGGCCTACGCCCTGTGGTACAACGAGAACCTGTCGTTCGGCCGTGGCCTGTCTGATGTGGACGAAGCGGCGCTGTGGGAAAAGAGCCTGGACGATCGCATCCTGCACTGGATCGAAGTGGGCCAGCCGGACGCCGACCGACTGACCTGGTGCTCGCGCCGCACCGAGCGTACCAGCCTGCTGGCCTACGGCAGCCTGCGCGTATGGCAGAACAAGGTGGTGGACGCGGTCAAGGGCTTGAAGAACCTGAGCATTGCCGCCGTGCCGCAGGAGGTGCTGGAAACCCTCGCCACCGACATGCCCCGCACCATCAAGTGGGACGTGATGATCAGTGAAGGCACCTTGTTCGTCACCGACGACCGTGGCCAGCACGAAGTGCAGCTGGAGTGGCTGCTTGGTGAGCGCGGCTGAAGCACCCCATGCGTATCGAACCTCGCCCGCTGCCGCCGACCCTGCCATTCCTGGGTAACCTGCCACCCTTGCTGACCCGCCTGTACGCCGCGCGCGGCGTGCAGAGCGAGGCCGAGCTGGACAAAAGCCTCGCGCGCCTGCTGCCGTACCAGCAGCTGAAGGGCATCGAGGCCGGTGTGGATCTGCTGGTCGAGGCTATCGACCAGCGCCAGCGCATCCTCATCGTCGGCGACTTCGATGCCGACGGCGCCACTGCCAGTACTGTCGGCGTGCTGGGCCTGCGCCTGCTGGGCGCGGCCCACGTCGACTACCTTGTGCCCAACCGCTTCGAATACGGTTACGGCCTGACCCCGGAAATCGTCGAGGTGGCGCTGCAACGCCAGCCGCAGCTGCTGATCACCGTGGACAACGGCATTTCCAGCGTCGACGGTGTGGCCGCCGCCAAGGCCGCCGGGCTCAAGGTGCTGGTCACCGACCACCACCTGCCGGGTGCGGAGTTGCCCGACGCCGACGCCATCATCAACCCCAATCAGCCGGGCTGCAGTTTCCCGAGCAAGGCGCTGGCCGGGGTAGGGGTGATCTTCTACGTGCTGATGGCCCTGCGTGCGCGCCTGCGCAGCCTGGGGCGCTACGATACGCAGCCGCAGCCGAACATCGGCGAATTGCTCGATCTGGTTGCCCTGGGCAGCGTCGCCGACGTGGTGCCATTGGATGCCAACAACCGCATCCTGGTGCACCAGGGCCTCGAGCGCATTCGCGCCGGCCGCGCCCGGCCGGGGCTCAAGGCCATTCTTGAAGTGGCCCGGCGCGATCACCGGCGCATCACCTCGACCGACCTTGGCTTCATCCTGGGCCCGCGGCTGAACGCTGCCGGGCGCCTGGACGACATGAGCCTGGGCATCGAATGCCTGCTGTGTGAAGACGCGGCCCTGGCCCAGGACATGGCCCAGCAGCTGGACGACCTGAACCAGGACCGCAAGTCCATCGAACAGGGCATGCAGCGCGAGGCCCTGGCCCAGCTCAAGGACCTGCCTGTCGAGTCGATGCCATATGGCCTGTGCCTGTTCGATGCCGACTGGCACCAGGGGGTTATCGGTATTCTGGCTTCGCGCCTGAAGGAGCGTTACCACCGGCCGACCATCGCTTTCGCCGACGCTGGCGAGGGCATGCTCAAAGGGTCGGCGCGTTCGGTGCCGGGGTTCCATATTCGCGATGCGCTGGATGCCGTGGCGGCGCGCCACCCGCAGTTGATCAGCAAGTTCGGCGGCCACGCGATGGCGGCGGGGTTGTCGTTGCCTGAGGCCAATTTCCCGGCATTTGCCGAGGCGTTCGACGAAGAAGTGCGACGCCAGCTGCGCGAAGAGGACCTGACCGGTCGGCTGTTGTCCGACGGCAGCCTGGCGGTGGAGGAGTTCCACCTCGACCTGGCCAAGGCCCTGCGCCATGCCGGGCCCTGGGGGCAGCACTTCCCCGAGCCGCTGTTCCATGGCGTGTTCCAGCTGGTGGAGCAGCGCGTGGTGGGCGAGCGGCACCTGAAGGTGGTGCTCAAGAGCGAGTGCGGCTCGGTGCGGCTGGACGGCATTGCCTTTGGCATTGACCGCGAAGTGTGGCCGAACCCGACGGTGCGTTGGGTCGAGTTGGCGTACAAGCTGGATGTGAACGAGTTTCGTGGCAATGAAAGTGTGCAGTTGATGATTGCCCACATGGAGCCGCGTTGACGGTAGATACCGCCGCTGCTGACGGCCTGGCGTTGGCCCGTTGTGGGAGCGGGTTCACCCGCGAACACCGGCGAAGCCGGTGCCATCCACCGCGTCGCCTGCTTCGCGGGTAAACCCGCCCACAAGGCTCTGCGGCGGGCTGGCGAATGTGCTCCATGTGCGATCGATGATCACATCAAACTCAGCGCGCCATACCTAACTCGGCATCATCCATCAGCGCCTTGGCCATTGCACTGAGATAGTGCGCAGCCCAGATCATCATGGGCTTCTCATCCATCAGCCCGACGATGGTCAACTCCCGCACATAGCCCATCAATTCCGAAGCCTGATCACGGGCGTCTCGGCACGGAATGCCCGCTTCGATGCGAAATAATGGGTGGGTCTGGTTTTCACCCTGAAAGAAAGTGGTCTTGCCGACGGTGAACTGGGTGTCTTCTGTAGTCATTTTTCTAGCAATTCCTTGAAGGTTAAAGGAGTTGCCACCGCCGTTTCCACACGAAGGGCGGCAACTGTATGCAGGGTGGAAAACCGGCCTTCAAGGAACCCGGTAGGCCAAAAGGCCTCCCGCACACAGCTGCCATTACGACAGGAACTTGAAGGTTGACCGGGTTTCCACACCCGCATCGCTGGATTTCAGCGACCTGAAAAGACTAAGTGGCAGTGTTTCCAGGAACAATCAGACGCCTGTCGACAGAACATGTAGGGTATTTCCTCAGGCTAGGTATCACCAGATCCGACTCGTAGGGGATATCTGAAATGCCTGTCAGAGGGCTTGCCTTTAGCGACGGTCAGGGCTGCCATGTGCCTGCCTTGAGAGTGATGTCGCCTAGGAGATCAAGCGCCGCCCGCGCGGCGCTTCGCAGCACAAGGCTGCTCCTACATCTGTTTCGGGCCAGTTAATCCTGAGGCAAAGGCGCGCGCCCCCTGGCGTCCACCTCGATATTGCGTCGGGCAAACAAGGCGGTCGTGTGCGCAGGTACAGGCGTTACTGGCCCGAAACAGATGTAGGAGCAGCCTTGTGCTGCGAAGCGCCGCGCGGGCGGCGCTTGATCTCGTAGGCGCCACCACTCTCGATCCAACCCCCCCCTCGCATCCCACCCGAAATCCCATGGAACCTCCCCCCCAACCATTCTGGTCTAGTCTGAAGTTATGACCGGACCTGGGCCAGGGACGTGCAATTGAGTGTCCGGGCCGGATCACCATTGGAGTCCTTGGGAGGTGCCCTCATGAGCCTGCTGCTCGAGCCTTACACCCTGCGTCAGCTGACCCTGCCCAACCGCATCGCCGTTTCGCCGATGTGCCAGTATTCCGCCGTCGATGGCCTGGCCAACGATTGGCACCTCGTCCATTTAGGCAGCCGCGCCGTGGGTGGCGCTGGCCTGGTAATCACTGAAGCCGTGGCGGTGACCGCCGATGGCCGCATCACCGCTGAAGACCTCGGCCTGTGGGACGACGCTCAGATCGCCCCGCTGCAACGCATCACCCGTTTCATCACCGCCCAGGGGAGCGTGCCCGGTATCCAGCTGGCTCACGCCGGGCGCAAGGCCAGCACCTATCGCCCGTGGCTGGGCAAGCAAGGCAGCGTCAAGCTCGAAGAGGGCGGCTGGCAGCCGGTGGGCCCGTCGAAAATCGCCTTCGACCCGCAGCACACCGCGCCGCGTGAATTGACCAAGGATGAAATCGATCAGGTGATCGCCGCCTTCGTCGCCTCGACCGAGCGCGCCCTGAAGGCCGGTTTCAAGGTGGTCGAGATCCACGCCGCCCATGGCTACCTGTTGCATCAGTTCCTGTCGCCGCTGAGCAACCAGCGTCGCGACGAGTACGGCAGTTGCTTCGAAAACCGCATCCGCCTGACCCTGGAGGTGGTCGAGGCCGTGCGCAAGGTCTGGCCTGCCGAGTTACCGCTGTTCGTGCGGGTATCGGCGACCGACTGGGTCGAGGACGGCTGGAATCCGGATGAAACCGTCGAACTGGCCCGCCGCCTGCGTGGCTTGGGCGTCGACCTGATCGACGTGTCCTCCGGCGGCACCTCGGTCAATGCCGAAATCCCCACAGGGCCCGGCTACCAGACCCGCTTCGCCGAGCGTGTGCGCAAGGAATCGGAAATTGCCACCGGCACCGTGGGCATGATCACCGAACCGGCCCAGGCCGAGCACATTCTGCGCACCGGCCAGGCCGACATAATCTTCCTCGCCCGCGAGCTGCTGCGCGACCCATACTGGCCGCTGCATGCCGACGACGACCTGGGCGGCAACAAAGCTACCTGGCCTGCGCAATACCAGCGCGCCACCAGCCGGGCCAACCCGATTCACGAGTCGGACCTGCGGGATTGACCTGACCCAAGCATTACGCGGTCGTTGTAGGAGCGGCCTTGTGTCGCGAAAGGGCTGCGAAGCGGCCCCAGGTTTCCAGCTCTGCCGCTGATATTGCCGGGGCCGCTTTGCGGCCCTTTCGCGACACAAGGCCGCTCCTACAACGACCGCGTCGGCATCTCAATTCAGCTATAGGCAGCCTTGCTGAGAATATCGCTTACCCACTGGTTGATACTCTTCTCGGCCAGCTCGGCCTTGGCCGCCACACTGGCATGAAGGGTAGGCTCCAGGCGCAGGCTGAGCTTGCCGGAGTAGGTTTTCTGTGGCTCACGGCCCAGGCGTTGGCAAGTCTCAAGATAATCGTCCACGGCGTCTTCAAATGCCTGGCGCAGCTCACTGATCGATTCGCCATGGAAACCGATCACATCGCGAATACCTGCGACATGGCCGATCAGTAACTGGTCTTCGTCGCTGTATTCGATACGAGCGGCGTAGCCGCGGTAGGTCATGACATTCATGGTATTACTCCTGCCTGCTCGAGGAACTGGCGGGCGTCTCTTAGTTGATAGGGCTTGGCGTGCCTGTCCGGATGAGGGCGATGGAAGGTTGCTACAGCGCCATTGAGTTCAAAGCGAACCCGTGACCCTCTTCCTTCGATGACCCGGGCACCCAGTGATACCAACATTGACTCCAGTCGCACCCATTCCAGCGTCCTGGGAACCGGCTTTTTCAGTACTGCTTCGAGTGTGGCTTGCTGATGGTTATTCATGGTATCAGATTATGATACCAATGAGAGGGGCTCAATGGATGAGTAGTAGGATGAAGGGGATCGTGCTTGAAGGAAACGTCTGAGATGTTGACCGAGGGGATGCAAAGCCCCTCGGTCAACACGACCGCTTAATGCTTGATCATCACATGCCGCACACAGGTGTAGTCCTCCAGCCCATACATTGACATGTCCTTGCCATACCCCGAATGCTTCTGCCCGCCATGGGGCATTTCGCTGACCAGCATGAAGTGGGTGTTCACCCACGTGCAGCCATACTGCAGGCGCGCCGCCAGGCGGTGGGCGCGGCCGGTGTCGCGGGTCCATACCGATGAGGCCAGGCCGTAGTTGGAGTCGTTGGCCCATTCCAGTGCCTGCGCTTCGTCGTTGAAGCGGGTCACCGACACTACCGGGCCGAATACTTCGTTGCGCACGATTTCGTCATCCTGCAGGGCATCGGCCAGCACTGTCGGTTCGAAGAAGAAACCGTCGCCATCAATCACCTTGCCACCGGTAACCAGGCGAATGTGCGGCTGGGCGATGGCCCGTTGCACCAGCCCTGCGACCTTGTCGCGGTGCTGGGCACTGATCAGTGGCCCCAGTTCGGTGTCCTCGGCTTCCTGCAGGCCTGGCTTTAGGCTGGCCACTGCGGCCCCCAGGCGTTCGACGAAACGATCATAGATGCCATCCTGCACGTACAGCCGACAGGCGGCGGTGCAGTCCTGGCCGGCGTTGTAGAAGCCGAAGGTACGGATGCCGTCGATGGCGGCATCGATGTCGGCATCGTCGAACACCAGCACCGGGGCCTTGCCGCCCAGTTCCATGTGCATGCGTTTCACGCTGTCGGCGGTGGCGCTGATGATGTGAGCGCCGGTGGGGATCGAGCCGGTCAGCGACACCATGCGCACCTTGGGGTGGTTGACCAGCGGGTTGCCGACCGTCTGGCCACGGCCGAAGAGGATGTTCAGCACCCCCGGTGGCAGCAGGTCCTGGGCCAGTTCGCCGAGGCGCAGGGCGGTCAGCGGGGTCAGCTCGGAGGGCTTGATCACCACCGTGTTGCCGGCAGCCAGGGCCGGGGCGATCTTCCACGCCAGCATCATCAACGGGTAGTTCCACGGTGCGATCGAGGCCACCACGCCCAGCGGGTCGCGGCGGATCATCGAAGTATGCCCCGGCAGGTATTCGCCGGCTGCCGAGCCGCCCAGGCAGCGCGCCGCACCGGCGAAGTAGCGGAACACGTCGGCAATTGCCGGGATCTCGTCATTCAGCGCGGCGCTCAGCGGCTTGCCGCAGTTCTGCGATTCCAGTCGGGCCAGTTCATCGCCATGGGCTTCGATAGCGTCGGCCAGCGCCAGCAAGGCTTGCGAGCGTTCCTTGGGGCTGGTTTGCGACCAGCTGTCGAAGGCCTGGTCGGCGGCGCGCACGGCGCTGTCCACCTGGGCCTCGCTGGCTTCGTTGATCTGCGCCAGGGCACTGCCCAGCGCCGGGTTGAGCACGGTCCAGGCCGGGCCTTCGCCAGCGACCAGCTGGCCATTGATCAGCATCTGCGTTTGCATCGGGGACTCCTCCAGGGTCATTTGCCGCTGCCCGCGACGCTTTCACCGCCACGGGTCAGGTAATAGGCGCCAAGGATCGGCAGCATGGTCACCAGCATCACCAGCATGGCGACCACGTTGGTCACCGGCACGTCGCGCGGGCGGCTGAGCTGGTTGAGCAGCCAGATCGGCAGGGTGCGTTCGTGGCCGGCAGTGAAGGTGGTGACGATGATTTCGTCGAACGACAGGGCAAAGGCCAGCATGCCACCGGCCAGCAGCGCCGAGCCGAGGTTGGGCAGGATGATGTAGCGGAAGGTCTGCCAGCCGTCGGCGCCCAGGTCCATCGAGGCTTCGATCAGGCTCTGCGAAGTACGCCGCAGGCGGGCGATCACGTTGTTGTAGACGATCACCACGCAGAACGTGGCGTGGCCGACCACGATGGTGAACACCCCGGGCTCGATCCCCAGGGTCTTGAACGCCGAGAGCAGGGCGATACCGGTGATGATGCCGGGCAGGGCGATGGGCAGGATCAGCATCAGCGAAATGCTCTCCTTGCCGAAAAAGCTGCGCCGGTACAGCGCCGCCGAGGCCAGCGTGCCGAGCACCAGGGCGATCAGCGTGGCCAGGCAGGCCACTTGCAGTGACAGCTTGATCGCTTCCAGCACATCGGGCCGGGCGAAGGCCACGGCGAACCACTTCAGGGTAAAGCCCTTGGGCGGGAAGCTGAACGCCGCGTCTTCGGTGTTGAAGGCATACAGGAAGATGATCAGGATCGGGAAGTGCAGGAACAGCAAGCCGCCCCAGGCCGCCAGGCGCAGCCCGGTCGAGGCTTTTTCAGAGTGCATCGAAGGCCCCCAGTCGCTTGACGATGGACAGGTACACCGCGATCAGCACGATCGGCACTAGGGTGAACGCGGCGGCCATCGGCATGTTGCCGATCGCCCCTTGCTGGGCATAGACCATGCTGCCGATGAAGTAGCCGGGTGGGCCGATCAGCTGCGGCACGATGAAGTCGCCCAGGGTCAGCGAGAAGGTGAAGATCGAGCCGGCGGCAATGCCCGGGATCGACAGCGGCAGTATCACCTGCACGAAGGTTTGCCCGGGCCGGGCGCCGAGGTCTGCCGAGGCTTGCAGCAGCGATGGCGGCAAGCGTTCCAGCGAGGCCTGGATCGGCAGGATCATGAACGGCAGCCAGATGTACACGAACACCATGAAGCGCCCCAGGTGCGAAGTCGACAGCGTGCTGCCGCCCACGCCCGGCACCGCCAGCACCGTTTGCAGCAGGGTATCCAGGTGCAGTTGCTGGACGAACCATTGGGCCACGCCACCCTTGGCCAGCAGCAGGGTCCAGGCGTAGGTCTTGACGATGTAGCTGGCCCACATCGGCATCATCACCGCGATATAGAAAAACGCCTTGGTCTTGCCGCTGGTGTAGCGCGCCATGTAGTACGCGATGGGGAAGGCAAGTACCGCACTGGCCAGCGACACCGCCAGCGCCATGCCCAAGGTGCGCAAGATGATGTCGAAGTTCGACGGGTTGAACAGCGCGGCGAAGTTGCCCAGGGTCAGGTCCGGGGTCACCGCCATGGTGAAGTCGTCGAAGGTATAGAAGCCCTGCCACAGCAGGTTCAGCAGCGAACCCAGGTAGATCGCGCCGAACCAGGTCAGCGGTGGGATCAGCAGCAGGGCCAGGTACAGGTTGGGGCGCCGGTAAAGCAGGTTGGACAGGCCGCGCAGTGTGCTCATGTCAGCGGCCCTCGGTTTCCTGCAGCACCGTCATGGCTTCGCGGGGCCAGTGCGCCTGTATCCGTTGCCCGGGTTGCCAGGCCTGTGCTTGCGCCTGCCAGCGGTCGTTGGCCTGGCTCACCGCCAGCAGCTGGCCGCTGTCCAGTTGCAGCTCGTAGCGGGTGGCACTGCCCTGGTACTGGATATCGCGCAGCTGGCCGCTGACCTGGACGTGCTGGCCGGCTGTGGCCGGGTCGCCGAGGCGGATGTGTTCGGGGCGGATGGAGAAGGGCGCCGGGCTGCCATTGAGGGCCATGGCCAGTTCGCCACGCACCACATTGGAGGTGCCGACGAATTCGGCGACGAAGGTGGTGGCAGGCTGCATGTACAGGTTGCGCGGGGTGTCGACCTGCTCGATACGGCCGCGGTTGAACACTGCGACGCGATCGGACATCGACAGCGCCTCGGTCTGGTCGTGGGTGACGAAGATGAAGGTGATGCCCAGCTGGCGCTGCAGCTTTTTCAGCTCGCCCTGCATCTGTTCGCGCAACTTAAGGTCCAGCGCGCCAAGCGGCTCGTCCAGCAGCAGTACCCGTGGCCGGTTGACCAGCGCGCGGGCCAGCGCCACGCGCTGGCGCTGGCCACCGGACAACTGCGCTGGCTTGCGTGCGCCGTAGCCAGCCAGGGCCACCATCGCCAGGGCTTCTTCGGCGCGGCTGTGGCGTTCGGCCTTGGCCACGCCTTTTACCTTCAGGCCGTAGGCGATGTTGTCCAGTACGTTCATGTGCGGGAACAGGGCGTAGTCCTGGAATACGGTGTTGACGTCGCGCTGGTAGGGCGGTACGCCCGCAGCCTCGACACCGTGGATGCGGATCGAACCGCTGGTGGGTTGCTCGAAGCCTGCGATCAGGCGCAGGCAGGTGGTCTTGCCCGAACCAGAGGGGCCGAGCATGGAGAAGAATTCGCCATCGATGATGTCGATGCTGACCTGGTCGACGGCCTTGACCTCGCCGAAGGTGCGGGAAACCTGGGTGAACTGGACGGCTAGGGGCATGCATAGGCTCCGGACAACTGGCTTACTCCTGTGCTGGCCTCTTCGCGGGTGAACCCGCTCCTACAGGTTCATCACCGCCTGTAAGGGTGGTGCTTTACCTGTGGGAGCGGGTTCACCCGCGAAGAGGCCGGCACAGGCATTCAGGTAACCTCAGCGCCCGCCCATGATCGCAATGTAATCCTGGGTCCAGCGGCTATACGGCACGAACTTGCCGCCCTGGGCCTGCGGGGTTTTCCAGAAGGCGATCTTGTCGAAGTTGTCGAAACCGTTGGTCTTGCAGCCCTCGGCCCCCAGCAGCTCGCTGCCGGTGCAGGCCGCCGGCACCGCCGGCAACGAACCGAACCAGGCCGCCACATCACCCTGTACTTTCGGCTGAAGCGACCAGTCCATCCATTTGTAGGCACAGTTGGGGTGCTTGGCCTCGCTGTGCAGCATGGTGGTGTCGGCCCAGCCGGTCGCGCCCTCCTTGGGAATGGTCGAGGCCACGGGCTGCTTCTCGGCCTTGAGGCCATTGACCATGTAGCCCCAGGAGCTGGAGGCAACCACGCCTTCGTTCTTCACGTCGCTCATCTGCACCGTGGCGTCATGCCAGTAGCGGTGGATCAGCGGTTGCTGCTGGCGCAGCAGCTCCAGCACGGCCTTGTACTGCGCTTCGCTCAGCTCGTACGGGTCCTGGATGCCCAGCTCCGGCTTGGCCGCCTTCAGGTACAACGCCGCATCGGCGATGTAGATCGGCCCATCGTAGGCCTGCACGCGGCCCTTGTTCGGCTTGCCGTCGGGAAGGTTCTGCGGCTCGAACAGCACGCCCCAGCTGGTGGGCGCCTGCTTGAACACGTCGGTGTTGTACAGCAGCACGTTCGGCCCCCATTGGTAAGGGGTGCCGTAGACCTGCTTGTCGACCACGTACCAGCCACCGTTCTGCAGCCGTGGGTCGATGTTCTTCCAGTTGGAGATCAAGGCGGTGTTGATCGGCTGTACCCGCTTGCCCGCGATCAGCCGCAGCGAGGCATCGCCCGAGGCGGTGACCAGGTCGTAGCCGCCCTTGGTCATCAGGCTGACCATCTCGTCCGAGGTGGCGGCGGTCTTGACGCTGACCTTGCAGCCGGTTTCCTTCTCGAAGCCGGTCACCCAGTCGTAGGCCTTGTCGCTTTCACCGCGCTCGATGTAGCCGGGCCAGGCGACGATGTCCAGGCGGCCCTCGCCGGGCCCCAGGGCCTTGGGCGGTTCGGCAGCCTGCAGGCTGGCGCTGGCCAGCACGGCGCAGGCGGTTGCGCCGAGCAATGCGGTCTTGTGCACTGACATGGTGTTCCCTCTTCTTGGAGATTTTGGTCGGGGCAGTCATCAAGCAAGCCGTGAAGCGATCGTCATGAGCGTGGTGCGGTTAGCGCGGTATTGGCGATATCGAGTCTAGTTGGCTTTTTGCCAGCCAATGCAACATCCGGAAGCAAATCCCCCCATGGCGATCGGGCGGGCAGGGCTTAACCTGACGGCTCCCTTGGCCAACGTGGAGACCGTTTGATGAATACCCGGGGATTGCTCGACCAGTTGCTCAAGTCCGGCCAGGACTTGCTCGCCAGCCAGGCCGGCAAGGGCAGCGCTGGCAAGCCAGGCACCAGTGCCGGCGGCCTTGGCAGCCTGCTTTCCGGTGCCGGTGGCGGCGCCCTGGCGGCGGGCGCCATGGGTTTGCTGCTGGGCAACAAGAAGGCCCGCAAATATGGCGGCAAGGCCCTCACCTATGGCGGCCTGGCCGCGCTCGGTGTGCTGGCCTACAAGGCCTACGGCAACTGGCAGGCGCGCCAGCAGGTGGCCGCCACCGAGCCACAGACCGTCGACCGCCTGCCGCCGGCCCAGGCCGAGCTGCACAGCCAGGCGGTACTGCGGGCGCTGGTGGCGGCGGCCAAGTCCGATGGCCATATCGACGAACGCGAGCGTGCGCTGATCGAGGGTGAATTCACCCGCCTGGACAACGACCGCGAGTTGCAGCACTGGCTGCATGCCGAGCTGAACAAGCCGCTGGACCCGGCCGAAGTGGCCCGTGCCGCGCAAACGCCGGAAATGGCCGCCGAGATGTACCTGGCCAGCGTGATGATGGTCGACCAGGAAAACTTCATGGAGCGCGCCTACCTGGACGAACTGGCCCGCCAGCTGCGCCTGGACCCGGCCCTGCGTCAGGAACTGGAAAGCCAGGCAAGGCAGGCGGTAGTGCAGTAGCAGCGCTTGTCACGACATTTTCAGCGTCTGTGAGATCGAGCGCCGCCCGCGCGGCGCTTCGCAGCGCAAGGCTGCTCCTACATCTGTTTCGGGCCAGTAACGCCTGTACCAATGCACGCGACCGCCTTGTTTGTCCGGCATGACATCGGGGTGGACGCCAAGGGGACGCGCGCCTACGGTGCAGGAATGATTGGCCCGAAACAGATGTAGGAGCAGCCTTGCGCTGCGAAGCGCCGCGCGGGCGGCGCTCGATCTCACAGGCGCTGAAAATATCGCGACAAGCACCCGGTAGCTTTTACTCCATTCCCACATTTCAGCCGCATGAGCGCTGGGCGCCTGGGCTATACTTCGGCGATTTTTCCCGCTCGTTGTGAATTCCTGAGGGCTGAATGTGAAGAACTGGACCTTGCGCCAACGGATCCTGGCAAGTTTCGCCGTGATCATCGCCATCATGCTGCTGATGATCGTGGCCGCCTACTCGCGGTTGGTGACCATCGCATCCGCCGAGCAGGCAGTGGGGACCGACAGCATTCCCGGCCTCTACTACAGCTCGATGATCCGCAGTGCCTGGGTCGACAGTTACGTCACCAGCCAGCAGCTGGTGGGGCTGTCCAATCACCGCGAATTCACCTCGGCCGACGCGGAGCTGTTCAAGAGCTTCCAGGACCGCCTGAAAGAGCACATGGCCAGCTACCAGGGCACCATTCAGGATGATGACGACCAGGCGCGCTTCGACGCCTTCATCCAGATGGAAGTTGCCTACCTCAAGATCGTCGACCAGGTGCTGGAAGCCTATCGACAGCGCAACTATGCGGAAGCCCAGCGGTTGATCACCGATGTGCTCACCCCAGCCTGGCTCGAAGGCCGCAAGCACCTGAACGAAGTGATCGAGCACAACCGCGCCTCCGCCGACACCGACACCAACGAGATCGTCGGCGCCGTAAGCACGGCCAAAGGCAGCATGATAGTTTCGCTGCTGCTGGCGATCATCGCCGCCGGTATCTGCGGCCTGTTGCTGATGCGCGCCATCACCGCGCCCATGCAGCGCATTGTCCATGCCCTCGACAAACTGCGCTCGGGCGACCTGAGCATGCGCCTGAGCCTGGACCGCAAGGACGAATTCGGCGCCATCGAAAGCGGCTTCAACGAAATGGCCGAGGCCCTGGCCAACCTGGTGGCCCAGGCCCAGCGTTCGTCGGTGCAGGTGACCACCTCGGTGACCGAAATCGCCGCAACCTCCAAGCAACAGCAGGCCACCGCCACCGAAACGGCCGCCACCACCACCGAAATCGGCGCCACCTCGCGGGAAATCGCCGCCACTTCTCGTGACCTGGTGCGCACCATGACCGAGGTCACCTCGGCCGCCGACCAGGCCTCCAGCCTGGCCGGTTCCGGTCAGCAGGGCCTGGCACGCATGGAAGAAACCATGCACCAGGTGATGGGCGCCGCCGACCTGGTCAACGCCAAGCTGGGCATCCTCAACGAAAAGGCCAGCAACATCACCCAGATGGTGGTGACCATCGTCAAGGTCGCCGACCAGACCAACCTGCTGTCGCTCAACGCTGCCATCGAAGCGGAAAAGGCCGGCGAGTACGGCCGCGGCTTTGCCGTGGTAGCCACCGAAGTGCGCCGCCTGGCCGACCAGACCGCCGTGGCCACCTACGATATCGAGCAGATGGTGCGCGAGATCCAGTCGGCGGTGTCGGCCGGGGTCATGGGCATGGACAAGTTTTCCGAAGAAGTGCGCCGCGGCATGTTCGAAGTGCAGCAGGTGGGCGAACAGCTCAGCCAGATCATCCACCAGGTGCAGGCCCTGGCACCGCGAGTGCTGATGGTCAACGAAGGCATGCAGGCACAGGCCACCGGTGCCGAGCAGATCAACCAGGCGCTGGCCCAGCTCAGCGATGCCAGCACCCAGACCGTGGAGTCGCTGCGCCAGGCCAGTTTCGCCATCGATGAGCTGAGCCAGGTGGCCGCTGGCCTGCGTGGCGGCGTGTCGCGCTTCAAAGTCTGACTGCGATGAACGACTTGCAACCGCGCGCCGCGCGGGCGGTCAACGCCAAGGGGGCGTTGTACCTGCAGTTTCGCATCCGGGAGCAACGCTTTGCCCTGAGCGTGCACGAAGTGATCGAGGTGCTGCCGCGCCAGCCGCTCAAGCCGATCGCCAAGGCGCCTGCCTGGGTCGCAGGCATCCTTGCACACCGGGGCCTGCTGGTACCGGTGGTCGACCTGGCGGCATTGAGCTTCGGCCAGCCGGCGGCGCAGCGCACCAGTACCCGCCTGGTGCTGGTGCACTACCGAGGCGGCCTGCAGCTTGGCCTGATCCTGGAACAGGCCACCGAAACCCTGCGTTGCCACCCCGAGGAGTTCCAGCCGTATGGCGTGGACAGCGGTGAAGCCCCGTACCTGGGGCCGGTGCGTCAGGACGAGCAGGGCTTGTTGCAGCGCATCGAAGTCAACGATCTGCTGCCCGATGCCGTGCACGAGTTGCTGTACGCGGATGATCCGACAGGGATGCCGACATGAACGAACAGCATTTTTTCCGCTTCCTGCGCGAACGCATCGGCCTGGACGTGGAGTCGGTGGGCGCGCCCATGGTCGAGCGTGCGCTGCGCCAGCGCTGCGTGGCCGTGAACGCTGCGGACCTGGATGATTACTGGCTGCACCTGCAGCAGTCGATGGATGAGCAACAGGCGCTGATCGAAGCGGTCATCGTCCCGGAAACCTGGTTCTTCCGTTACCCCGAGTCCTTCACCGCCTTGGCCAGCCTGGCGCACAAGCGCCTGGCCGAGCTGGCCGGGGCGCGCCCGCTGCGCCTGCTCAGCCTGCCTTGCTCGACAGGCGAGGAACCCTATTCGCTGGCCATGGCCTTGCTCGATGCCGGTATCGCGCCGGGGGCGTTCATGATCGACGGCATGGACATCAGCCCCAGTTCCGTGGCCAAGGCCGGGCAGGCCGTGTACGGGCGCAATGCCTTCCGTGGCAGCGACCTGGGCTTTCGCGAGCGTTACTTCGATGCCCTCGAAGAAGGCCACCTCCTGCATGAGCGGGTGCGCGAGCAAGTCAGCCTGCAGGTGGGCAACGTGCTCGATCCGGCGCTGGCCAGCCGCGATGGCCTGTACGACTTCGTGTTCTGTCGCAACCTGCTGATCTATTTCGACGTGCCGACCCAACAACGGGTGTTCGAAGTGCTCAAGCGCTTGTTGCACCCACAGGGTGTGCTGTTCATCGGCCCGGCCGAAGGCAGCTTGCTGGCGCGATTGGGCATGCGCCCGCTGGGGATTGCCCAGTCGTTCGCCTACGTGCGCCAGGAGGGTGGCGGCGCTGCGCTGGCTACGCCCCCGGTCCAGCCCTTGCGGCGCACATCGCCAGCACCGGCCAAGCCAGGCTATCCGTTACCGAGCGCAGCGTCGTCACCGCGCCCACTGCGAGTGCTGCCCGTGGCCGTCAAGCCAGCGCCGGCGCGCGAGCACAAGCGCGAGGAGGCAAGCGAGTTGCTGGCCAGCATTGCCCGGCTTGCCAATGCCGGCGCCAGCGAGCAAGCCCGTGCCGAATGCCAGCGCTACCTGGGCCAGTTCGCGCCTTCGGCGCAGGTTTACTACTGGCTGGGGCTGCTCAGCGATACCGAAGGCGATGCGCAGCAGGCACTGACCCACTATCGCAAAGCCCTGTACCTGGAACCGCAGCACCCTGAGGCGCTGGTGCACCTGGCGGCCTTGCTGGCGGCCCAGGGCGACCTTGCCGGTGCCCGGCGCCTGCAGGAGCGCGCCGCACGGGTTGGCAGGGAGTCTGAACGATGAAGGAATCCGCGATGCAATTGCTCGCCGAGGATGACGCGCACATCGACGACTGCTGGAACCGCATTGGCGTGCACGGCGACAAGCAGTGCCCGCTGCTGGAACGTCACGTTCACTGCCGCAACTGCGAGGTATATGCCGCAGCGGCCACACGCCTGCTCGACCGCTACGCGCTGATGCAGGACCACCAGGCTGCCGCGGCGCCACCGGTCGAGGAAAACACCGGCCGCTCCATGCTGCTGTTCCGCCTGGGCGAAGAGTGGCTGGCGCTGGCCACCGCCTGCCTGGCCGAAATTGCCCCGCTGCAGGCGGTGCATTCGCTGCCGCACCAGCGCTCGCGGGTGTTGCAGGGGGTGGCCAACGTGCGCGGTGCGCTGGTGCCGTGCCTGTCACTGGCCGACCTGCTGGGTGTGCAGGCCAGCGCTGCCGAGCAACGTAGCGGCCGGGCGATGCCACGCATGCTGATCCTGGCTGCGGATGGCGGGCCGGTGGTGATGGCGGTCGAGGAAATCGACGGCATTCACCGGCTCGACCCGCTGTTGCTGGGCAGCGGCCAGGACGCCTCCCACTTCACCGCAGCGGTCCTGCAATGGCGTGGCCGCAGCGTGCGGGTGCTGGACGATCAACACTTACTGTCTGCCGTGCAGCGGAGCCTGTCATGACCCCAGAGCAAATGCGCGACGCATCGTTGCTCGAACTGTTCAGCCTGGAGGCCGAGGCGCAGACCCAGGTGCTCAGCGTCGGCCTGATGGCGCTGGAGCGTAATCCCACGCAGGCCGACCAGCTCGAGGCTTGCATGCGCGCGGCCCACTCGCTGAAGGGCGCGGCGCGGATTGTCGGGGTGGACGCTGGCGTCAGCGTCGCCCACGTCATGGAGGACTGCCTGGTGGCCGCTCAGGAGGGCCGCCTGCGGCTGAGTGCCGAGCATATCGATGCCCTGTTGCAAGGCACCGACCTGTTGATGCGCATCGCCACGCCTGGCGATGCCGGGGCGCAGGCGACCCTGCCGGTGTTCCTTGCGCAAATGGCCAACCTGCTCGACCCGGGGGCGGCAGCCGTGCCCCCCGCGCCACCAGCCGTGCCAGCGCTGCCGGAGGCGCCGGTGCAAACCGTGCAAGCGGAACCTTTGCCGCTGCCTGTCGAACCCTTGGAGCCTGAGCCCGAGCCCGAGCAGGCCCCACGTCGCAAGACCGGCAAGCGCACCGGCGAAGGTACGGAGCGGGTGCTGCGGGTCACCGCCGATCGCCTCAACAGCCTGCTCGACTTGTCCAGCAAGTCGCTGGTGGAAACCCAGCGGCTCAAGCCTTACCTGACCACCCTGCAGCGCCTCAAGCGCATGCACGGCCAGGGCATGCAGGCGCTTGATGGCCTGCGCATGCAACTGGAGGACAGTGGCCAGAGCAGCGAGGTGCTCGAAGCCCTGGCACAGACCCAGCGCCTGCTGGCGGAAACCCAGCAGATCCTGCAGCAGCAGGCTGCCGACCTGGACGAGTTCGGCTGGCAGGCCAGCCAGCGCGCACAACTGCTGTACGACACCGCGCTGGCCTGCCGGATGCGGCCGTTTGCCGATGTGCTGACCGGCCAGAGCCGCATGGTGCGCGACCTTGGCCGTTCGCTGGGCAAGCCGGTGCGGCTGCTGGTGGAAGGGGAAAAGACCCAGGTCGACCGCGATGTGCTGGAAAAGCTCGAAGCACCGCTGACCCACCTGTTGCGCAATGCGGTCGACCACGGCATCGAGCTGCCCGAGCGGCGCCTGCTGGCGGGCAAGGCGGAGGAGGGGGTGATCCGCCTGCGGGCCTCGCACCAGGCCGGAATGCTAAGCCTGGAACTGATCGACGACGGTGCCGGCATCGACCTCGAGCGCCTGCGCAGCAGCATTGTCGGGCGTGCACTGTCGCCCGCCGACACAGTGGCGCGGATGAGCGAGGCAGAGTTGCTGACGTTCCTGTTCCTGCCCGGTTTCAGCCTGCGCGACAAGGTCACCGAGGTGTCCGGGCGCGGCGTGGGCCTGGATGCGGTGCAGCACATGATCCGTGAACTGCGCGGTTCTATCGAGCTGACCCAGCTGGCCGGGCAGGGCTGCCGTTTTCACCTGCAGGTGCCACTGACCCTGTCGGTGGTGCGCAGCCTGGTGGTCGAGGTGGGCGGCGAGGCCTATGCCTTCCCGCTCGCCCATATCGAACGCACGCTGGAAGTGAGCGCCGAAGAGATCGTGCAGATCGAGGGGCGTCAGCACTTCTGGCACGAAGGCCGGCACATCGGCCTGGTGGCGGCCAGCCAACTGCTCAACCGCCCGGCCGGGCAAACGCAGGAGAGCAGCCTGCGGGTAGTGGTGATCCGCGAGCGCGAGCAACTGTACGGCGTGGCCGTGGAGCGGCTGGTGGGCGAGCGGGTGCTGGTGGTGATGCCGCTCGACCCACGGCTGGGCAAGGTGCAGGACATTTCTTCCGGCGCCTTGCTCGACGATGGCTCGGTGGTGCTGATCGTCGATGTCGAGGACCTGCTGCGCTCTGTGGAGAAGCTGCTCAGCACCGGCAGCCTGGAACGCATCGAACGCGGCAGCAGCGGCGCCCGTGGCGTGGCGCGCCAGCGCATCCTGGTGGTCGACGATTCGCTGACCGTGCGTGAACTGCAGCGCAAGCTGCTCGGCAACCGTGGCTACGACGTGGCCGTGGCGGTGGATGGCATGGATGGCTGGAATGCCTTGCGTGGCGAAGACTTCGACCTGCTGATCACCGACATCGACATGCCGCGCATGGACGGCATCGAGCTGGTCACCCTGGTGCGCCGCGACCAGCGCCTGCAATCGCTGCCGGTGATGGTGGTGTCCTACAAGGACCGTGAGGAAGACCGACGGCGTGGCCTGGATGCCGGCGCCGACTACTATTTGGCAAAGGCCAGTTTCCATGACGATGCGTTGCTGGATGCTGTAGTTGAGCTGATCGGAGGTGCTCAGGGATGAAGATCGCCATCGTCAACGACATGCCCATGGCCGTGGAGGCGCTGCGCCGGGCGGTCGCCTTGGAGCCGGCGCATGAGGTGGTATGGGTGGCCAGCAATGGCGCCGAGGCGGTGCAGCGCTGCACCGAGCAGCAGCCAGACCTGATCCTCATGGACCTGATCATGCCGGTCATGGATGGCGTCGAGGCCACCCGGCGGATCATGGCCGAAACCCCATGCGCCATCGTCATCGTCACGGTCGACCGCAAGCAGAACGTGCACCGGGTGTTCGAAGCCATGGGCTACGGCGCCCTCGACGTGGTAGACACGCCGGCGCTGGGCGCGGGCGATCCCCGTGAAGCGGCGGCGCCACTGCTGCGCAAAATCCTCAATATCGGCTGGCTGATCGGCCAGCAGCGTGCGCCTGCCGCCCGCCCGGTGGCCACGCCGCTGCGCGAGGCTTCCCAGCGCCGCGGCCTGGTGGCGATCGGCTCGTCGGCAGGTGGCCCTGCGGCGCTGGAAGTGTTGCTGCAGGGTCTGCCGGCGGCGTTTCCGGCGGCCATCGTGCTGGTCCAGCATGTGGACCAGGTGTTTGCCGCGGGCATGGCCGAATGGCTCAGCAGCGCTGCCGGGCTGCCGGTGCGCCTGGCCCGGGAAGGCGAGCCGCCGCAGCCGGGGCAGGTGTTGCTGGCAGGCACCAATCACCACATCCGCCTGCTACAGAACGGCCAACTGGCCTACACTGCCGAACCTGTCAATGAAATTTACCGGCCCTCGATCGATGTGTTCTTCGAGAGTGTGGCGCGCTATTGGACCGGCGATGCGGTGGGCGTGTTGCTTACCGGCATGGGCCGCGATGGTGCCCAGGGCCTGAAGCTGATGCGCCAGCAGGGCTTCCTGACCATTGCCCAGGACCAGGCCAGCAGTGCGGTGTACGGGATGCCCAAGGCCGCTGCGGCCATCGATGCCGCAGTGGAAATCCGCCCGCTGGAACGCATAGCCGGGCGCTTGATGGAATTTTTCGCAAAATGACGAAGTGTATTGAATCACGCCGCCAGGCCGGCAGTGATCGGGTGAACAGGTATGAATGATTTACCGATCGAAGGTTTCACGACCCCCAACGAGAACTCGGCGATGGTGCTGCTGGTCGACGACCAGGCCATGATCGGCGAGGCGGTGCGGCGTGGCCTGGCCCATGAAGAGAACATCGACTTCCACTTCTGCGCCGACCCGCACCAGGCGGTGGCCCAGGCCGTGCGCATCAAGCCCACGGTGATTTTGCAGGACCTGATCATGCCTGGCCTGGACGGGCTGACCCTGGTGCGTGAATACCGCAACAACCCGGCGACCCAGGATATCCCGATCATCGTCCTGTCGACCAAGGAAGACCCGCTGGTCAAGAGCGCGGCCTTTGCTGCCGGGGCCAACGATTACCTGGTCAAGCTGCCGGATACCATCGAGCTGGTGGCGCGCATCCGCTATCACTCGCGTTCCTACCTGACCCTGTTGCAGCGCGACGAGGCCTACCGCGCCCTGCGCGTCAGCCAGCAGCAACTGCTCGATACCAACCTGATGCTGCAGCGGCTGATGAACTCCGATGGCCTGACCGGGTTGTCCAACCGCCGCCACTTCGACGAGTACCTGGAACTGGAGTGGCGCCGGGCCATGCGTGAGCAGCAGCAGTTGTCGCTGCTGATGATCGACGTGGACTACTTCAAGGCCTACAACGACAGCTTTGGCCACCTGGCCGGTGACGAGGCCTTGCGCCAGGTGGCCGAGGCGATCCGCGGCTCGTGCTCGCGGCCAACCGACCTGCCGGCGCGCTATGGTGGCGAGGAATTCGTCCTGGTATTGCCCAACACCACGCCGGGCGGGGCACGGCTGGTGGCCGAGAAGCTGCGCCAGACCGTGCTCGGCCTGGGCATCCCGCACACCGCGCCGGTGCCCGACTCGTATCTGACCGTGAGCATTGGCCTGGCCACCCAGACTCCGTCCATCGGCAGCCATAGCCGGCAACTGATCTCGGCTGCGGACAAAGGCCTGTACCAGGCCAAGAATGGTGGGCGCAACCAGGTTGGTATCGCCTGACAGGGCCTGCACCGTACCCTTGTAGGAGCGGCCTTGTGTCGCGATGGGGCGCGCAGCGGCCCCGGAATTCAGCTTCGCAGCAGATACTGCAAGGGGCCGCTGCGCGCCCCATCGCGACACAAGGCCGCTCCTACACGAGTAATTGCGGCCATTCGGGCGCCCGGCGGGTCTGCCGCCCTGCGGCGGACTCGGTTATACTCGCAGGCTTTTCACCGAATTCGTGCGAGTAGCCAGCCCATGGAAATCCAACCGATCCTGAACACCATCAAGGACCTCACCGAGCGTTCCCAGTCCATTCGGGGGTATCTTTGACTACGATCACAAGCATGACCGCCTGATCGAAGTCAACCGCGAGCTGGAAGACCCCAACGTCTGGAACAAGCCCGAGTACGCCCAGGCCCTGGGCCGCGAGCGTGCCATGCTGGCACAGGTCGTCGAGACCCTGGACAAGCTGTCCGACGGCCTGGCCGACTGCCAGGACCTGCTCGACATGGCCGTCGAGGAAAATGACGAAGGCGCCGTCGGCGACGTCGTGACCGAACTGGAAGGCCTGGAAGAAAAACTGGCCCAGCTCGAGTTCCGTCGCATGTTCAGCGGCGAGATGGACATGAACAACGCCTACCTGGACATCCAGGCCGGCTCCGGTGGTACCGAGGCGCAGGACTGGGCCAACATCCTGCTGCGCATGTACCTGCGCTGGGCCGACAAGCGTGGTTTCGATGCCACCATCATCGAGCTTTCCGAAGGTGAAGTCGCCGGCATCAAGGGCGCCACCGTGCATATCAAGGGCGAGTACGCCTTCGGCTGGCTGCGCACCGAGATCGGCGTGCACCGCCTGGTGCGCAAGAGCCCGTTCGACTCCGGTGCCCGTCGCCACACCTCGTTCTCGGCGGTGTTCGTGTCGCCCGAGATCGACGACAAGGTCGAGATCGAGATCAACCCGGCCGACCTGCGTATCGACACCTACCGTTCCTCCGGTGCCGGTGGTCAGCACGTGAACACCACCGACTCGGCGGTGCGTATTACCCACGTACCGACCAACACCGTGGTGGCCTGCCAGAACGAACGCTCCCAGCACGCCAACAAGGACACCGCCATGAAAATGCTGCGGGCCAAGTTGTACGAGCTGGAAATGCAGAAGCGCAATGCCGCCTCGCAGGCGCTGGAAGACAGCAAGTCGGACATCGGCTGGGGCCACCAGATCCGCTCCTACGTGCTGGATGACTCGCGTATCAAGGACCTGCGTACCGGTGTCGAGCGCAGCGACTGCCAGAAGGTGCTGGACGGCGACCTCGACCAGTACCTGGAAGCGAGCCTCAAGCAGGGGCTGTAAACCGCACACAACCGCCGCGGTACCTGGCCTGGGGCCGGTATCGCGTGCCCTGCCCGAAAGGGGCACCGAACACCTGATGGAAAGAATGACGAAATGAGCGACCTCAAGACCGAAGCGCAAGACCTGCAACAGGAAGAAAACGCCCTGATCGCCCTGCGCAAGGAAAAGCTTGCCGCCGAGCGCGCGAAGGGCAATGCCTTCCCCAATGACTTCCGTCGCGACAGCTACTGCAACGACCTGCAGAAGCAGTATGCGGACAAGACCAAGGAAGAACTGGAAGCTGCAGCGATTCCGGTCAAGGTTGCCGGCCGCATCATGCTCAACCGCGGCTCGTTCATGGTCATTCAGGACATGACTGGCCGTATCCAGGTCTACGTCAACCGCAAGACCCTGCCGGAAGAAACCCTGGCCGCGGTCAAGACCTGGGACCTGGGCGACATCATCAGCGCCGAAGGCACCCTGGCCCGTTCCGGCAAGGGCGACCTGTACGTCGAAATGACCAACGTGCGCCTGCTGACCAAGTCGCTGCGCCCGCTGCCCGACAAGCACCACGGCCTGACCGACACCGAGCAGCGCTACCGCCAGCGTTACGTCGACCTGATGGTCAATGAAGAAACCCGCCACACCTTCCGTGTGCGTTCGCAGGTGATCTCGCACATTCGCAAGTTCCTCATCGAGCGCGACTTCCTCGAAGTCGAGACGCCGATGCTGCAAACCATCCCGGGTGGTGCTGCGGCCAAGCCGTTCGAAACCCACCACAACGCCCTGGACATGGCCATGTTCCTGCGTATCGCGCCGGAGCTGTACCTCAAGCGCCTGGTGGTTGGTGGCTTCGAGAAGGTGTTCGAGATCAACCGCAACTTCCGTAACGAAGGCGTTTCGACTCGTCACAACCCTGAATTCACCATGCTCGAGTTCTACCAGGCCTACGCCGACTACCGCGACAACATGGACCTCACCGAGGAACTGTTCCGCGAGCTGGCGCAGCTGGTACTGGGCACTACCGACGTGCCGTACGGCGACAAGGTGTTCCACTTCGGCGAGCCGTTCGCCCGCCTGTCGGTATTCGACTCGATCCTCAAGTACAACCCGGAGCTGACCGCTGCCGACCTGCAGGACGTCGACCGCGCCCGCGACATCGCCAAAAAGGCCGGCGCCAAGGTGCTGGGCCACGAAGGCCTGGGCAAGCTGCAGGTGATGATTTTCGAAGAGCTGGTCGAGCACAAGCTGGAGCAGCCGCACTTCATTACCGAGTACCCGTTCGAAGTGTCGCCGCTGGCCCGTCGCAACGACGACAACCCGGCTGTTACCGACCGTTTCGAGCTGTTCATCGGTGGCCGCGAGATCGCCAACGCCTACTCCGAGCTCAACGATGCCGAAGACCAGGCCGAGCGCTTCCTGGCCCAGGTGGCCGAGAAGGACGCTGGTGACGACGAAGCCATGCACTACGACGCCGACTTCGTTCGCGCCCTGGAGTACGGCATGCCGCCGACTGCAGGTGAAGGCATCGGCATCGACCGCCTGGTGATGCTGCTGACCAACTCGCCGTCGATCCGCGACGTGATCCTGTTCCCGCACATGCGTCCGCAGGCCTGAGTGAATTGAATGAGCCGCCTTTCGAGGCGGCTTTTTCTTGCCCGTACACTTGAATTGCCTGTACCGGCCCTTTCGCGGCTAAAGCCGCTCCCACAGGGACCCCACTACCCTCAGGCTGGTGCGGTCCCTGTGGGAGCGGCTTTAGCCGCGAAGAGGCCGGCACTGACGAAACACTGTCCATGAGGTACACCCCGTGACACCCGCAATGCCTCACCAGGGCGCCGCCGGCATCGCCACCGCCGTCGCCGAAAGCGTGCAATACCAAGGCCGCAAGACTGCCCGCCAGGGCAGCGAGCAGCGTCGCCAACTGATCCTCGACGCCGCCATGCGCATTGTCGTGCGCGATGGCGTACGCGGTGTGCGCCATCGCGCCGTCGCCGCCGAGGCCGGTGTGCCATTGTCGGCCACCACCTACTACTTCAAGGATATCGAGGACCTGCTCACCGATACCTTTGCCCAGTACGTCGAACGCAGCGCCGCCTACATGGCCAAGCTGTGGGCCAATACCGAGGTGGTGTTGCGCCAGTTGCTGGCCGAGGGTGACGGCAGCCCGCAGGCGCGGGCACGCCTGGCTGACGAGGTAGCGCGCATGACAGCCGACTACGTACAGCGGCAACTGTTGAACCGCCGCGACTTCCTGATGGCCGAGCAGGCCTTCCGCCAGGAGGCGCTGCTTTGCCCGCGCCTGGCTCAACTGGTGTGCGCCCATGAACAGATCCTGCTGCATGGCACCCGCCAATTGCTGCAGGTGGTGGGCTCGCAGCAACCGGAACAGGACGCCCAAATGTTGACGGCGATTATCGAGCAGATGGAATATCAGGGCCTGCTCAAGGATGCGAACGCGCAAGCCGATGGGCAGATGCTCGCTATGCTTAGCCGATACCTGCAGCTGGTGCTGGCATCGGCCTGAGCCGAGACCGACTTTTCAAGGAGAACCTGATGAAAGCCTGGCGTGTGGTGTTGTTGACTTTGTCATTCCTGCTGCTGGGCGGTTGTCTGGTGACCTTCCACGAGCCCTTGCCGAGCAACCAGGCGGCGCCCAAGGCCCTGCTGGGCAAGTGGAGCAGCAAGGACGCCTGGGGCGAGCCGCTGAAGCTGGTGATCAGCCGTAGCGGCGGCGATGCCTACAAGGCAGTGGCCACGGCCAAGGGCAAGGCCCCCGAGGAATACGTGTTCACCGTGTCGCGCCACGGCAACCGCTGGTACCTGTCGGCTGGCGTGCCGAAGCGCCTGGGTGGCAACTTCCTGATCGGCGGTTTCGATATCGTCGATGGCAAGGAACTGGTGGTCTACAACCTGGATGTCGAGCAGGTGCAGCAGGCGGTGGACAAGAAGGAGCTGACCGGGCGCAGCACCGAGGTGCCGGAGGACAACGGCGACGGCGTGCTGATCGACAGCCCGTCGGCGCGGGTGCTGGCGTACCTGGACGACCCGGCCAACTCCGACCTGTTCGTTGAAGTGGCGCGGTTCCAGCGTTCCGGCAAATGACCGCGCTGGCTTCTTCGCGGCTGAAGCCGCTCCCACAGGGATTGCAGTACCTGTAGGAGCGGCTTTAGCCGCGAAGAGGGCGGTTCAGGCAATGCAAGGCTTGGCACTTTGTTCCAATAAGGAGTCCCCCGGTGGACGAATACCAGCAAACCATCCGTGCCCTGTCCGACCGCATCGTCGCGGCCCAGACCCCGATCCGGGTGCTGGACGCGGTGAAGTGGGACGACAACATCCGCCAGGGCTTCCTCAAGGCCAAGGGCAATGAGCCGCCGGCCGTCGACCGTGCCTACTACCAGTCGCGCCCGCTGGCGTTCGACTCCAGCGCGGTCAAGGCCGAGTTCCAGGGCATCGAGCGCGACATCATTCGCCAGCTCGGCCAGTTCAACCCGGTCGGGCAGATCATGAAGCGCATGTGCCGCGAATACCGCATGGTGGTGCGCATGCTCGAAGCGCGCGGCACCGAGGATTTCGGGCTGATCTCCCAGGAACTGTACGGCGCTGCCTCGGATGCCTTCCACGCTGGTGATCCGACCTTGGCCGACCTCGGCCTGATGCTGTCGGACTACCTGAACAACATCGATGGCCGTGGCGACCTCAAGGACGAACCGAAGAACCTCACGGCCAAGGAGGCCGTGGAAATCCTCCAGCACCGGCTGAACAAGGTGTTCGGCGAGGCCGAGGAGACCATCCGTGTGTTCGAGTCCGACGGCATCGTCGCCGATGCCGCGGCCGGGGCCGACTACATCAAGGTGCGTGCCGACGCCATGTTCAACGCCCGTGACGTGCGCGCCCTGGAGGTGCACGAAGGGCTGGTGCATGTTGGCACCACGCTCAACGGCCTGAACCAGCCGATCTGTACCTTCCTGGCCAAGGGCCCGCCCTCGTCGACGGTGACCCAGGAAGGCCTGGCCATCCTCATGGAGGTGATCGCCTTCGCCTCCTACCCCAGCCGCCTGCGCAAGCTCACCAATCGCACCCGCGCCATCCACATGGTCGAGGAGGGTGCCGATTTCATGCAGATCTACAACTTCTTCCGCGAGCAGGGGTTCGAGATGGCGCAGAGCTACAGCAACGCCAGCCGGGTGTTCCGTGGGTCGGTGCCCAATGGCCTGCCATTTACCAAGGACTTGTCCTACCTCAAAGGCTTCATCATGGTTTACAACTACATTCAGTTGGCCGTGAAGAAGGGCAAGCTCGAACAGATCCCGTTGCTGTTCTGTGGCAAGACCACCCTGGAAGACATGCGTACCCTGCGACAGCTGGTAGAGGAAGGCCTGGTCGAGCCGCCCAAGTACCTGCCCGAGCAGTTCCGCGACCTCAATGCGCTGTCGGCCTGGATGTGCTTCTCCAACTTCCTCAACCACCTGAGCCTGGACCGCATTGAAGCCGACTACGCGAACATTCTCTGAGTGCTGCCGCCTGCTGGCCCTGGGTTTGATCCTGCTGGGCCTGGGCGGTTGCAGCAGCCTGCTGTTCTATCCCGAGCGCGGCCAGCCGTTCACGCCCGAGCGGGCCAAGCTCGAGTACCGCGATGTCACCCTGACCACTGCTGATGGCATCCGCCTGCACGGCTGGTGGTTGCCGGCCAAGGCCGGGGTCGAGGTCAAGGGCACGGTGCTGCACCTGCATGGCAATGGCGGCAACCTGCCTGGGCACCTGGGCGGCAGCTACTGGCTGCCGGAGCAGGGCTACCAGGTGTTGATGATCGATTACCGCGGCTATGGCCTGTCCCAGGGCGAGCCGAGCCTGCCCGAGGTGTACCAGGACATCGCCGCGGCCATGGCCTGGCTGGAGCAGGCTCCCGAGGTCAAGGGCAAGCCATTGGTACTGCTGGGGCAGAGCCTTGGCGGGGCCATGGCCATTCACTACCTGGCGGCCCACCCGGAGCAGCGCCAGCGTTTCAGTGCCCTGGTGTTCGACGGTGTGCCGGCCAGTTACCGTGCGGTCGGGCGCTTTGCCCTCAGCACCTCGTGGATGACCTGGCCGCTGCAGGTGCCGCTGTCGTGGCTGGTGCCGGACGGTGACAGCGCGATCCGCTCGATCGAGCAGCTGAGCAGCCCGCCCAAGCTGTTCTTCCACAGCATCGACGACACCCTGGTGCCGATGGACAACGGCATCCGCCTGTACCAGCACGCGCCAGCGCCGCGGGTGCTGCAACTGACCCGTGGTGGCCACGTGCAGACCTTCGCCGACCCGACCTGGCGCCAGGTGATGCTGCGTTTCCTCGACGACCCCAGCCATTTCAACGGCCTGCGGCGGCTGGCCGAAGTGCCCAATTACCCTGACGAGAAGAACAAGCAATGAGTGAAGAACGCAACGCCATCCCGCTGATCCTGACCGGTGTCGGCAGCATCATCGTGACGGTGGGGGCCTTGTGGTACTACGGTTACCTGCATTTCGCCAAGCCCGAGGATGCCCTGTTGCTGCAGGATTTCACCATGCTCAAGACCATCCCCGGCGAGGACTACAAGGTCTCGCTGGACCCGGCACCACAAGTGGCCCAGTGCGTCGATGGCGTGCTGGTGCTGTTCGACACCCAGCAGAAAGGCCTGACCGGGGTGCTGGTGGACAACCGCAAGCGCGCGGTGCGTTGCATGGGCGAGGAAACCCCGCAGCAGGTGCAGTGAACCATTATCTCTGCTGCCTGTGCTGGCCCTTTCGCGGCTGAAGCCGCTCCCACAGGGACTGTGCAAAGCTCAAGATATCTGCTGCCTGAACTGGCCTCTTCGCGGGCACGCCCGCTCCCACAGGGATCGCGCAAAGCTCGAAACGGGCGCCGTACCTGTGGGAGCGGGCGTGCCCGCGAAGAGGCCGGAACAGGCAAAAGAAAGCCCCGCTTCGATCGCGGGGCTTGTCAGTTCAGCTAGCCAGCCTTACTGCTGTACCTGGCTCACCGAGCGCGGCGCCACCGGCTGGTTGTCGTTGGAGATGGTCACCTCCACCCGACGGTTCTGCGCACGCCCCGAATTGCTCGAGTTGTCCGCTACCGGGTACTCCTTGCCATAGCCCTGGGCGACGATGCGCGCCGGGTCGACGCCGGCACGTACCAGTGCCATGCGCACGCTGTTGGCGCGGCGCTCCGACAGGCCCTGGTTGTAGTTGGCCGAGCCGACGCTGTCGGTGTAACCCTCGACGATCACCTTGCGTTCCGGGTTTTCCTGGAGGAACTGCGCCAGCTTGGTGACGTTCGGGTAGGCGTTGCTCTTGAGTTCGGCTTTGTTGAAGTCGAACAGCACGTCACCGAAGGTGACCAGCGTGCCGCGGTCGGTCTGCTTGGCGTTGAGGCTGTCCTGCAGCTTGGCGATCTGTGCGTCGCGGGCGTCCAGCTTGGCCTGGGCGCGCTGGGCCGAGGCGTTCTTCAGTTCGCCTTCGGCTGTGCGCAGGGCGATGGTCTGCTTGGCCACTTCGACGCGCTGGTTGGTCAGGTAGGCCAACTGGTCGACCTTCTTCTCGTCTTCACGGTCCATGTAGGCCTTGTCGGCCTTGTTCAGCCAGTCCTGGGCGTCCTTGGTCTCCAGTGCGGCAACCTTGCTCGATTGCGGGTCGCTCTGCAGCGAGGAGAAGTTGGTGCGGGCCGATTCGAGGTTGGCGTTAGGGTCGTGCGAGCAGGCAGCAAGGCCGACGCTCAGGGCCAGCAGGGCGGGAATCATGACGTAGTTGCGCATAGTGTTCATCCTTTGATCGTGTGCGAAGGCCGAGGTGGGCGGGGCAGGGCTCACTGAGCGCTGCGCAGGCCTTCCTCACGTACGTCCTGAACGCCCTGGCGGGCATCCTGCACGGCCTTCTGGGCCTTGGCCGCCTGGGCCTTGCGTTCGGCGAGGCGGGCGTCCCACTCGGCCTGTTCGGCCAGGCGCCTGGCGTCGTCGTATTTCTTGTCATGCATGGCGATCTCGGCCTGCTTGAACTTGTCCTGTGCCGCTTTCATTTCCACGGCGGCGAACTCGGTGCCGCCAGCGCTGACGGCGGAGTTCACGGCGGACTGGGTGACTGCATACTGCTCGGTGGGCGGGTTGCCCGCACAGCCGGCCAGGATCAGGCTGCTGCCCAGGGCCAGCGCTGCCAGCTTGAACCCGCGTACATGAGTGGATGAGGGTTTGTAGATGCGGGTGTTCTTGGTGGTCAGTTCCATTGGATCACTCCTGTTTACGACGTTGTCCGTAGCAGTCCATCGCTCGTTCCCTGACACGTGCACGCGCTTCAGCTCAACGGTGCACAACGGCAGGTGTGCAGGGTTTTAGCGTGATGGCTATTGGCTGTGACTGGCGCGTTTTTCGGATAGTTCAGAAAAATTTGATCATGTTTGGGGTTTGTGGCGCCTGGGAGATCGAGCGCCGCCCGCGCGGCGCTTCGCAGCGCAAGGCTGCTCCTACATTTGTTTCGGGCCAATTATTCCTGTGAGGTCTGTGCGCGAACGCTTTGGCGCATGGCTCGATATTGCGTTGTACGAAAAAGGCGGTCGCGTGCACTGGCACAGGCGTTACTGGCCCGAAACAGATGTAGGAGCAGCCTTGCGCTGCGAAGCGCCGCGCGGGCGGCGCTCGATCTCCCGGGCGCTACAAAACTTATGACCTACACCTTCGCTATTCGCTATCGGCCCCAGGGTTGCTCAGCGCGTGCAGATGCTGTCGCGAAAGTGACAGAAAGCGCGGAGTAGGACCGATGTCCTCGTACAGCGGGTCGCCTTCCTCGTCGGTGGCAATGACCTGGCGGCCTTGCACATAGGGGAAGCTGGCTTCCAGTTCCTCGAGGGCTGCCGCGACCAGCTCACCGAGCAGTTCCTCGGCGGTGCGCTTGGGGTACATGTCGATCAGCGCGGCCAGGCGCGCTTCGGACTCAAGGTCCAGATGCAGGACATGGCCCGTGGGGCTGAGGGTACCGGCGGCATTCTGTTCCCAGTGCTGGGCGAGTTCACGGATTTTCATGATGACCTCTATTGACGCCTGAAAGGGCTGCAATGCATGGGAGTGTCGTGCTTTCACTTTAGTTTGCTTTGGCCGATCACGGCTTGCCATCGGCGCCTGGCTGTGGGCACTCTTGAGGCGAATACCGCGCACCCCTGTGGGAGCGGGTTCACCCGCGAACACCGGCGCAGCCGGTGCCAGGCACCGCGCTGGATGCTTCGCGGGTGAACCCGCTCCCACAGGGGCTCGCGTAAAGGCTGAAAAGGGATGCAATGCGCCAGAGCCGCGCCGGAGAGAGGGCCAATGACCGATATCGATGTGCGTTTGCGTGAAGATGTCCATGTGTTGGGTGAGCTGCTCGGCGACACCATTCGCCAGCAGCATGGCGAGGCGTTCCTGCAGAAGATCGAGGACATCCGCCACAGTGCCAAGGCCGACCGTCGGGTTGCCGGCGAGCAACTGAGCTCGACCCTGGCGGACCTGGCTGATGAAGACTTGCTGCCCGTGGCCAGGGCCTTCAACCAGTTCCTTAACCTGGCCAACATGGCCGAGCAGTACCAGTTGATCCGCCGCCGCGACGCCGACCAGCCCGAGCCGTTCGAGGCCCGGGTGCTGCCCGAGCTGCTGGCGCGCCTGAAGCAGGCCGGGCACAGCAATGATGCCCTGGCCCGGCAATTGGCCAAGCTCGACATCCAGCTGGTGCTCACCGCTCACCCCACCGAAGTGGCCCGCCGCACCCTGATCCAGAAGTACGACGCCATCGCCGGCCAACTGGCAGCCCAGGACCACCGCGACCTGACCCCGGGCGAACGCCAGCAGGTGCGCGAGCGCCTGCGCCGGCTGATCGCCGAGGCCTGGCACACCGAAGAAATCCGCCGCACCCGACCGACGCCGGTGGACGAAGCCAAGTGGGGCTTTGCGGTGATCGAGCATTCGCTGTGGCACGCCATCCCCAGCCACTTGCGCAAGGTCGACAAGGCCCTGCTGGAGGCTACCGGCCTGCGCCTGCCGCTGGAGGCGGCGCCGATCCGCTTCGCCTCGTGGATGGGCGGTGACCGTGATGGCAACCCCAACGTGACCGCAGCGGTCACCCGCGAAGTCCTGCTGCTGGCGCGCTGGATGGCTGCCGACCTGTTCCTGCGCGACATCGATGCGCTGGCGTCCGAGTTGTCCATGCAGCAGGCCGACGATGCCCTGCGCGAGCGGGTCGGCGACAGTGCCGAACCCTACCGTTCGCTGCTCAAGCAACTGCGCGATCGCCTGCGGGCGACGCGCGCCTGGGCGCATTCGGCATTGACCAGCAGCCAGCCGGCCAGTGCCGAGGTGCTGGTGGACAACCGCGACCTGATCGCGCCGCTGGAGCTGTGCTACCAGTCACTGCACGCCTGCGGCATGGGTGTGATCGCCGAAGGCCCGTTGCTCGACTGCCTGCGCCGCGCCGTGACCTTCGGCCTGTTCCTGGTCCGCCTGGACGTGCGCCAGGACGCCGCCCGCCACCGTGATGCGTTGAGCGAGATTACCGACTACCTGGGCCTGGGGCGCTATGCCGACTGGGATGAAGAGCAGCGCATCGAGTTCCTCCAGGCCGAGCTGAAAAACCGCCGGCCACTGCTGCCCGCGCACTTCAAGCCGCAGGCCGATACCGCCGAGGTACTGGCCACCTGCCGAGAAATTGCCGCTGCACCAGCCGCCTCGCTGGGCTCCTACGTCATCTCCATGGCCGGTGCTGCCTCGGATGTGCTGGCGGTGCAGCTGCTGTTGAAGGAGGCCGGCCTGACTCGCCCCATGCGCGTGGTGCCGCTGTTCGAGACCCTGGCCGACCTCGACAATGCCGGCCCGGTGATGCAGCGCCTGCTCGGCCTGCCAGGCTACCGCGCCAACCTGCGCGGCCCGCAGGAAGTGATGATCGGCTATTCCGACTCGGCCAAGGATGCCGGTACCACGGCAGCGGCCTGGGCGCAGTACCGGGCCCAGGAAAACCTGGTGCGTATCTGCGCCGAGCACCAGGTCGAGTTGCTGCTGTTCCACGGCCGTGGCGGCACGGTAGGCCGCGGCGGCGGCCCGGCCCACGCGGCGATCCTGTCGCAGCCACCGGGGTCGGTGGCGGGGCGCTTCCGCACCACCGAGCAGGGCGAGATGATCCGCTTCAAGTTCGGCTTGCCGGGTATCGCCGAGCAGAACCTGAACCTGTACCTGGCTGCGGTGCTGGAAGCCACCTTGTTGCCACCGCCACCACCGCAGCCGGCCTGGCGCGAGGTGATGGACCAACTGGCCGCCGATGGCGTCAAGGCTTACCGCGGCGTGGTGCGGGAGAACCCCGATTTCGTCGAGTACTTCCGCCAGTCCACCCCGGAGCAGGAACTGGGGCGCCTGCCGCTGGGCAGCCGCCCGGCCAAGCGCCGCGCCGGTGGCATCGAAAGCCTGCGGGCCATTCCGTGGATCTTCGGCTGGACCCAGACCCGTCTGATGCTGCCGGCCTGGCTTGGCTGGGAAACGGCATTGAACAATGCCCTGGCCCGTGGCCAGGGTGAACTGCTGGCGCAGATGCGCGAGCAATGGCCGTTCTTCCGCACCCGCATCGACATGCTCGAGATGGTGCTGGCCAAGGCCGATGCGCAGATCGCCGAGGCCTACGACGAACGTCTAGTGCAACCGCACCTGCTGCCTTTGGGTGCGCACCTGCGCGACCTATTGTCGCAGTCGTGCCAGGTGGTACTGGGCCTTACCGGGCAGCCGGTGCTACTGGCGCACAGCCCCGAGACGCTGGAATTCATCAGCCTGCGCAATACCTACCTGGACCCGTTGCACCGCCTGCAGGCCGAGTTGCTGGCCCGCTCGCGCAGCCGCGAAGCCGCTCTGGACAGCCCGTTGGAGCAGGCCTTGCTGGTGACAGTGGCGGGTATTGCAGCCGGCCTGCGCAACACCGGCTGAGGGTAGGCCCGGGGCGCACAGGGCAGGTGCCGTGCGGGGCGTGCAAGTGGGCGAAGAGGGTGGTTGCGCCGGGCGCAACCGCCTGCCGGGCCAGCCGTAGGTGGCGCATTCCTGCAACTTTGGGACGCTTGTCTGGCTGCCGGGCGCTGTGTATCTTGAGCAGCCTTCTGACCGATTTATGGTCATACCCGATTTTCCGGACTTGGCCCTGGTCGCCGAATCCATTGAATTTCATAAAAAAATTTGAGGAGCACGAGATGCGCGTAATTCTGCTGGGAGCTCCCGGGGCCGGTAAAGGTACTCAGGCAAAGTTCATCACCGAAAAGTTCGGTATCCCCCAGATTTCCACCGGTGACATGCTGCGTGCCGCCGTCAAGGCCGGTACCCCGCTGGGCCTGGAACTGAAGAAAGTCATGGATGCCGGCCAGCTGGTCTCCGACGAGTTGATCATCAGCCTGGTCAAGGAGCGCATCGCCCAGCCTGATTGCGCCAAGGGCTGCCTGTTCGACGGCTTCCCACGTACCATTCCGCAAGCCGAAGCCATGGTAGCTGCCGGTGTCGACATCGACGCCGTGGTGGAAATCGCCGTGGACGACGAGGAAATCGTCGGCCGCATGGCTGGCCGCCGCGTGCACCTGGCCTCGGGCCGCACCTACCACATTCAGTACAACCCGCCGAAAGTGGAAGGCAAGGACGACGAGACGGGTGAAGACCTGATCCAGCGTGATGACGACAAGGAAGAAACCGTTCGCCATCGCCTGTCGGTCTACCACAGCCAGACCAAGCCGCTGGTGGACTTCTACCAGAAGCTGTCCGCCGCCAATGCCGGCAAGCCGAAGTACAGCCACATCGAAGGCGTCGGCTCGGTCGAAGCCATCACCGCCAAGGTCCTGGCAGCCCTGAGCTGATCCAGCGCCTGACGCACCTCGACAACGGCCCGCTTGCGGGCCGTTGTCGTTTGTGGCCCTGTTGCCACATGCGATCCCTGTAGGAGCGGCCTTGTGTCGCGATGGGGCGCGCAGCGGCCCCAAAAACTCAGCTTCGCCGCGAAAATTGCAGGGGCCGCTTTGCGGCCCATCGCGACACAAGGCCGCTCCTACAGGGACCGCGCCAGCCGAGCGGGCAATGGCCGTACGGCTGCCCCTTCGGGACACAACGCCGCCGCTGCTCTATACTGCCGCTCTTTTCCCCCTAGTACCTGGATACCCGTTCGATGACCACCCTCCTGGCCCTGGATACCGCCACCGAAGCCTGTTCCGTCGCACTGCTGCATGACGGCAAGGTAACCAGCCATTACGAGGTGATCCCGCGCATGCATGCCCAGAAGCTGCTGCCGATGATCAAGCAGCTGCTGGCCGAGTCCGGCGTGGCGCTGAATGCGCTGGATGCCATCGCCTTTGGCCGTGGCCCGGGCGCATTCACCGGTGTGCGCATTGCCATCGGTGTGGTCCAGGGCCTGGCCTTCGCCCTGGAGCGCCCGGTTTTGCCGGTGTCCAACCTGGCCGCACTGGCCCAGGGCGCGTTGCGCGAGCACGGCGTGCAGCATGTGGCGGCCGCCATTGATGCGCGCATGGATGAAGTGTATTGGGGCTGCTACCAGGCCACCGAAGGCGAAATGCGCCTGGTCGGCCAGGAGGCAGTGCTGCCGCCCGAGCAGGTGGCGCTGCCGGCGGGCAGCGCTGGCGAGTGGTTCGGTGCCGGTACCGGTTGGGGCTATGCCGAGCGCCTGGCGGTGCAGGTGGCAGCCAGCAATGCCAGTGCCTTGCCCAACGCCCTGGACATCCTCAGCCTGGCCAGCTTTGCCTGGGCACGCGGCGAGGCAATCGCTGCCGAACAGGCGCAACCGGTCTACCTGCGCGATAATGTAGCGACACCCAAGAAGCGCTGAGTGTTGTTCGTCGGTTATCGCCGATGACACTAAAACCTTTTGCGTGATCTGTGGTCCAGTTATCACTCGAGCATTAGCGATGGAACCCTGATGCTGCTAAATTGCCATCATTGGTTCTGAGTGCTCATGCCATGCGTATCGACGGTTTCTCATCGCAGTCCTACCCGATCAAGCGCACCCCACGCAAGGCGGCGGTGCGTGACGAGGCCATCGATGATGCCGAGGTGATCGAGGAGGTCGAAACCGCCCCTCAGGAAGCCACCGCCCGCCGTCGCAGCGGTGGCCTGCCAGCCCGCCAGCAGGACATGATCTTCCCCCGCGCCCGTGACCGCCGCACCGCTACCGCATTGGCCAGCTACCTGAGCACCGCCGGTTTTACCGACTGGGACATGGAAGTACTGGGGCTCGACCTGTACATTTAGTGGATGAGTCCATCACCACTGCCTTATTTTCTCGGTTGCCCGTCCTGGAGCGAAAACGCCTGGCGCGACTACCTGTATCCCGCCGACGCCAACAGCAGTGAAATGCTCGGCTACTACAGCCAGGTGTTCAACGCCGTCGAGGGCAATACCACTTTCTACGCACGTCCCGCACCCGGCACCATTGCGCGCTGGGCGCAGATCATGCCCGAACACTTCCGCTTCACTGCCAAGTTCCCCCGGGACATCAGCCATGAAGGCGACCTGCGCGATCAGCTGGAACCGGCCTTTGACTTCACCCGCCTGATGGCCCCGCTGGGCCAGCGCGTAGCGCCGTACTGGCTACAGTTGCCGGCCCAGTTCAGCCCCGCACGGCTGGGCGAGCTTTGCCACTTCCTTGACGAAGTCGGAGTGCCGGTGGCCGTGGAGGTGCGCAACCAGGCCTTCTTCGCCAAGGGTGAAGAAGAGCGGTTGCTCAACCGCCTGCTGCATGAGCGTGGCGTGGAACGTATCTGCCTCGACCCGCGTGCCTTGTTCAGCTGCACCTCCCGTGACTCCGCCGTGCTGCATGCGCAGGCGAAGAAGCCCAAGGTACCGCCACGCCCGGCAGCCTTCAGCCAGCACCCGCAGGTGCGCTTCATCGGCCACCCGCAGCTGGAGGCCAACGAGGCCTTTCTTACCCCCTGGGTGGACAAGGTCGCCGCCTGGATCGAGGAAGGCCGCAACCCCTACATCTTCCTGCACACCTCGGACAACCGCCTGGCAGCGGCATTGGCCCAGCGCTTTCACCAACGCCTGATGCAGCGCCTGCCGGGCCTTGCCGCGTTGCCGGAATTGCCGCGCACCCCCGAGGTCGAACAACTGGGGCTACTCTGACCTTTCCCTGACTGCCGGAGGTTGAACCATGGATGTGCAAACCCTGCGAGCCGAAGCCTTCAAGGCCCTGCACGAGCGTGACAGCGCCTTCGTCATCCCCAACCCGTGGGATGCCGGCTCGGCCAAGTTGCTGGCCAGCCTGGGCTTCGAGGCGCTGGCCACCACCAGTGCAGGCCTGGCTTTCAGCCTGGGCCGTCCGGACGCCGAAGGCGCCTTGAGCCTGGACGATACCCTCGATAATGCTGGCGAGATTGTCGACGCTACCCCCTTGCCGGTGGCCGCTGACCTGGAGAACGGCTTTGGCGACCTGCCCGAAGATTGCGCCCAGACCATTCTGCGGGCCGCCGAAGTCGGCTTGGTGGGTGGCTCTATCGAGGATGCCAGTGGTCACAGCGATACGCCGATCTATGATTTCGGGCTGGCAGTAGAGCGTGTGCGCGCAGCCGTGCAGGCCGCACGCAGCCTGCCGTTCCCGTTCACCCTGTGCGCCCGGGCAGAGAACCTGCTGCACGGGCGCATGGACCTGGACGACACCATCCTGCGCCTGCAGGCCTATGCCGAGGCCGGTGCCGATGTGCTCTACGCGCCCGGGCTGCGTACTGTCGAGGAAATCCGCGCGGTGGTGCAGGCCGTCGCGCCGCGGCCGGTGAATGTGCTGATGGGCATGGCGGGCGTGCAGCTGAGCGTCAACCAGTTGCAGGACCTGGGTGTACGCCGCATCAGCGTCGGCTCGTCGCTTGCCCGTGCCGCGTTGGGGGCCTTCCATCGGGCCGCGCTGGAGATTCGCGATGAGGGCACCTTCGGCTACGGTGAGCAGGCGCTGCCGTTCGCCCAACTCAACGACCTGTTCCGCCGCTGATGAGGGCCGTGCTGGCGTTGCTGGCAGGCCTGTCGTTGCTTGCGGGGCTGGCCTGGCACCTGGGTTGGCGGCTGCCCGCCGCGTGGAACCCGTGGGCGCCGCTGGACGTGCGTCAGCCCCCCAACCTGCTGACCCCCTACAAGCTGTCCCGCCTTCGTGATGACCCGATGCTGTGTCGCCTGGCACTTCAAACCAGCCAGCTGCGCTACCGGGCACAAGCCGACAGTTCGGCTGCTGCCGACTGCCCATTGCGGAACGTATGGCGTATCGACGGTGGTCAGGCGTGGCTCGGCGGCAGCTTCCTGGCCAGTTGTCCGTTGGCAGTGGCGTATGCACTGTTCGAAAACCATGGCCTGCAGCCTGTGGCGCAACGGGTGTTGGGGCAGCCAGTGGCTCAGGTCGACCACCTGGGCAGTTTTGCCTGCCGCAATGTCTACCACCGCAAGCAGGGCCGGTTGAGCCAGCACGCCACGGCCGATGCCTTGGACATCAGTGGCTTTCGCCTGCAGGACGGCCAGCGCATCGTCCTTGCGCGGGACTGGCAGGCGGGCGGGCAAAAAGCGGAATTCCTTCGCCAGGTGCAGCAGGCGGCCTGTGACAGCTTCAGCACGGTACTGGGGCCGGACTACAACGCTGCACACCACAACCACTTTCATGTGGACATGGGCCGCTGGCAGATCTGTCGTTGAGCGTGGGCGCGTTCAGGCGTGGGCGCGCACGTTGTTCAGCACCACCGGGCGTGCCCAGTGGATGTCGAACTCCAGGTCGTTCTGTTGCTTGGCCAGGGTGGCGTCATCGAACGGTTCGGGCGCCGGGTCCAGCAGGTTGGTCTCGAACTCGGCGATCGGCAGGAACAGCGAGCGCGGGGTAGGGCCGGGGCCGGGTTCGGCAATCGGGTGACCTTGGCTCATCACTACCGGGCGTAGCCAGCTGTTGCTGATGTCGAGCTGGCGCTGTTGCTCGATCAACTCGACTGCGCTGAACGGCTCGGGGGCGGGCGGCAGCAGGTTGGCTTCGAGTTCTGCCTTGGGCAGGAACAGTGGCTCGGGCGGTGCCACCTCGGTGTCGTGTACCGGGCAGGCACGCTGGGCGTCGATCAGGGCCAGCGCACGGGCGCCGCCGATCGGCTCGCCGCTGCTCTGGTCGTATTGCACGAACGACTGGCTGACGCTGTCTACCGGCTCTTCCTGCTGCTCGGCCATGGCCCGGGCAAAGAAATCCTGCCACAGGTGGCTGACGCCCCCGAGTGCCTGGGTGTTGTGCTGACTGTAGTTGCCGACAGGCGACAGGTAGGTCAAGCCGATGGGAAGAGTATCTGACATGGCAGTCGCGCGCGTTGTGCTCTGGCAGAATAGCGGGATATTGCCTGTATCGGCCGAAGTAGCCGATACATTAACGGCTGGGTTCAATTTCTAGGTGTGAATGATGGAAGAGCAGGGCACAGGTATCCGGGTCGAGGCGCTGTCGGCTGAATTCGAGGCGCAAGCTGCTGCGTGGGCACAGCGCCTTGAGTTGCCGCTGCAGGACGATGCTGCCGGGTTTGCCGTGCAGGTGGGCGTTGATGGCTTGCAGATCCAGCAATTGGGCCCGCAGGCCCCGGGGCCGGTGCGGGTCGACTTTGTCGAAGGCCAGGCCGCGCACCGGCGCATGTTCGGTGGTGGCAACGGGCAGATGATCGCCAAGGCGGTGGGCATTGCCCAAGGCGTGCGTCCGCAGGTGCTGGATGCCACCGCCGGGCTGGGCAAGGACGCGTTCGTGCTGGCCAGCCTGGGCTGCCAGATGACCCTGATCGAACGCCAGCCGCTGATTGCCGCGTTGCTGGAGGATGGCCTGGCGCGGGCGCGGTCGGATGAAGAGGTGGGGCCGATCGTGGGGCGCATGCGCCTGCTGACCGGCAACGCCATCGAGCGCATGCGCGCCTGGGAAGGCGAGGCGCCACAGGTGATCTACCTCGACCCGATGTTCCCGCACCGGGACAAGAGTGCGCTGGTGAAGAAGGAAATGCGTGTGTTCCGGCCCTTGGTGGGTGATGACCTGGATGCCCCGGCCCTGCTCGAAGCTGCCCTGGCGCTGGCCAGCCACCGGGTGGTGGTGAAGCGGCCGCGCAAGGCGCCGATCATCGACGGGCCGAAGCCGAGCCACAGCCTGGAGGGCAAGTCGAGCCGGTATGACATTTACCCGAAGAAGGCACTGAAGGCCTGATTTGGCTATGCCTGTTCGGGCCTCTTCGCGGGTAAACCCGCTCCCACAGGTGCTGTACAAACTTCAAGATCACATCGACCCTGTGGGAGCGGGTTTACCCGCGAAGAGGCCCGCACAGGCAGCCTGATATCAGGGCTGGAACGCCCGCAAGAACACCCCAACCACCTCGCGCACATGCGCTTCGGCCTCATCCCCCTCCAGCGGCCCCGCGCACCCCAGCAGCAATCGGTAATCCGGTGCGCCCTTGACCAGGCAGAAGAAGTGCTCCGCCGCACGCAGCGGGTTGTCGATGCGCAGCAGCCCGCGCTCGTGCGCCCCGCGCAGCAATGCTTCCATCCCCGCCAGCACGCGCTTGGGCCCGGCTTCGTAGAAGTACTCGCCAAAGCTCGGGTCCAGGCTGCCCTGGGCCATGATCAGGCGGCTGAGCTTGACCGCTTCATCGCTGCTGATCAGCGCCTGGAAGCCACGGGCAATGGTCAGCAGCACCTCTTCCACCGGCGCCCCCTCGGGGTACTCGAACAGCAGGTCGGGCAACTGGATCTGGCAGGTTGCCATGACCGCCGAGCCGAAAAGCGTCTGCTTGTCGGTGAAGTGGCTGTATACGGTGAGCTTTGAAACACCTGCCGCCGCAGCGACCGCATCCATGCTGGTGTTGGCGTAGCCAAGGCTGAGGAACAGGGCCTTGGCTGCTTCGAGAATCGCCTCGCGTTTGGCCAGATCCTTGGGCCGGCCCGGGCCGATGGGGGCGTCGTTGGACATTGTGGTCTGCATCTGGTTGAAGAAACACCATCTTAACGGGTCAGGCGCCATCCGGCTAAAGCCTGCGGGCAAAACCTGCTGTTTGTCAGCGAAAAGCTGATCGACAGTGAGGTAGGAGATCGAGTGCAGCAAAAGCCCAACGCATGGCGAAAAATTGACGGGTTCCAGATGCGCTGGACCCGCTCGGGGTAGTTGCCGAACTCGCGCGCACTGGCGGAATGAAAGTGCTGGTGCTCAAGGGGGTGTACGAGACCGTCCCCGTTGCCCAGGCCATCGAGGAGGGCGTGCTTGGCATCGTACTGGTCGAGGATTCGCCGTCGAGGCGAGTGCTTTGGCGGAGAAGAACACGATCTCCGTCGGTCTTGGTCGCAGTCAAGGTCACCAGGTTGTTGGCGGTCAGGATCTTCGAGTCATCGGGGTTACTGGTGTCGGGGTGCACGATGGCGCGAAGCTGGTCGAGGGTAACGGAACCGTTGCTGGCGACGCTTACGGTGAACACCAGATGGTTGCCGATGGCGAACGGCCTTCCACCACGGCGCCATTGAGCGACAGGTTGACTGCCGAGCCGGTGGCCGTGTCGGTCAGGCCAGAGGCGCTCGTCACGACGCGCAGGGCATAGGTGAGCGTACCGGCACCATCGTTGCCGAAGGCCGAGGTGAAGTTGGCGGCGATGCCGATGAACACCTTGTTCAGCAGATTGACGGCATCGTCAGGATTGCCCGTGTTCGGGTGCTTCAGCGGCTGGTATTCCACCGTCTAGATCTTGCCGCCTCTTCCCGGCATCCGTTGCCTGATTTAATATACTCTCCAGTACAAATATTGAATGTGCCCTCCGCGAAAGGATTCATCATGTTGCGCCATGCCTTGTCCATCGCTCTGTCCGCCGCTGCCGTGCTGTTGCTGGCGGCGTGCGGCCAGGAAGCCGCCCCACCTGCAGCGCCGCGCCCGGCGCTGGTGGTGCAGCCGCAGCCGGCCGAAGCCGCTGCCGACAGTTACCCCGGCGAAGTGCGGGCGCGCTTCGAGCCGGAACTGGCTTTCCGCATTAGCGGCAAGGTCAGCAAACGCCTGGTCGAGGAAGGGCAGCGGGTCAAGGCCGACCAGCCGCTGGCCGAGCTGGACCCGCAGGATGTGCGCCTGCAACTGGAAGCCAACCGTGCCCAGCTGGCGGCCGCCGAGGCCAACCTGTCGCTGGTGCGCGCCGAGCGCGATCGCTACCAGAAGCTGCTGGACCGGCAGATGGTCAGCCATTCCCAGTTCGACAACGCCGAAAACCTCTACCGCGCCGGCCTGGCCCGGCTGAAACAGGCCAAGGCCGAGTTCGACGTGGCTGGCAACCAGGCTGAATATGCTGTGCTGCGCGCACCCCAGGCCGGGGTGATTGCCAAGCGCCAGGTGGAAGTGGGCCAGGTGGTCGCCGCAGGGCAGACCGTGTTCACCCTGGCCGCCGATGGCGAGCGGGAAGTGGCCATCGGCCTGCCGGAGCAGCAGTTCGCCCGCTTCGCCGTGGGCCAGCCGGTGAGCGTGGAGTTGTGGTCGCACCCGCAAGAGCGCTTTCAGGGGCGTATCCGCGAGTTGTCACCGGCCGCCGACCCGCGTTCGCGCACCTTTGCTGCCCGCATCGCCTTTACCACGGCCGCCACGCCGGCGGAGCTGGGCCAGAGCGCCCGGGTGTTCATCGCCCACGAAGGGCTGATCCCGCTGGCGGTGCCGCTGTCGGCAGTCACTGCGGAAAACGGCCAGGCCTACGTCTGGCGGGTCAACAAGGACAGCCGCCTGGAGCGGGCAGTGGTGCGCCTGGGGCCCTACGGCGCCGACAGCGTGCCCGTGCTCGAAGGCCTCGCTCCCGGCGACTGGGTAGTCGCCGCGGGTGGCCATGTATTACGCGAGGGCCAGGAGATACGCCCCGTGGACCGTACCAACCGCGTAGTGAACCTGACGGCCAAGGAGTAAGTCCCGATGGGTTTCAACCTTTCTGCCTGGGCGCTGCGCAACCGCCAGATCGTCCTGTTCCTGATGATCCTGCTGGCGGCCATTGGCGCCATGTCCTACACCAAACTCGGCCAGAGCGAGGACCCGCCGTTCACTTTCAAGGCCATGGTCATCCGTACCCTGTGGCCCGGTGCCACTGCCGAGGAAGTGTCGCGCCAGGTCACCGAGCGTATCGAGAAGAAGCTGATGGAAACCGGCGAGTACGAGCGGATCGTGTCGTTCTCTCGCCCGGGCGAATCGCAGGTCACCTTCATGGCCCGCGACTCGCTGCATTCCAAGGACATCCCCGAGCTGTGGTACCAGATCCGCAAGAAGGTCGCGGACATCCGCCACACCTTGCCGCCGGAAATCCAGGGCCCGTTCTTCAATGACGAGTTCGGCACTACCTTCGGCAATATCTATGCGCTGACGGGTGAGGGCTTCGACTACGCGGTGCTCAAGGACTATGCCGACCGTATCCAGATCCAGTTGCAGCGGGTCAAGGACGTGGGCAAGGTCGAGCTGATCGGCCTGCAGGACGAGAAAATCTGGATCGAGCTGTCCAACCTCAAGCTGGCCACCCTCGGCGTGCCGCTGGAGGCCGTGCAGCAGGCCCTGCAGGAGCAGAATGCGGTCAGCACCGCCGGCTTCTTCGAAACGCCCAGCGAGCGCCTGCAACTGCGGGTGAGCGGGCGCTTCGACAGCGTAGAGCAGATTCGCCAGTTCCCCATCCGCGTGGGTGACCGCACCTTCCGTATCGGCGATGTGGCCGAGGTGCACCGCGGCTTCAACGACCCGCCCGCACCGCGCATGCGCTTCATGGGCGAGGATGCCATTGGCCTGGCGGTGTCGATGAAGGACGGCGGCGACATTCTGGTGCTGGGCAAGGCATTGGAAAGCGAGTTCGAGCGCCTGGCGCGCAGCCTGCCGGCCGGCATGGAGCTGCGCAAGGTCTCGGACCAGCCGGCGGCGGTCAAGGCTGGCGTGGGCGAGTTTGTCCAGGTGCTGGTCGAGGCGCTGGTCATCGTGCTGCTGGTGAGCTTCTTCTCGCTGGGCCTGCGCACGGGGCTGGTGGTGGCGCTGGCCATCCCGCTGGTGCTGGCCATGACCTTCGCCGCCATGCACTACTTCGGCATCGGCCTGCACAAGATATCCCTTGGCGCGCTGGTGCTGGCCCTGGGCTTGCTGGTCGATGACGCGATCATTGCCGTGGAGATGATGGCGATCAAGATGGAGCAGGGCTACGACCGCCTCAAGGCGGCCAGCTACGCCTGGAGCAGCACCGCCTTCCCGATGCTCACCGGCACCCTGATCACGGCGGCGGGCTTCCTGCCCATTGCCACGGCAGCCTCCAGTACGGGCGAATACACCCGTTCGATCTTCCAGGTGGTGACCATCGCCTTGCTGACCTCCTGGGTGGCCGCCGTGGTATTCGTGCCTTACCTGGGCGAGCGCCTGCTGCCGGACCTGGCCAGGCTGCATGCCGCGCGCCATGGCAAGGATGGCCACGCGCCAGACCCTTACGCCACACCGTTCTACCAGCGTGTACGGCGTGTGGTGGAGTGGTGCGTGCGGCGGCGCAAGACGGTGATCCTGCTGACCATTGCCGCCTTTGTCGGCAGTATCCTGCTGTTCCGCTTCGTGCCCCAGCAGTTCTTCCCGGCCTCCGGGCGGCCGGAACTGATGGTCGACCTGAAACTGGCCGAGGGTGCCTCGCTGACCAACACCGCCGAGCGGGTCAAGCAACTGGAGGCGTTGCTCAAGCAGCAGGAGGGTATCGACAACTACGTGGCCTATGTGGGCACCGGTTCGCCGCGTTTCTACCTGCCGCTGGACCAGCAGCTGCCTGCGGCCAGCTTCGCCCAGTTCGTGGTACTGGCCAAGTCGATGGAAGACCGCGAGCGCCTGCGCAACTGGCTGATCAGCACCATGGACCAGCAGTTCCCCGACCTGCGTGCCCGGGTCACCCGCCTGGAAAACGGCCCGCCCGTGGGTTACCCGGTGCAGTTCCGAGTGACTGGCGAGCACATCGAGAAGGCCCGTGCGCTGGCCCGCGAGGTGGCCGACAAGGTGCGCCAGAACCCGCATGTGGTTAACGTTCACCTGGACTGGGAGGAGCCGAGCAAGGCGGTGTTCCTTGAGATCGACCAGGACCGCGCCCGCGCCCTGGGCGTGAGCACCGCGCACCTGTCGAGCTTCCTGCAAAGCTCGCTGACCGGCACCACGGTCAGCCAGTACCGCGAGGACAACGAGCTGATCGAGATCCTGCTGCGCGGCACCCGCCAGGAACGCAACGAGCTGGGCAACCTCGGCAGCCTGGCATTGCCGACCGACAATGACCAGAGCGTGGCGCTGTCGCAGGTTGCGACCCTGGAGTACGGCTTCGAGGAAGGCATCATCTGGCACCGTAACCGCTTGCCGACGGTGACCGTGCGCGCCGATATCTACGACAAGGAGCAGCCGGCGACGCTGGTGAAGCAAATCGAGCCGACCCTGCATGACATCCGCGCCAAGCTGCCGGATGGCTATTTGCTGGAAGTGGGCGGCACGGTGGAGGACTCCGAGCGCGGGCAGAAGTCGGTGAATGCCGGCATGCCGCTGTTCGTGGTGGTGGTGCTGAGCTTGCTGATGATCCAGCTGCGCAGCTTCTCGCGCACGGTGATGGTGTTCCTCACCGCGCCGCTGGGGCTGATTGGCGTGACCCTGTTCCTGCTGGTGTTCCGCCAGCCGTTCGGCTTTGTCGCCATGCTTGGCACCATTGCCCTGGCGGGGATGATCATGCGCAACTCGGTGATCCTGGTGGACCAGATCGAGCAGGACATCGCGGCGGGGCTGGAGCGCTGGCAGGCGATCATCGAAGCCACGGTGCGGCGCTTCCGCCCGATCGTGCTGACAGCACTGGCTGCGGTGCTGGCGATGATTCCGTTGTCGCGCAGTGTGTTCTACGGGCCAATGGCGGTGGCGATCATGGGCGGGTTGATCGTGGCCACGGTGCTAACCCTGCTGTTCTTGCCGGCTTTGTATGCGGCCTGGTTCAGGGTGAAGAAGGGCTGAACGTCGCAGGGGAGGGCTTTGCCCTCCTATCGCGACACAAGGCCGCTCCCACAAAGGTCCTGCATTCGCCGATCAATGTGGGAGCGGCCTTGTGTCGCGATGGGCTGCAAAGCAGCCCCCAGGGCCATCAGAGGGCGCCGAAGACCTTCTTGGCCAGGCTGGTAGCCGCTTCAGCCGGGTTCTGGCGAATGCTCTGCTCCTGCTTGGCAATCATTTCGAACAGGCCATCCAGTGCCTTTTCAGTCACGTAGTTCTCGATGCTGGCGCTCTTGGCATCGACCACACCCAACGCCACGGCCTGCCCGGCAAAGTTGTTGTACTGCTGAGCCAGGCCAACCTTGTCGGTAGCCTGCTTGACGATCGGCAGGAACTTGGCGCGGATCTGCTCGCGGCTGCTCTTGTTCAGGTACTGGGTAGCCGAGTCGTCACCGCCGCTGAGGATGCCCTTGGCATCGGTCACGCTCATGTTCTTCACGGCATCTACCAGAATCGCCTGGGCCTGCGGCACGGCAGCCTCGGCGGCCTTGTTCATGCTGGTTTCCAGGGCTTCGACCTGTTCACCCTTGCCGAACATCTTCATCGCCTTGGCGGCCTTGCCCAGGTTGCCTGGCAGTTCGATGCGCACATCCGGGTTGTTGCTGAAGCCGCCCGGGGTGCTCAGCTGCTTGACGGCCAGTTGTGCGCCTTGGGTCAGGGCATCCTTCAGGCCGCCGGTGGCGTCTTTCTGGGTCAGGTCGCCCAGCGACAGGGCCAGGGCACTGGCCGACAGCAGCAGGCCGGCGCACAGGGTGGTGAAACGCAGGGAAGTGCGGATCATGAAGCTTTCCTTGTAGACAGATGAATACGGGTATCAGCGAACCGGATCGACCTTGATCCGCACGGGCTGTGGGTCACTGCCGTCGAGCATGACGCCGTGGTGTTCGGTGTTGATGAACAGCAGCTTGCCGTCCAGCTCGATGCGCGCGCTTACCGCATAGCGGTGGCCGGGCTTGACCTGGGCCGGGTCGTAGGTGAGGTGGAACGGCAGCGGTACGTTGCCTTTGACCGGGCCGGCCTGGCGGGCCAGGGTCACCGCCGGGGCGTCCATCAGCGAGACGTCCTGCAGTTCCACGCTGAGGGTGGCGGCAGGTGGCAGGGCGCTGCGCTGCAGGTGCCATCCAGGCTGGCCTGGTTGGACGGGTTGTGGCTGGAACAGGCTGCGAGCAAGGATGCGCAACACAGCAGAAAGAGCTTTTTCATGGTATCTCCGAAGTCCTTGGCGTTGGCTTGTGGCCAACCCCAGGGACTTTAGCGGATTTCTTCTGGTGGGTCCTTGATGAAGATGCGACAAAGAGTGGGAGAGCAAGGCAAAGCGTAATATTCAGCTGCGGCGCGGCGGTCGCAGGCTGATTGCATCCAGTTGGCAACGCTTGAAACGGCGAGGCCGCCCTGTGTAGTCCACAGGGCGGCACCGACAGGAGAGCGTTTCAGGTGGCAACCGGGTCGACAGTTACCCGTTGTATGCCCGATACCGTGGCTGGTTCTATCGAGTGACGGCTGGTGTTGATGTAGCGCAGCTGGCCGTCTATCTCGATGCGCGCGGCGAGGGCATAGCTGCGGCGTGGGTCGATAAGGCTGGTATCAAACGTCAGCGGCAGATTGATCGGCATCAGGCCGCCACAGCGCAGACGCAACTCGGCAAGGCTGATGGAGCGCGCATCTGCCTTCGAAATATCGATCAGCTTCAATTCAACCAGGCCGGACGGTGCGAGCGTGTTATCGCCTGAGGAAACGATTTCAACGTTCAGCGTCTTCATTTGAGTCATGTTGGTGCTCCTGAGAGGGATGGGCTTGAAGTAGCGCCGTGATCCTGATCCCTCCCAAGGGCCGAGAGCAGCCTGAAAAACTACCTTTGCATAATCTCCACAGGCTCATCTTGGTGCAATGCCACCTGGCGGATCGAGAGGCGCAGCTCCGCCGACAGCACGCGCTTGGCCACGCCTTCGGCCAGCTCGCCGAGCTTGTCGTGATAACCCAGCTTGCCCTGGGCATCTGCATGCAGCACGCCTTGCTCGAGCAGGGTCTGGATGAAGTGGCGGAACAAGGTCTTGTCGAAGAACTCCGGGGCGTTCAGGCCGTGCAGGATCGACAGGCGCTGGGCCATCATCACGCACAGGTCTTCCAGTTCTTCGGCGCTGAGGCTGTTCTGGCCGCTGTTCAGCAGCAGCGAGGTGGCCATGTAGAAACGCTGCAGGGTCTGGGTGATGGTGCGGGCGAGCAGGGTCAGCAACACGAACTGCCGCGAGCTGGGTGCCGGGCGAATGTAGGTGTCGTTGTCCTGGCGCAGCAGCCCTTGCTCGACCAGTGCGGTCAGCCACTGGTCGATCACCGCATCCAGTTGCTCCGGCGTCCAGCGCAGGAACAGTTCGGCCTGCAGGTAGGGGTACAGCGCGTGCACATACTGGCCCAGCAGTTCGCGGCTCATGCGCGAACTGCTGAGGAAGAAGCTGGCCAGCAGCGCCGGCAGGGCGAAGATGTGCAGCACGTTGTTGCGGTAATAGGTCATGAGTACCGCGTTGCCTTCATCCAGGTACAGGATGCGGCCCAGGGCGTCCTTCTGCTCGGCCACCAGGTTCATCCCGCGCACGTGTTCGATCAGCGCCTGGCCGTCGCCGTCCGGCAGGGTGGTGTGCGGTGAGTAGGGCACCTGGCGCAGCAAGGCCAGGTACAGGTCGAGCACGCGGGTCAGGGCGCGCTCGTCCAGGGCCAGGCGGCTGGTGGACAGCAGCGCCAGGGCCACCAGGTTGACCGGGTTGATCGCGGCCGCCTCGTTGAGGTGTCGGGCCACGGTTTCGCCCAGGCGGGTGGTGGTGGCGTTGAGCCAGGCCGGGCGGTACTGCGGGCCGTGGTCCTGTTCACGCCAGCCGGGCTGTTGCTGGTCGAGGAAACCGGCCAGGCGGATCGGCTCGCCGAAGTTCACGTATACCTGGCCAAAGCGCTGCTTGAGCGCGCCGAACACCTTGAAGATATCGAAGATCGACTCTTTCTTCTTGCTGGCACCGCGCAGCTCGCCCAGGTAGGTGCGGCCTTCGAGCACGCGCTCGTAGCCGATGTACACCGGCACGAACACGATCGGCGTGCGCGACGAACGCAGGAAGCTGCGCAGGGTAATGGCCAGCATCCCGGTGCGCGGCTGCAGCATGCGCCCGGTGCGCGAGCGGCCGCCTTCGACGAAGTACTCGACCGGGAAGCCCTTGGTGTACAGGGTGTGCAGGTACTCGTTGAACACCGCGGTGTACAGCGGGTTGCCCTTGAACGTGCGGCGCATGAAGAAGGCACCGCCACGGCGCAGCAGGTTACCCACCAGCGGCATGTTGAGGTTGATGCCCGCGGCCACGTGCGGCGGTGTCAGGCCGTTGCGGAACAGCAGGTACGACAGCAGCAGGTAGTCGATATGGCTGCGGTGGCACGGCACATAGATCACTTCGTGGCCGGGGGCGATGCCTTGCACCTGCTCGATGTGGTTGACCTTGATGCCGTCGTAGATCTTGTTCCAGAACCAGCTCAGCACCACTTCGAGGAAGCGGATGGCGGTGTAGGTGTAGTCCGAGGCGATTTCGTTGCCATAGCGCAGAGCCTGGGCTTCGGCCTTGGCCAGCGGCAGGTTTTCGCGCTGCGCCTCATCGACGATGGCCTGGCGCACCTGGGGCGCGTGGATCAAGCCCTTGACCAGGTTGCGCCGGTGCGAGATGTCCGGGCCGATGACGGCGGTCTTGAGGTTGCGAAAGTGCACGCGCATCAGGCGCTGGGCCATGCGCACGGTGCGCTCGTGGCCTTTGTTGTGCTGTACCAGTTCGCGCAGGTGGATGGGCGCGGAGAACTGCACCCGGGTCTTGCGCCCGAGGATCAGCACGGTCAGCAACCGGCGCAGGCGCCCGGTAACCGCCCAGCTGTCGGCGAACAGCAACTTCCACGGGCTGGATTCACTTGCCGGGGTCTGGCCCCAGAACACACTGACCGGAATGATCTGCGCATCCTCTTCGGCATGCTGGCTGATGGCGGCGACCAGGCGCTCCAGGGTAGGCGGGGCGCCGCGCTTGTCATGGCGGCCGAGCCAGTCCGGGTCCGGGGTCAGGTAGAAGAATGCCGCCGGTTCCTGCAGCGGGCCAACCGCCACCGGCAGCACCGGGCGCGGCAGGCCTGCCTTGGTGCATTCATGGTCGAGCACGGCCAGGTCGGTGAGCGCGGGCGAGGGCAGGGCATAGAACACCGGGCGGCTGCGGTCGAGCTTGAGGGTGAGGGAGGACTGGTTGATGGTCTCGGAGCGCACCCACAGGTACAACAGGCGACGCAGGGCGCCGAAGATCAGGCGGCGCAGGGGGGAACGGGTCATGGGGTGTGTGCCCTGGGTGTGGTTTTCAGGTGGGTATCCAGCCAATTAGTCTGCCGTATCCGCGCAAGTTCAGCAAAAATCGCCGAACGGCGCGACGGTCATCAAATTTTTTTGTTCTGTGTCATATACTCGGCCTGCCACTTGCAAGATATTTGCGCAAGCGGCGTCGACACAGGGAGGGACTCTGTGTCTGCAAGGCGATCTTCACAATAAAAATCCGGAGTAGTTCAGATGTCGTCTCGTGAGACTGGGAATGTAAAGTGGTTCAACGATGCCAAGGGTTATGGCTTCATTCAGCGCGAAGGTGGTGCGGATGTATTCGTCCACTATCGGGCGATCCGCGGTGAGGGGCATCGTACCCTGGTCGAAGGACAGCGGGTGGAATACGCCTGCGTGCAGGGCCAGAAAGGCCTGCAAGCCGAGGACGTGGTAGGCCTCTGAGCCTCTGCTGTAATGGCCGGCTGACGCGGCCTGTGTAGGAGCGGCCTTGTGTCGCGAAAGGGCTGCGTAGCGGCCCCGGCAACAGGTGCCGTGCCGCCATTGTCAGGGGGCCGCTTTGCGGCCCTTCGCGACACAAGGCCGCTCCTACAGGAATCAACCTCCGGTGCGCCAGGTGATTTCCTCTTCACCGTCGGCGCTGATGCGGACCCAGCGGTCGGCATCTTCTTCCCCATCTTCCTCCACCCAGCCACCTGGCGCGCAGCGCACTTCCACGCCCAGTGCGGCGAATGCGGCGCGGGCGCAGGCAACGTCATCGGCCCACGGCGTCTGGTCGCTTTCCAGGTACAGGCTGTTCCATTTCCCTACAGCCTTGGGTAACCAGGTGACCGGAATGTTACCGGCCTGGCATTTGAAGGTATGGCCTTTCTGCTTCCATTCGCTGCATGGGCCGATTGCCTGGGCGAGCCACTCGGCAATCTGCTTGTGGTCGACGTCGGCGTCCTTCAGGTAGATCTCGATATCAGGTTGGCGCATAAGGGCTCCGGGTGTGCTCAGTCTTGGCGCACGAAATAGTCATAACGCATGGAAACCGTGACCTCGAACGGCTCGGGCTGGTCGATCACCCGGGCACGCTTTTCGGCACTGGCGCGCCAGCCGTGCGGGGTCATGGCCAGCAGGTCGGCGCGGGCCTTGGGCGCGGCCAGGCTCAGGCGGAACTCCAGGGTTTCGCTGTGGGCATGGGCCATGCCTTCTGGGACCAGGGCCAGGTGTTTGTCGTCGGCGTACGGGCGTACTTCATCGTAGAGCACTTCGCGCAGCTCCATCAGGTGGCCGCTGGTGGGGCCGACCCGCATCAAGCCGCCGCCGGGGCTGAGCAGGCGCTTGGCCTCGGCCCAGTCCAGCGGGCTGAACACGCTGGCGATGAACTGGCAGCTGGCGTCGGCCAGCGGCACGCGGGCCATGCTGGCGACCATCCAGGTAACCTCGGGCGCGCGGCGGCAGGCACGCTTGACCGCCTCACGGGAGATGTCCAGGGCGTAGCCGTCGGCAGCCGGCAGGGCCTGGGCGATCTGCGCGGTGTAGTAACCCTCGCCACAGCCGATGTCCAGCCAGGCACCGGGCTGGCGCTCGGCGGCCAGCTCGGCCAGGCGGCGCGCCACCGGCGCGTAGTGGCCGGCGTCGAGGAAATCGCGGCGGGCTTCGACCATGGCCTGGTTGTCACCCGGGTCGCGGCTGTTCTTGTGCTGCACCGGCAGCAGGTTCAGGTAACCCTGGCGGGCGCGGTCGAAGCGGTGGCCGGCCGGGCACACCACACCGTTGTCGAGCCGGCTCAGCGGTGCCTGGCAAAGAGGGCAGGCGAGCATCAGGCGAGCAACCGGACCAGGGTCTGGTAATAGATTTCGGTCAGCAGGTCGAGGTCGCTGGCCAGGATCCGCTCATCCACCTGGTGGATGGTGGCGTTGACCGGGCCGAGCTCGACCACCTGGGTGCCCATGGTGGCGATGAAGCGGCCATCGGAAGTACCGCCGCTGGTGGACGGCTGGGTGTCGCGGCCGGTGACGCCTTTGATGCTGGCCGAGACGGCGTCCAGCAGTTCGCCCGGTTCGGTGAGGAACGGCAGACCCGACAGTGCCCAGTCGATCGACCAGTCCAGTTCATGCTTGTCGAGGATCGCCGACACCCGCGCCTGCAGGCCTTCGACGGTCGACTCGGTGGAGAAGCGGAAGTTGAACAGTGCGGTCAGCTCGCCCGGGACCACGTTGGTGGCGCCGGTGCCGGAGTTGAGGTTGGAGATCTGGAAACTGGTCGGGGGGAAGAACGCATTGCCTTCGTCCCAGTGCTCGGCCGCCAGTTCCGCCAGGGCCGGTGCGGCCAGGTGGATCGGGTTGCGCGCCAGGTGCGGGTAGGCCACATGGCCCTGCTTGCCGCGCACGGTCAGCTTGGCGCCCAGCGAGCCACGGCGGCCGTTCTTGACCACGTCACCCAGCAGGGTGGTGCTGGAGGGTTCGCCGACGATGCACCAGTCCAGGCGCTCGTTGCGTGCTTTCAGGCGCTCGACCACGGCCTTGGTGCCATGGTGGGCCGGGCCTTCCTCGTCGCTGGTGATCAGGAACGCGACCTTGCCGCGGTGGCCCGGGTAGTCCTGCACGAAGCGCTCGCTGGCAATCACCATGGAGGCCAGGCTGCCTTTCATGTCGGCGGCGCCACGGCCGCAGAGCATGCCGTCGGCGTCGATCAGCGCTTCGAACGGCTCATGCTGCCATTGCTGCACCGGGCCGGTCGGTACCACGTCGGTGTGGCCGGCAAAACACAGCACCGGGCCATTCTGGCTGCCGTGGGTGGCCCAGAAATTGTCGACGTCCTCGAAGCGCATCGGCTCGAGCTGGAAGCCCACGGCGCCCAGGCGGTTCATCATCTGCGCCTGGCAGTCGGCGTCGACGGGGGTGACCGAGGGGCGGCGGATCAGGTCGCAGGCCAGTTGAAGGGTAGGCGAGAGCTCGGCAGGGGCCGTCATGGGGGACTCCGGGGCAAGGCAAGGCGGGGAAATCTGAGGGGCGTTATCTTATATCAAACCGTCAGGCCAATGGGGCCGCTTTGCGGCCCATCGCGACACAAGGCCGCTCCTACAGGCGATCTCGCCATATCTGACGGGATGCGATCCCCTGTAGGAGCGGCCTTGTGTCGCGATAGGGGCGCAAAGCGCCCCCGGCATTCTCAAGCCTGCTGCGCCTCGACGGCCTTTTCCCCAGGCTTGGGCAGCGAAGACAGGAACGCCATCACCAGCGCCGCCACATAAGGCAACGACTGCACCAGCAACATCGCCACCCAGAAGCGCATGTCCGAGCTCGGCAGCCCCTGTACCAGGTAGATGCCCAGCGCTGCGCCCCACAGCAGCAACATGATGAACAGCTCTTCCCGCGCCTCGGAAATCGCCACCAGCAGCCCGTGGCTGTCGGCGTTCTTCGGTGTGCGGAAGAACGGCATGCTGCTGGTGAAGAACCCGTACAGCACCGCCTTGGCGATGGTGTGCGACAGCGCCAGCCCGGCCAGCGCCGCAGCAAAGGCATCCTTCAGGTTCACCCCTACCGCGCGGCGGTAGAGGAAGACGATCTTGCCGACCTTGAAGAAGAACAGTGCCAGCGGCGGAATGGCAAAGATCATCAGCGGCGGGTCGACCCGGTGCGGCACGATGATCATCGCCGCCGACCACAGCAGCGCGCCGATGGTGAAGAAGATGTTCATGCCATCGGCGATCCACGGCAGCCAGCCGGCCAGGAAGTGGTAGCGCTGGCCGCGGGTCAGCTCGCTGCCCTTGCCGCGCAGCAGGGCGCTGGCGTGGTGCTTGATAATCTGGATGGCGCCATAGGCCCAGCGGAAGCGTTGCTTCTTGAAGTCGATGAAGGTGTCGGGCATCAGGCCCTTGCCGTAGCTGTTGTGGGCGTAGGCGGCCGACAGGCCCTTCTCGAATACCCGCAAGCCCAGTTCGGCGTCCTCGCAGATGCACCACTCGGCCCAGCCCAGCTCTTCCAGCACGCTGCGCCGGGTCATGGTCATGGTGCCGTGCTGGATGATCGCGTCACGGTCGTTGCGGGTGACCATGCCGATGTGGAAGAAGCCCTTGTACTCGCTGTAGCACAGCTTCTTGAAGGCGCTTTCGTGCTGGTCTCGGTAGTCCTGCGGCGACTGCACCACGGCAATCTTCGGGTCGGCGAAGTGCGGCACCATGTGCTTGAGCCAGTTGCGGTCGACGCAGTAGTCCGAGTCGATCACCGCGATCACTTCGGCGTCCTTGGCGGTGTGCGGGATCAGGTAGTTCAGTGCGCCGCCCTTGAAACCGGCCAGGGGCGCGACGTGGAAGAACCTGAAGCGCTCGCCGAGCTTCTCGCAATGGGCCTTGAGCGGCTCCCACACGGCCGGGTCCTTGGTGTTGTTGTCGATCACCAGCACTTCGTAGTCGGGGTAGTCCAGCGCGGCCAGGGCATCGAGGGTCTGTTTGACCATCTCCGGCGGCTCGTTGTAGCACGGCACATGCACCGATACCTTGGGCCGGTAGGCGCTGTCGGCCTGCACCGGCAGGAATTCGCGCCGGCGCTTGTGTATCCATACCGCCTCGGCCAGTTCGTGGGCCTCGGTCAGCAGCACGATGAACACGCCCAGCGCGCCGAGGGCCAGCAGCACGCCCACGGTCAGGCTGAACCAGGTGCTGTATTGCTGGCTGTAGTCGTAGGCGATCCATACCAGCACCGACCCGCACAGGAAGGTGATGAAGGTCAGGAAGGTGCGGCCGCGCTGGCGCAGGGCCGAACCGTCGATGAACAGCACCATCAGGGCAATCATCGCCAGCACCACCGAGGCAACCGCCAGGGCGCGCCATTGCGGGATCGCCACCACCGGGCCGTCAAAGTTGAATTTTTGCTGGCGTTCGGCGTTGTACACGCCCCAGTAGGCGCCGACCGAGCCTTCGTCGCTGGCCTTCCACGGCTGGTCGTAGGCCTCGATGACGAAGTAATTGTAACCACGGCGGTTGAGGGTGTTGACCAGGGTACGCAGGTAGATGGCCTGGTCGGCCTGGGTGGCATCGGCGCCGCCGCGCATGCGGCCGTTGCTCGGCCAGCCGACTTCCGACAGCAGCAGGGGTTTGCGCGGGAACTGGTGCTTCAGTTCGCGGGCGCGGTCGAGCACGAACTCGACCGAATCCTTCATCGGCACGAACTCCCAGTACGGCAGGATGTGCGCGGCAATCAGGTCGACGTGCTTGGCCAGCTGCGGGTTTTCCTTCCAGATGTGCCACTGCTCACTGGTGGTCACCGGCACCTTGACCGCTGCGCGTACCCGGTCCAGGTACTTGATCAGGTTTTCCGGGGTGACTTCTTCGCGGAACAATGCCTCGTTACCGACCACAACCCGCACCACGCTGCGCGAGGTGTTGGCCAGCTGGATGGCCGTGGCGATTTCGCGTTCGTTGCGCTCCAGGTCCGGGCTGATCCAGATGCCCAGCGTCACCCGCAGGCCGAATTCCTCGGCCAGGCGCGGGATATCCGCCTGGGTGCCCTCCACGGTGTAGATCCGGATGCTGTCGGTCAGTTTGCTCAACTGCTCCAGGTCCTGGCGCATCTCGTCGTCACTGGGGTACTGGCCCTTCTGCGGGCTTTCGCCCAGACGGAACGGTGAATACGAGAATCCAGAGATCTGTTCTGGCCAGGCGGGGGCGGAGACCGGGCGGTTGATCAGTGCCCAGAACCCGGTGAACAACGCGGCGATGGCCAGGACCACGACCAGGTTCAGGCCGAATTTACGTGAAGACATTGTCGTCCATATGTGTCGAAGTGATAGGACATTAAAGCAGGGTTGGTAGTCTCTTTCCTAACGATGCAGGCCATGGGCCCGCTGGCATATAATGCGCGCCGGTTTTTTGGGGTATGAACATGAGCACAGAAGATCCACGCTTCGCCGGCGTTGCCCGGCTGTATGGCGACCAGGGGCTGCACCGTCTGGGCCAGGCCCATGTGGCCGTGGTCGGTATTGGCGGGGTAGGCTCGTGGGCGGCGGAAGCGCTGGCCCGCAGTGGCGTGGGCGAGATCACCCTGTTCGACCTCGACGATGTGTGCGTGAGCAACACCAACCGCCAGGCCCATGCCCTGGATGGGCAGGTGGGGCGGCCCAAGGTCGAGGTCATGGCCGAGCGCCTGCGGGCGATCAACCCGGCGTGCACGGTGCATGCAGTGGCCGACTTCGTCACCCGCGACACCATGGTCGAGTACATTACCGAGAACCTAGACTGTGTGATCGACTGCATCGACAGCGTCATGGCCAAGGCGGCGCTGATTGCCTGGTGCCGGCGGCGCAAGATCGCCATCGTCACCACGGGGGGCGCCGGTGGGCAGATCGACCCGACACAGATCCAGATCGCCGACCTGAACAAGACCTTCAACGACCCGCTGGCCTCGCGGGTGCGTTCCACCCTGCGTCGCGACTACAACTTCTCGCGCAATGTCAGCCGCAACTATGGCGTGCCATGCGTGTTCTCCAGCGAACAGCTGCGCTACCCCAAGGGCGATGGCAGCGTTTGCCTGCAGAAAAGCTTCGTGGGTGAGGGCGTGCGGTTGGACTGCGCGGGAGGCTTTGGCGCGGTGATGATGGTGACCGCGACCTTTGGCATGGTGGCGGCGAGCAAGGCGGTGGAAAAACTGGTAGCGGGGGCGCGGCGACCTTCGGAGCGGGTCAAGCCTGAATAACTGCTTCTGGCCCACTCGGTCCTTGTAGGAGCGGCCTTGTGTCGCGAAAGGGGCGCGTAGCGGCCCCAGGTTCCCAGTTTCGCCACAGAGATTGACGGGGCCGCTTTGCGGCCCTTTCGCGACACAAGGCCGCTCCTACAGGTAAAGCGCCAGCCAAAACGCCACGCGATAACTGTGGGAGCGGGCGAGCCCGCGAAGAGGCCAGCACCGATTCAACGGTTGGACGCCAGCTCCGCCATCCGCTGCAACACCGCATGCAGGCCATTGCTGCGCGACGGCGAAAGCTGGCGCTCCAGGCCCAGCTGAGTGAACCACTCACGCAGATCGAGCCCGGCGAGCTCTTCACTGGCCAATCCCTGCACCCGCACCAGCAACAACGCCAGCAGCCCACGCAACAGGCGTGCATCACTGCTGGCCTTGAACCGCCACAGGCCCTCGACCTGCTCGGCCACCAGCCATACCAGGCTTTCGCAGCCATGCACCCGGTTGGCCTCGGTCTTTTCAGTGTCAGCCAGCGGTTCCAGCCGGTCGCCCCACTGCATCAGAAGCCGCGCACGCTGTTCCCAGCCCTTGCCCTGCTCGAAAGCTTCCAGCGCCTGGCGCGCCTGATCCGGCACGGTCATCGCAACAGCTCCAGGCCTTGATCCAGCGCCGCGAAGAAACGCTGCAAGTCATCGCTGTCGTTATACAGCCCCAATGACACGCGGATTGCGCCCTCCAGGCCCAGGCCCTGCAGCAGCGGCATGGCACAGTGGTGCCCGGCACGCACGGCAATGCCTTGCTCGGTCAGCAGGTGGGCGATGTCGGCGTTATGCACGCCGTCGATGACGAAACTGGCAAGGGCCGCCTGTGGCGTGCCCAGGATGCGAACGCCATCGCGGTCCGCCAGGCCACGCAGCAGGTACTGGTGCAGGCTGGTTTCATGGGCTTCGAGCGCCTGGGCATCGAGGCTGGCCAGGTAGTCCAGGGTTGCACCCAGGCCGATCACCCCGGCGATCGGCGGCGTGCCTGCCTCGAACCCCAGCGGCGCCGGGCGGAAGCTGGCGCTGTGGTATTCGGCCAGTTGCACCATCTCGCCACCGAACTGCCAGTGGTGCAGCAGTTCCAGCGCCTGGCTGCGGCCGTACAGCACACCGACGCCTTCCGGGCCGTACAGCTTGTGGCTGGAGAACACATAGAAGTCGCAGCCAAGCTGTTGCACATCATGGCGGCCATGCACCACGCCCTGGGCACCGTCGACAACGGTCAGCGCGCCTTGGGCGCGGGCATGGGCCAGCAGCGCCGGCAGCGGCTGCCAGGTACCCAGTACGTTGGACAGCTGGCTCACCGCCAGCACCCGGGTGCGCGGGCCGATCAGTTGCAGCGCCTGGTCCAGGTCGATGCGGCCATGGGCATCCAGCGGCAGCACCACCAGGCGCAGGTTGCGCCGGCGCGCCAGTTGTTGCCAGGGCAGCAGGTTGGCATGGTGCTCCAGGGCACTGACGGCAATTTCGTCACCGGCCTCGAAGCGGTGTTCCAGGCCATAGGCCAGCAGGTTCAGCGCCGAAGTGGCACCGTGGGTGAAGATGATCTGCCGCGAGTCTGCCGCATTGAGCCAGGCGGCAACCTTGTCGCGGCTGGTTTCGAAGGCCTGGGTCGCCAGTGCGCCGGGCAAGTGCTGGGCACGGTGCACGTTGGCCGCGCCATGGCCGTAGTAATGGCTCAGGGCATCGAGCAGGGCTTGCGGCTTCTGGGTGGTGGCGGCGCTGTCCAGGTAGGTCTGGTGCTGCCGTTGCAGGGCGGCGATGGCGGGAAAATCGGCACGCCAGGGGGAGGGCTGAAACATGGTCGCGGGGCCTGGAATGAAAATCGGGTCTGGCGTGGTGCCAGACCCGATCTTAACATTTCAAACGCTGAGAATCCGCTGTTCGCGAGTAAGCTCGCTCCGGCAGCGGTTGAAGGGTTCTCAGTTGTGCGCGTGCAGCGCCTCGTTCAGCTCGATGGCCGACTTGTGGGTCTTGCACTCCACCGCGCCGTTCAGCGAGTTGCGGCGGAACAGCAGGTCGGTCTGGCCGGCCAGGTCGCGGGCCTTGACCACTTTGACCAGCTGGTTGTTCTCGTCCAGCAGGTTCACCTTGGTACCGGCGGTGATGTACAGGCCGGCTTCGACGGTGTTGCGGTCGCCCAGCGGAATGCCGATACCGGCGTTGGCGCCGATCAGGCAGCCTTCGCCAACCTTGATGACGATGTTGCCGCCACCGGACAGGGTGCCCATGGTCGAGCAGCCACCGCCCAGGTCCGAGCCCTTGCCGACGAATACGCCAGCGGAAACGCGGCCTTCGATCATGCCCGGGCCTTCGGTGCCAGCATTAAAGTTGACGAAGCCTTCGTGCATGATGGTGGTGCCTTCGCCGATGTAGGCGCCCAGGCGCACGCGGGCGGTGTCGGCGATACGCACGCCGGCCGGGACCACGTAGTCGGTCATTTTCGGGAACTTGTCCACCGAGAACACTTCCAGCAGCTCGCCCTTCAGGCGCGCTTCCAGTTGCAGTTCGGCGAGTTCGGCCAGGTCGACCGCGCCCTGGTTGGTCCAGGCCACGTTCGGCAGCAGCGGGAAGATGCCGGCCAGGCTCACGCCGTGCGGCTTGACCAGGCGGTGCGACAGCAGGTGCAGCTTGAGGTAGGCCTCTGGGGTCGAGGTCAGCGCGGCGTCTTCGGCCAGCAGGGTGGCGACCAGCGGCTTGTGGCTTTCGGCCAGGCGGGTCAGCAGGGCGGCCTGGGCGGCATCCACGCCTTTCACAGCTTCGGCCAGTTGCGCGGCCTGGGCGTTGCTGAAGGCGATGGCCTGGTTGCCACCTTGGTAACCGAGAACAGGGGCTACTGCAGCGACCAGTTCGGCGCTCGGGTTGAGCAGCGGTTGTGCGTAGAACACTTCCAGCCAGGCGCCCTGGCGGTTCTGGGAGCCGACACCGAAGGCCAGGCTGAACAGGGTATTGGACATGTGATTACCTCGTGCGAAATAGGGTAGGGGCTCAGGCCAGGGCAGCGGCGTACAGGTCGGGCTTGAAGCCGACCAGAGTGCGCGCGCCAAGGTCGAGCACCGGGCGCTTGATCATCGACGGCTGGGCCAGCATCAGCTCGACGGCCTTGGCCTGGTCGAGGTCGGCCTTGCTGGCGTCGTCCAGCTTGCGGAAGGTGGTGCCGGCACGGTTGAGGATGACTTCCCAGCCGTGTTCGTCGCACCAGCGGTTCAGGCTGTCACGGTCGATGCCTTGGGCCTTGTAGTCGTGGAATTCGTAGGCGATGGCCTGGTCTTCGAGCCAGGTACGTGCCTTTTTCATGGTGTCACAGGCTTTGATGCCGTAGAGCGTGTAGGTCATTTGTGTACATTGGGGATCACAGGCTGCCCCAATCTCTCCGTTTTCCGATTTCAGTCGCGGGATTATGCGGGAACGATCCTGTGAGCGCCACGGGTGTGCATGTCTTGGGTCTTGCAGTGTGTCGGAGACCGAGCGCCGCCCGCGCGGCGCTTCGCAGCACAAGGCTGCTCCTACATCTGTTTCGGGCCAGTAACGCCTGTGCCAGTGCACGCGACCGCCTTGTTCGTACAACGCGATATCGAGCCATACGCCAAAGCGTTCGCGCACAAACCTCACAGGATTAATTGGCCCGAAACAGATGTAGGAGCAGCCTTGTGCTGCGAAGCGCCGCGCGGGCGGCGCTCGATCTCACAGGCACTGCAAGACTCAGGCATGCATCTGCCGGGCGATAAGGGGTCGAGCCTGCGCCACCGACAAACCGCAGTATCATCATGTTACATATTCAACCGCCACCTGCGACTATCGTGCAGCGGCCCCGATTCCCCCATCGCCGCTAACATATTGTTTCAATGGCGATGTTTCGCCCTGTTGTCGTTTCTGGTTCACAAAGGAAGCTTTCCCGGATGCAGTCCGCCTACACCGTCCTCATCCTGCTGACGCTGGTCAGCGTGTCGAAGCTGGTCGGCCGCATGATTCCGCTGCCCTTGCCGCTGGTACAGATCGCCGCCGGCGCCTTGCTTGCGTGGCCGACACTGGGCCTGCATGTGGCACTGGACCCCGAGCTGTTCCTGTTCCTGTTCCTGCCGCCGTTGCTGTTCGCCGACGGCTGGCGCATTCCCAAGCGCGAGTTGTGGCGCATTCGTGGGCCGGTGGTGGCGCTGGCCGTGGGCCTGGTGCTGTTTACCGTGGTCGGGGCCGGTTACTTCATTCACTGGCTGCTGCCGAGCATCCCGCTGCCCGTGGCCTTCGCCCTGGCCGCAGTGTTGTCGCCAACCGACGCCGTGGCGGTTTCGGCCATTACCCAGGACCGCCTGCCCACCCCGCTGATGCACATGCTCCAGGGCGAGGCCCTGATGAACGATGCCTCGGGCCTGGTGACCTTCAAGTTCGCCCTGGCGGCGGCGATCACCGGGGTGTTCTCGCTGACCGACGCAAGCTTCAGCTTCGTACTGGTCGCCCTGGGCGGCCTGGCGGTGGGCGTGGCACTCAGCTGGCTGATCGGCCGCCTGCGTGCCTGGATGATCGCTCGCGGCTGGGACGACCCGGCCACCCACGTGGTGTTCATGTTGCTGCTGCCGTTCGCTGCCTACGTGCTGGCCGAGCGCCTGGGCGTGTCGGGCATCCTTTCGGCGGTAGCGGCTGGCATGATGCAGAGCTGGCTCGACCTGCTGCCACGGCAGACCAGCACGCGCCTGCTCAACCGCAGCGTGTGGTCACTGCTGGAGTTCGCTTTCAACGGCCTGATCTTCCTGCTGCTGGGCTTGCAGTTGCCGGACATCATCAAGGCCGTGGTCAGCCATGAGCCCACCGTTTGGCCGACCCTGGCCTGGCGCTGCCTGGACGTGGTGGCGATCTTTGTGGCGCTGATCTTGCTGCGGTTCATCTGGGTCCAGAGCATCTGGCGCTCGATCGGTGTGGTACGCCGCTGGCGCGGCAAGCCGGCGCTGGTGCTGATGCCCACGGCGCGCTCCTGCTGGTTGCTGACCCTGGGTGGTGTGCGCGGTGCGGTCACCCTGGCCGGCGTGATGTCGATTCCGTTGTTGATGGGAGCAGGCAAGGCCTTCCCGGAGCGTGACCTGCTGATCTTCATTGCGGCCGGGGTGATTCTGCTGTCGTTGATCAGTGCCTGTATCGCGTTGCCGCTGTTGCTGCGCGGGGTGACCAAGAGCCCGGACGAGCGCTTGCACCAGGAAGTGCAGGAGGCCTGGCGACGCACGGCCGAGGCGGCGATCCATGCGCTGGAGGCAGAGGAAGTGATCGACAGCAATGCGCCGCAGGATGCCGCGCAGGCGACCCTGGCGACCGAGTTGAAGGCGCGCTTGATGGCGGAATACCGCGATGAGCTGGACAGCTACAACGACAGTGCCGAAGCCAAGGCGCTGGCCGAGCAGATGGACCTGCTGGAGCGGCGTTTGCGCTTGCGGGCGCTGCGGGCGCAGCGGCTGGAGCTGTATGAGCTGCATCGCCAGCATCTGGTGGGGGATGAAGTGGTGCGGCAGGTGCTGGGTGAGCTGGATATGAGTGAAGCGAACCTAGGGTCAGTCAGGTAGACCGCAGGGGGCCGCTTTGCGGCCCTGTGGGAGCGGGTTTACCCGCGAATCAGGCGACGCGGTGCATGGCACCGGCTGTGCCGGTGTTCGCGGGTAAACCCGCTCCTACAGGTACTGCACAACACTCGAGAGTTGTACGGCCCCTGTCGAATCAGCGGTTCTGCAGGAACTCGCGAATCCGCTCCGCCGCCTCGATGCACTCGGCCAGCGGTGCAACCAGTGCCATGCGCACACGCCCGGCGCCCGGGTTCACGCCATCCACTTCGCGCGACAGGTACGACCCCGGCACCACCGTCACATGCTGGGCCTCGAACAGGTCGCGAGTGAACTCGGCATCGCCGCCGGGCACCTTGGCCCACAGGTAGAAGCTGCCATCCGGGCGCTGCACGTCCAGCACCGGCTGCAGGATATCCAGCACGGCATCGTACTTGGCGCGGTACTGGTCGCGGTTCTCGCGCACATGCGCCTCGTCCTGCCAGGCAGCGATGCTGGCCAGCTGGGTTTGTACCGGCATGGCGCAGCCGTGATAGGTACGGTACAGCAGGAACGGCTTGATGATCTCGGCGTCACCGGCGACGAAGCCCGAGCGCAGGCCCGGCAGGTTGGAGCGCTTGGACAGGCTGTGGAATACCACGCAGCGCTTGAAGTCGCTGCGGCCCAGTTCCGCACAGGCAGTCAGCAGGCCTGGTGGCGGGGCATCCTCGTCGAAGTACAGCTCGCTGTAGCACTCGTCGGCGGCAATCACGAAGTCGTGCTCGTCGGCCAGGGCAATCAGCTTCTTCAGGGTGTCCATCGGCACCAGTGCGCCGGTGGGGTTGCCCGGCGAGCACAGGAACAGGATCTGGCAACGCTTCCACACTTCAGCCGGCACGGCGTCGAAGTCGGGGTTGAAACCGTTGCTTTCCAGGCACGGCAGGTAGTGCGGGGTGGCACCGGCCAGCAGCGCTGCGCCTTCGTAGATCTGGTAGAACGGGTTGGGGCTGACCACCAGGCCGTCATCGGCGCGGTTGATCACGGCCTGGGTGAAGGCGAACAGCGCTTCACGGGTGCCGTTGACCGGCAGGATGTGGCGGTCGGCATCCAGCCAGCCGGCCGGTACGCCGAAGCGCCGCTCGCACCACTGGCCAATGGCCTGGCGCAGGGCGGGCAGGCCGATGGTGCTCGGGTACACCGCCAGCTTGTCGAGGTTATCGGCCATGGCCTGGGCGACGAACGCCGGCGATTCGTGCTTCGGCTCACCGATCGACAGGGCGATGGCGCGCTTGTCCGCCGCAGGTGCAACGCTGCCCAGCAGGGCACGGAGTTTCTCGAACGGGTAGGGCTGAAGCTGGGTCAAGGCATGGTTCATCGGCGCAAGGTCTCGTCAATCGTCTAGTCGTTAAAAGGTCACGCGGGTGGGGCTGGCATCGCTGGCCTGGCCGGCCTGCAGCTGCTGGACGATGGCTTCCTGCAGTCGGCTGCACAGCTGTGGGTCGGACAGCGGCTGGTTGTCGGCATCGGTGATGAAGAACACGTCTTCCACCCGCTCGCCAAGGGTGGCGATCTTGGCGTTCTGCAGCGACAGGTCGAACTCCAGGAAGATCCGCCCCAGCCGGGCCAGCAGGCCTGGGCGGTCGGGCGCGGTGATTTCGAGGATGGTCACCGGCCGCTGGGCATCGTTGAGGATGGTCACCTGTGGCGGGAAGTCGAAGTGCTTGAGCTGGCGCGGTACCCGGCGCTGGATGATGGTCGGGTAGTCCTCGGGGTTGCGCAGCGCTTCGGTCAGGCCGTCGCGAATCTGCTTGACCCGCTGCGGGTTGTCGCCGATCGAGCCGCCGTCGTTGTCCAGCACGATGTAGGTGTCGAGGGTGAACTGGCTGCTCGAGGTGATGATCCGCGCGTCATGAATGTTCAGGTTCAGCTGCGACATGGCCGCCACCGTCACGGCGAAAAAGTCGTGCTGGTCGGGGGCATAGATGAAGATCTGCGTGCCACCCTCGAACTCGCGCTGGGTGGTTTCCTTGATCAGCACCAGCGGCCCGCCATCGGCCGGCTGCTGGAGGATCGCGTCACTGTGCCAGGCCACGTCGGCGGCGGTGTGCTTGAGGAAGTAGTCATCGCCCAGCTGCGACCACAGCTGCTCGACGTCGTCCGGGTCGGTGCCTTCGCGCACCAGGATATCCAGCGCCGCCGATTGGGTCTGGCGAATCTGCTCCTCGCGGTCCAGCGGGTTTTCCAGGCCACGGCGCAGGGCGCGCTTGGTCTCGGTGTACAGCTGGCGCAGCAGGCTGGCCCGCCACGAGTTCCACAGGCTGGGGTTGGTGGCGTTGATATCGGCCACGGTCAGCACGTACAGGTAGTCCAGGCGCGTCTCGTCGCCCACGTGCAGGGCAAAATCGTTGATCACCTGAGGGTCGGACAGGTCCTTGCGCTGGGCGGTGGTCGACATCACCAGGTGGTTCTGCACCAGCCAGACGATCAGCCGGCTGTCCCAGGCTGGCAACTGGTGGCGCTCGCAGAACTTCTGCGCATCCACGGCGCCCAGCTCGGAATGGTCGCCCTGGCGGCCCTTGCCGATGTCGTGGTACAGGCCGGCCAGGTAGATCAGCTCGGGCTTGGGCAGGCGGCCCATGAGCTTGCTGGCCAGCGGGAATTTCTCGGACACCGGCGTGTATTGCAGCTTGCGCAGGTGCTTGATGAGGTTGAGGGTGTGCGCATCGACCGTATAGATGTGGAACAGGTCGTGCTGCATCTGCCCGACGATCAGGCCGAACTCCGGCAGGTAGCGGCCGAGGATGCCGTAGCGGTTCATCCGCCGCAGGTTGCGGTGGATGCCGATTTCGCACTTGAACAGCTCGATGAACAGGCTGGTGTTGCGGATATCGGTGCGGAAGGTATCGTCGATCAGGTGCCGGTGCTCGCGCAGCAGCCGCACGGTATCGGCGCGTACGCCCTTGATCTCGGGGTGCTGGGCCATCAGCACGAAGATTTCCAGCATGGCGAACGGCGTGCGCTTGAACACGTTCGGCCTGGCCGCTTCTATGTAGCCGTCATGCAGGCGGAAGCGCGCGTTCAGCGGCTGGGTAGTGCCGCTGTCGTCATCGGCGAGGATGACCTCCTCGAAGTGCTGGATGATCAGGTCGCACAGCTGGCTGATGCTCATCACCACCCGGTAGTACTGCTGCATGAACTGCTCGATCGCCCGCTTGGGGTTGTCGTCGCTGTAGCCCAGCAGCGCGGCGATGCTGCGCTGGTGGTCGAACAGCAGGCGATCCTCGGCGCGCCCGGCCAGCATGTGCAAGGCGTAGCGCACCCTCCACAGGAAGTCCTGGGACGAAGCCAGCAGTTCGTTCTCGCTTTCCAGCAGGAAACCTTCGCCGGCCAGCGCGTGCAGGTTGAGGGTGCCGTACTGGCGGCGGGCCACCCACAGCACTGTCTGGATGTCGCGCAGGCCGCCGGGCGAACCTTTCACATTGGGTTCGAGGTTGTACTCGGTGTCGTTGTACTTGTGGTGGCGGGCCTTGAGTTCGGCCCGCTTGGCCAGGAAGAAGTCCTTGCTCGGCCACATGTGCGCAGTGCTGGTCACCTCCAGCATGCGCTGGCGCAGGGCCTCGGGGCCGGCAATGGTGCGGCTTTCCATCAGGTTGGTGATGACCGTCAGGTCGGCACGGGCCTGCTCGGCGCACTCGTCGACGGTGCGCACGCTCTGGCCCACTTCCAGGCCGATGTCCCACAGCAGGGTGAGAAACCGCTCGATGGCATCGCGATACTGCTCGTGTTCGGCAGCACCCAGCAGGATCAGCAGGTCGATGTCCGAATGCGGGTGCAGCTCACCGCGCCCGTAGCCACCCACCGCGACCAGGGCGATGCCGCTCTGGTCGCCCCAGTCGAACTGGTTCCAGGCCTGTTGCAGGATGTTGTCGACGAGCCAGGCGCGGGCCTCGATCAGTGGGCGGATTTCGCTGCCACTGCGGAAACGCTTGTCAAGCACCTCGCCGGCCTGGCGGATGGCTTTCTTGAAGGCGGCGATGGGGCTCGCCTTGAGGGCCAGTTCCGCCTGGAACTGGCCGCGGTCGAACAGCTCGGGGTCCACCTGGGGCATCGCGTCACGTTCCTGTCGTGGGGGTGGCCTGTGGGAGTGCGGTCAGGCCGAGGTGCGCGGGATGGTGTCGTCCTTGCGCAGGGTGAAGATCTCGTAGCCGGTCGCGGTCACCACCAGGGTGTGCTCCCACTGGGCCGAGAGCTTGCGGTCCTTGGTGATGGCGGTCCAGCCGTCGCCCAGCACCTTGGTGTCGGCCTTGCCCTGGTTGATCATCGGCTCGATGGTGAAGGTCATGCCTTCCTTCAGCTCCATGCCGGTGCCGGCGCGGCCGTAGTGCAGGATCTGCGGCTCTTCGTGGAACACCTTGCCGATGCCATGGCCGCAGAACTCGCGCACCACCGAGAAGCCGTTCTTTTCAGCGTGCTTCTGGATCACTTCGCCGATGTCGCCCAGGCGGCAGCCCGGCTTGACCAGTTCGATGGCCTTGTACATGCACTCCTGGGTGACCTTGGACAGGCGCTCGGCCCATACCGGCACGGTGCCGACGTGGAACATGCGGCTGGTGTCGCCGTGGTAGCCGTCCTTGATCACGGTGACGTCGATGTTCAGCGTGTCACCGTCCTTGAGCGGCTTGTCGTTGGGGATGCCGTGGCAGACCACATGGTTGATCGAGGTGCAGATCGACTTCGGGTAGCCCTTGTAGTTGAGCGGTGCCGGGATGGCCTGCTGGACGTTGACGATGTAGTCGTGGCACAGGCGGTCCAGCTCTTCGGTGGTGACACCGGGCTTGACGTGTTCCTCGATCATTTCCAGCACGTCGGCGGCCAGGCGGCCAGCGATGCGCATCTTCTCGATGTCTTCTGCGGTCTTGATGGTGACGGTCATTACAGGCTCTCTACAGCGCCGCATGCGGCGCGAACAAACGGGAAAGGCCGGATTCTAGCAGAGCAGGGCGCCGATCGGTCGGGATAAAGGCGGCCATGCTGCTGTCTACAGCTGGCATTCTGGCGCGAAAGCCGGGGTGCTGCAAAAACCGCTGACGGACGCAACAGTATCCGGGTTCCGTTCGGCCGCGGTCTGTGGTATAAAATGCGCCGCTTTCGGGGACGACCCCGTCAGCACTTAACCCACACACGTGTCGACACGATGACCTGGGTGCCCCGAGTTGCAGAATTCGCGGGTTGGTCATTGGGATACGTGGAGGCCCAACCCGACTTATCAAGGAACTATCATGTCCCAAGTCAACATGCGCGATATGCTGAAGGCCGGTGTGCACTTCGGCCACCAGACCCGTTACTGGAACCCGAAAATGGGCAAGTACATTTTCGGCGCGCGTAACAAGATCCACATCGTCAACCTGGAAAAAACCCTGCCAATGTTCAACGACGCTCTGTCGTTCGTAGAGCGCCTGGCCCAGGGCAAGAACAAGATCCTGTTCGTCGGCACCAAGCGTTCCGCCGGCAAGATCGTCGCCGAGCAAGCTGCTCGTTGCGGTTCGCCGTACGTTGACCACCGTTGGTTGGGCGGCATGCTGACCAACTACAAGACCATCCGCGCTTCGATCAAGCGTCTGCGCGACCTGGAAACCCAGGCCGAAGACGGCACTTTCGCCAAGCTGACCAAGAAAGAAGCCCTGATGCGCTCCCGCGACCTGGAAAAACTGGATCGCAGCCTGGGCGGCATCAAGGACATGGGCGGTCTGCCAGACGCTCTGTTCGTTATCGACGTTGATCACGAGCGCATCGCGATCACCGAAGCCAACAAGCTGGGCATCCCGGTTATCGGCGTTGTCGATACCAACAGCAGCCCGGAAGGTGTTGACTACATCATCCCAGGTAACGATGACGCCATCCGCGCTATCGAGCTGTACATGACTTCGATGGCTGACGCAGTCATCCGCGGCCGTAACAACGTTGCCGGCGGCACCGAAGTTTACGCTGAAGAAGCGGCTGCACCTGCTGCCGAGTAATTAGACGCTAGCGTCGACTTGGCACGCAAAAAGGGGGCTCTGCCCCCTTTTTGCCACCTTGAAATCCTGCTGTCAGCATCGGCCCCGCATCATGGGCTCGCTGAGATAAACACAGCGGATTTGCAGAATTGAACGCCCGTGACGAACGGGTGGAATGGTTGAAAAACTTTCCAAGAGGATTTTGAAATGGCAGCAATTACTGCAGCGCTGGTCAAAGAACTGCGCGAGCGTACCGGCGAAGGCATGATGGATTGCAAGAAGGCCCTGGAAAAGGCCGGCGGCGACATCGAAAAAGCCATTGACGACATGCGTGCCTCGGGCGCCATCAAGGCCGCCAAAAAGGCTGGCAACGTCGCTGCTGAAGGCGCTATCGCCGTCAAGACCGACGGTAAATCCGCCGTCCTGCTGGAAGTGAACTCGCAGACCGACTTCCTGGCCCTGCAAGACGACTTCAAGAACTTCGTTGCCGACAGCATCGAAGAAGCCTTCGCCCAGAAGCTGACCGACGCTGCTCCGCTGATCGCCTCGCGTGAAGCTGCTCGTGAAGCCCTGGTTGCCAAGTGCGGCGAGAACGTCAACATCCGTCGCCTGGTGCGCGTTGAAGGTGACGTTGTCGGTGCCTACCTGCACGGCAACAAGATCGGCGCTGCCGTTGTCCTGAAAGGCGGCGACGTCGATCTGGCCAAGAACATCGCCATGCACGTTGCAGCTTCGAACCCTGAGTTCCTGCTGCCGTCGGAAGTATCGGCCGAAGCCATCGAGCGCGAGAAGGGCGTCTTCCTGCAGCTGAACGCTGACAAGATCGCCGGCAAGCCGGAAAACATCGTCGAGAACATGATCAAAGGTCGTATCTCGAAGTTCCTGGCCGAAGCCTCGCTGGTCGAGCAAGCCTTCGTCATGAACCCGGAAGTCAAGGTTGGCGAGCTGGCCAAGAAAGCCGGTGCTGAAATCGTTTCCTTCACCTACTTCAAAGTAGGCGAAGGCATCGAGAAGCCAGTCGACGACTTCGCTGCTGAAGTTGCCGCTCAGGTAGCTGCTGCCAAGCAGTAAGACAGCCCCGTCTGTCGCCCCGAAGAGGCTGCCCGCTCACGCGCGCAGCCTCTTTGTCAAAACGGCGAAGGGTTTATAAAACCTGCCGCCGCTGGCACCAAAACGGTGCCACGCTACAGTTAGCAGGCTGCAAACAGTCCGCACGAATTTTCTAAAAGTACGCCGCAGGAGAGACTCGCAATGGCTCAGCAGGTGAGTGGTCGCCAACCTCGCTATAAACGCATTTTGCTCAAACTTAGCGGCGAGGCCCTGATGGGCTCGGAAGACTTCGGGATCGACCCGAAAGTGCTGGATCGCATGGCCCTCGAAGTTGGCCAGCTGGTAGGGATCGGTGTCCAGGTCGGCCTGGTGATCGGTGGTGGCAACCTGTTCCGCGGCGCCGCGCTCAGCGCAGCCGGCATGGACCGCGTCACCGGTGACCACATGGGCATGCTGGCCACCGTGATGAACGGCCTGGCCATGCGCGACGCGCTGGAGCGCTCGAACATCCCGGCCCTGGTCATGTCGGCCATTTCCATGGTCGGTGTCACCGATCATTACGATCGTCGCAAAGCTATTCGCCACCTCAACTCCGGGGATGTGGTAATTTTCTCCGCCGGTACCGGCAACCCGTTCTTCACCACCGACTCCGCGGCCTGCCTGCGCGCCATCGAAATCGATGCCGACGTGGTGCTGAAGGCGACCAAGGTCGATGGTGTGTACACTGCCGATCCATTCAAGGACCCGCATGCCGAGAAGTTCGATCACCTGACCTACGACGAGGTCCTGGATCGCAAGCTGGGTGTGATGGACCTGACCGCAATCTGCCTGTGCCGTGACCACAAGATGCCATTGCGGGTATTCAACATGAACAAGCCTGGCGCCCTGCTGAACATCGTGGTGGGTGGCGCTGAAGGTACTCTGATCGAGGAAGGCCAAGCATGATCAACGACATCAAGAAAGACGCGCAGGAGCGCATGACCAAGTCCCTCGAGGCCCTGGCCCGCAACCTGGCGGCAATCCGCACCGGTCGCGCCCACCCGAGCATCCTGGACAGCGTCAAGGTCCCGGCCTGGGGTAGCGAGATGCCGCTGAACCAGGTGGCCGCGATCACCGTCGAAGATGCCCGCACCCTGAAGATCGTCGCCCACGACAAGAACCTCAGCGCCGCCATCGAGAAGGCCATCCTCACCTCCGACCTGGGCCTGAACCCGTCCAGCGCCGGCACCACCATCCGTGTGCCGATGCCGGCCCTGACCGAGGAAACCCGCAAGGGCTACACCAAGCAGGCCAGCGGCGTTGCCGAGGATGCCAAGGTAGCCGTGCGCAACGTGCGCCGTGACGCCCTGGCCGACCTGAAGAAGCTGACCAAGGACAAGGAAATCAGCGAAGACGAAGAGCGTCGCGCCGCTGACGAGATCCAGAAACTGACCGACAAGTACGTTGCCGAGGTCGATGCCGCCTTCAAAGCCAAGGAAAAGGACCTGATGGCCGTCTAAGGCCGGGGTTTTTTAATGGAAAAGACCAAGCCAGCGGCGCCGTCCTCGGTGCCGCGTCATGTCGCGATCATCATGGATGGCAACAACCGCTGGGCGAAAAAGCGCCTGTTGCCCGGCGTTGCCGGGCACAAGGCGGGTGTCGACGCCGTTCGCGCGGTCATCGAAGTCTGTGCCGAGTCCGGGGTCGAGGTGCTGACCCTGTTCGCCTTCTCCAGTGAGAACTGGCAGCGTCCCGCCGAAGAGGTCGGTGCGCTGATGGAGCTGTTCTTCTCGGCCCTGCGCCGCGAGGCCAAGCGCCTCAACGAGAACAACATCAGCCTGCGTATCATCGGTGACCGTTCGCGTTTCCATCCCGAGCTGCAAGCCGCCATGCGCGAGGCCGAGGCGCTCACCGCCGGCAACAACCGCTTCATCCTGCAGATCGCGGCCAACTACGGTGGCCAGTGGGACATCGCCCAGGCCGCCCAGCGGCTGGCGCGGGAAGTGCAAGCCGGGCACCTGCGCCCGGAAGACATCACCCCGGGCCTGCTGCAGACCTGCCTGGCAACCGGCGAGCTGCCGCTGCCGGACCTGTGCATCCGCACTGGTGGCGAGCACCGCATCAGCAACTTCCTGTTGTGGCAGCTGGCCTACGCCGAGCTGTACTTCTCCGACCTGTACTGGCCGGACTTCAAACACGAGGCCATGCGCAACGCCCTGGCCGATTTCGCTTCGCGCCAGCGCCGCTTCGGTAAGACCAGCGAGCAGGTCGAGGCTGGAGCTCGTGCTTAATGCTTAAACAACGCATCATTACCGCGCTGATCCTGCTGCCGATCGCGCTGGGTGGCTTCTTCCTGCTCAACGGTGGGGATTTCGCCCTGTTCATCGGCTTCGTGGTGACCCTCGGCGCCTGGGAGTGGGCGCGCCTGGCCGGGCTCATGGCCCAGCCACTGCGCATCGCCTATGCCGTGGTCGTCGCCGGAGCGCTGATGTTGCTGTACATCCTTCCGGAGCTGGCGCCCTGGGTGCTGGGCGCTGCGGTGATCTGGTGGGGGTTGGCCACCTGGCTGGTGCTTACCTACCCGCGCAGCAGCGAGCTGTGGGCCAGTGCCGCCTGCCGGTTGCTGATCGGCCTGCTGGTATTGCTGCCGGCCTGGCAGGGGCTGGTGCTGCTCAAGCACTGGCCGCTGGGTAACTGGCTGATCCTGTCGGTCATGGTGTTGGTGTGGGCTGCCGATATTGGCGCGTACTTCTCCGGACGTGCCTTCGGCAAGCGCAAGCTGGCGCCTCAGGTCAGCCCCGGCAAGAGCTGGGAAGGCGTGTATGGCGGCCTGGCGGTCAGCCTGGTGATCACCCTGGTGGTCGGTATCAGCCGCGACTGGGGCTTCGGCCAGATCCTGCTGGGCCTGCTGGGTGCCGCGCTGGTGGTCATGTCTTCGGTGGTCGGTGACCTGACCGAAAGCATGTTCAAGCGCCGTTCCGGCATCAAGGACAGCAGCAACCTGTTGCCCGGCCATGGCGGGGTGCTCGACCGCATCGACAGCCTGACTGCGGCGATCCCGATTTTCGCCGTGCTGCTGTGGGCCGCCGAATGGGGTGTGATGTGAGTCGTCCGCAGCGTATTACCGTGCTCGGGGCCACCGGCTCCATCGGCCTGAGCACGCTGGATGTCATCGCGCGCCATCCCGACCGCTACCAGGTGTTCGCCCTGAGTGGCTATTCGCGTATCGACGAATTGCAGGTCCTGTGCGTGCGCCATCGCCCGGCATTCGCCGTGGTGCCGAGCGCCGAGGCGGCCGCGCGACTGCGCGAAAGCCTGGTAGCGGCGGGCTGCGCTACCGAGGTGCTGGAAGGCGAGGCCGGGCTGTGCCAGGTGGCTTCTGCGTCGGAAGTGGACGCAGTGATGGCGGCCATCGTCGGCGCCGCCGGCCTGCGCCCCACCCTGGCGGCGGTCGAGGCGGGCAAGAAGGTGTTGCTGGCCAACAAGGAGGCGCTGGTGATGTCCGGCGCGCTGTTCATGGAGGCAGTGCGGCGCAGTGGCGCCGTGCTGCTGCCGATCGACAGCGAGCACAATGCGATTTTCCAATGCATGCCCGGCGACTACGCGCGCGGCCTGAGTGCCGTCGGCGTACGCCGGATCCTGCTCACCGCCTCCGGTGGCCCGTTCCGCGAGACCCCCGTCGAGGCGCTGCTGGATGTCACCCCGGAACAGGCCTGCGCGCACCCCAACTGGTCCATGGGGCGCAAGATTTCCGTGGATTCGGCGAGCATGATGAACAAGGGCCTGGAACTGATCGAGGCCTGCTGGTTGTTCGATGCGGCACCGGCCAAGGTCGAGGTGGTGGTGCACCCGCAGAGCGTGATCCACTCCCTGGTGGATTATGTCGACGGTTCGGTGCTGGCGCAGCTGGGTAACCCGGACATGCGCACACCCATCGCCAACGCCCTGGCCTGGCCCGAGCGGATCGATTCCGGGGTGGCACCGCTGGACCTGTTTGCCATCGCCCGTCTGGATTTCCAGGCGCCCGACGAACAGCGCTTCCCTTGCCTGCGCCTGGCGCGGCAGGCTGCCGAGGCCGGCAACAGCGCACCGGCCGTGCTCAATGCGGCCAACGAGGTTGCGGTCGAGGCATTTCTCCAGCGGCGTATCCGCTTCCCGGAGATCGCGGGTATGATCGAACAGGTGCTCGATCAGGAGCCCGTCGTACCGCTGCCGTCGCTGGATGCGGTGTTCGCCGCCGACCAGCGTGCCCGGGAGCTTTCCCGTGAGTGGCTGAGGCGTCACGGTCGCTGATGCAGGCCCGCCACGGTTCACGAGGGGGCTGGGCATGATGCCAGCCCGCTGAACATCATTCGGAGATGGATATGACAGCGCTCTACATGATTATCGGCACCCTCGTAGCCTTGGGTGTACTGGTCACTTTCCATGAATTCGGCCACTTCTGGGTGGCACGCCGCTGCGGTGTCAAGGTGCTGCGCTTCTCGGTGGGCTTCGGCACGCCGCTGCTGCGCTGGCATGACCGCCATGGCACCGAGTTCGTGGTCGCTGCGATCCCGCTGGGTGGTTACGTCAAGATGCTCGACGAGCGCGAGGGTGACGTGCCGCCGGCGCTGATCGAGCAGTCGTTCAACCGCAAGTCCGTGCGCCAGCGCATCGCGATCGTCGCGGCGGGCCCGGTTGCCAACTTCCTGCTGGCCATCCTGTTCTTCTGGGTGCTGGCGATGCTGGGTACCCAGCAGATCCGCCCGGTGATCGGTGCGGTCGATGCCGGCAGCCTGGCAGCATCGGCAGGCCTGACCGCAGGTCAGGAAATAGTCTCCGTCGACGGCAAGCCGACCAATGGTTGGTCTGCAGTCAACCTGCAACTGGTTCGCCGCCTGGGCGAGAGCGGCACCCTGCAGGTTGGCGTGCGTGAAGAGGGCGCCAGCGCCGAGCGCCAGCTGCAGGTGAAGCTGGACAGCTGGCTCAAGGGCGCCGACGAGCCGGACCCGATCCAGTCCCTTGGGCTGCACCCTTGGCGCCCGGCGATCGTGCCGGTGTTGGCCGAGATCGATCCGAAGGGGCCGGCTGCCGCTGCGGGCCTTAAAACCGGTGACAAGCTGCTGGCCCTCGATGGCGTGGCAGTGAGCGAATGGCAGCAGGTGGTCGATGCCGTGCGGGCCCGCCCGCAAGCCAAGGTTGTGGTGCGTGTCGAGCGCGATGGTGCTGCGCTGGACGTCCCGGTCACCCTGGCGCGCAAGGGCGAGGGCAAGGCGGCCGGCGGCTATCTTGGCGCCGGGGTAAAAGGTGGCGAATGGCCTGCCAACATGCTCCGCGAAGTCAGCTACGGCCCGCTGGATGCGGTGGGTGAGGGCTTGTCACGCACCTGGAACATGAGCGTCCTGACCCTTGAATCGCTGAAGAAAATGCTGTTCGGGGAGCTCTCGGTAAAAAACTTGAGCGGACCGATAACCATTGCTAAAGTGGCGGGCGCTTCAGCCCAGTCCGGCGTGGGGGATTTCCTGAATTTCCTGGCCTACCTGAGCATAAGCCTGGGGGTTCTTAACCTGCTGCCCATCCCGGTTCTGGATGGGGGGCATTTGCTGTTTTACCTGGTCGAGTGGGCGCGCGGTCGTCCGCTGTCGGATCGGGTGCAAGGTTGGGGGGTCCAGATCGGTATCAGTTTGGTCATAGGGGTGATGTTGCTCGCCCTGATCAACGATCTGGGTCGACTATAAAGCTTCGCTCAATTGCGAAACCTGCCGTCTTGTTGCGGCGGGCTGTTTATTGCCAGTTGGAATAAAAGGACTTCATGAAACGTCTGCTGCTAACTGCGGTCATGTCCGCACTGATGATCGCTGAAGTTCACGCCGAGTCCTTCACCATCTCCGATATCCGCGTCAACGGCCTGCAGCGGGTTTCCGCCGGCAGTGTCTTCGGTGCCTTGCCGCTGAACGTCGGCGACCAGGCCGATGACCGCCGACTGGT